>JACXUM010000037.1 GCA_014763895.1 Campylobacterales bacterium
TGTTGGGATCTATAGATTGGTCATGAAAGCGGGAAGCGACAACTTCCGCTCTTCCGCCATACAGGGGATCATGAAACGGATCAAGGCCAAGGGGATCGAGGTCGTGATCTACGAGCCGACGCTGCACAAAGAGGAGTTTTTCCACTCGCGCGTCATTCGCGATCTGGAAGAGTTCAAAGCCATGTCGGATGTCATCATCGCCAACCGCCATGCGGATGTGCTCGACGATGTAAAAGAAAAAGTTTATACACGTGATCTGTTCGGGAAAGATTGATCAGTTTGGAAGCAGCCCAAAAAGCGGCGGGTATCGGGGTAAAAAGTGAATATTAAGTTTTTAAGATATAAAATGAGTGATATACTTGAGATAAAAAGGGGTGTTGTGAGATTGTCAGATCAAGAAATCGAACTTTTAAAATCAAAACTCTATGAACTTTCCCATAGCGCTAAGATTTATCTTTTCGGAAGTCGTGTAGATGATACTAAAAAAGGCGGGGATATTGACATTTTGATATTGGATGATACGTTGGAAAAAAAAGATATCAGAAAAATCAGAACAGCCTTTTTTGAAAAGTTTGGCGAACAAAAACTGGATATCGTACTGGATAGATTTTCCATCGATCAACCTTTTACAAAGCATATCATCAATAAGGCGGTTGAGTTATGATGTATGAGAAACTCATTAATGACAAGAAGCTTTTAGAAAAACAACTGTTTTGGATTGAGATCTCATATACAGAGTGCAAGGTTATCGGTATAAAAGATGCGTATAGTATAGATGAATTTGGCAAATTTGAAACGCTTTGCAGCAGGTATAGCAGAGGGATAGATTTTCTCATAAGGAAGATTTTTAGAACGTTGGATGAATATGAATTTGAAAATCAGGGCACGCTCATAGATGTCGTTAACAATGCCCACAAAAGAGGACTTTTTGAAGATGTCGAAGAGCTTAGGATAATGAAAGATATAAGAAACACCATAGCCCATGAATATATAGAAGATCAGTTGAAAGATATTTTTGATGAAGTTTTGGAGTATTCGGAAAAACTGATTGAGATTATCCGTTTTACTTTAAAATATATGCAAAACATAGAGGATCGACATTGATACCGCAACGCAAAAAAGTGATCAAAGATATCAATGCGTTTAAAAAGGTATCGGATGTGATCGTGGCAAACAGGGTCTCAGATGATCCGGAAGATGTAAAAGAAAAAGTTTATACACGTGATCTGTTCGGGAATGATAGCTATCATTTGACCCATCAGTTCCTAACCAATGCCGAATGTTAAATGTTGAATGAAAAGGATGGTAATGAATAAGAATGTCAAGATGCAAAAATCATCAAAGATTTTTGTAGCCGGCGGTACAGGTCTTGTTGGATCAGCGATCATCAAAAATCTGTTGGAAAAAGGTTATACCAACATCATAAGCAATTATCACAATAGACAACCAAAAGATCATTCAACATTCAACACTCAACATTCAACATTCAATACGAACTCTGTGCAGTACGAAAAACTAGATCTTCTTGACAGTATTGCCGTCGAAAGCTTCTTTAAGGAACATGCACCCGAGTACGTTTTCCTCGCGGCTGCAAAAGTGGGTGGAATAGTGGCGAACAATACATATAGAGCAGACTTCATATACGAGAACTTGCAGATCCAGAACAATGTGATCCACCAGAGCTATCTGAACGGGGTGAAAAAGCTGATGTTCCTGGGGAGCACCTGTATCTACCCGAAGAACTGTCCGCAGCCGATGAAAGAGGAGTATCTTCTGACCAGCGAGCTGGAGTATACCAATGAACCTTATGCGATCGCCAAGATCGCGGGGATCAAGATGTGCGAATCGTATAACATCCAGTATGGTACGAATTTTATCTCAGTGATGCCGACAAACCTTTACGGACCAAATGACAACTTCGATCTGGAGAAGAGCCATGTATTGCCTGCTCTGATCCGGAAGATTCATCTTGGCAAAGCACTGGAAAATAATGACTGGGAAACGATCAAATCCGATCTCAACAAACTCCCCATCGAAGGCATCGACGGTAATGCGACACAAGAAGAGATCATAGATGTCTTGTCAAAATACGGTTTACGCCTCACGCCTCACGCCTCACGACCTGCTGTGCAGGTAGAAATCTGGGGCTCCGGCAAACCGATGCGCGAATTTCTATGGAGCGAGGACATGGC
>JACXUM010000006.1 GCA_014763895.1 Campylobacterales bacterium
TTAAAGAGTGTGAGTTTAGGTTCAATTATAGAGGTGAAGATTTATACAAATTACTGTTAAAAATCTTCAGAAATGACCCTCTAAACTAGTCAAGCCCCTAAAATTAATATACACTAATATTATATAGGATGTCAATAAAAATAAACACAAATATTTTATTATAGGCAATTTTATTGCGAATAGATATGAAGAAGATTTTTTAAATAAGTGATGCCAACCGACAGCATTGTTGCTGTCAATGTTGACCTTCAATGAGATTAGAATGTATAAGTTGCACCTACGTTTACTGAATCAAGTGTTACATCTACACCTGAAAGTTCTCCGTCAAATCCAGTATCATCATACAATCTTGTGTAATCTACGAATACACCGATGTTTTCTGTAACAGCATAGTTTGCGCCAAGACCCCATTGGAATCCATTTTCTGAATAATCTTCACCGTCAAAACTTGCAGATACTTGACCATATCCAAGAAGTGCATAAACATTAAAGTTATCTGCTACTGGGTACATTGGTTTAAGATAGATAGCAAAGTTTGAAAGATCTTCATTAACATCTTCATCATAAGTTCCATCATCCAAGTTTACATCGCTAAGTACAGTCGAATATCTACCTTCTACCGCAATATATTTGTTGAAGTTGTATCCTGCCAATGCAGTCAAGGCATGACCTGTTACATCAATATCTGCACCTCTTGTTCCTACATCCGCAATTGTCCCTGTCATATAAGAATAACCCAAACCTACATAGAATGAACCTGGTGTTGATTCGACTACTTCTGGAACCGTTACTTCTGGCTCAACAGGAGCGATATCTCCACCTGCAAATGCAAAAGAACTCCATCAATTCAGCCAAAAGTTCATCGATCTCATCTTCATCCAGTTCATTGCGTTTCAACTCTTCAACAATAGCAAAACACTCCGTTCTCATCTCTCTGAGTTCTTCAAGATCCTCTTTTTGTTCTTTGGAGGCATTCTTGGCTTTATCGATCTCTTCAAAGAGCTCATCGATAGCAACTTCAAGATCCGGGATGATCTCCAATTCCAATAAATTTTGCAATTTTTCTGCATTTGTCATAATAAAATTTCCTATATTGTGTTATTTAAATGGATATTGTAGCAAAAAAGAGAAAGTTTAAAAAGAAAGAAGAAATTTCTTCCGAGAACCCTCGGAAGAAAAGAAGGCAGATCAATGAAGATTAGTGGCAGCCGCACCCTGTTCCGCAGCTTCCGCCGGAACTTTCCTGCTTGGGTGCAGCTTGTGTACTGCAGGCACTTACACCTGGAGGTGTAGTCGGTTGGATCGCCTGGTTGCTTACACCGCCTTGGGCATTGACTTTATCGATGAATGCAAGGACTTTTCCTGCCGCTTCCTGATAACGTTTTGCTGTTTCACTGTCTGGTTTATGGTACGTTACCGGCATACCTGTATCACCACCGATCCTAACGGCAGGTTCGATCGGGATGCGGGCGATAAGCTCTGTATCATATTCCATTGCAACCGGTGTTGCAGTACCCATACCGAAAATATCCGATTCTGTTTCACAGGAAGGACAGATGAAACCGCTCATATTTTCAATAATACCGGCGGTAGGGATATGCAGTTTTTTGAACATATCAAGTGATCTTCTGCTATCATCCAAACTGACTTCCTGAGGCGTTGTTACCGTAACCCCAGCAGTAACAGGAACTGACTGCGCCAATGTCAGCTGGGCATCACCTGTTCCAGGAGGCATATCAATGACCAATACATCAAGGTCGGACCACAAAATATCTCTGAGGAACTGTTCGATCGCTTTCATGATCATAGAACCTCTCCAGATCAAAGATTGCCCCGGCTCCATCAAGGATCCCATTGACATGATCTCAACACCGTATGCTTTTAGCGGAAGTACTTTATTCCCCTGGATCTCTGGTTTCTGATCTGCCACACCCATCATACGGGGAATGTTCGGCCCATAGATATCTGCATCCAAAAGCCCGACTTTTTTACCCTGCATTGCCATTGCCACGGCAAGGTTTACAGAGGTTGTTGATTTACCAACCCCACCTTTACCTGAGCTGACCATCACAAAGTTTTTAACTTGCGGAGCAATATTTTTACCACTGATAGAGTTACTCATCTGTTTTGGCGCTTGCGGTGCTTTGATATTAACATTGATTGTTTCAAATCCGATCTTTTTGAGTTCAACCGTTACATCCTGCATGATCTGCTGCTTGACTTCATCAGCAGAAGAGGTGATATCAACCGTTAAACTCACATTGTTGCCTTCGATAACAACATCTTTCACAAATCCAAACGTAACGATATCTTTTGTAAATCCAGGATAGGTTACATTTTTTAATGCTTCCATTACATTATTTTCAGTCATTTATACTCCTATTTTTAATCAATTATTCTTTAATGGGAAACGCTCATTTGCTCGGCATCCGCCATCACATCCCCGTGCTGTTCAACGATAGTTTGCGTGATCTTATATGAACAGAACTTCGGCCCGCACATTGAACAGAACTCTGCTTCCTTAAACACATCCTGAGGAAGAGTTTCATCATGGTATTCTCTGGCACGATCTGGATCTAGTGCAAGTTCAAACTGCTTGTTCCAGTCAAACCCGTAACGCGCATCACTCATCTCATCATCTATCTTTCTGGCATCAGGACGGCCTCTGGCAATATCTGCTGCGTGTGCAGCGATCTTATAGGCAATGATCCCTTCACGGACATCTGCAGCATTTGGCAATCCCAAATGTTCTTTAGGCGTTACGTAGCAAAGCATGCTTGCCCCATGCCATCCGCCGACAGCAGCGCCTATCGCTGAAGAGATATGGTCATACCCGGCTGCAATATCCGTAACCAAAGGCCCAAGGATATAGAACGGTGCTTCGTGACAATACTCACGCTCCAATTTCATATTTCTCTCAATTTGATTAAGAGGAACATGTCCAGGTCCTTCGATCATCACCTGAACATCTTTCTCCCATGCCTTCAGTGTCAATTCACCCAACACTTTCAGCTCACTCAACTGCGCATCGTCACTCGCATCATACAAACATCCAGGTCTCAAGCTGTCACCCAGCGAAAGGGCAACATCATATTTCCGACAGATATCCAAGATCTGGTCGTACGCATCATAAAACGGGTTTTCTTTGTGATAATGCATCATCCAAGCAGCCATCAAAGAACCGCCACGGCTTACGATACCCATTTTTCTTTTTGCCACATGCGGCATAAAACGAAGCAGGAACCCGGCATGAATCGTAAAGTAACTCACCCCTTGCTGCGCTTGTTTTTCAAGTACATTAAGCATCGTATCGATATCGAGTTTTTCAATATGATCATTCACATCATGAAGGATCTGATACATCGGTACGGTTCCTATCGGTACTGTCGAATGATCAATAACCGCTTCACGGATCTTATCCAGGTCACCTCCCGTACTGAGATCCATGATCGTATCGGCACCATATTTAAGACAGACATCTACCTTCTCGATCTCACCGGCTACATCTGATGCCAAGGCAGAGGATCCGATATTGGCATTGATCTTGCAAGTGGCAGCCATTCCGATCGCCATAGGAACCAAATGCTTATGATTGACATTTGCAGGGATGATACATCTTCCTCTTGCAATCTCGCTTCGAAGTAGTTCCGGATCTATCTTTTCAATTTTTGCAACATAGTGCATCTCTTCAGTAATAATCCCTCTTTTGGCATAATACATCTGAGTTCTTACAGGGTCGTTTTCACGTTTTTTCAACCATTCTGTTCTCATCTTTAAATCCTAAATAGTGTGGTTTATATTCGAGTTATACCAAGCCAATCTTAAATTTGATTGAAATTGAGGCGATATGGAGATTAAATAAGAGTAAAAATATCTTATTTATACAGATACAATCAAGCAAGCGGAGAGTATAATACGTTACAATTTGATACATAATATAGGAAAATACGTGTCTGATATAACATTGGTCCTTTTGGGCGCTGGTAGTTCAACCCGGTTTAAATCTCCTGTCAAAAAACAATGGATCTATAACGGAGAAGTTCCGTTATGGCTGCATGTTGCCCAAAGATTTGAAAAAACTGCTGACTTTAGGCAGATCATTGTCGTTTCGAGTAAAGAAGAGATTGCATACATGCCGTATTTCGCAGATTATCAATTTGTTGAAGGCGGTGATACAAGACAGGATTCTCTGAGCAATGCTATCAAAGAAGTTAAAACCTCTTATGTCCTGGTAAGCGATATCGCTCGCTGTTGTATCGATGCCGCGATGATCCAACGCATCATCGCGGCTAAAGAAGAAGCATCCTGTATCGTTCCTGCTTTAAAGGTTGTGGATACCCTTTATCTGCAAGATTTACCTATCGACAGAGAAGAAGTGAAGATCATACAGACCCCTCAACTAAGCAAGACGGCTATCTTAAAAGTGGCGCTTCAAACCAAAACCATGTTTACAGATGAAAGTTCTGCTATTAAGGCGTTAGGCGAGACTATTAGCTTTGTAGAAGGTTCTTCGTTGGCACATAAGCTGACTACAATAGAAGATCTTGCAAAACTTCCTTGCCTCAAAGCGCCCTCTTCCAAAACACGCACAGGTTTTGGGATGGATATCCATCCGTTCCAAAACGGAAAAACGATGATGCTTTGCGGGGTCAAGATCGATGTAGACTTCGGGTTCAAAGCCCATAGTGACGGAGATGTTGCTATCCATGCACTGATCGATGCACTGTTGGGAGCAGCAGGAATGGGCGATATCGGAGAGCTCTATCCTGACACGGACCAAAAGTATGCGGGGGTGGATTCGAAGCTACTGTTGAAAGATACGGTTGCAAAGATCAAGGCCTTTGGTTTTGAAATAGGAAATGTGGACATGACGATCGTGGCACAAGCACCAAAACTCATGCCGTATAAATCACAAATGAGAAAATCTATCGCAACGATGCTTGACATCAAACAACATTTGGTTAATATCAAAGCGACAACTGCAGAAAATCTTGGATTTGTAGGCCGTAAAGAAGGCGTAACCGTACATGCGGTTGCCAATTTAACTTATTTTGACTGGAAAACATTATGAAAATCATCATTATAGAAAATGAACTTTATCTTGCTCAAAGTATCGCATCCAAATTGAGTGAACATGGTTTTGAGACAGAAGTTTTCAGTTCAATCAAAGAAGCAATGCAAAGCAAAGGGGATGTCTATCTTCTCTCAACCAATCTGCCAGGCCAAAACATCACACTGTTGATCAAAGAGTTTAATGACAAGATCATCATCCTTATGGTCAATTATATCAATAATGATACGGTTGGAGAACCTCTTAGACTTGGTGCAAAAGACTATATCGTCAAGCCTTTCATGATCGAAGAACTTTTACGCAAGATAGATCACTATAAAGAGTATCAGGAACTCAAAAAAAACACCAGACTCTATCAGGAATATATGCAAAACCTGCTTCAGGAGATAGAGACCGATTTTGATACAGACAAATTAACCATACCTATCGTCATTCAGACCAATTATCAAAGGCTGGTTGATAAAATCGTTTTTGAATATGTCCAGAAAAAAGATATGCTACTTACATTTGTTCCTCTAACCAGTGAAAATTGGCGCGAAAAGATCATCCAAAGCGGAACCAATACATTACTTTATATTACCGAGCTTCAGGCATTGAAAAAAAGTGATAGGGAACAACTTTTTGAACTGCTTAAAAATTATGATTTTATCATGTGCTCTACTGCAGAACTAGACTGTGATTTTGAAACGATCATTCTCAATACTGAAAACAAGCTTTATGATCAAAATGAGATATTAACGATTGACGATTATGTAAAATTTATCGTAAACAGCTTCCAATACAAGTTCCCTGATACGGAACTCTCAAAGAAACTTGGAATATCTAGAAAAAGCTTGTGGGAAAAAAGGAAAAAGTATGGACTCTTCAAAAAGAAATAAAGACTCAAAACAACTTTACATCGATACAGAGGCACTTTCTACCTTGGCACTGGTCAAAGCTGGGCTTATCGCGCCCGTTACAAAATTGATGAACAAAACAGAGGCCATGGAAGTTGATAAAACAAAAATGTATAAAGGTGTTCCATTCCCTTTTGCTTTCTTGCTGGCTCCAAAAGGTACACGCAACAAAAGAACATTGGAAAATTTAACGAAAGGTGATGTGGTAGATCTGATCACTGAAGATACAAAAGTCGGGGAACTGATCGTTGAGGATACGTTCAGGATCGATCCAATACAACGTTTGCACCATATCTACGGGACAGCGGATGAAAGTCATCCAGGGGTTAAAAACACAATGGCCCGACTTGGAGAAATCGCTATATCAGGTGAATATACCGTACAATACCCCCTCATTGATGATAATATCAAACGTATCAAACAGATGATCAATAAAACCGGTGCAAAAACCATCACGTCCATGATGCTTGCGGCAAACCCTCTTAATAGAGCCCATGAGAGAATTATCCGCCAGGCAGTCGGAGAAAGTGACCTGCTTGTAATCTTTTTAAGAAAACCTTTTACAAAAAAAGGGCTTCGTTACGATATACGTCACAAAGCGCTCACAACGTTTATAGATAACTTCTTACCACGCAATAAAGTCCTCGTTATTCCTTTTGAAAATACCTATATTTTTGCAGGATACAATGAGCTCATTCTGGATGCACTCCTAGCAAAAAACTATGGCTGTACACAACTGGTCATAGGGAAAAATCATGGTGGTTTGGGGCTCTATTATGATCAAAACCGTTTGGCTTCCATCTTTGATAAATTCAAAGATCTGGATATCCGGATCAAAACGATCGATGAATTTGTTTATTGTGATACCTGCAAAACACTTGTAAGTACACAAACCTGTCCGCATGGTCAGCATCATCACGTTCATTATCATTCCGAATCGATCATGAAATTGATCCAAAGCGGTCTTGTCCCTCCTTCAATCCTTGTCAGGAAAGAGGTTTCGGCAAATATCCTTGCAGCACTCTTTCCTAACCGGTTTGAGAATCTACAGGAGATGCATTATTCACTCATGCCCGGATCTGGATTGATTGAACAACAAAGCGAAGAGCAGTTCTATCTGAAACTGATCGAACTCTATCAAACCTCTTCTCTAACGTAAAAAGGAATATCAATGACACCGCAAAAACTTTTTTTAACTTTTTTTGGTGCCGGTTTAAGTCCAAAAGCACCCGGCACTGTAGGAACACTCGCATCACTTCCGGTTGGTCTTGCTATTCTTTACTATCTTGGAATTCAAACACTCTTTATGATGACACTTGCCATCACGATCATCGGCATCCTGGAGATCAATAAATATGAAAAACTCACCGGGGACCATGACCAAAAAGAGATCGTCATTGATGAAGCAGCAGGTATGTGGCTTTCTCTTATGATCGCATACTCAACAGCCGTTACGATGAACTATCCCTATGCCGAAATCGGTGCGATCAGTGTCAGTTTTCTGGCATTCCGTCTGTTTGACATATGGAAACCTTCTACGATAGGATGGATTGACAGGGAACTTAAAGGCGGCCTTGGGGTAATGGGTGATGATGTTCTAGCAGGCATCGCAGGAGGGCTTTTAACTTCCCTTATCTTAATGGGAATTAATAAATTTCTGTCTTAAATTCTTCTTATGATGATCTTTAAATGCTTCAAATAGAAGTCTGACAATTGAATAGATCATCAAAAAATATCCCACTAAACGGGTAAAACCGGAAATGAATGATTCATATTCCAAGATACCCAGTGCTGTAAAGATATAATGGAAATCATGTATCGCATCTACACCCAGGAAGGATTTACTTGCAGGTAATACCGCACCTTCATGTGCCGTTGACATATACCAGGCAGTATATAACAATGAAAAACCTGTAAAAAATAAAGCTATGTAGGCTCCAAAATCATTTTTCCGTTTTTTATAGTAAACCATCACTCCAACCGGAAAGAATACTTGAAACAACGTACCGTTAAGTACCATTAAAAATTGTGGACAGGGAAAAATGTAACAGACCCCATGTCCTGCTTCATGAATGATCCCCAGTGCTTGATTGGCAACAAAAAAATAGAGTGTAAAAATCTGGCCTATCCATGAGTGAGATGAAGTATAATGAGGTCCCCATGGAGCATAGTGAGGAAATAGAAGTAAAAAAATAGACAATAAAACAGCAATGGTTTTTTTTCCCATTGGAGTAATATCCTTTAAAGACCGATCTGTTCTTTTAGGGAACAACTCTTTTAAATATTCTTTGTCTTCCATTGATCGGCTTCTTCATCGGGACATCCGTAAATAATGCAGCGTAAATGCGTTTTATAGGCTTCATCATCATAAATATCGATCCTTGCAACACCTTCTTCAAATGCAGCCTTTGCTACAGCTGATGCCACCCATATCAATACTTCTTTGTTAAAAGGAAGAGGGATGATATGTTCTTTTCCATATACGATATTTTGATTATGATAGGCTACTTTTACATCATTAGGTACAGGCTCTTTTGCCAGATCTGCAAGTGCCCTGGCAGCAGCCATCTTCATCCCTTCGGTAATCTTTTTGGCCCTGACATCCAATGCCCCTCTAAAGATAAACGGAAAACCCAAAACATTATTGGTTTGGTTTGGATAATCCGAACGTCCTGTAGCGATGATAGCATCGTTTCGAACTTCTTTTACCTCTTCTGGCAAAATTTCAGGGGTTGGATTAGCCAAAGCAAAAATGATCGGTTCAGGTGCCATCTTGGCTACCATCTCTTTGGTCAGTGCACCCGCAACACTAAGCCCCAAGAACATATCTGCCCCTTCTATGGCATCTTCAAGCGTTTTAGCCTCTGTGTGAATCGCAAACTCAGTTTTATAACTGTTAAGATCATTACGTTCGGTCGAAATCACACCCTTGGAATCACAAACAACGATATGCTTCACCCCCAGACGTTGATACATCTTCGCACACGAAAGTCCTGCAGCCCCGGCGCCATTGACGACGATCTTAATCTCTTCGGCTTTTTTCCCCGTCAGTTCCAGCACATTGATCAAACCGGCCGTTGTGATAATAGCCGTCCCATGCTGATCATCGTGAAAAACAGGAATATCCAGAGCCTCTTGGAGTCTGCGTTCGATCTCAAAACATTGCGGTGCAGCAATATCCTCCAAATTGATTCCTCCAAATGTCGGTGCTATGGCTTTACATACCGATACGATCTCCTCAATACTATGCACATCGAGTTCGATATCGACTGCATCGACATTTGCAAACTTCTTAAAAAGAACCGACTTGCCCTCCATAACAGGTTTGGCCGCCAAAGGACCGATATTGCCAAGACCTAAAACCGCCGTACCATCTGAGATAACGGCTATGAGATTGGAACGGTTTGTATATTCAAACGATAAATGAGGATCACGGTGGATCTCCAAGCAGGGATAGGCTACTCCCGGAGTATACGCAAGAGAGAGATCATACTGGGTATTACAGGGCTTGGTAACTTTTATTCCAATCTTACCCTCTTTGTGGTATTCAAGTGCTTTTTCTTTGGAAATATCAGGCATTTAACCCCTTTGCGATGCTTTTAAAGATTATATCGCAAATAGGTTTAAGTTGGTTTTACTCAAAATACTCTTCAATGATCTTTGGAAAGAATTTGATCGTTCTTCTTGCTTTCGCTATCTTTGCTGAAAAGATCTCACTGCTTGCAGGAAATTGTGACATCAATTCTTCATAAATACCGATCTTCTCTTCCATATGATCTTCAAGGGCATCCAAAACCTTTTCCATTGTTTCTTTGCTGGTTGCATATTTCATTAACAGCTCAAACATACGCTTACGTGGGTGGATAGCCATAGATTCACCTGCCGCCAAAGCGATATCTTTGATATCCCATCTTGAGATATAAATACCGCTTACATGCGGGGCGGTCAATTTAGCATAAAGCGCTTCTGTATATGATGGATAATCCTTCAGATCTGCTTCTGCATCATTTTCACAACTGCTATCCGGACAAAAAGCCGGAGTCCCGTTAAAGTTCTGTAGATTTAAATTTTCAAATTCTTTTCTTAGTTCTTCTATCTCTTTCATTTTTACTCTCCTATTAATAACGGTATCTCATCAATATCTATCTCTACACCATACCATCGGTGGGCTATCAGCATCATTTTGGCAACAAAACGTATCTGCTCATCGATATATTGTGGGTCATTGAACAATTTTTCTGCATCATCATCCAAACAGTATCCGAAGATCTTTCCCTCTTTGACTTCAATAAAATCAACCCTGCCTTCACGTTTGGCAGCAACGTTTAGATGATCGCAGTATCCAACTGTTTTTGCTTGGAACTCCTGTTCGATCATCATCTTATCCACTTTTGATTTTGCCACATTGGATAGGGTAAAATCAAAATGCTCATCATTGATATTCAGCGCGATTGCCGTGGCATTCAACCCATTCTGTTTCAAAATTTTATTGAAATATTTTCGGATATAACCGGTTTGTGCATTGTAGCCCACGATAGTACAAAGAGCGGTATCAGGTTTGATCTCATGAGGCTGCACGGTTATTCCTCCCCTCTCATTCTTTTGGCATTGGCATGCAAAAACACGGCTTCCTCTTCTTCCACTCTACAGCGCGGACATATTTGTTCTCCGCCTGTATAGGTAAAAGAGTTGCCGCATTCTATACAACGTTTGACATTGAATGTTGCCAGTGTTCTTTGTGTCGGTTCAAAAAACTCTTTGATCTCAAAACCGTTTTGGAGCTTGATCGCATCCGGTTCACACGCATCATGGCACAAATGACATTTGACACAAAGCATTGTATCAAAATGAATCAGGGAAAACTTATGATCAGAGCTTAGGGCTCCTGTCGGACAGATACGGTAACAGATCTGACAATTGGTACAAGCTTCGGTCACATATTTTTGTGAAATGAAACTTACCTCTTCCTGAGGAAGAACTTCGAAAACTTCAGGAACCTTGGCTCTTTTGAGTGTTGTAAAAAGGATCTTTCTTTTATCGGGCAAATGTTTATCTTTGATTTTAGAGATCACGCTGCTGTCTATCTCGAAATGCTGCATTTCATCTGCATTAACAGCATCTTCAAAAGCCATTTTATGTTTTATTGCACCTTTGAGGGAAGCATTTTTAAAAAAATCACGTCTGGAGGTTTCCTGCTCAAATGTATCTTCCAAAGAAAGTTGTTTTTCTTCCTCATGCTTCACAAGATTGGTCTGGAGTTGTTTGTCACAGAAACTTGAAAGTACGAAATTAGCCTCTTCAATCATTGCTTCAATATGGCCCAATAGCAAACTGCCTTCTTGATAGCTTCTTAGGTCTATACTGATTGTCTCATCGCTTGCTAAGGCAAGAGAGATAAGATGCTCGACACTCAAAACAGAAACACACGGCACATTTACTTTGGGAGAGATCAGCCTTACTTTTGAATCTAAAAAACGAAAGAAAAACTCTGTAGTAGAAAAATCGGATAGCTTGAATGCTTGTGTCGGGCATATCCCAACACAAGCAGCCGCTTCTACACCCGTTGATACAGGAAAGCTTGGCAGATTATCCACCATCTGAATACTTGAGGGGCATACATCGACACATTTGGTACACTCAGAAAACTTACTCTTGGCCCTAACACACAGACCTACATCAAAATGTAATCTCATTACTTCCCACAATATTCGTTCAATTTTTGCGTGATATATTCAAAATCACTTAACAAAAACTCTAAAGTCAGTTCAGCACCGTCATGATAAAGCGGTGTTCTGGATTCTTTTTTGACATTGATCAAAAATAATGGTACCCATTCGAGTACATGCTCCTTCATAAAGGCCTTTTGGACTTCAAGCAGTTCACAAACCCCTTCTTTATCATCTGCCTGTAATGCTTTTTGCTGAGCAACACAAAGCATATACATAAATTCAAGCTCAACACCGATATGGTCTGCACTCACAACCCTTGCTGCATCCAACTCTACACGGAAATCCAGGTCATTGTAAAGTGCAATCACCGGATTTTCTCCGCCGCTTTCGATCATCTGGTCATCACGCGTATAAAAACTCTCATAAGGAACCAAGTGCATCAAAAAAAGATTCGTATAATCAACATTGTAATACTGTTCAACCAACTCTTTTGTTGAAATTTCTTTGCGCTTAGCCCAATCTCTATAATTTGGGAAAAATGAAAGTATCGTATCATCTTGCTCCAGATGCTTCAAAAAAGCTTCATCAACTTCTTTGAGCATCAAACGGGATATCAATCCATACAGCGAAATACGATTTTCGATCTCTTGCTTCATTAAATCCATTGTAACCTCTGTCTTTATTATGATGGCATCATACCACTTTCAAGATAAATAGCCAAAATGATAATTATCTAAAAAATGGTAATAATTTGGAAATGGTAGTTCAGGATGCCGGAGGGCACCCTGTAAAGTTAAGAAATGTTAACTGAATATGCTTTGTCAGACAACGGCACAGCCGGTCTTTTGACATGTTTAGGTCTTCTAATTGTATCGCTGCTGTTAAGCGGGCGAGTCAATTTATCTCTCCATGCCTGTGTGACTTTCATGTTGTTTTCATAGTTCACATAGATATCGCCGATCGTATCATCTTTACCTGCAAGCTCAATGCTTACTTTCTGATGCCATGCATGGTTACCCGCGATCGGGTCCGGATGCGAAGGGGCCACAGCATTCTGCCATGCACCGCTTAGACCATCCCACCAGATATTGTCAAGGTCTTTATTGAACTCTTTGAACTGCCATGAATCTCTACGTGCTTCCATTCCTTGATCTAAACCTTCTTTTGGTTTAAGTGTACCGATCTTACCATCCATTGTCATCTCATACAATGGTGCACCAAGCCCCATAACCCCAAGTTTATGTTCAAATCCAGGGATTTCAACTGCATTTTTAAGTTTCCATCGACCGGCATGGTGTGAACAAGCAAGTACACCCGGCATTGTACCTTCAGTCGGTACGGCCATTGCGATGAAGTAACCTGACTCCAAACCTGAAACCGTATCGGTGATCGTTACTTTTACCGCATCTCCTCTCTTGATACCGAGCCTTTTTGCATCTTCAGTATAGATCCAGATCGGGTTATGGTTTTGTGAGATCTCCATCAAGTGCTTAGAGTTCACTGAACGGGTATGGATATTATACGGCAATCTAAAGATTGTATTGAGCGCAAAATCGTTCTCTTTTTCCATGAAGTCATGGTGTACCTGAGTAACAACATGCGTCATCTTTTCTCTATCTTCTTTCGTTGTCGGATAGATAGGAATTGCATATTCTGGCCATTTCCATTCTTTAAGGTATTGGCTGTAGAACTCAAGTTTTTTACTCGCTGTTTCAAACCCTTGTGCTTGTCTTCCTTCTACATCGACACCGATAACATGTCTCTTACCTTCTTCTTCGATATAAAGTGCGCCGAACTCATCTTTTTGTACTTCACTTTCTTCGATTTCATGACCCTCTACCAAGAAAGTAGTACCTTCTTTTTTCAATGGTCTCTCCTGAGGTCTATAAACATGATCTTCTTCCATCCATGTCCCTCTATCCCTCATCATTTCATAGTTAGGATATTTGGAATCAGGATAAGCCGCTTTGGCTGTTTTTCTAAGCAGTGGAAGCTTATCAAATGCAACCTGATACCACTCTGGAATCGATACGGCTCTGCTTGGATCTTCCTTCGATGCCCAGTATTGTCTTACTCCAAGGCTTCCATCCGGGTCTACATAATCTACCATTAAGTTTGCCCAGAACTCAATCTCTTCCCATATCTCCCCAAGTCCTGCTTTAATATGTGCTTCAAGTGTCGCTCTTGCTGGGTGCTTAGGTTTCCATCCCATTTTTTCAAGCGCTACTCTAAGAGCAGGGTTTCTAAAACTCAGCCATCTTTTTGGCTCAGTAGCTTCTGAATGCTGGTCGTGTCTCTCACCAGCAAGACCTGTAGGCAATACATAATCACAATACCAGTTTGTCTCAGACCATGTCGGAGAAAGGTTAAAGCTCAGCTCAACTTTATCTTCTCTCTTAAGCGCTTCGATCCATCTAAATCCATCCGGGTTAATCCATACCGGGTTGTACATACGTGGCACATATACTGCCAATTTATCTGGAACTTGCAAGCCTTTTGCATTCCAGTTATTTCTCCACTCATCATCAAGCAAAAGGTGCGGCAAAATATGGCTCATCTCATATGAACTTAGTGGATATTCCGGCGGCCAAATCAACTCATTCCATACATCAACTTTTCCAGGCTTCACACCTGCAACAGTCGCTTCATCACCTTGACCATTCACAGAGATAACGCTCCATTCATGCAAACCGACACCACCTTCATCCCCCGCCATAGCTCCACGAAGAACAAAAGGCAAGAATGCTGAACGGCCGATCATCCATCCACCTTTGTGCCCGATCGTACCGGCTCTCCAGATATAGGTTGCGACTCTAGTACCTGCATCTATGAACATATCATACAGCTTTTCAACGATTCTTGGTTCGATACGGCACTCTTTAGCTACAAAATCAAGTGTATATGGGCTATACATCTCTGCGATCATTGCGATGAACTCTTCATAACTGTTACCCTGCGGTACAGACTTGACATATCCTCTTTCAGCAAGGTAAGCAAGATATTCTCTATCTGCCATCAATCTGTCCCAGTTTACCCAGTTTTTCACAAATTCATGGTTCACAAGATCCTCACCGTTGATTCCTTTTTCATTCAGGATTCTGTTTGCAAGGTAAAGATAAAGTGCTGTCTCCGTACCCGGCCAGCATGGTACCCATAAGTCTGCCATACCCGCTGAATTTGACATACGTGGGTCCATAACGACCAATTTCGCACCTTTTTTGCGTGCTTCGGCGATACGTCCGGCTGCTTGCTGGAAATAATGCCCTGCATCTGCAGCATGTGAAGACTGCAAGAAGATCAACTTCGCATTTGCCCAATCCGGGTTGTTTCTGTCATCACCTGTCCATTGGATTGTCGCCTGTCTTGCACCGGCACTACAGATATTGGTATGAGAGTCATATCCATCCAATCCCATTGTATGAGGTACACGAGGACCAAAACCGTTCTCATTTGGACGGCCGACGTGATAGATAATCTGCTTTTTAGAGATCTCATCACCGTTTTTAAGCGTATCATGGATCTTTTGACCGATCTCTTTCATCGCTTCATCCCAAGTGGTTCTTACCCACTTTCCTTCCCCTCTTTTTGAACCTGGAGCTCTTTTAAGTGGGAAAGGGATACGGTCTGGATCATACATCTGTGAAAGCGTCGCATAACCTTTTGCACAGTTTCTACCGCGGCTACCTGAATGAAGCGGGTTACCCATGTATTTTTTAACTGCAAGCTGACCACCAGCTTTGTAAGTTGAAAGGTCAACCCATGCAGTCAATCCGCAAGATGCTTCACAGTTTGAACATGCAGTTGGTACAAGCATATACTCGGTTGCTTTGATCCCGTTAGGGTTCTCTTCGCTCTGTACACCGTTTCTACCTGTACCACCTCTTTTCCAGTCATTTCCATCAAGTTCCGTAAAACTATTCCACTCTTCAAGCGGGGGATAGAATGCAAGTGTCTGAGGTGTCGGTGTAAATTTTGTTTCAGCTACAGCTGGGGTATCTGCGATCGTTTTGAAAACACCTGTTGCAAAGGTTGCTCCCGCTACAGAAAATGCAGTACCTTTAAGAAACGTTCTTCTGCTTTCTACAAAAGAAGGTTGTTTATTATTCATTGATTTTGTCATCTCATTACTCCTCATTAACTCAACGGTAACATTTGTGGAATTTTAAGCCATACATCTTTTGCAAGGTAGAGACCTACCAATGCCAAGATCGCTGCAAATCTCAAAAGTGTTTTATTGTCGCTCTTCATTGCGCTTACAGCCAGAAAGAACGGAATGATAAATCCAAGTGCCATACCAAACCAGAATTCCACATTGAACGCTCCGCCTGCATGTACATATGCCAATGTTGCCTCTGCTTCAGATGATTTGAATGAGAAGAAATACTCACCCATATACATCAAGAAACTTGCAAATACGGCAATCGCAAGCACCAATGAAAGGTCTTTTCTTGCCTCTTTGCTCCACTCATTAGAAGCCAGGATCAACGCTGAAGAACCTGCCATCAATGCAGCCCACAACATCTGGATCACTTCTGTAGGTGCCTGCCAAAGTTCTCTTGCACTAGACTCCGCCATGATGATCGCAGTATAAAGTGTTACCGGAATCGCCAAGAATACAACGAATGGGAAGATCTTTTCATAAACGGCACTATTACTTCTAGCCATTGCTGTTATCTTGCATTTTTTGCCACCAAGCCCAGGGAATGCGTCTGCTGCACCGATCACCATCAAGATCGTAATCAACAATGTAAAGAGTGATGCCATCCATGCACCGACTGTAATTGCCGAAGTCCAGTGTGGATGAAGGAAAATATTGACCATTCTATACGGTTGATGGAGATCCGTCAATGTAAATAGAAGAAAAATGTTCAAAAATACAAATGATACCAGTGGCATGATCCATCTAAGATTAGGCATTTCATCTTTCTTATGTCTATAAAGAAGATAAGCACCTACCAAGATCACACCGGTACCAATACTTTTTGCCCACATGTTCAATGTAATCATCCAACCCCAGATAATGCCCGGAAGTGCAACATCCAATGTCACGACAGCCTGTGTCGCATGTATCGTATTTTCAACCATTAGTGACCCCCCTCTTGTGAAGACTTAGCATCTTTGTTAAAATTCATAAAACTGTCATTGTCAACTTTTCCATGACCTACAAATGGAGCCAAAAATCTGTCGATCACGCCATGATGTGGATCACCGACATGCTTCAGATGTGTTATATTATTAAACAGGTTATAACCTTCAAGTCTCTCATGTGCAAGAGGATCAAGCGTTTGTGAACCTCCTCCGACATAATAATGCTTAGGATTCGTATGCTTTTCTGGTTTTCTAACCTGTACTGCCCCCTGATGTTCCATGATATAGAGCGAAATATGGCTATGGTCATCTTCAACGTCACCAAAAATATTTGCTTCAACCGGACAGGCAACAACACATGCCGGCATCATACCGCTCTCGATACGGTGAGCACAGTAAGTACATTTATCCGCTGTATTGGTTTCAGGGTCCATATAGATAGCTCCGTATGGGCATGCCATCATACAACCTGCACAACCTATACATCTTGCACTGTCAACGTTAACGATACCGTTCTCAAGATAATGTAACGCAGATACCGGACAGATACGTTCACACGGTGCATTTTCACAGTGGTTACAGCGCAATGGCGTAAACGATCTTGATGTTTCCGGGAATGTCCCGATATCAATATATTTTACACGTAGACGCCAAGAGCTAAGCGGTACGTCATTTTCGACTTTACAAGCGATCTCGCAACCCTTACAACCCATACACAGGTTCAGGTCAACTAAGAAACCTAGTTTCATACATCCTCCTTGATATTAATTATCATTATAGTACTTATTATTTTATATAAGTATTGGTAATACCATTAGATTGTATTGCATAAACAATTAACTTTAAATGATTTTTTTAGATAAAGAGACTATATTTTATAAAATCTACTAAAAGTGTAGAGAATCGTTTCTTTTTGACCTGTTTTATTCAAAAAAATGAATGATGAGCATAAAAATATCTGCTATTCATTAACTAATATAAATGAAAAAACTGATCCTTTTCCGAGTTCACTTTGGATTTGCAGTTTCATATTATGCAGAAGCAGAATAGTCTTTACGATAGAAAGCCCTAATCCCATAGAATTATCCCAATTGTGCATGCCGGAACGATAGAACTTTTTGGTCACCTTCTCTATATCCTCCGGTGCGATTCCGACACCTTTGTCACTCACGCTTACGAGATTGTGGTCAACCCTCACAATAACCTCATCCTTGGAGTATTTGATTGCATTTTCAATAAGATTTTTCATCACCACATCCATCAACGTACGGTCTGCTTCTATCATAACACTTTGACCTTCTATAATGATCTGTCGCGTCTTATATTTATCCTGCAAAGCAGATTGTACCTCGTGAATCAGCTGAAACATATCAAATCTGCTCTTATGCAAATGTGCTTCTCCGCTTTCAAACTTATTCCAAAGGATCAAACGGCTAAGTAAAGCCTCGATCTTATTACCGTTATTGTAGATTTTATTTAAAAATTTTTTTTGTAAAGCTTGGGAAATATCCGGATCATCCTGGAGTGTCTGTGCATATCCCATGATCGATGCAACAGGATTACGGAATTCATGGGCAATTGCGGAGATCATATCAGCCCTTTGCCTGTTTTTCAATTTCAGTTTTGCATTATACTTCTGTTTGAGTTCTTCTCTTTTACGTGCTTTTTTCAAAGCTCTTGCGAGATTATGGTTAAGTTCTTCAAACTCCTGGGTAAAAAAATGGGCTTTGTAATCGATCTTATCGATCTTATCAATGTTTTCAAGGTATTTATTGATCGTTTTAAGCTCTTTTTCCATACGTTTTGCACCACGGTAAATGGAAAAAATGAATATGAAAAACCCTGCTCCGAGTAATGATATTGTCAAGAAAGCCGTTTTTTGATCGATACTGAACATATAAAGTATGGTCGAAAATATAATAAATATCATGACTGCCAGCGTTACTAGCCTGGCCATCATATACTCTTTGAAGTTCGGACGTTCAAACATCATCATACTAGTTATTATTCTCCTGTTTCTACCCAATATACCCTATGGTTTGACCGTACCATTACGCTCCACATCATCGATATAACTGATAAAGTCCTCCACATTGAAATATCCGACAACTTTTTCCAATACTTTCTTCTCAGAAGTCATAAAAAAAATCGTTGGAACGCCTTCTACCATCGGCAATTGTTCAAACACATTTTCATCTTCTCTAGAGACTTTGACCACAATATACGCTGCCAATCTTTTTTGTACACTCTCATCTGCGAGTGTCCTATGTTCCATCTTTTTACACCATCTGCACTCTTCGCCTTCAACCATCACCATTACATTTTTATGTTCATTTTTAGCCAGTTCAAATGCCTTTTGCAAACTCTCCTGCCAAAACAAATCTGCTCCAAACAATGTATTGATTCCCAATAAGAGTCCAAATATTATTTTTCTCACATCTATCCTTTACACTGACAACTCTGCGTTAAAATGTATAATCATATCTCTAAATACTTCATAAAGCCCTTCTACTTCTTGTACCGTAGTTCTTTCATTAGGGGCATGTATGGTATCGTTTTTGACACCAAATTCCACGACATCCACTCCATATGCGGCGATAAACCTGGCATCGCTTGTCCCGCCTGCTGTAGAAAATTTTGTTTGTTGTTTCGTTACTTTCAAAATACTCTCAACCAATTTTTTTACTACAAGGGAGTCTCTGCCTGTCACAAAAGGATAGGCAGATTGGGAAAGGCTCAATTCATATTCGAGTCCTTCAAAGCATCGGTCAAAATGCAGTTTAATCTCTTCCTGTGTGGTTTTGGTGGAATTTCTTACATTGAACATCATCTTTAACGATCCAGGTGAAACATTGGTGACTTCCATTCCTGAACGGATATCCGTTATGACGATTTGGCTTGGAGCAAAATCATCATCCCCGTTATCGAGATATACCCCTGCAATCTTATCTAAAAGAGGCGCGATCTGATGAATAGGATTGATGGCTTTTTGGGGATATGCAGCATGTCCCTGTTTTCCCTTTAATGTCAAAGTGCCATTGATCGATCCGCGTCTTCCTATTTTGATCGCATCTCCGAAAATCAGTTCACATGTCGGCTCGGCTACGATACAATAATCAGGCAATAGATCAATCTGCTTTAAATGTTCAAGCATCACTACCGTACCATACTTTGCATCACCCTCTTCATCTGATGTCAGCAAAACAGAAAGGCGTCCTTTAAAG
Source organism: Campylobacterales bacterium (assembly GCA_014763895.1). Taxonomy (GTDB): domain Bacteria; phylum Campylobacterota; class Campylobacteria; order Campylobacterales; family Sulfurovaceae; genus Sulfurovum. Next base: position 19,949 of record JACXUM010000006.1, read on the forward strand.
TTATCCACATCATGCAATGCCTGAACAAAGGCAGCAACGCCGCTTTTCATATCCTGTGCACCACGTCCATAGATCGTCTCTTCTTTGATGACAGGAGTAAAAGGATTGCTATCCCATCCTTCTCCTGCCGGAACCACATCTACATGTCCCGCAAAACACAAATGGGGGCCATCAGCATATTTTTTCGTCAAAAAAAGGTTTTTTACTCCTTCTTGATTGACATGATGGGCTTCATACCCTTCTAAATAATTCTCTATAAATGCCAAAGAACCGGCATCATCCGGTGTAACCGATTCAAAACTGAGTAATTTCATCAAAAGATCAACAACATTCATTCTTACTTCCTAAAATGGTCTATCATACTGATATAATCTTCTATATTTTCAAAGCGGTGATTTCCGCCATATTCAACAATTACTCTTTGATCTGCATAATAGGCTTTTGCTATCCGGTAGTCCAAAATCTCATCTTCACTATGCAACAAAACCAAATAGCATCCTTTTTGAGGATTAACCTGCAATGTTTTGAGCTGATCAAGATAGATCTTTTTAAATTCAAACAGCTGGCCGTCACAAAATCGCTTTTGCCATCCAACATGGTCAGCAAGTGTAATCCAAGGTTCGGTTGAAGGATTCAGTAACACGGCTTTAAGTGAGTACATTTCAGCCATGTATGCTGCATAATAACCGCCTAAAGATGATCCTATGAGTAATTCATAAGTTCCCGATTCAAGCAGTTCTTTGATCAATGCTATCGCTTCTAAGGGTTCGGAAGGAAGATCTGGGGCGGTAACGGTATTTGGGCCAAAATAGTTCTTCAAATAGGTAGACTTCGTACTTACCCCGCAACTGCCAAAACCATGCAGATATAAAATCTTTGGTTTCATTTATCTTTCTATTTCACCGCGATAAGAGACAATCCCGCCTGCATGGTTGATCACATGTGAATGACCGTTGTGTTTAAAAATCATTTGAACCTGTCCGCTTCTATTCCCGGTACGACAGGTAAAAATCACTGTTTTATCCTGTGTTTCGTTAAATAACACTTCTGCCCAACTTGGAAAAGTAGAAGTCGGTTTAAGCATATCAACACCTTTGATATGGCCCATATCATACTCCATATCCTCTCTCACATCCACCAATAGGAAATCTACTTCACCTTTTGCCCTGGCTTCCAAAAGCGATTCAAGTTCTTCTGAATTGATATGGCTTTTTTGTAACATTTTCTCTATTTGTTCCACTCTCTCATACTCCCAAAACTATATATCATTCATTTTATTTTTTTATTTATGTGCTTCAAAATATTCAGGTGTACAGAAGATCTGACAATGACAGATACCCTCTTCAGGGATCTCTTTCTCGATGGCCGGTTTACAAGGACAGATCCTGTCATCCGTACTTTTAAATTTCCCTGGGTGATTTGGATCTTCTTCAACCATAAAACAAGGGCAGAATCTTTTACCGTATAAGAGTTTATGTCTGGCCAATCCCATGATCACGCCTTCATTTACATCGGCGTTTGGTCCATATACCCATCCACGGCTTTCACATACTTTATCGGTAAATTTCTCTGTTTTCGCAAGTTCTGCTTTAAATTCCTCTGAATTCATATCCAATCGTTGTAACATATACTTATCCTTTACTCTACTTATCTGTGTAATTGATTATCGTAGTTATATCTTAAACTAAATTAATATATAATAAGAAAAATCAGGTACGAGTGGATTATGCAGATAGATAGCACTATTTTAAACAAATTGGAAAAATTATCCCATCTTCATGTGGATGGAAGCAAAAAAGAAGAAATCATGGGCCAATTGACCGAAATTCTTGCCTATGTTGAAAACTTGAATGAACTTGACACTTCTACTTTGGATGCCTCTTTTTCGACACTTGAAGGCGGAACGCCAATGAGGGAAGATACACCAAGAACAGCGGATGAGATAGCTAAAGATATTCTTTCCCATGCACCGCAAAGCCAGGATGACTTTTTCATTGTCCCTGCCATCATCGAGTAATTCATGCTAAAAGTATACGGTATCAAAAATTGCGACAGTGTCCGTAAAGCGCTCAAGTACTTTAAAACACATGATATACCGTATGAATTCATCGATTTTAAGCAAACCCCGGTTTTACGAAACAAAATCGATGAATGGCTCCAACAGACCGATATCACCACTCTTTTCAATACCAAAGGTACAACCTACCGTACGCTAAAATTAAAGGATATCGGATTGAATGAAAAAGAAAAGGCAGATTGGCTCGTAAAAGAAAATATGCTTATTAAAAGACCGATTATTGAGTATAATGGTAAAGTGATTGTCGGTTACAACGAAGCATACTATCGGGAAAATTTATCTTAAAAGAAGGAAATTACATGGCTGATTTTGATATTAAAAAATTACTTCAGAGTGTTACCGTGCACGGTGCATCTGATCTTCACCTTGTCAGTAGGTCTGAGCCTCAGATAAGATTGGATGGGAGCCTTAAGCCCGTCAATCTTCCCAAGCTAACGGGCAGCGATATCGAAGAGATGTGTTACTCTTTGATCACGGAAAAGCAAAAACAGCTTTTTGAAGAAAACAATGAACTTGATTTTGCACTTCTGCTTCCAGGGATCGGCCGTTTCAGGGCAAACTACTATAGGACGTTAGGCGATATGGCCGCTGCATTCAGAACGATTCCCATCGATGTTCCCTCTTTAGACCAGCTTGGCATGCCACAGGTTTACAAAAACTTAATCAAAAGAGAAAAAGGGCTGATACTGGTCACCGGACCCACAGGTCAAGGGAAATCAACCACTTTGGCAGCCATGCTTAATGAAATAAACCTTCAATTTAAAAAACACATTGTAACGGTTGAAGATCCAGTCGAATTTATCCATGAAAATAAAAAAAGTGTATTTTCACATAGAGGGGTAGGAGAAGACACCCGTAGTTTCGCCGTTGCTTTGAAGTATGCGATGCGTCAGGACCCGGATGTTATTCTCATCGGGGAGATGAGAGATAAAGAGACGATTGAAGCGGCATTGACAGCTGCGGAAACCGGGCACCTTGTTCTTGGAACGCTTCATACCTCTTCTGCGCCAAGTACGATCAACCGTATTATCGATGTTTTTTCAGGTGAAGAACAACCTCAAGTACGTGCAATGCTCTCTTCCTCATTGGTTGCGGTCATTTCTCAGGCTCTATTGCCAAAAATCGGTGGAGGAAGGATTGCCGCACCTGAAATCCTTATCACTAACCATGCTATTGCAAACTTGATCCGCGAAGACAAGGTACATCAAATTTATTCTCAAATGCAGCTTGGACAGGGCGATACTGGAATGCAGACACAAACTCAGGCTCTTTTGAAATTCCTAAGAGAGGGAAAAATCAGTCGGGACATAGCTTTACAATTTGCCAATAAACCGGATGAACTTTCGAAATCGTTATAAAGTTACTAAAGTGTTTTTCGATACAATTTCAAAAAATGAGATGGGAATGAGGATTTAATGGATTTTATACTATCAGATTTCAACTATTTTGATGTGACCATCGGTGCTATTGTGATTATTTTGGGTATCAAAGGTTTTATAAACGGGTTCATCAAAGAGATATTCGGTCTGATAGGACTTGTGGCTGGTGTTTACTTCGCTTCAAGACTCGCTGAAACGGCAGCAAAATACATCGATCAGAATTTTTTGCATATGGAAAATACTTCATTATTGAAACTGTTAGGATTTCTTGCCATCTTGATCATTATTTGGCTTGGCGCAACAATAGTCGGAACGATTATTTCAAAACTGACCGATGCCAGCGGACTTGGTTTTTTAAATAGACTTTTGGGTTTGATCATCGGCGGGGGAAAATATTTTATTATTTTTGCGCTTATCGTAACTGCCCTTTCAAACGTTACGCTCATCAAAGACAATCTTGAAAAATATGTCAAAGAAAGCGTCCTTTATCCTTATTTGAAAATCACCGGTTCCTATCTAATCAATATGGATACTTCGGCTTTAGGGTTAACCCCCTCAGAAATAACCACTCAGCTTCCAAATCATGCAGAAGCCAATGAAACCAATCTCACTGTTCAAACTATGACCGTAAACGAGTCCAATGCCACAACTTCTGATAGAAACAGTACCGTGCTTTCCCATTAAAGGATATCGATGATAACATATCCTATTCTATTGGAACAATTTAAAACCTTATTGAAAGATAATGCACTTAAATTTACTAAACAAAGAGAGCTTATCTTAAAGTTTTTATATGAAAACCATGGCCATTATACCCCAGAAGAGATCTATATGCTCCTTAAACAGGCCCATCCTGATGTCAATATCGGTATCGCGACCGTTTATCGTACCTTGACATTGCTTGAAGAATCCGGAATCGTCAGTTCCATCTCCTTTGGAGTGCAGGGTAAGAAGTATGAGCTTGGGATTAAAAAACACCATGACCATCTCATTTGTACTTCCTGCGGCAAGATTATAGAATTTTTCGATGAAACAATCGAAAACCAACAGGAGAAAATCGCCCGTGCATTTAACTTCAAAATGACTGACCATGCTATGAAAATCGTAGGAATCTGCGAAATGTGCCAAAAAAATCAAGAAACACCAAAACCGGAGGAGAAATTTTGATATTTGACAATCAATATATCCAAGAACGTATCAAAAAAACAAAAAAACTAAGGGAAATCGGGATCAACCCTTACCCTAACCAGATCAAAAAAGGAATGCCTTCCAAACATTTCCTAGCTGAAAATGAAATACTTAAAGAACTTGATGCCGAAGTCAAGAAAGATGAAACAAAACACTATACATTAACAGGACGCATCAAGTTTGTCCGTATCATGGGGAAAGCTGCTTTCGCCAAAATCGAAGACAATGACGGACTTGTTCAAATCTATTACAACAGAGATGATCTTCCAGAGGGCTACTACAACGATGTCGTTAAAAAACTTTTTGAAGTAGGTGATATCATTGAGGCAAAAGGTTTTCCGTTTGTAACCCAGACCGGTGAGATCACCCTGCACTGTACCGAAGTAAACATTGTCAGTAAAGCGATCTTCCCTTTGCCTGAAAAATTCCACGGACTGCAAGACCAGGAACTTCGCTACAGACAGCGTTACCTGGATATGATCATGAACCCCCATGTCAAAGAGACGTTCGTGATGCGTTCGAAAGTCGTATCTTTGGTGAGAAGGTTTTTTGAAGAGAAGAACTTTTTGGAAGTCGAAACACCGATGATGCACCCGATTCCTGGAGGTGCAAATGCCAGGCCTTTTATCACCCATCACAATGCACTTGATGTAGAGCGCTATCTTCGTATCGCACCCGAACTCTATCTCAAACGTCTGATCGTCGGGGGTATGGAAGCAGTTTTTGAAATTAACAGAAATTTTAGAAATGAGGGAATGGATCACACGCATAACCCTGAATTTACGATGATTGAGTTTTACTGGGCATATCATAGATATACTGACCTGATGAATATCACCGAAGAACTTTTTGACTATCTTTTTGATAATCTAGGGCTTGATAGAAAACTTCCTTATGGTGAAATAAAGATCGATTTTACAACCCCATTTACGAAAGTCCCCTATATTGAAGCACTCACAACGATCGGTGGAATACCTGCAGAGATCACAAAGGACAAAGTAAAAATCCTTGCTTACCTCAAAGAGCACAAGATAGAAGCTGATGAGAACCTTACATTAGGCTACCTTCAAGCAGAGCTTTTTGATGCCTTTGTCGAAGAAAAATTGATCAATCCTACCTTTATCACCGACTTCCCGGTCGACATCTCTCCTTTGGCTCGCAGAAGTGATGACAATCCGGATATTGCTGAACGTTTTGAACTCTTTATGGCAGGGAAAGAGATCGCAAACGGCTTTTCAGAACTTAATGACCCTATCGATCAGTATGAGCGGTTTAAAGCTCAAGTAGATACCAAAGAGGCAACAGGCGATGATGAGGCGATGCATATGGATACGGATTATGTCAAGGCACTCAGCTACGGTATGACTCCGACTGCGGGTGAAGGTATCGGGATAGACCGTCTTGTGATGATGCTTACCAACCAGCACAGTATCAGGGATGTACTCCTCTTCCCTGCGATGAAACCGGAAGCACCACGGCCTGAGCTTCAACCACTGTGTGATGTAGAAACGATCTGCAAAAAGTGCGGACATGATGTAGCAGAGGATCTTAAACCTGCCAAAAAAGGCAAAGGGATGTTCTGTATCGATGTAGCGGCGTGCAAACAAAGAGCACAAGAGAAAGCCAAGTAAACTTTGGATATAAATTCGACATTTAGAGAAAGAAAGGAAAAACATGTCATACGCAATGGAAACTTTTGACCCTGAAGTATTTGAAGCGATCAATCACGAACTTGAAAGACAAACTGATCATCTTGAAATGATCGCAAGTGAAAACTTCACGATCCCGGCAGTTATGGAAGCAATGGGTTCTGTATTTACAAACAAATATGCAGAGGGTTACCCGGGGAAAAGATATTACGGCGGTTGTGAATTTGCCGACAGAGTAGAACAACTGGCAATTGACAGAGCCTGTGAACTCTTCAACTGTAACTATGCCAACGTACAGCCGCATTCAGGTTCTCAAGCAAACGGTGCCGTGTACGCAGCTTTGCTTAAAGCAGGTGATAAGATCTTAGGTATGGACCTTAGCCATGGCGGTCACCTTACGCATGGAAGCAAACCGAGTTTTTCCGGTAAAAACTACCAAAGTTTTACCTACGGTGTAGAACTTGACGGTCGTATCAACTACGAAAGAGTGATGGATATTGCAAAAATCGTTCAGCCAAACATCATCGTATGTGGTGCATCTGCCTATGCCAGAGAGATCGATTTTAAGAAATTCAGAGAAATCGCTGATGCAGTAGGTGCTATCCTTTTTGCGGATATTGCACACATCGCGGGACTCGTATGTGCAGGCGAACACCCTAGCCCATTCCCATATGCTGATGTCGTTACGACAACTACACACAAGACTCTTGCAGGGCCAAGAGGCGGTATGATCATGACAAATGACGAAGAGATCGCCAAAAAAATCAACTCTGCTATCTTCCCGGGACTTCAGGGTGGACCGCTTGTTCATGTAGTAGCTGCCAAAGCCGTAGGATTCAAATACAATCTAAGCGATGCATGGAAAGTCTATGCCAAACAAGTAAAGACTAATGCTTCTGTACTTTCCGACATCTTGATGAAGAGAGGTTATGATGTTGTTTCAGGCGGTACGGACAATCACCTCGTACTGGTATCATTCCTAAACAAAGATTTTTCAGGGAAAGATGCAGATGCGGCTCTTGGTGCAGCGGGTATCACCGTAAATAAAAACACCGTTCCTGGTGAAACAAGAAGCCCGTTTGTAACTTCAGGTATCCGTATCGGTTCTCCTGCACTGACAAGCAGAGGAATGAAAGAAAAAGAATTTGAGATCATTGCAAACAAAATCGCCGATGTACTGGATAATATCAATGATGCAGCACTTCATGCCACGATCAAAGAAGAGATGAAAGAGCTTGCATCTAATTTCAAGATATATGATAAACCAATCTATTAATAGGACGTTATTTGAATAAAATCCAAATAACTACGCTGACACTGTGTCCACTTCAGCAGCGGGCTCATACGGCCAGTCACATCGTCTTTATTAAAACACGTATTCATAGTAAGGTCAAATAGTTGAAGATATTTGACCTCGAACTTTTTGACGATCACTATTATATCAAACGTAACACGATTGTAGAGCAGATCCAGTTTAACAATCGTACTTTCTATGCCAAGTTTGAACGTATCAACGAACCCCTGACAAAACTTTTGTTCGAACAGCATTTAAAAAGAGAGTACACAATAGCTGCACCGCTGCTTAGAGACGGGGTTACAAACTATCTGGTGATAGAGTATAAAGGTGAGGAATATCAGCGATTTATTCCGCTAGTTAAACATCTTTTCCATACTTTGAATATCAACGATTACAGTATTTTTCAAGGGAAAAGCGATGAAAAGATTCAGGTCTATATTAAAGTAGATCAACTCACTCTTGAAGAAGCCGATGAACAATTGCTGAATATCTCAAATGCACTTAAAACCAAACTGACTAAAAAATGGAAATCTCTGCCATCCTCCTCGCTTCCGGAAGATTATAACATTGTTACACTCCCGTATAAACCGTTATAAAATATTTAAACTTTTTAAATCAATAGAATTTAGTCCAAAATATCTTCTTTAGAAATAATCCTAAATTCACCTTCCTTAAGTTCATCAACGTCAATATTGGCAAATCTTTTTCGATGCAGCTTGATCACCTTATTGCCAACGGCAGCAAACATTCGTTTAACCTGATGATATCGTCCTTCATAAAGTTCCACTGTTGCATGATAAGGATCTAAAATAGTCAATTTGGCACTCATACACGGTTTTTCATCACCGCGCAACATTAACTCCCCGGAAGCAAATAGTTCAACTTCATTACCGCTCAAAGGTGAAGCCAACATCACCTCATAAAGCTTCCTTACATGTTTTTTGGGAGAGGTCAGTTCGTGATTGAGTTTTCCGTCATCAGTTAGCAAGATCACTCCAGTGGTATCGCTGTCAAGCCTTCCGATTGTTGAGATCTTCGGATTTCGGTATTGCCATCTTAGCGGTAAAAGGCTATAGATCAGCCTACCGGCATCATCATGGGAACAGACATAACCGGAAGGTTTATTGAGAACGATAATAAGTGATTTAGGGTCAAGCTTTTCTCCATCTATCATGACCTCATCATGTTCAACTTTTTGACTCACATTTCTAATGACAATGCCATTGATAGAAACATGCCCGTTTTTGATCATTGTCTGTACCTCTTTTCGGCTTCCATAACCTAGAGAAGTAAGCATTTTATCCAATCTTTCCAAGCCTAAACGCTCCAAAATATTTATGAGAGTCTATCCAAAATGAGATTAAATCCAAAAGGCTGTCTTCGTACCTTAACTGTAAAAATATGATTAAAATCTCATCAACTGCCTAAAGTTTTATATAGATAAATATGATATAATTAAAATTAAATTATTTTTGGAGTATTTTCCCGTATGAATCCACACAATCTTGATGACCTGATCATAGATAATATCGAACCTAAAAATAGCAAAATCAAAGGGTTGTTGACCATTATTGCACTTATCATTGTTATCTTGATAGTTGCCATTATCCTTACAAGAATTATCCTAAAAGACCCTAACGCAGAGCGAATTGCTTTAGAAGAAAACCATACCGAACTGATCAGCCCAGAACTGACACTTCAACAAGCTGCCCAAGAGCCAAAAGAGATCAAAGAGGAGACCATGCTCTCTTCAACGGTAAAAGAAGAACCTGTAAAAGAGGATCTCTCCATAGCCAATAACGACGTTTCTGCACCAAAAGAGATAACCTCGCAACCGATCGTAGAAAATAAACCAATTGATGAAGAGTTAGAAAATAATGCTGAAGATACTACTGTAATCCCTGAAGCAGAATCCATGCCAAAACCTGAAACTTCAAAAGAGACTCCAAAAATTGAAGAGACACCTCTTCCAAGAACGGTAAATGAGCCCAAAAAGATCGTTAAAGAGACATCGGCTAAAAAACCAGAACCAAAACCGCTTCCGGTTGCCAAGCCTCAACCGACCGTTCCCCAGGGAGGAGAATATTATATCCAAGTTGGTTCATTCAGGTCTATGCCGAGTTCACAGTTTTTGAATGTGATCAAAAACAATGGTTTCCAATATCAGATCGTAACCGATGCTCATAGCGGAACCAATAAATTGCTTATAGGGCCGTATTCAAACCGTGCAGCAGCAGATCGTGCTGTTCCAAGTGTAAAAGACCGCATCAATAAAGGTGCATTTGTCATTCAAAAGTAGGTTATGATGATACATAAAACAGTCCTTTTTGATCAGTTGACCCCTGTTGCTCTCTATGGTGAGATCAAAGCTCTTTTTCCCACCGAAGTTACCATGCTTTTTGAAAGCGTGGTCAACACGAGTGACGGGAATTTCAGTTTCATTACGATCGGCGCGCAAGAGCGCTTGATCTATAAAAATAATGTTACGACGCATATCGACCATTCCGGACTTTCCAAAAGATTGGAAGAAAATCCTTTTGCTTTCCTCAAAAACTACTATGCATCTTTAGACAAAGCAAAGTATCAGTCGGTTGCTTCTGAGCTCGGTTTTTCATTTGTGGACGGATTCATAGGATTTATCGGTTATGACATGGTCAAAGTTTTTGAACCGGTTCTTGAAAAAAGCATGGGAAATCTACCTGATCCTCTCCAAACACCCGACCTTGATCTGGTACGTCCAAAAATCATCATTGCCTATTCACATAAAAATGCAAAGATAACCTTTATCTTGAACGATGAAAGTATGAAAGATTCATTGGAACAAATAGAATCTTTACTGAATACCGTATTTACTCCGCTTTCTCTAAAGCCTGTAGATCTTGAGGGGGAGGGAAGCTTCAGCATTGATGAAGAGCGTTTCAAACAACTTGTTGATGAATCCAAAGAGAGTATCCGAAGCGGCGATATTTTCCAAATTCTGCTTTCCAACCGTTATACCCAAAAAGGGAAGATAGACCCGTTGAGCTTTTACAGGATCCTTCGTTCCAAAAACCCGTCACCATATCTTTTCCTGCTCGATTATGAAGAGTTTTCTATCTGCGGCTCATCTCCTGAGGTAATGGTTCGTTTGACAGATGGCGAAATCCTTTTAAGACCGATTGCTGGAACAAGAAAACGGGGTAAAAATCATCGTAGAGACAAAGAACTTGAACAAGAAATGCTGCATGACCCAAAAGAATGTGCCGAACATTTGATGCTTGTTGATCTTGGAAGAAACGATGTAGGACGTGTTGCCAAAACAGGAACGGTCAAAGTTACCGAAATGATGCGTGTTGAACGCTACAGCCATGTGATGCATATGGTTTCAGATGTGGAGGCAATCCTTAGCGAAGATAAAGATATGTTTGACCTTTTTGCCGCAACCTTTACCGCAGGAACCATGACAGGAGCCCCTAAGATTAAAGCAATGGAACTGATTGCGCAGTATGAAAATCTAAAGCGTGGCTTTTATAGCGGAAGTGTTGGTTATTTTTCTTTTAACGGTAATATGGATTCAGCAATTGCCATTCGTACTTCACTCATCAAACCTGACAGTATCACCCTTCAGGCAGGAGCCGGTGTTGTAGCTGATTCCAAACCTGAACTGGAATACCTTGAAGTACAAAATAAGCTCGGTGCTTTGCTTTCAACACTCAAAGAGATGAAAGATATCTAATATAAAGTTTCTTTCATAGCAGCCAGTTCAATATTACATTAGGAAACAGTAAACCATGAAACAGCTCTTTGCCATATTCGGGAATCCTGTATCTCATTCCAAATCACCGCTTATGCATAATCTGGCCTTTCAGGGTTTGGGTGTGGATGCCTGCTATACGAGGTATCTACTGAACGATGGCAAGCATTTAAGGAAGAAGTTTTTTGATCTTGGATTAAAAGGCATCAATATTACTGTTCCCCACAAAGAGCATGCGTATGAAGCCTGTGATATGCTGGATAGCTTTGCAAAAAAAGTGGGTGCAGTCAATACGATCGTTGAAAAAGAAGGCAAACTCTACGGTTACAATACGGATGCCCCTGGTTTCCTCAGGGCTATCAGTACTTTCAAGGATGCTAAGAGCGTCCTTTTTTTGGGCGCTGGAGGTACAGCCCAATCAACAGCCGTGATCTTGAAAGATGCAGGATATCGTGTAACGGTCACAAACCGTAGTGCCGGTAGATTGGAACGTTTTATCGAAGCTGGATTTGAAACTTATACCTTTGACACATTTAAACCACAGGCTTATGACCTGATCATCAATATGACCTCTGCAGGGTTGGAAGACAATGAACTTCCTGCCCCAAAAGAGATGCTCGATCCGCTCATTCTTAATTCCAAAGCCTGCATCGATGTAATCTACGGCAAAGAGACACCTTTTTTAAGTTTAGCCAAAACCTATGGAAAACCGACCAAAGATGGAAGCGATATGTTACTTTATCAAGGTATTATCGCTTTTGAATATTTTACTCAACACCGTTTTAATTCCAAAGAAATCGAAGTATATATGAAACAGGCTTTTATATTCTAAGCTGCTTCATTTGATTTCAATTAACCTTTTGTCATTACAATAAAATAAAAAATTATCAAAGGTGTAACGGATGATAAACATTCTAATGATTGAAGATGATCCGGAATTTGCAGAACTTTTAAGTGAATACCTCTCACAATTTGATATCAATATAACCAACTACGAAGATCCGTATCTTGGACTGAGTGCAGGGGTCAAGAAGTTTGATCTTGTTATCCTTGACCTAACGCTTCCAGGAATGGACGGCCTGGAAGTATGCGAAGAGTTAGTGCGTAAATATGATATTCCGGTCATCATCTCTTCCGCACGCAGTGATATAAACGACAAGGTACAAAGCTTTGAATTGGGCGCTTATGACTATCTGCCCAAACCCTATGATCCTAAAGAGATGTATGCACGTATCATGGCTATTTTAAACCGTGTCAATAAAGAAGAAAATAAAACAGCGGCTACACCTAAAAGTGACTTTGAGATCAAAGGGGATACGATCTATTTTAAGGGAGAGGCACTCTCTTTGACCCCGGCAGAATTTGAAGTACTTTCACTGCTTGTGAAACATCAGGGTATGACACAATCACGCGAACAGATCATCAACACCTCTGCGACGATGAGCATTGATTCACAAGGGAAAAGCCTGGATGTCATTATCTCAAAGATACGCTCAAAACTGGATGACCCAAAACGTATCCAGGCAGTCCGAGGGGTAGGATACAAACTCGTATGAAAGGCTTTAATTCACTGCGCAGCAAGATCAACCTGGTCTTCTCTATCACCCTGCTGCTTCTGTCTATACTCTTCATCGTTGCTGTCAGATATGATCACGGCAAAGTTGAAGAGCTTACCCTGGCTCAGGAAAGAGAGATATCCCACTATCTGTACAGTTATTTCCTGCAATACGGCAAGATCGATGAAGCCTATCTAGAAGCACAGAATATTTCTGTCATTACGGACAAAGACCAAATCATACAAATTGAGAGTTATTTTAAAGATAAAGGTAAATACAAACGGTATGCAGTTGATACTTACCGCTTAAAGCGTATTATCCTCATCAATAATGACCGGTTTAAGCTCATTTTGGAAAATAAAAATAAAGCCACTTTTCCGCTTAAACGGGCATTGATCTTTTCAATGGTCTTTTTACTGATCCTGCTGCTCTATTTTTGGATCATCAAAAGTCTTAAACCACTTTCACTCTTGAAAACAAAGATCAAAACATTTTCTCAAGGCAATCTGAATATCTCCTGTGCCAGTGACAAAAACGATGAGATCGCCGAAGTAGCAAATGAATTTGACCATGCCGTCAAAATGATACGTGAATTGCTGCACTCCAGACAGCTTTTTTTGCGTGCGATCATGCATGAGCTTAAAACACCGATAGCGAAAGGAAGACTGGTCAGTGAAATGCTCACCGAAGCAAAACAGAAAGAACGGCTTCACAGTATCTTTGAACGGCTTAATATTTTGATCGATGAATTTGCAAAGATCGAAAAGATCACTTCCAAAAATTTTACACTGAATCTCAAGCCCTATAAAGTAAGCGACCTTACCGAAGCAAGTATCGACCTTTTGATGATTGAAAATCCCAAACAGTTCATTCAGCTTGAGGTAAAAAAAGACTATCTACTCAATGTTGATTTTGAGCTCTTCACGCTGGTGATCAAAAATCTGCTAGACAACGGTATCAAATACAGTACAGACAAAATCGTTTCCATCATCATCGACAGCAACAAATTCGAGATCATTAATCATGCAGAAGCGTTAAAAGAACCGTTGGAGAATTATTATAAACCTTTCCATACCTCACAAAAAGGATTGGGATTGGGGCTTTATATCGTAAAAAGTATTTTGGATATTCATAATCTGGGGTTAAGCTACCGCCATGAAGATGGCAAAAACATCTTCACGGTAGCATAGATATTATTTTTTAGACGTATTGATCGTGTCAGAAAGCACAAATGCCAATTCCAAAGCCTGGCTGGCATTGAGTCTTGGATCGCACTGTGTATGGTAACGGCTGGCAAGTCCTTCGTCCGTAATCGCACAAGAAGTACTTCCAGTACACTCTGTTACATCGTTCCCCGTCATTTCAAGGTGAATTCCAGCTGCAACAGTACCCATCTCTTTATGGATACCAAAGAACTGTTTTACTTCACTGAGGATATTGTCAAAATCCCTCGTTTTGAAACCGGTAGAACTTTTTTCAACATTTCCATGCATCGGGTCACACGACCAAACGACATTTTTGCCTGCATCCCTTACACGTTTCAGCAACGGCGGGAAATATTCTCTAATCTTATCTGCACCCATACGAACGATCAGGTTCAGCCGTCCTTCTTCATTGTTCGGGTTAAGGATATCGATTAACTCTATAAGCTCATCCTCTTTCATGCTAGGACCTACTTTACATCCGATCGGATTTTGAATCCCTTTGAAATACTCAATATGTGCTTCTTTCAAATCCCTGGTTCGATCCCCGATCCACAGCATGTGAGCAGAACAGTCGTACCATTCACCTGTTTCGGAATCCAATCTCGTCAATGCCTCTTCATAATTCAGAAGCAACGCTTCATGTGAAGTATAGAGTGTCGTTTGATGAAGCTGAGGCAATACATCGCTGTTAAGACCGCAAGCTGCCATAAAATTCATCGCATTATCGATCTTCTCACTCAATTCATCGTATTTTTTTCCCAGAGGATTGTCCTTGATAAAATCAAGGTTCCATTGATGCACTTTTTTCAAATCAGCCAAACCACCTCTTGAAAATGCACGCACAAGATTCAGTGTTGCAGCCGACTGGTTATAGGCCCTGATCATATTATGAGGGTTAGGTATTCTAGCTTCGGCTGTGAATTCGATACTGTTGATGATATCCCCACGGTAACTAGGGAATTTCTCACCATTGATCTCTTCATAATCGCTGCTTCTAGGCTTAGCAAACTGTCCAGCAATACGACCGACTTTTACAATAGGTTTTCCTGTAGAATACATTAAAACCATATTCATCTGTAGCATTAACTTGAAAAGATTTTTGATAGTTTTTGCACTAAAATCACTAAAGCTTTCTGCACAGTCACCGCCCTGAAGCAAAAAGGCTTCTCCACGTCCTGCCGCTGCAAGCTTCTCTTTAAGTCTTCTTGCCTCACCTGCAAAAATAAGCGGAGGATATGAACTTAGCTCTTTTTCAACGGTTTTAAGCTCTTCTTGGTTTTCATAGGTTGGTTGTTGCTTGATCGGGAAATCTCTCCAACTGCTTGGTGTCCAACTCATACGTTATCCTTCAAAAAATAAATTGGAGGATTATAGCTAAAATTGATGAAAAAACGATAAATGCGTAAGAAGAACCTATATCCCATCTTTGCATCTATCTTATTTTGACAGCAAAAATAAGTTGGGTTTATAGAGAGAATAATAATTATCACTTGATAATAAAAACAGTTATTCACCCCGGTGAATTGCGTGTGAATAACTACTATTAATTAATATAAAATAAGAGTAAATTTATCCATCTAATCACTAAAATAATCACAGGTTATTCACGAAGTGAAAAATATAAATTCACATTATTTTTTTGCGATAAACGTTACGAAGTTTGCCCACTGAAAGATCGTATCAATCCTCGTAAATCCCGCATCTTTGCACATCCGAATGTTCTCCTCTATCGTAAATGGAATAAGTACATTTTCCAGTGCCTCGCGCTTTTGGGCAATCTCATATTCACTATACCCTTGTGCTTTTTTATAGGCATAGTAGATATCAATCATCTGCTTGTCCAATTTTTTATCTTCAAAAACTACCTTTTCAGAAAAAATGAACATCCCCTCCTCGCTTAATCCCTCAAAGATTTTCTTGATCAACTCGATACGCTGCATAGGACGGATAAACTGAAGGGTATAGTTTGCTACGATCACATTTTCACTCTCAAATGCATACTCCAGCATATCTGCCAGTTCCAGTGTAATATCGGCTCCGAATGCCTGGCATTTCTGTTTTGCACGTTCGATCATCGCCTGCGAATTATCCAAACCTTTAAGCAGCATTTTTGTCTCCATCTTACTATGCAGATCAAGTAAAAATTTTGCCGTGGAAGAACCAAGATCGAGTACCTTTTTCCCATCTTCTTGATTGGCAAGGATCAAAGCAATAATCAGCTTTCTAACCTCATCATAAAAAGGTACGGAACGTGTGAGCATATCATCAAACACAGAAGCCACGGCTTCATCAAATTCAAATTTTTTTTCTATCGGTCTTTCAAATACTTTGTCTTTCATCATCTTTTCTTCAACTCACTTTGATACTGGAAGATATTATATCGCTATTAGCCTAACAAGTTGAAAATTCATGGTCAAATATGATTTATTTAATGTTTCTGCATAATTAATATTTATTTTATTTTTTTGAAGCTTGATATAAATAAAATCACTACATGGAACATATCAAAGTACTTATAGTTGATGACGATCGGACAACAACATCCATACTCAGACATATGCTCAAAAATTATAGTGATGATATATTTTTGGCAAATGACGGAGCAGAAGGATATAAGCTTTTTATGCAGCATCATCCTGACATAATCCTATCAGATATAAACATGCCTATCATGAACGGGCTGGAGATGGCAGAAAAAATCCGATCCCGCGATGAAGAAGTAAAGATCGCTCTTTTCACAGACTTTGAAAATCGGAATATTCTGCTTAAAGCCATAGAACTTGGGGTGAATCAATTTTTATCCAAACCTTTTGAGGCAAAAAGTTTTTCTAAAACCATCCAACAATTACATGATGACATTCAGGAAAAAAGACGTATCAAATATGAACTTCAAAGACAACAGGACATCTTGCATGCAATCAATCAAATGTCTCACAGCTTTCTTCAACAATCAGATTGGATGCATGCCTTGCATCAAGAGATGAAAACACTTAAAGATGCTTCAAAGGTTTCATCGATCTTTATTTATCAAAATGATCATAAAAACAATCCTCATTCAGCATATAAACTTTTATACATCAATGACAATAAAGATGCTAAAAGCAAAAAACACATTGACTATAAGAAACACCATCTCATGCGCTGGAAAAACAAACTCAGGAAAAATCTTGCGATCAACGGGAGTTGGAATGACTATGATAACTCCAAAAAGAAACTTTTGGATCTTTTTAAAATCAATTCTCTGCTTATTTTACCCATATTTGTTCAAAATCAATGGTGGGGCTTTATGGGTATTGGCGATGAACATAGTGAAGTGCTGGAAGAGACCAATGTGGAAATGCTTAGTACTGCAGCATCTATCATTGGCGCGGCAATCAATAATGCCTATAATCGTAAATCACTCGAAATGTCTTCAACCGTACTCAAACATACAATGGACGGTGTTGTCATCACGGATTCAAACAACCATATCATTCATGTGAACGATGCTTGCTTGAATATTACGGGATATCCAAGAGAATCCATTATCGGCAAAAATCCTAAAATCCTCAAATCGGGCAAACATGACAAACATTTCTATCAAAGAATGTGGAATCAACTCTTTAAAGAAGGTTACTGGCAGGGAGAAATCACCAATCGTAAAAAAAACGGAGAGGTTTATCTCGGATGGTTAAGTATCAATGCCATCAAAGATACGCAAGGGAACATAGAGAACTTTATAGCGATTTTTTCCGATGTCACGCATCATCGTGAAGATACACAAACACAAGCCTATTTAGCTACGCATGATCCGCTTACGGGTCTGTCAAACAGACTTTTGCTCAATGATCGATTAGAACATGCCATAGACCATGCAAACAGATTCAACAAATCCATAAGTCTTATTTTCTGTGACTTGGACAACTTCAAGCCCATCAATGATACATTTGGCCATACCGTAGGAGATGAAATTCTTAAAAAAGTCGGACATTCATTGAAAGAAATATTGCGACCAGAGGATACAGTCTGCCGATTTGGAGGGGATGAATTCGTAATTCTCATTGAGGAACTCGACAGTTTTAGTTATCTTGACAATATTCTGCAACGGATCAATAATCTGACAAAAACACCATGTGTTATCGATGGCAATATCATACAGATCGGTATGAGTTTGGGCGCATCGATCTATCCCGATGACGGTAGAAAGCCTTCAGAACTCATTGAAGCAGCAGACAAGGCAATGTATCGAGCTAAAAACAGGGGTAAAAACCGTATTGAATACCATTTGGAAAATATAGAGCAATATATACTCAAGAACAAAGAACTCGATATTACGACATGTGATTTTAGTATCTAACCGGCTATTTCTGATTTTCGATGTGTCTTTGCTGATGTTGTCTTATCATAAAATCAAGCAGCAGGCTAAAATATCTTGGATGAGATGAAATGGTCGTATGCCCGACATTTTCTAAAATCATCATTGAGACCTGTGACTTTGGAAATGCATCAAAAAGTTTTTGTGTATAGTGCATGGGTACAACTTTATCCTCTCCAGCTGCCAGGATAAACGTTTGAGCCTTAATATGATGAATTCTATCGACAGAATCATATGTCTCTTTCAATAACAAACGCATCGGATATAGAGGATATTTTCCTTGTGCAACATCTACTATGCTGTTAAAGGGTGTAATCAATATCAATTTACCGATTTCCCTATTGGCTGCCAAGTAGGTTGAAATACCCGATCCCAAACTTCGTCCCATTACGATGATTTCTGTATATTTTGCAACGATCGTATCATACAATTTCAGAGCATCGCTGTACAATATCTGTTCATTTGCCACTCCTGTACTTCCGCCAAATCCACGATAATTCATTACATAAATTGTAAACTCAGAAAAGTGTTGGGCAAGATCGTCAACGCTTAAGGCAGCCGATTCTCCATTCCCTCCAAAATAGATCAAAGCTTTTTTCTTTCCTTCATTGGCTACGATGATTTCAATTGATCCATTACCGTCATACAGAGTAAATTCATCATAATGATGTTTGATCTTGGGTGTGGGATGATATAAAAAGTTTTGTTGTTGCACGTATAAAAAAATACCAAATAACATATAAGCTGACAACACTACTAAAATCGATCTTATCAATATATTTTTCAAACTAATTCAACTTTGCCGCGCTGATGTCTTCTTGAATTTGTTTTTTTAAAGCATCCAAACTTTCGAATTTTTGATTGTCGCGTAAAAATGCCAAAAATTCTATCATGACTTCTTCTTCAACTTCACCGATACGCTCATCTATGATATGCGTCTCAACTGCGTAAGATCCGTCCGTAGTAACACGGTGCCCTAAAAAACTCACACTTGGATACGTTATACCCTTGACTTTTGTCCGTGTGGCATAAACCCCTTCTTTGGGAAGCTGATAGTGATCGACCGAAAGGTTAAGTGTCGGAACCAGTTCTTTTTGGCCAAGTCCCTGCCCCTTTATCACTCTTCCTTCTATCTCGTACATTCGCCCAAGAAGCATATTTGCCATCTTGATATCGCCTTCTTTGAGATAGGCCTTGATGTGGCGTGAATGTACTGATATGCCTTCGATACTCACCTCCTCAACGATACACACTTCCCCATCAAACAGTGTTTGAAGATGCTCTGCATCCCCGGCTTTGCCATTTCCGAAATGAAAATCATATCCCACGACAATCTTTTGCAATGAAGGAAAATCGGCTTTTAGTCTTTGTACGAATGCTTCAGGGGTGAGAGATTTGATCTTGTCAAAATGGTAAAAATGACATGGCTTATCGGTATGTTGACTTCGTTTATATCCCGGTGTCAGATAACCGCCGTTACGCTCTATGATTACCACGGCCTCTACTTGGGCAATCAGTTTTTGATGGGCTATATGCATACCGTCAAATGATCCGATGGCAACCGAAGCAATCCTATTGTTTAAGTGCAAGCCTACTTCTCCATCTTTACAAAATGGTAAAGATATTCCCTGTTTCCCTCTTTGCCTGCTACACTTGAAGCAACCATGTAGATACACTTCCAGCCCAATTTGGAGGTATATTCCTCAAATGCCTCTTTTTTTCTTTCGATGGCATCCATATCCATGACCACTCCCTTGGCATCACGTTTGACTTCACGTCCTACCTCAAACTGCGGTTTATAGAGTATGATGATATCTGCCCTTTGAGCAGCAAGTCTGTCGATATCTTTAAGAATCTGTAAAATAGAGATGAACGAGACATCACAGGTGATCAGGTCAAACCTCACAGGACTTTGGAAATCCCTGATATCGGTCTCTTCATGCAAACAAAGCTTGGCATTGTCCCTCAGGGATATATGCAATTGATCTTTGCCTACATCCACACAGCTAAGATCTTTCACTCCCTGTTCAAGCAGGATCTGAGCAAAACCGCCTGTGGATGAACCGATATCCAGTGCCGTCTTGCCAACCAAAGCCATCGGATAAGCGGCCAAAAACATCTCCAGTTTCCTTGCCGCACGGCTGACATAGAACTTTTCGTTTTCCACTTCGATAAGCGATGTGGTATCGACCTTAGTTGAAGGCTTTGCCACTTTCCCGTCTATCTTCACTTTTTGGCTTTTGATCGCATCCAAAGCACGATTGCGGCTCTCAAAGTAGCCTTCTTCTACGAGGTATTTATCTATTCTCATCATCGTTTCTTTTATGAAAAATTTTTTAACGAAAATTTTATTTTTGCGTTATTATAACATCATCAGGGATACAAAGCCCTAAGAACCGTTATAGAAAGCTATATTTCAATCCATCTATTTTATTATCTTCAAACTTCTTTTGATTTTCTCCAATTGAATAGAAAGACTGCCAAAAAGGCAAGTAGACAGCCGATCAGCGTTGAGAGGAGAAGCCGTTCATCATAAACGATCCAACTTGAAACGATAGCCCCTACCGGGACAATAAACATATATACCCCTGTATTGTGTGCGCCGATCTTGCCTGCGGATATAAAGTAGAGCGCTGTGCTGAACGTTTCCGGGAATATCCCTATAAACAGGATCGTCCACCAAAACACCCTATCATAAGCTGTAAAATCGAAAGGATGGTATGGCAATGCAAAAAGCATATTGGTAAATCCCCTGATTCCAAAAACAACAAACGTATAGAAGATAGGATTAGCCCGTATTGATGCTTTTTGTGAAAAAATCGTTACCATCGCCCATACAATAGCGCATCCCAAAAAGTAGGAGCTTTCCACATTTAAAAAACCAAAACCTTCAAAAGGTACGCGAAGCAAAATTAGAGTACCCAACATCCCTATAAGAAGTGCAATAATTTGTCTAATAGAAACCTTAATACCTAAAAATGCGATGGAGATCAGATACGTAAAAATAGGTGCAAGTGCCGTTACCATCGTACCGCCGTAACCTGCCTGACCGTGGGCAAGCCCTGCAAAGAAAAGATAATTGAACAAAGAGGTCAAAAGCCCTGCACCAAGCATATAGAAAAATCCCTTTTTATCTGTTTGTAGCGGGGTTTTCATATACCACACAAAAGGAATGATACTTAGAAAAGAGAAAGCGTAACGCCAAAATGCAGCCACTTGTGCATTTGAATGCTCTTGGGCCACCTTACCTGCCGTCCATGCAACACCCCACAACAGCATAGCGATGACCATACCTACCAAATAACGAGCATTATATTTGGTTTTATTCATTAAATTCCTTTATTTTTTTACAATTGATTCGGTAGCAACACAGTAAATCACTGTGCATTTTTTGTAGCAAATTACAAACTGGATTTACCTGTAAACGTAACAGATATTTTTCTATTCACGCCTATACTCACACCATCCAATATTTTACAATCAATACATCTGTTTCAAGGGTAAAAAACCTGATCAGGAAAAGAACTATTTTGGCAATTTTTGCATTTGCCTTATAACACACTAATTTATAACATTGCCTTCATCTCATCCTCAGTCAATGTCACAACCCCCAGACTTTGTGCTTTATCCAGTTTGCTTCCCGCATCTTCACCGTAGATGACAAAGTCTGTCTTCTTGCTTACCGAACCGCTTACTTTGGCCCCAAGCTTCTCCAGCATCTCCTTGATCTCGCCCCGGCTTTGACTCATCGTACCGGTAAGTACCACCGTTTTACCCTTGAACGGATTTTCAGCGGCTTCTATCTTCTTTTCAACGGTTGGTTGGATCATTTCAAAAAGTTCAAGTACAAAATCATGGTTAACCCGCATAAACTCCAAAAGCGAGTTGGCCATCTCTTCACCGATACCTTCTATCGCGGTGATCTGCTCGAACGTCGCATCCACGATACCCAGCCCAAATTCCAGCGCCAACGCTTTGCTGGCTACTTCACCGATATGTTCGATACCCATGGCATTGATAAGCCGGTAAAGCGGTACACCTTTGCTTGCTTCGATCGCCTCTAAAAGATTGTTGATCTTCTTTTCTTTAAAACCTTCCAGATGGACCAGGTCTTCTGCTTTGATAAAATAAAGCCCCATGATATCCTTGATGATCCCCTCTTTGACCAGCAATTCGACGATCTTGCTTCCAAGCCCGTCGATATCCATGCATCCTTTTCTGGCAAAATGGATGATCGAGTTGATCACACGGTCAGGGCAGTGAAGATTCTGACATTTGATCAATGCCCCCTCATCAAGCAGTTCACTTCCGCACGTCGGACATTGGGTTGGGCGGCCGACCTTCTGTTCTGTACCGTTTCGTCTCTCTTTAAGTACTTTGATAATCTTTGGGATCACATCACCGCTTCGTATGATGATGACACTGTCACCGATGCGGATATCTTTTCGCTCGATCTCATCAAAATTATGCAATGTTGCACGGCTGACGGTTGCACCTTCGATATTGACCGGTTCGATCTCGGCTACGGGTGTTACGACCCCTGTACGCCCAACCTGAAGCGTAATATCTCGCAGCCTGGTGACCTTCTCAATTGCCGGGAATTTATAGGCGCACATCCATTTAGGGAACTTCACTGTATAACCAAGCTCTTCTTGTTTGCTTACCTCATCAACTTTGATGACCATTCCGTCCATCATCATCGGTATCTTATCGCGCAAGGAGATGAGTTTCTGGTAAAAGACCTCGATATCATCCAGACCATAACACTCTTGGGCATAAGGCGGTTCCAAAAATCCAAGGCTGTAGACAAACGCCATCTTTTCAGAGAGCTTTGCCTTTTCAAGCGTATTTTCTCCAAGTCCCCAAGGATAAAAAACCAACCTTCTTTTTGCAGTGATCGAACTGTCAAGCTGGCGCAAACTTCCTGCGGCTGCATTACGCGGGTTCGCAAAGAGGCTCTCTCCCTGGGCAAGCCTCTCTTCATTGATCTTTTCAAAATCATCTTTTCGTATGACAACCTCACCGCGTATTTCAATGAGCCCCTCATAATCAATGCTTAAGGGTACCGAACGGATCGTCCGGACATTGTCGGTAACCTCTTCCCCCATTACCCCATCACCTCTAGTGATGGCACGAACCAGTTTACCTTCACTGTAAAGCAGGTTCATGCTCGCCCCGTCAAATTTTGGTTCGCAAAAGTATTCGCATCTGCCGACATTTTTCTCTACACGCCTGATCCATTCTGAGACTTCATCATTGGAAAAAACATCTTCCATGCTCCACATGCGCTTGATATGCTTTGCCTTGCTGAACTCTTCACGTATGATACCCCCGACCCTTTTGGTGGGAGAATCCTCGGCTATCTGGTCAGGATGGGCTTGCTCAAAGTCTAGTACTTCATGGTAGAGCTTGTCATACTCTTCGTCACTGGCCAAAGGATTATCCAGAACATAGTAGGCATAGGCCCATTTTTTGAGTGTTTGAACTTTTTGCAGGTAGGTTTCTTTGGTCATATATCATCTTTATGGGTAGAGAATTTTATAGCTCATATTTTAGCATCCTTAGCCCCGCCAAAGGCTTACGGATGGTAGATAACCTGTACTTTTTTCCCAAAAAACTTCGGTTTGGTATCCAAAAGATAGATATCCAAAAATGCTTTCATCCTTGCAAAATATTCTCTGGTCTTCATCCTGTATGCTGCAGCTGTCCCGGGGATATCCTTTGCCGCAAAACCGATCGCTTTTTGCCCTTTTTGCTTGGAAAGGAATAGCGCTCTTTCGAGATGAAAACGCTGTGAAACGATGATATAGTCATCCAGATCAAAGATCTCTTTTGCCCTCACGATCGAATCAAGCGTTCGAAACCCCGCATAATCTAATGCAATGTATTTTTTAGGTACGCCTGCCTTGATAAGATCCTTTTGCATTCTAATCGTTTCGTTATAATACTTCGTACCATTATCTCCTGATACTACGATCGCTTTGACCTTGCCTGCTTTGAAAAGTTCCTCAGCAGCCTGTATACGGTAAGTATAAAAATAATTGGGTTTGCCTTTAGCTATGTATTTTGCCGTGCCTAAAAGCAATACCGCTTTTTTGGGCGGTATCTTTCGCAGATCGGTATAGATATCCGCCTTGGCAGAGTGAGTCATCATAGCATTGATCCCGATAAAACTCAACAAAATCCCTACTACAATGATCCCGATCCACTTCAACATTGTTTCATGCCAAAAAGGTTTCGATCTCTTTGATGATCTCATCGATCGCCTGAGTTGCCGGCAGGTAAAAACATTTGGAGAAATACTGATCGATATTGGAATCTTCATCCAGATTATTTAGGATCGAATAATCCACAAGCTGGGCCATGTATGCCGTATCGATCACATACCCGCTGGTACCGATCACCACAACCATATCGGCTTCCTCGTACAAATCTCGAAGATAGATATATGCCGGTGCCGCTTCTTTAAACATCACAACATTATGCCTGATCTGTTCACTGCCGCACGCCGGACAGCATAATCCATTTTGAGATCTGTATCCTATCCTAAAAACCTCTTCGCAATTTTCACAGCGAAGGTCCACCAGTGTGCCATGCAGGTGAATGACGTCTTGACATCCTGCACGTTCCAGCATATCATCGACATTTTGTGTCAGCATCACGATATGATCGGGGTATTTGTTTTTGATCGTTGCCAACCCTTGATGCGCACGATTTGGCTTTTTATCCTCAAGATTTATCCGTAAGTTATCATAAAAGTCAAGCACTTTCTGCCTGTTGCGGGCAAATCCCTGAACCGAACAAACCTCTTCGACAGGATACTCTTCCCATAACCCGTCCGCTTCCCTAAAAGTACGGATGCCAGATTCGGCAGAGAGTCCTGCTCCGCTAAGGATGTAGACCTTTTTTTCATTCATCGCATCGCCTCTGCAACAGCCAATGCCTGCTTATGTTCTGCCACGTCATGACAACGGACAATGCTCGCGCCGTTTTCAACAGCCTTAAGATGAATCGCCAATGTTCCGGGCAGTCTCTGCTGGGTCGGTGCAGGGATGATCTTGTCGATCATCGACTTTCTGCTTGCGCCGATCAATACTTCACACCCAAAGTAGGTAAAATGTCTGAGGTTTCGAAGTAACGTAAGATTGTGCTCCAAAGTTTTGCCAAAACCGATCCCTACATCGAGGATGATCTTCTCTCTTGATATTCCCATCTCCTCACACTTGGCGATACGTTCCTGGAAAAAATCACTCACTTGTGCTGTCACATCTTCATAATGTGGATCTTTCTGCATCGTTTGAGGAGTACCCTGCATGTGCATGATACAAAGTTGGGCATCGTACTTAAGCGCCAGCTTTATGATACGCTCATCACTGGCACCTGTGATATCGTTGATGAGTCCAAATCCACTTTGAAGCGCATACTCTACAACCGTTGGGGTATAACTGTCGATGCTGAAAAGCGCTTTTTCAAAAAGCTTTTGGTTTTTGATCGTATCACAGATCGGCTTGATACGCTCAAGCTCCTCTTCTTCACTGACTGCTGCGGCACCAGGACGGGATGAAACCGCACCGATATCGATGATGGAAGCTCCCCCTTCGATCATTTTTAGACACTGTGACAGGGCTCCATCAGCCAGATATCTGCTTCCTTCAAAAAAACTGTCTTCATTGGCATTAATAACCCCCATGATACGAGTGGGATAAGTTTTGGAAACGATGAATTTGTGAAGCTCTTCAGCCAGCTGTTTAAGCCCAAAAGGCTGTGCCAGCTCTTTGCGGGATAGGATTTTAAGATGTTTTCGCGTACCGATCAAAATGCAGTCACAAAAAGGCTTCTCGCAGGTAATGACGCCGCCAGGTACGGCAAGCTCCGCACCGATACTGAGGGCATCCTGTTTGAGGATGTTTGCTGCGGGTGTCTTAATGTTTTTGATGAAAAGGCAATACCACTCCATCTTGTCGGCCATGATGGTTATACCGCCGCTCTCTACACCAAGCGCTTTAAGCGCTGCTCTTTTGTCTGCAATATTCCCAAGCCTGTAAATATGCATCCAGTTGATCCTTTTGTGCTTGTTTAGCTGAGTAGACTTATTTTACCTTTTTTTTCTTGCCAAAAGTTTTAAAAGAAGCGTAGTAAGTACAAACGAGGAAGGAGATCCCATATCCAGAGCAATATAGGCATTCGAAAAGAGCATCAGTGTTTTCTCATCCAGCTCATACCGGTCTGAATGCAATGCAGCTTTGGATATCTGCTGGACAAGATTTTTCATCTCTTTGGCATCCGTACGCTGATGGGATTGGATAAAACCATAGACATTGCCTAAAGAGAGTTGTTCAATATCCAAATCCAAAGGATTCTCTTCCTCCGTCCGGGAAAGAACCTTCATAGGAAGCCTTGAACGAATCGTTGAAAGTATGGTAGATTTGCTTGGCGTTATCAAAATAAATTCGGTCTTTGCAGGCGGCTCTTCAATGATTTTCAGCAGTTTGTTCTGCACAACAGGAGGAAAGAGTTTGGCACCCAGGATGATAATGGTCGGCTCTTCACTGGCAATATAGGCTTTTTCAATCGCCAGTTTGGCATCCTCGACCAAAAAGCTATCCTCTTTGACGATCTTCACCAACCGCTCGGTCGTTTTTAGCGCCTCAAGCTCGGCAATAGTCTCTTCGATATGATGGGTTATAAGGACTTGGCTGACCAGTTTCATGCTTCGGGCTCTAAATCCCCAAAGAGCATTGCTGAAACCGTTTTATCAAAAAGCTTGTAAAGCTGTAAAAGCTTGATATCCAACAATGAATCTGCGTTTCTCAACGCAAAACTGTTCTGCACTTCCTGGTCCATAACCCAAAGAAAACTATCATCGTTTCTATAGGCTATCTTGGTATAAGGATGATCTCCTTTGCCGATATACCAGATAAAATATCCGTTGGGATAGGAGATATCAAGCATATCTTCAAGCAATTGGATATCCTGTGTATTTTGAATCGAAGAAAGATTCGGGAAAAGTTCTACGAGTTGATAGAAAGGCAGAAGCGGCCTGTTCTTTTGCAGATCATTCACCGCATTAAGAATGTATTTCCCAAACCATTTACGGGATTCATCTGTCAAGACCAATACGGTCTTGCCTTCCAATATCTGGACAACGGCACTTTTAACCAACGGAGCCCATTCATAACGGTGCTCTTCCATCCAAGAAAAGCATGACTCCTCTTCTCTGATGGCTAAAAGTGTCCAGTTTAAAAGCTGTTTCATACGATTACTTGTCTAATTCGTAAGCTTCATGCAGCATACGGATAGCCAATTCTCCGTATTTCTCATCAATGATCATCGATACTTTGATCTCAGAAGTAGAGATCATCTGGATGTTGATGTTGCTTGCTGCCAATACCCTGAATGCTTTTGCAGCTACTCCGGCATGTGATTTCATACCTACACCTACTACAGAGACCTTGCAGATATGATCGTCAAAATCCATTCCCTGGATATCATGGTCAAATTTTTCCATTACTCTTCTGGCATTTGCAAGTTCACTCTGAGGTACGGTAAAGCCAAGGTTGGTAGAACCATCCGTTCCCGTATTTTGGATGATCATATCGACATTGATGTTTTCATTGGCCAATTTTGTAAATATCTCCGCTGCAATACCCGGTTTGTCTGAAACACCCCTGAGTGTTACTCTTGCCTGGTTTTTGTCTAGAACGACACCACTGACCAATACTTCTTCCATACTGTTATTCTCCTCTGTTATAAGTGTACCTTCATTATCGTTGAAACTGCTTTTCGCATACAGTTTCACATTCAATTTTTTAGCCAATTCTACCGAACGGTTCTGTAATACCTTTGCTCCCAAAGAAGAGAGCTCAAGCATCTCATCGTAAGAAATCGTATCAAGTTTTTTTGCTTTCGGCTCGATACGCGGATCTGTCGTATAGATGCCATCTACGTCCGAGTAGATCTCACACTGATCGGCTTTCAATACACCTGCTATCGCAACGGCCGAAAGGTCCGACCCTCCTCGTCCAAGTGTCGTTACATGCCCTTCTTTTGTCATTCCCTGGAAACCGGCTACAATGACGATCTTCCCTTCCTTTATGGCATTTTGCATAGCAGCAGGATTGATCGACTCGATACGCGCATACGTATGGATGTCATCGGTAACGATACCGGCCTGACGTCCGCTCATTGCAACCGCATCAAAACCTTTGGACTGCAATGCGATAGCAAGCAGTGCTGCTGTAACTCTCTCACCTGAACTAAGGAGCATATCCATCTCTTTTTTTGCAGGGTTCGGCGTAAAATGTGTCGCATAGTCAATGAGCTTATTTGTTTCACCGCTCATTGCCGAGACGACCACAACGATATCATTTCCCGCTGCTTTGACCTTTGCAACACGGTTTGCGACATTCTCGATACGGTCAAGATTTCCGACGCTTGTTCCTCCATACTTATGTACGACTAACATAGGGTATTCATTCCTTTCTTTTCTATTTTTTCCAAATCAAACCTTCCTTCTCTCTATTTTACGTTTTAGATCAGTCCCTCTTGCATGAAATAGTCAATCACTTTGCGATAAACTTTTTTCTTGAAATAGGTTACTTTTTTAAATAACTCGTCATAATCTACAAATTCATGCTCCACAAATTCAGGCACTGCATAGGCATTAAGGTCAATCACAGCCTCCTCTTTGAGGCGGACCAAAAAGTATTTTTGCTTCTGCCCGTCAAAAGGATACTGCTTGCCTCTGGCCATCTTAGGGAAATCATATGATATCCACTCAGGAAACTCCCCCAATATTTCCACATCACTACAACCGATCTCTTCCTCCAGCTCTCTGAACAATGCTTCTTCAGGGCTTTCACCATCATCGATCCCACCCTGCGGAAATTGCCATGCATTTTTGATATCACTGCGATGAGCGACAAAAAATTCACATTTTTGCGGATATTTTGAAGAGAGGATGACGGCTGCAACATTCGGACGATAACACTTCTGCTTTTGCATCTTTTTTCTCACTTCTTTCTTCCTGCGGTCCGGCTCAATATTTTCTGCTATTATTTTATCAAAAATGCCATTAAAAAAGTGAGTTATTGTGTTAGTCTATCTTCATATTCCCTATTGTGATTCAAAGTGCCATTACTGCAGCTTCAATTCTTATGTAGATAAATTTGATACCAGAAAAGAGTATATGCACTCGCTTCATCAGCAACTGGTTTTTGAGCTGAAACGTTTCAACGCCAACAGAGGAAGCATCAAAACCCTTTTTATTGGGGGGGGGACCCCTTCTACCATTCCGGCAGAACTTTATGAACCCATTTTTAAACTGCTCAAACCTTATTTGAGAGAAAATGCAGAGATCACTGCCGAGGCCAATCCCAATTCGGCTACCCCAACCTGGCTGGCAGGAATGAAAAAACTCGGAGTCAACCGGATCAGTTTTGGTGTGCAAAGCTTTGACGAAGCCAAACTCAAAGCACTCAACCGAGCACACTCGCCAAAGCAGGCAAAAGAAGCGATCCATACGGCAAAATCACTGGGATTTGACCACCTTTCGCTTGATTTGATCTATAACTACAGGGGAGACACAAAAGCCTTGCTTCAAAAAGATATCGAAAAGGCTTTTTCACTGCCCATCGATCATATCTCCGCGTATGAACTGACCATAGAAGAAGGAACCGTATTTTCAAAAAATCCACAAGCAAGACAGGAGGATGACGATCTGGCTTTTTTTGTCACCGAAGAGATCACACAAAGAGGATTTGAACAGTATGAGATTTCAAACTACGGAAAGTATCAGAGCGAACATAACAAAGGGTATTGGCGACTGGAGAACTATATCGGAGCAGGTGCCGGTGCAGTAGGCTTTTTAGAGGACCGCCGTTTCTATCCACAAACTGATATCGAAAGCTACATTAACCATCCTCTGTCCATTGCCGAAGAGATTTTGAGTGAAACCCAATTACTTACAGAAAAGATATTTTTGGGACTGCGTTCCAATGTTGGATTGGATCAAACGATCCTTACATCCAAAATGATTGAAAAAGCAATGTTTTTAACAGATGAAGGCAAACTCACACTGCAGAACGGTATTTTTTACAATCCGAATTATTTTCTCACCGATTCGGTGGCACTCTATCTACTCGATTAAGGTCGCCTCTAATTATTTTTTAGATAAAATTAGCCATTTTAATAGAAGGTCACGCACATGTTTGGAATCGGTTTTACCGAATTACTAATGATTGCCATTATCGCGATACTCTTTTTAGGGCCTGATAAGCTGCCTGAAACGATGGTACAGATCGCCAAATTTATCCGAACTATTCAAAGGACCATCAGTGATGCTAAAAGTTCTTTGGAAGAAGAGATGAAAATCGCCGATCTCAAAGAAGAGGCCATGAGCTATAAAAAACAGCTCAATGAAGCCACGGATGAACTCAAATCGTTTAAAAATATCGGCGCCAATCCGGTCAAAGAGCTCGGGGAGGCACTCAATGATGCGAAAAAAAGCTATGATGCCGAACCTTCAGCCAAAGAAGAATCTCAAAATATTGCTACACAGATAGAACCTAAAAGGGATACGGTCACCTTTGAGAAAAAGAAAACACAAAACGATGATAAAGGCGATGCATAATGTTCAATGAACTTAGACCACATCTGGCCGAATTACGAAAAAGACTCGGGCTTTCTGTTCTTTCTGTCTTTATTGCTTTTATCATTGCTTTTAGCTTCCATGAAGCCATCCTGACATGGATAACACAACCGCTCAATGACGCGCTTACGCAAGTCGGACGCATCATCGAATCCCAGGAAAAAGCAACCTGGAAACTTAAAACTGAAGAACAAAATCTTACAAAACAGGTAGAACCAACAACACCTCAGTCATCAGCGGCAAAACTCCAAACGAAACTTGAAGAAGCTGCTTCATTGGCAGATGAAAAACTTGGCGCCGTGATAAAAGATGCGGCTTTGGCTGCAAAAGAACTTACTTTGGCACTCCAACAAAAAGATGCCAATGTCACGCATCCTGAGAACTTCGAAGGCAAGATCACGACCCATCAGGTCGGCGGTGCCTTTTTTGTTGCATTGAAAGTCTCTTTCTTTGCAGGCCTGCTTGGTGCGATCCCTTTTGTTCTCTATCAGATATGGATGTTCGTTGCTCCGGGGCTTTATGCCAATGAAAAGAAGATGGTGCTTCCATTCGTCTTTGGCGGCTCGATCATGTTTCTCATCGGTGTGCTTTTTTCCTACTATGTGGTAACGCCGTTTGGGTTCCAATTCCTTATCACATTTGGATCATTCCTCTATACGCCATTCATCAATATCGAAGATTATGTCGGTTTCTTTACCAAAATTATGGTCGGTTTCGGTATCGCCTTTGAATTGCCTGTGTTTGCCTATTTCCTGGCTCTTCTTGGACTGATTACTGATCGTACGCTGATTGATTTCTTTAGATATGCCGTCGTCATCATCTTTATCCTTGCAGCTATTTTGACACCGCCGGATGCATTGACCCAGCTGCTTATGGCATTTCCGCTAGTCCTTCTGTATGGACTTTCTATTCTCATAGTGCGATTGGTCAATCCTGCCCCAAAAACAGAAAATGAAACAAAATAATATATATTGTCCCTACAATACGACTCGTCGTATGAGCCAACTGCTGAAGTTGACTCAGTGTAGCTTTATGTGCTCTGCCTCAAAAGTGTTCCTATGAATAATAATCCTGAACTATTGACAAGCAGCTATGATTATAACCTGCCAGAAGAACTGATCGCTTCCACTCCTGTCTATCCAAGAGACCATGCAAAACTGCTGGTCTATGACAGAAAAACCGATACCATCACCCACACCACCTTTAAACATATTTTGGAATTTATTCCTAAAGAGTGCGATGTTTTTTTAAACGATACCCGTGTGATCAAGGCTCGTATTTTCGGGCAAAAAGAAAGCGGAGGAAAAGTCGAACTCCTTTTCAACAAGCCCCTTAATGCACACCATTTCCTGGTTCTCATAAGAGGTAAAGTAAAGATAGGTACCAAGCTCTTCTTTGAGGAAGGACTGAGTGCCAAAGTAACCGCTTTAAATGATGACGGTTCAAGGGTCGTTATCTTTACAAAAGACGGCAAAGAGATACGATTTGAAGATTTGGTTTTGATCCTTGATGAGATAGGCCATATTCCTCTGCCACCTTACATGCAGCGCGAAGACAATAAAGAGGATGAAAGAGACTACCAGACGCTCTTTGCCAAAAATTCTGGTGCCGTAGCCGCACCAACGGCTTCATTGCACTTTACGCCTGAACTGTTTGCAGAGCTCAAGGCAAGATATCATACTTACACCATAACACTGCACGTCGGTGCAGGTACATTCAAACCGGTCGAAGCTAAAAAGATTCTCGACCATCCGATGCATTCTGAGTATTATCATATTACTGACGAGGCTGCAAAAGTGATCCAAAGCGACAGGCCCATTTTGGCTATCGGCACTACCGTAACCCGAACAGTAGAGTATTATATTCGTACACATCAACCAGAAGGCGAATGCGACCTCTTTTTAAATCCACTCAATCCGCCGCAAAGAGTTACCCATCTACTCACGAATTTCCATCTGCCAAAAAGTACACTCATTATGCTGGTAAGCAGCTTCATTGGGCGTGAAAAAACGTTACAATTATATCAAGAAGCAATCAAAGAGAAATATCGATTTTTTTCATATGGGGATACGATGCTTATACTTTGACAGAGGATTAAATGAAAAAAAATTTTTGTGTATATTCGCTCATCATACTATCTTTTTTCCTTATAGGATGTAATGAAAGTCCCCAAGGGCCCAAACCCTACTGCTATCCCAACTACGATATCATCAAGCCAGAAACAATTTGCAAACCCAATCGTGAAAATATCCAAAAACTGCTTGACAGTTATCTTGGTAAACCGTATGTCTGGGCTGAAGAGGGGCCTTATGCTTTCGACTGCTCAGGTCTTACCTATAACATCTACGGCTCTATGGGTGTCGAAATTCCAAGGGTAGCCAGAGAACAGGCAAAAATAGGCAAAAACATACCTTATTCAAAACTCTATTATGGCGATCTGATCTTTTTTGGATCAATCAATCCAAGAAGTACCAGGATCAGCCATGTCGGTATCTATTTGGGAGATGGATGGTTCGCACATGCCAGCAGTAAAGACAGAAAAGTCACTATTAGCAATTTTGCAAAAGAACCGGTTTATTTCAAACGTATCAAAATGTGCAAACGGTACCTGAGCAAAAGCGAAAGATCACTGTTTATGACCTGCGATGCTCAACTTGAAAAGATGAAGATCACTGATACGCGCCATACAACACCATGGCAGCCTACGATGAAACTGCCTTTGAAAGCAGTACCGTAATTAAGCAAACTTTAAACGCAGGAGACAAAAAAATAGTCTATAATTAGTACATGAAGAGATTAGTTTATTTACCCCTTATTATCATACTTTTTTTAGCGACGGGATGTAGCCAGAAAAAGCCCAAGCCTCATCATCATCCAGCACATCCTGATTATTCCATCAAAAAACCGAAAGCTGTTTATCAGCCCAACAGAAAAAATCTGAGCAAAATGGTAGTGGAACTTCAGGGAAAGCCCTATGTCTGGGCTGAAGAGGGGCCTGCATGTTTTGACTGTTCAGGATTTACCTACTATGTCTATGGACGTATGGGCATGGAGCTGCCACGAACTGCCAGAGAACAGGCAAAAGTTGGGAAAGAGATCCAGCTTAAGGATCTTGAATACGGTGACCTGATCTTTTTTAATACTACAGACCGGCCCGGCCAGAGCATCACCCATGTAGGGCTTTACCTTGGAAACGGTTGGTTTACCCATGCCAGCACCAGACAATATGAAGTCCTATACAGCAATCTTTATACTTCACCCTACTATAGAGAACGGTTACGTGTATGCAGACGCTATCTGCCTGATGCAAATGTCAAGGTGAGCAGAACAAAACCTTGGAAGATCGTCAAAGAGCAGCCACTTCTTGCACAGGCAGGGCCTGTTATGAGAGTAGCTTCCGTAGCACCTCCTGCTGCTACAGAAGTTCCGGTACTTGAGAAAAAAGTCAAAAATGAGAAGATCTGTGCAACTCCTGCAAGCAAAGAAAATATGGGAGCAGGAATTTTTTACGTGCAGATAGGCTCATTTGAGGGGAAACCCAACCATAACCTGCTTTCTCAGATTGCGCGTGAAGGCTACAGCTACAGATTGATCCAATTCCCTAAAGGGAATATCCAAGTCAACAAACTGCTCATCGGTCCTTACCAGAGCAAAAAAGCTGTCTTGGCGGTATTGCCGCAGATCAAACAGAAGATCCAAAAAGATGCCTTCATCGCCGAGATACGTTAACAAAAATGGCAAAATTCTCACCCAATGCCTCCTGTCCATGCGGCAGCAAACTAAAATATAAAAAATGCTGTGCTATCTATCATAAAGGGGCATGGGCATCAAATGCGCTTGCTTTGATGAAATCACGTTACTCAGCCTATGTGTTCGGAAATGCTGATTACATCATCCAAACAACCCATCGGGACAATTCTGATTATACCTCAGATACAACTGAGTGGAAAGCTTCGATCCTTGAGTTTTCCCATCAGACGAATTTTCTGAATTTAGAGATCATCGAGTTCATTGACGGCCCTTCTGAAGCATTCGTTACCTTTGAAGCCGATCTTTCAAGCGGACTTCTGAAAGAAAAAAGCCGTTTTCTAAAAACCGATGGAAGATGGCTTTATGCAGACGGCATTTTTTTATAAAATTTTTCACCTCTTTTCTATCAAAAAATAAGATATAATTCGAAAAAAATATAGGATTACCTCATCAAAATGAGCGTAGTCATATCTATTGAATTTATTTCCCAAAAGAGAAGGAAGCATGAAACAGACAACATCCCTTTTTTTAGTACTATTTGGCACATTATGGCTGATGAGCGGATGCAGCCAAAAAGCCCCCAAAGCAGATGAGAGAAAAAAACCGCTAGGATTTCATACCGATCGCTCTAGGTTTATGAATACCATCGATGCGGCAACATCGGACAGAAAGGAAAGAAATGCCTTTATTGATGAGTTTATCGCCAAATCAGATATCCAGTGTCAAACTTATCTCAACAAACCACTTACCAAATCCCAACGCCAGTCCAAAAGCGGTCTTTATATGAATCTATTTGATGCAACCAGTGCAGCATTTGGAACCAAAGAGATCACAGACAGCGCTAAAGCTCTGTTCATCAAAAATCCACACAAAGCCGCTGAAACTCAAATGGCCTATGAAAAAGCGCTTTCTACAGAGATAAAATTTGGTGTTCAGATTGCCAGAGAACGCTATGCCAGAACGATTTTGATCAAAAAAAACAGGCTGATCGAAAGCTATACGATCCCTATGGTTGAGAAAGATCTGCAAAAGTATGACAAACTCTGCGATTATGACTATGGTCTCATTGAGATCAATAACATTTTACGAAGAGCTCAAAAACCGAAAACATATCAACCGTTTTCTTCAAAGCTAAGAATAGACCCTGCAACCATCAGAAATAAGGTTGAAGCAGTGACCATCGAAGTCAGGAGAAAAGAAGAAAAGAAGAAAGAGAAACACTCAAATAAAAACATCCAATATGAAGAAGAGATGCGAATGACTGAAACATCTTTAGATAGCAATACTTCTCTGTCCGCTACACCTAATTCAGATGCACTATAAGGTGCATTTTGAAATAAATATTTCTTATTATCTCCATTAATAATACTTCACAATATCTCCACAAAAAGACCTTATGATCACCTTGAACATATCCTTACCAATTAAGATATGAGACAAAAAATCGAAAGGATACAGTATGAAAAAAACCATAGCAACACTGATCTTAGGCAGTGTGGTACTGTTTGGTGCAAATCATGATGATAATGATGAGCGGCAAAAACAAAATAAGTCTAATACCACATCCATCCATGCTAAACAAATACGTCAAATAGATAGAGAACATACAAAAGAACATACCCGCCAAAGAGATTTTAAAACACAAAAAGAATTTCAACGTATCAAAGAAAACAGAATGGGCGTAGAGATGAAACATGAAACGAGGCTCCGTGGCGATCATCATGAACCGTCTTGGAAAGATAAAGATCATGATCACGGGCAAAATGATCCTTATGCTTATAAAAACAGAAAATATATCAAGGCAAAACAGATCCATAGACACCGCGGATACAAATATCCCTTTAGATCATGGTTTAGATCCTATGAATACTACAGGGCGCCTTTTTATGATCAATTTGGCTATTACTACGGCTATTTTAATCTGATTGGCTACTATTTTGAAGGGATATTTTACCGCTATGACAGATACTATACCTATCAAGACCGTATCAGAGGAAAAGGGCTGTTTGATGACTGGTATTACAGTCCAGAAGAGTTCAGACCCTAAAAGCTTTTGGTCGAAGAGAGTATTTGGCTATAATTGCGTATGAAATTAGCCAGTATAGATATAGGACTCAAACGAATCGGTGTAGCGATCTGCCTTGATGGCAAGATCGTTCTGCCTCAAAATGCCATCCTCAGAAAAAACCGTAACCAGGCAGCACGTGACGTCAAAGCCTTTTTGGATGAGTGGGAAATAGACAAACTCATCGTCGGTCTGCCTAAAGGCGGTTCCAGTGAAGAAGAGATGGAACGGCGTATCAAACATTTTGTCTCTCTGCTTGAACTGGATATCCCCATTGAATACCAGGATGAACAAGGGACCAGTTTTGAAGCCAAGATGCTGACAGAAGGTGATTTCAAACATAAGCGGGACGGACGACTTGATTCTGTTGCTGCCAAGATCATTTTAGAAAGGTTTCTTGGCCTTTGAAACTTCATCAACTTTTTTACTCATACCGTAAAGCATCGATCGGATTCATAGTCGCTGCTTTTCGTGCGGGGATGATCCCAAAAATGATACCGATCAACATCGAAAAGACCAAAGCAATCACTGTAATAGACGGATCAATCACCAATGTGATATCAAGCCATTTTGCCCCACCAAGTGTGATCAAGATACCCGATACGATGCCAACCAGCCCGCCTAATCCGGAAAGTACGATAGATTCGATCAAAAACTGTATCAAAATATCTTTTGCCATCGCCCCGACAGCCATACGTATACCGATCTCTCTTGTGCGTTCCGTTACTGAAACCAGCATAATATTCATGATCCCGATCCCCCCGACGACCAACGAGATCGCAGCGACAGCTCCCAGCATCATCGTTAGGATGGTTGTGACCTGAGAGATCGTATCGATGAGGGCCGTCATACTTCTGACTTGAAAGTTGTCATCCTCCACATGCTCTATATGCCTGCGTTCTCGCAATACCCTTTCGATCTGGATTTTTGCCTCTTCCAAAGGGATATTTTCTTTGACCGCAGCCATCATCAGGTGGATATTGTCACTTCCTCCGATACGGCGTTGAAACAGTGTAAAAGGAACAAGGACCACATCATCCTGATCCATCCCAAAGGTATTGGCACCTTTGGCTTCCAGCACACCTACAACTTCACACGAAAAGTTTTTCAGCCTGATCTTTCTGCCTATCATCGATTCTGCGGTTACAGAAAGATTTTTGATGACACTCTGACCTATGATACAGACATTCTGCCCTGTTCTGAGTTCTGTTTTTTCAAATGCTCTCCCCTCTTCAATCTTCCAATTCTGGATATGAAGGTATTCATTCTCCACACCCCGGATGCTTGTGCGGTAATTCTGTTCTTTATAGATTACTGTCATAGAGGTAGATTCAACCGGAGAGATGGCATCAAGAGCGTAGATAGAAGCACGCAATGTTTCAAGATCTTTCTT
Source organism: Campylobacterales bacterium (assembly GCA_014763895.1). Classification (GTDB taxonomy): domain Bacteria; phylum Campylobacterota; class Campylobacteria; order Campylobacterales; family Sulfurovaceae; genus Sulfurovum. The sequence continues at coordinate 58,244 of JACXUM010000006.1, forward strand.
TTTAAAAGGTTTTTCTATCGCTCCCCTGTTACCAGGTCCCCTCTCTTGACCCGGCATGATATAGAGAGTATTGCTTCCGAGTTTTTCGACACTTTGGGTGATCGATTGGCTGGCCCCTTTGCCGATATTCACCATCGCGATCACAGAGGCGATACCGATCACGATACCGATCGCAGTAAGCAAAGATCGCATCAGGTTCCGCCTGATCTCCCTGAGTGCCTGCAAGAATGCGTTACGAAACATGCTTGACCTCTTTTTCGATCCGTCCGTCACGCAGATAGATCGTCCTTGAAGCATATGCTGCGATATCCTTTTCATGGGTTACCATGATCACCGTAATCCCCTGCTTATTGAAAGTCTGGATCACTTCCATGATCTCATGACTGCGCGTAGTATCAAGATTTCCTGTGGGCTCGTCAGCGATCAAGACTTTGGGACGTGTCACCATCGCTCTGGCGATCGCAACACGCTGCTGCTGCCCTCCTGAAAGCTGTCCTGGGTCATAGTAAAGCCTATCTTCCAATCCCACGCTTTTAAGAGCTTCATATGCCATAGTTTTGCGCGTTTTGCGATCGATCCCTTGGTAGATCAAGGGCATTTCGACATTTTCAAGCGAAGTTGTTTTTTTTAAAAGATTGTATCCTTGAAAGATAAATCCCAATATATATCTTCGGAATAAAGCCCGTTGATCGGGATCAAGAGAACCTATCTGGGTATCTAAAAAAGTGTACTCCCCGCTGCTTGGTACATCCAGAGTACCCAAGATATTGAGCAAAGTCGATTTCCCGCTCCCGCTAGGCCCCATGATAGCAACAAACTCCCCCGCCTTTATCTCTAGCGTGATATCGTGAAGTACCGTTGTTGCGGCATCACCGCTCCCGTAAACCTTACTGATACTCTTCAATGAGATCATGAAGCCTTTTCCTGACTGACAATGATCTCTTGATTCTCTTTAAGCTCACTAGATTCTATCGCACTTAAGGGACCGTTATTGCCCAAAACCTTCACATAGATCTTTTTTGGAACACCGTTTTGGAGTACCCAGACATGTGGTTTTGGATCGACTTGGATCTTCTCATCCTGATCTTTGCCGAAAAGAGATTTTGATTTTGGTTTGACAGGGATGAAAAGCAAAACCGCACGTTTAACGACAAATGTATTTTTCAGCGTCTGTGTCACGATATCTGCATCCACACTCATTCCAGGCTTCAATAACAATGACTTGTTATCCACCTCCATAATGGCTTTATAGGTCACAACGTTATCAAGTATCTCAGAATTGATTCTCACTTGACGTATCATCGCTTCAAAGGTAGTATCCGGATAAGCATCTACATTGAAACTGGCTTTTTGCCCTGCTTCGATCTTCCCGATATCAGCTTCATCGATACTGATCTGAAGCTCCATTTTGCTTAGATCTTTTGCAATGCTAAAGAGTACAGGGGTTTGAAACATCGCTGCTACGGTCTGCCCCGGATCAACATTTCTGACCAGGATCGTCCCGTCGATAGGTGAATAGATCTTGGTACGTTCCAAATCATACTGGGCTGCGGTCAAAGAGTGGTTGGCCTGTTCGATCTGAGCCTGAGCATTGGCTATCTGGGCTTTGGCCAAAAGATAATTCCCCCAATCCCTGTCCCAGTCACTCTGGGTAGGCAATGTCCCTTTGGATACACTTTTGAGCTTTTTATCCCGTTCAATGGTCGTTTCAGCCTGATAGTACTGTGCTTTTGCACTCTCCAATGCTGCCTGGGCCATCTGCAGAGCAGCTTTTGCCTTGTCATAGGCACTTTGATACTTGGTCGTATCCAAGCGCGCCAAAAGCTCTCCTTTTTTGACCTCATCATTATAATCGACATAAACCTCTTCAATGGTGCCAGAAATCTCCGTGCCTACATCAACACTTTCTACAGGCTGGATATACCCGCTTGCCGAAACGGTCAGCGTAAGATCACCTTTGTTCAATGGTTCGGTTACATAACGATACTGCATTTGATGGGTATCTCTTGTAAAGAAAAGATAAGCTGACCCCACTACTCCAATGACAAATATGATGATACCGATCCGCCATTTGAGCGTATCTTTTTGATAATTGATGATCTTTTGCATCTCTTCCATCCGCCAAACCCTTTCGATAACCGATATGATACGCTACTACTGCGCATTATAGCGTTCTTTACATTATTCTAACAGAGCTTGGTTATAATGTCAATCAATGAATTGTCCCCAGATCAAGGAGTCCGTTTTGCCTATCGCAAAAACCACCAAAGTTACGCTGTTACTCCTCTCTATGACGACGATGATGTCCAATGTCGCTATCGTCACCTCACTGCCACATCTTAAAGACCATTTTCCCGATGTCAGCCAGATCGAATTTCTCTCCAGGATGATGATCACGCTTCCTTCTCTGGCCATAGCGATTCTGGCACCTTTTTTAGGCCATCTGCTGCATCATTTCAAACGTACCCACTCGCTGATGACAGCCTTGCTGTTCTTCGCTCTGGCAGGAAGTGCAGGGCTTTATCTTCAAGGTATCTATGCTTTACTCTTTTCACGTTTTCTACTCGGTATTGCTATCGCTGTTCTCATGATCCTGACGACCTCTCTGGTCGGAGATTATTTCAAAGACAAAGAACGGCACCGCTACATGGGGCTGCAAAGCGCTTTTACATCAGCAGGCGGCCTTCTATTTCTCCTTGGCGGAGGAATACTCAGCGATATTGATTGGCGTTATGCTTTCGGGATCTATCTGGCGGGGATCCTCTTTTTGCCATTGGTTTCTTTGTACATCAAAGAACCCATCCGTTCTCAGGCATTGAACGCAGAACAAACCCTCCAGCTAAGACTTTTCAATATCTATCTGCTTGCTTTTTTACTCATGCTGGTTTTTTATATCCTGCCTACGCAAATGCCTTTTTTGATGATGAACCATTTCGGAGCTGACGGGAAGCTAACCGGAATGATCATCGCCATGGCATTTATCTTCAATGCCCTTGGTGCATTCAGTTTTTCACGCTTTAAAAAGCATTATGACTACAAGTGCATCTACATGATCGGTATGGCTATCGTTGCGGTGGGGTTTTTACTCATCGGTAACGTGAATGATGTCCATCTTTTCTTCTTTACCTCACCCATCATGGGATTTGGTGGAGGTCTTTTAATGACCAATATCACCGCATGGATGCTCCACCTTGCCCATGAAGATAAAAGAGTAAGGTCTTCAGGCTACCTGACAAGTTCGCTTTTCATGGGACAGTTCTTCTCTCCTATCGTCTTTCATCCTGCGGTGGATTACTTCGGTGTACAGCACTTTTTTGTCGTAACGGGAATTACGTTGGGTGGATTTGTACTTGCAGCAGCTAGTATGCAAAGATTATGGTCTAAAAGATAAAACTCCTTTTCCCCTTCATTCTAATATTCCACTCTCTCTTCATTGGGAATATTTGGAAGAGAAGAGATACAAGCCGGAACGTAGCTGCTTGAGTTGCCATTCCATATCGAGATTCAAATGGGTAAGAAAAAATCCTATTTTTTCGTTTTTATATAAATGAACCGGACAAGACCACCGCCCAAAATGAGAATAAGGGGTATCGCAAAATACATATGCTCTTTGATCCAGTCAAAAACAGACAATATCTCTTTTCCGAAATACCAGACAGGTAAAATGGTGATCGTTGCCCAGCACCAGGCGCTAAACAAGTTGATAAAAGCAAATTTCTTTGCGTTATATCTTGTAAGTCCTATAGAGATGGGAATCACGGTTCGCATACCGTACATATATCTTTGGGCAAAGATGATAGGCCAGCCGTATTTTTTTAACAACAGATGAGCCAGTGCAAATTTTCTTCTGTGAGCCGTAAATTTTGAGTAGACATAACCTTTGTTATATCTTCCGATATAAAAATAGATCTGATCCCCCACAAAACCGCCCAGTCCTGCAATAAATATCGCAAAGGGGAGCGACATATCGTTGGTATGGGAGAGAAGTCCGGCCATGACCAGACCCATTTCTCCTTCAATGATACTCCATGCAAACAGGATAATATATCCCTCTTTTTTCATCAAATAAAGAAATTTTTCATCTAATCCCTCAACCGGCGCCATAAATAGATTGTAGACTAAAAAGGAGAAGAGTATCAAAACTACGAAAGTTGTAATTTTTCCCACATGCTTTTGTATCAATTTCACTGATGCCTCTGAGATAATGGTATTTCCTTTGCTTTACACTCTTTCAGTTGGAAAATGCAAAGGGATATCGTATTGTAGCGAACAAAGAGAAATCATATATTAACAGCGACTTTACCCTCAAACCGTCACACTCCAGAGATTAAAGCCGCAATCATACTTCTACAATACGATGTAAAGCAATGGAAGATCATAGATTCTTACTCTGTTTTGAGAAACAAAGCAAGGAAAGTGACCCAAAAGAGCCCGAGTCCCCATCCTGCGATCACATCGCCAAGCCAATGCACATCCAGATAAACACGAGAAATACCGACCATCATCGGCCAAAGGAAACACCCAAACATCAATAACATACAAATACTTTTGGATTTTATTCTCTCTTGAAAAATAAAATAAAATGCTCCGGCCATTGCCATTGCCAATGTCGTATGGCCTGACGGAAAAGCATAACCGGCAACATGGACAAGCTCAGGTTCCGGACGTGCGCGATGGACCAGGTATTTGATGATGACAAATGCCCATGCAGCCCCACCGACGGAAAGTAGAAAAAACCACAGATCCTTATACCATTTTTTTATGATCAAAAAAACGACCGCAAAAGATGTGATCAGCACATTGCCACTTATATTGTTTAAACTCGTTACTGCAACCATAAAATGATTAAGCAGCGGTGTTTGCAGCATAGAAATATGCATACTGATCCAGCGATCAATCACAATCACAAACTCTTTTTCAACAACATCTTCTGCCATCTTGCCAAAAAGATAGATACCAAAAAGATTGGATACCATCAATAGCGGGTAATTCTTAATAAGATGAATCAATTTACCTATCATGCTTGATATAACCTATATATTGTCTATACTGCTTGTTTACCATTCCTGACGATCAAGCCGAAAAGCACCAGCATCACCAATGTTCCTGCAAGCGAATACCCCAGTGCCGTTTGCATCCCGAAGTGTTCCCAGATCACACCTCCCACATACACGCCTACTGCACCAAAGAGTGCCACACCTGCATAAAATATCCCATAGACAGACCCCTTGTTCTGTGCCTTGTTGGCAATATAGGCACGGTTGGCATTGAGCGATGCAACCGTAAAGAGCCCCAGAAAAGCAAAAGCAAACCAGGTTGAAAGTGGGTTTTGCAAATACAAAAGCCCCTGGGAGGTCACACCGCTGGCATAGGCAAACAGCATAATACGCTTGACTCCAATCTTGTCGATCCATGTCCCGATGAGATAACTGGTTGCCGTCTGCACACCCGTGGAAACGACAAAAAGCAGAGGGATCACCGCTGTCGCTATACCCACCTGCTTTGCCTGCATCGTAAAAAACGCATCACTGAATATAAAAAATGTAAAGAAAAAATAGACCAACAACGCTTTAACCGTTTTTTTATCCTCTGGGCTGAACGTAAACTTCATGCGCTCGTATTTGGAAACTTTGGGAATGTCCTGAACAAAGAAGATCATCAAAACAAGACCGATTACTCCAGGAATGAGCGTTGCATAAAAGATGTTACGCATCACGCTCTCGCTTTGACCAAAGTAGGCCAGCAGTCCAAAAAGGATCAACGTACCGCTCAGTTCCCCTGCGATATCGAGCATCTTGTGAAAACCGAAGGTCTTTCCCGATGCATTTTCCCTGCTATAAGCCGCGATCATCAGGTCTTTGGGAGCAGAACGCATCCCTTTGCCAAAACGCTCCAATGACTGTAGTGCGGTGATCTGTTGATAATTGTGGGTCAATCCCATAAGCGGTTTGGTCAGAGATGAGAGTACATATCCACTCACCACAAAGGGTTTGACGATCCCGTAGCGGTCACTGAGATATCCCGACAAAAGCCGCATGGCATAGGATACAAATGTCGCAACCGCTACGATAAACCCCAGTTTATCCATCCCTTCATGGAGTATCAATACCACAAAAAGCGGGAGAATAGGCTGTATCATCGCCGTTGCCATATCGGTAAAGTAACTCACCCAGCCTAACATCACGACATTTTTATCGATCGTTTTCATCTTCACATTCCCTTGCTGTCCAACTGCTCTTTGGCAGCCATTCTACCTATCGTGATCACTTCTGAAGCTTTATGAAAATCATAGGTATTGCATGCATCTTTGGATATCTCTATCAATATATCCGGAGGATACCCGCCTAAACGGTATCTTGTCAAGCCGTTTTGCATCGTATCGAATGTCTTGTCCAGGATATCAAACATATTGAGTTCTTCTTTTTTGGGATAAAAACGATCGATCATATCCAACAATACTTGAGTCAATGTATTTCTCTGTTGCTTTTCTCGTTCATTGATATGAATGTTGGGTTTGGGGATGTCTGCATATAGATTGACTGCGATGGTCAGATCGCTAATATCTGACATGGTGGGAGCGACAGGAAGAGGATTGAGGATTCCTCCATCTGCCAGGATCATATCATTGATTTTTACAGGAGTAAAGATAGAGGGGATCGCGATGGAAGCACGGATGGCCTGCAACAGTTCTCCAGACTGGAACCAGATCTCTTTTTTATGTACTATATCGGTTGCAACAGCCGTCATTTTAATGGGCAACGACTCGAAGGTTCGATCTCCGATCATCTTGGCGATATGTTCAAACACTTTATCGCCTTTGATCAGACCGCCTGACTGAAAGGAAAAATCGATCAAAGAGGCTACATCGATGGGGTCAAGCCCCAATATCCATTGCTTATATTCATCAAGTTTGCCACAGGCATACAACCCTCCTATCAATGCACCCATCGATGCACCGCTGATGGAGACGATCTCAAAACCTCTTTTTTCGAGTTCTTCGATCACTCCGATATGGGCATATCCTCTGGCTCCCCCGCTTCCAAGGACCAAAGAGACTCGGTTTTTTTTAGGCATCTCATACCTTTCCTACTTCATACCACTTTTTCAGCCATCGATCTATCGGCGTGATCATTTTGTAAATGACCGGGACGATCAGCAAGGTCAGCACCATCGAACTTAAAAGCCCTCCTATAACAGCGATCGCCATCGGGGCTTTGGTCTCGCTTCCAAGCCCGGTCGCTATGGCAAGCGGCAGCATCGCAAAGACCATCGCGATCGTTGTCATGAGGATCGGTCTTAACCTTTTTTCTCCTGCCTGAAGCAGGGCTTCATCGGTTGATTTGCCCTCCCTGATCGCTTCATTGGCAAAGTCGACCAGCAAAACGGCGTTTTTACCGACCATACCCATCAAGAGCATAAACCCGATCATCACAAAAAGGCTGAACTGCAGGCCGCTTACAAAAAGAGCGATCATCACCCCGATGATGCTCAGCGGCAGTGCCACCATGATGATGATAGGCTGTATGAGCGACTCGTACAAAATCGCCAAAATAATGAACATCAAAATGAGCGTAAGTCCGATCGCGGCACCGAAAGCCTGGCCTGTTTTAACCATCTCTTCGGCAAATCCCGTGAACTTAAAGGTTACTTCCTTTGGCATCAGATCATTGATCTTTGCCATAGTATATTTGACCGCTCCTCCAAGGTCTAACCCAAAAAGATCGGCATAGACGCTCACCTGTCTTTGTCTGTCATAATGATAGATACTGGCAAGTGAATCACTCTGGTTGAATTTTACCAATCCATCCAGATAGACCAACTGGCCGTTTTGAGCCCGAAGCTGTATCTTTTTGATATCATCGATCGTTTGTCTGTGTGCATCATCCACTCTTAGGGTAATGTTATACTGCTTTCCGTTTTCTTCATAATGAGAGATCTCAAGATCGCTTGAAAACGCGGTAGAGATCGCTTCTGCGATCTGTGAAGCACTGATCCCCATTCTGCTTGCATTCTCGCGCAATATCTGCAATTCGATCTGAGGTTTTCCCTCCTCCAGGTTGGTATCGATATCCACAAACCCCTGCTTCTTGCCAAGATACTCCGTAAGATTGTGCGTAGCGGTTTTAAGCGCTTCAAACGAATCGGATTTCAAGACGATCTGGTAAGGTACGCTCACCCCCGCTCCCTTGATGTTTGGGATCGCCGCAGCAGTGATATGGAGCGACTTTTGATACGGTTTGAGCCTTCCTCTCAGGTTTTGGATAATCTGCTCCTGGTTGAATTTTCTCTCCATCTTCGGTATCAGTTTGACATAGATCACCGCCTTGTTGATCTCTTGGGCACTGTTATACCCGATACTCAGTGTCGTATACGCCACGGTATCATCTTCTTTGACCACCGCTTCGATCTTTTTGGACTCCTGGATCATTTTGTCCAAGGAAATACCCGCAGGCGCCTTGATCTGTACTTCAAATTCAGCTTTGTCCTCTTTGGGGATAAAATCCATACCGATTCTTGGGAATAGGCTCAAACTTCCAAAAAATGTGATTAACACCAACACAAGCGTCAGGATCTTGAAACGGAGTACAAAGCGCAGTGTACGGTCATAAAGTTTTTCTAATGATTCAAAAAATGGCTCGGTGATATTATAAAATCTGCTCTCTTTTTTTTCCAATGTTCTGGCACTGAGGCTTGGGATAAAACTCAGTGCGATCGTATAGGAGATAATGACCGCAAACCCTACCGTCATCGCAAATGATTCAAAGAACTTACCCACAATGCCGCTCATATTTGCCACGGGGATAAATACCGCCAAGAGCATCGCCGAGATCGCCAAAATGGCAAATGCGATCTCCTTGACTCCCTCAAACGCGGCTTCAAACCGCCCTTTTCCCTCTTCCAGTTTTTTATAGATATTTTCAACTACAACGACCGCATCATCGATAATGATCCCGATCGCCAGCGTCAAACCGATGAGGGTCATTTTATTGAGATCATACCCCATAAAGTGCATCAGCGCGATCGTACCGAATATCGCAGTAGGGATCGAAAGTGCAGAAACGAAAGTGATCGTCATGTTGCGCAGGAAAACAAAGATGATGATCACTGCCAAAATGGACCCATAGATCAAGTCGAACTCCACATCTTTGAGCGAATGGATGATGAACGGAGAGGTATCGTTAAGTACTTCTATCTTAAACCTGTCACCCGCCATCTGCTCTAAAGCAGGGACTTCAGCTTTGACCTTTGAAACGATCTCCAGTGTATTGGTCCCGGAGATCTTCTGGACTTCAAGCATCACCCCCTCTACTCCATCATAGGAGGCATAACTTTTCGGATCGCTGATACCGTCATCTACCTCTGCAACATCTTTAAGCCTAAGCCCTTCTTTGACCTTGATATTTCGCAGTTCGTCGATACTCATCGCATCAGCCTTTGTCTTGAGGATGAACTCCTTATCCTTTGCGATCAGCTTTCCGCCGCCGATCTTGATATTTTCCTGTGAAACGATAGCGTTGAGTTCCCTGATACTGATACCGTAGTGGTTGAGCTTGGAGACATCCGGATAGATCCTGATCTCTCTGTCTTTATAACCGATGATGTTGATCGCCCCTACTCCATTGATCTTTTGGAGTGTCGGTTTGACCTTTTCATCGGTAAAGACCATCAGGTTTTGCAGCGTATCTTTATTGGCTGTAACAAACAGGTTGATGACTGAAGCCCCGCCTATATCCAACTTGCTCACCAATGGTGTTTCGGCATCTTTTGGTAACAAGACTGCAGAGACCTTGTCTCTGACATCATTGGTCGCTTCATCGATATCACGTTCCAAAAAAAACTTGATCGTAACAACACTCACACCGTCACTGCTGGTCGAGACAACCGAATCCACACCTCCGATACGCGAGATCGCCTCTTCGATCTTGTCGGTAATTTCTGATTCTACGGTAGTAGGCTCGGCACCCGGGTAGACTGTTTTAACGGTAACGATAGGAAAATCGACGTTCGGGAAAAGGGCTGCCGGCATCGCCTTGAAACTCATCCATCCGAAGATAACGAGCGTTAAGACGTACATCAGTGTCGTAATAGGTCGATTAATGGCTAATTTATACATCGTTTATCCGCCTATTTGACACTTGTGGTGATCGTTCCCTCACCAAAGAGACCGACCATCAGATCTTTGGCTTCCACTTCTGCGATCACTTTTCTATTTTCCGTATCCACGGCAGGATAGATCTTGGATATCTTGCCTTCATAAAGCGTGTCATCTCCATCGATCTTATACTTGAATGGATCTCCTACTTTCACCAATGCATGATATTTTTGATCAAACGTGAGGACAAGTTTTCTTTCATGTAAACTTTGTATCTTTATAATGGTTCGTATCATTGCGCCGCTGACAACATCACCGACCTCAACCATTTTTTCGAAGATGATACCGTCAAACGGCGCTTTGAGTACCGTTTTATCCAACAAGGACTTTTGATAGGCTGCCTGAGCCTTGGCGTTTTCATACTTAAAGGCATATTGATCAAACTGTGCCTGATCGATGATATGCTTAACCTTCAATTGACGCTCAAAATCTTTTTTTGCATATTTTTCTGTAATCTTGGCACTTTCAAACATCGCTTTGAGATCATCGTTCTGTAACGTTGCCAACGACTCATCTTTTTGCACGACACTGCCGACTTCAATGCTGACTTTATCTACGATTCCGCTGCTGCTGAAAGCCAAATCGGCACTTTGCAGTGCTTTTACCTCAAATGTAACATAAACCTCATCCGCATAGATCGCACTGATCATCAAGATCATCGACATAAACATTTTTTTCATTGTATAAACTCCTTAGGATCTTTCCCTGCATAATAATAATAAACCGATTTTGCAATCTCATAGTCATAACGTGTCTCATCATAACGCGCTCTGGCCAATGTTTGATTGTTTAGCGCATCCAGATAGGCGATATTGTCTGCCAATCCATTCTCAAATTTTTTCACAACGCTCCGATATGTACTGCCGGCCGCTTTAAGCTCGCTTTGTGCACTTTTGAGTTTTGCACGAATCGTTTTAAGATTGTTCTTTGAAAGCCGAAACTGCATTCTTTGTTCACGAACACTATACTCGCGCTCTGACTCCAATGCCATTTTCTGATACTGCAACGCTTCACGCTCTTTTTTCATCTTGCCATGATCGAATACTCTCATATTGACCAATCCTGCAACATTGAATTTCTTGATACGTTCAAGCTGTGCTCTAAGCTCTTTAGACTGACCGTTCAGTGCACCCAGCATCGCCTGCAGTTTTTGGATCGTATAATAGTCGTCGATAATCTCCAAAGTAACACTTTTGGAAAAAGCTTCCTGCTCTAATAGTGAAGCATGGTACTCGTAAGTCTTTGCACGCTTAAACGCTTTTTTGCGCCCTCCATCAAACAGTTCCATACCTACCGTCGCATAACCGGCTGTTACTTCTCCCGGATTTACCAAAGTGTTGGGATTGACACGGGTATAGCTCGCCCCGATATCAAGTGTGGGCCAGAAAGCACTCCCTGCGGCTTCCATTTCCTTAAATTTGGCCTTTGTTTTCAATGTACCCGCTTCGATCATCGGGTTGGTCTTACCTGCATGTTCTATCAGTCCTTTCAGGCCAACACCTTGGGAAAATACCCAAAGAGGCAACATTAGAAGCCATAGTATCCTCATTTTTTCTCCTTAATCTCTATTAGTGTAAACAGTGTTTCCACAAAACGCTCTATCTCTGCTTGTGCATCCATCTGCAACATCTGTGTATCTATTACCAAACCTTTTGAAAAAAGATGAAGTGTAGGTATCATCTCACGTGCAACAGGAAGTATCTCATGGTTTGCAATAGCTTCCTCTATGATCTTTTCTAGAATCCCCGTAAACCTGTTTTGACAGTTTTGGCTGAACTTTCGCATTTCAGACGTTCCGTCCATCAACGAGATAGCGATGAACTCCCGGTAAAGAGACAGATGCTTTTTTGTCTCTTCGTTGGCATAGAGAAGATTTAAAAAATGATAGATCTTCTCTTTTGTAGAATGTGCCTGCTTCACTTGTTTATCAAAATCTTCTTCATGTTCGGCAATAAACAGCGTAATGATCTCAAAAACGATATCTTCTTTGTTTTGAAAATATTCATAGACTGTCCCTTTTCCGATGCCTGCCGTTTTGGCAATCTGAGAAATGGTCAGATTGTTGATACCGTGCTCAAGCAATAACGATTTACATGAAAGGGCAATGTTTTTTCGTTTTTCTTCTTTATTGACAATGATAGCCATGCTTTTTCCTTTTTAATTGACCGACGGTCAGTCAAAATAATAGCATTTTTTTATTGATTCATTATTAATTTCACACAAATTTTTTAAAATTAAAAAAAATATCCTTTTTATCTTAAAAAGACAGAAAGCCAAAAAAAATTAAATTTTTTGCTTTAACTTCTGTATGCGCGCATACGCTTTTTCAATATTCTCTTCTTTGATTTCGCCTTTTTTTACGAGATCCATTACCGTATCGACCAGTTTTTTGGTACTTACGGTTGTCCTTGGATCAAGCTGGTTTCCAAATAACAGGATATCATCTCCGGCATTGATCGCAAGTTTGAGTGTATTTCTCAAACCGTATTTTTGCGAGATAGCACCCATTTGCAAATCATCGGTGATGACCACGCCGTGATAACCAAGATGCCATCGAAGTTTCTGGGTGACCGTTTTATACGAAAGGCTTGCGGGATAGGTGCTGTCGAGTTTTTTATTGAACACATGAGCTACCATCACCGTGTCGGCTTTATCTGCAAGCAGCAAGTAAGGCTCAAGTTCAGCTTCTTGCCACAACGGCGTCACATCGACAAACCCTTTATGCGTATCCCCTAACGAAGAACCGTGTCCAGGGAAATGCTTGATCGAAGTCAAAACACCTGAACGGTGCATCGCATTGATGAAAACAGAAGCATAAGAAGCCACCGTAGCGGGGTCTTTCCCAAAAGAGCGGCCCAGCCCATAGATAACCTGGTTTCTTGGGTTGATCGCCAAATCGACCACCGGTGCCAGATCAAAATTGATCCCGACACTTTTCAACTCTTGCGACATCTTCTGATATGTACTTTGTATTTGCTCTTTGTTCATTCGGCTTACATCTGAAGCTTTGGGAAAGTTGCCATAAAAACCATAGGCACTTTTAAGCCTCTGAACCTTTCCGCCTTCCTGATCGACAGCGATCAGAAGTTTCCCGTCCTGACTGCAGGTCTGCAGTTCTTTCGTGAGCTTTGTAAGCTGTGCCCTGTTTGCGATGTTCTTGGGCTTGCTTTTATCTACAGGATTAAAATCAAACAGGATCACACCGCCTAGATTATAGCGTTTGATATCTTCACAGATCTTCGTATGCGAGGCTGCCGTGGTACCGTGAAAGCCCACCATCAGCATCTGCCCTATGCGCTTTTGCAGGGGAAGGTTTGGCGTACCGGCCCATGCAGTATAGATTCCTATGAGTTGAAACAACACGATTTTTCTGAACATTTTTTTACGATCCTTTGGGCGAATCTCTGCAAACCCTGTATATTTTTTAAAAAAAGTAGTATAGCGATATTTTGTTTATTAGTATACGGTTAACCTTACTGTCTTAAAATGTCATCAGAAGAGCATCTATGATATGAGTTCAATCCCAACTCATTTTCACGATATTTTAATCCTCCTTATAAAATATTTCCCTCCCTTCCCAATCCTTGGATGCTCTTTGTCAAACATTTTCAAAATAATCAAGATCATTACACACTTTTTACATCTTCAATAGTGTATAATGTTCAAAATTTCATAATATCAAAAGGGCGTACCCATGAAAAAATTATTTGTGATGGCATTTTTGCTAGTTTCCTCACTTTCTCTTCTGCAAGCAGCCGTAAAACATCCTAGTTTTACACTTACCGATATCAATGGAGCAAACTATGAGATCAAAGGGAAAGAAGAAGGTTTGGATATCAAAGGAATGGAAGGTAAGATCGTCTTTTTGGAATTTTTCGGCCATAAATGCCCTCCTTGTCTTGCAAGCATTCCTCACCTGATCAATTTCCAGTCAAAATATAAAGACCGGGTCGTCGTTATGTCTGTGGAAGTACAAGGTTTTGATAATGAAAAGCTTTCAGCTTTTGCTAAAGAGAAAGGGATGAACTATATTCTCTTTTCTGAAGAAGCGGCAGGTGACTTTGTAAATTATATCAGCCAAAGGGCAGAATGGAACGGCGGCATTCCTTTCCTTGTCGTAATAGATGAAAAAGGTGATGTCCAGTTCATTCAGGCAGGTATGCTACCTGAAGGTGCCTATGATGAGATCGTCAGACAGCTAACCCCTGCCGCTGATCAGAATGTAACTGCCCAAGCACCGGCCACACCGGCACCTGTATCAATGCCAGCGGCTCCGGTAACTGCTTCTGAAAACAATCAAAGCAAATGAACCATCTGAATAATTCTCAAAGTTTGAGCAAAGCCCAAAGTTAGCTCCTCCGCGGAGCGCACTCGCGACTAGTCGCTCTTATCCCAATCTCACGATACCTCCCTGTATCGTGACAGACCCTTCCAATTCTGCTTCATATACCCTCTCTCCAAAACGTGAGATCATTTCATCCAATGTCGGTGATGTTTGGCAAAAATAAAAGAAATCATCTTTGGGGATCATACAGCTTGGTAATTGTCCAAAACTTGAGGCAAAGTGTTCTACATCATAAATAGGCTCAGCAAATCCCTGTGCAAGCAAACGGTTCGTACCGTTGCTCTCACCGATACGATGTGCCAGCACATAGATCTTTTTGCCCATCTTCTGTGCATACTCCACACTCCTCATCGATCCGCTGTCAAGTTCTGCTTCGGTAACGACAAGACAGTCGCCCAATGCGACAACCAGTTCATTGCGCACGACAAAACTCCAGTTTGTAGGTTGAAACCCGTCATTAAACTGGCTTAAGAGCAATCCTTCATTCTCGATCTTTTCGATCAAGCCGCGGTTTAGTACAGGATAACGTATATCCAAGCCGTTGGCCACCACGGCGATCGTATTATTCGTACCGGCCCCCGTATGCGCTATCGCGTCTACCCCCATTGCTGCACCGCTTACAATGCACACACCCCTATCCGAAAGCGCTTTGGCCAAACGGAGTGTCAAATCCCTTGTATAGTTAGAAGGTTTTCTTGTGCCCACGATCGATATCTTAGGCCTTTGAAGCAGTTTAGGATTGCCTAGGTTGAGCTTCATCCCGAAATTTGCCATCGCTTTAATACTGATCACCCTTGAACTCATCACGATCGCATTGGGCGGTGTAGCGATAGGAAGCATGAAAGCGTAACTGGCTGCCACCGTCACAGCCAATAGCAAAATCTCTCCCTCTTTTGAGGGCATCTGTTTGGCAAATTCATAAAAGATCGGTAACGAGATTGAGGTTAAAGCCGTATTGCTTGTCACTTCGGTGGCAAAAGTCACAAACCCTGCAACCAGTACGATCATCCATAAAAACGGTAAGCCGGAGATGAAAGAGAGCTTGGAAGCAATGTCGGCTGCAAGCCCGGTCTGCGAAAATGCCGCTGCGATGCTAAACCCGGCCCCGAAAAGAAAAATGATCTCATAGGGGATTTTTTTTGTATCTTCCCAGGTAAGAAAACCGATTTTGGGAAAGAGCATCAAAAGACCAAAGCCAAGCAGAACAACTATCTCATTCAATGCAAATCCAAGCAATTCTTTCAAAAACGTATTGCCCACCAAGATACACGAAAGTAAAATGAACAGACGGAACAGTCTTTTTTGTGTATGCGTCAAGATCGGTATATCCCCGCGGATACTTTCAACAGGCTCTTTATGTATTCCCATAGAAAGTAGCCAGGGCATGATCAAAAGCATCAAAATAACAATCGGAGACATTAACACCATCCATTCCCCAAATGCCAATGGCTGTATCCCTTGTTCCTGTAGGAAACCGAGCAGGATCAGATTCGGCGGTGTTCCGATAGGAGTAAGTATCCCTCCGATACTTGCCCCATACGCAATTGCGAGCAAAAAACGCACTTTGAGCCTCATCTCATCGCTTAAAAAAAGCGCAATGGGCATTAGCATGAGGGTGATGGTGGTATTGGACAAAAATGCACTTAAAAGTGCCGAAGTAAAAGCCAATGCATAGATGATTCCCCTGTTCGTGCGGGGAAAGATATGCAATAATCTGATGGAAAAATAGTGATGCAGGCCGGTTTTTTCAATAGCGATCGCAAGCATAAAACCGCCGAGAAAAAGAAAGATGATTGATTTGGCGTAATTGGCCGCAACCGCATCCGTATCCATCAGTCCAAATGATGGAAAAAGTATCATCGGCAACAAAGAAACGACACCTAATGGCAAAGCCTCATTCGTCCACCATGTCACCAACAATGCAACAATCCCGATGAGAAGAGCATGCTGAAGATTAAAAAAAAGAAGCGATACGGCACCAAAAGCCAAACCGATCCCAACTCCTGCCAGCAAACCTTTCATCTTTTATCCTTTAGCGCGCAAATAATTCGTCTATATAGACAAGTTCCACCTTTTGGAGTATATCCTCAGCATTTTTTAACGTTTGAAGTGTAAAAGGATGTGGGTGTCCTATGGCGATGGCATTCCCGTTTTTGTATGCTGTCTTTACAGCCTGCAAGAGTTGTTTGCGTATCGCTTCGCTGCTTTGCACATTATCTAAAAACACATCACGGTAGATATAGATATCACCTGCCCTATGTGCAATCTCTTTTACCTTCGTTTTTGCGCTGGTACGGCTATCGACGAATATAAATCCGTTCTCTCTGAGTATACCATAAAGCATCTCCATCGCTTCCGTATCGGCTGTGTATACACTTCCGGTATGATTATTCATATATCGGGCATTCGGGAAAAGCTTTCTGATCTCTTCCACCCTGTGGCGGATCCTTTCAGGGGTATCATTGAGCATCAATGTTTTATGCATCGTATTCATCTTGGTGCTGCCTGATTCCATCGGAAGATGTACCATGTAATGTTTCAGATCTTTGGCCAATTCATTGCTTGAGTATGAAAGTTCTGAAGGCGGAAAAATCGAAGGAGTGAGCTTTAATCCGCTTGAGTGAATCATTTCAAGCTGTTTGGCATGGGAAACATCATCGATGACAATAACCAGTTTCGGCTTTTTGCCTATAGCTGACGTTTTGATAGCGGGCAGTGGAACTGCTGAAGTTTTTTCTTTTGTACCTTCTTCCTTCGTTTTATTGGCTTCTTTGACCTGCTCCTGCGGTGTTTTCTGCTCAACTTCGTGTTCAATCTGAGGTTTTGTTTCCTGCTTGGCCGGCAGTGCCTGAGACTTGCCCTTTACCTCTGTTTGCTTTACAGGTTCTGTTTCTTTTTGCTGCGGGGTTTGTTTCTCCAATGTTTCCGAATGGACATCGGTTTGATTATGCTGTCCCAAGTAATAACCGAACATCACCATCAGGATCATCAGCCCGACTATCGAAACAACCCAAAAATGTTTTTTCCAGTCACTTTGGATTGACTGCTTTTTTCGCGTTTGTTTTTTAGATTTTTGAGGTGAACCGGTTCGAGGTCTCTTTGCAGGTGGTGCCATAATGCCTTCTATTGTTTAATCTCTGCGCATTCTAACACACTAACGTTTAAGCGTTCAGATAGAAAAGAGTATCTTTAAAAAAAATAAAAATTTTTGTTAAGTTGTTAAGTTGAATTCAGATTTATATATTTAATCTTTGAGTCAAAAAAACTTAAGAAAATCTAACTCAAGATTTTTTTTCTTTATGGTGCTTAGATTTGAATGTTTGGGTAAAGAAGTTTACGATAGAGTAAATGACTGCACCCATCATTCAAAGATGAGTGCAAAAGAGGGAAAATTAGTTAGTTTCTTGGTCTACGATCTTGTTTGCCTTGATCCATGGCATCATCTCACGAAGCCTAGCACCAGTTTTTTCAATCGGGTGATTTTTAAGGTTGTTTCTCTCAGCATTCATTCTTGGATAACCTGCTTGACCTTCAAGAACGAAATCTTTTGCGAATTTACCGTTTTGGATCTCTTTAAGGATCTCTTTCATCGCTTTTTTAGACTCTTCGTTGATAACTCTTGGTCCAGATACCATGTCACCGTACTCAGCAGTGTTTGAGATAGAGTATCTCATATCTGCGATACCGCCTTCGAAGATAAGATCAACGATCAATTTCATTTCGTGAAGACATTCAAAATATGCCATTTCTGCCGGGTAACCCGCTTCAGTCAATGTTTCAAAACCAGCTTGGATCAATGCAGATACACCACCGCAAAGTACTGCCTGCTCACCGAAAAGGTCTGTTTCAGTTTCGTCTTTGAAAGTGGTTTCGATGATACCTGTTCTACCGCCCCCGATAGCCGATGCATAAGAGAGTGCTACCTCTTTAGTATTTCCGCTTGGGTTTTGACCGATAGCGATAAGATCAGGGATACCACCGCCTCTTACAAATTCGCTTCTTACCGTATGACCGGGTGCTTTTGGTGCAACCATCATAACGTTGATATCTGCTCTTGGCTGGATTCTACCGTAGTGGATTGCAAAACCGTGACCGAATGCAATTGTTGCACCATTTTTGAGGTTTGGCTCGATTTGCGCTTCATAGATCTCTTTTTGGTTTTCATCAGGAAGAAGGATCATGACAACATCACCTTTTGCTGAAGCTTCTTCTACTGTCAATACTTCAAAACCTTTAGCTGCTGCTTTTGTCCAAGATTTTCCGCCTTTTTTAAGACCGATTACTACATTCACACCGCTGTCTCTAAGGTTTTCAGCATGCGCATGCCCCTGGCTCCCAAAACCGATCATTGCTACGGTTTTAGATTTGATGATATTGATATCACAATCTTTGTCATAGTATACATTTAAGTGTTCTGCCATTGTATGTCCTTCGTTCCATGTTGGATAAAATTTTCGCGATTATACCCAAATATTTCTTATGGTCTTTATTTTAAGAATATCTTTAGCTTAACAAAGGGCTTTATGCTATAATAATTTCAAATCACATAAAGGAGGTCTTTTTGATCACATTTCTCAACGAAACCGTTTTATGGTGGCACTGGATCGTGCTGGGGATTATACTTTTGATCGCCGAGATGTCCACAGGTACGTTCATACTTCTGGGTATGGGTATTGCAGCCGTGATTACCGGCGGGATGGATTGGTTGGCACAGACATCCTTTACGACCGAGCTTTTTGTCTGGACGACACTCTCATTGCTCAGTCTGGCAGCATGGTATAGATGGATCAAAACCAAAACTGTCACCCTCAGCGGGCAGTCAAACTACCGCTTCGATACGGTGGGAACGGTCACTAAAGAGATCAAACCGCACAGCAGGGGAAAAGTCGTTTTTGATACACCCGTCCTTGGCAATACCACCTGGCATGCAACGTCTAAAATTGACATTCCCTTATCCACACGTGTCAAGATCATAGAGGTTAACGGACAGCTCATCGAAGTTACACCAGTCAATTCATAAAAGGAGATATATACAAATGGAAGCACTCAATATCATTTTCATTCTCGCCATCGCGGTGATCGTTACACTGTATAAAGGGATCAATATCGTTCCGCAAGGAGAAGAGTGGGTTGTAGAACGACTGGGGAAATTTTCCCGGACCCTTACACCGGGACTTAACATCATCCTCCCCTATATCGAATCGATCCGTCAAAGGATCTCTACAAGAGACATCATTCTTGATATCCCACAACAAGAGGTCATCACCAGAGATAACGCCGTTATCCTCACCAATGCCGTTACCTTCATCCGTGTTACCAAGCCTGAAGATGCGCTGTACGGTGTTGAGGATTTCAAGCTGGCGATCCAACAGCTGGTGATGACGACACTGCGTTCCATCCTCGGAGAGATGAACCTCGATGAAGCGCTTTCCAACCGTGACAACATCAAAGCAAAGCTCAAAGAGCAGATCATCGACGATGTTGCTGATTGGGGAGTCACGGTCAAATCAGTCGAAATCCAGGATATCAATCCAAGCCCGTCGATGCAAAAAGCGATGGAACAGCAGGCCGCTGCCGAGAGGGAAAGAAGGGCTGTTGAAACGATGGCAGAGGGTAAGAAAAATGCGATGATTCTTGAAGCGGACGGAAAACTCGAAGCAGCCAAGCGAGAAGCACAGGCACAGATCGCACTTGCAAACGCTTCAGGTGAAGCGATCAACATCATTACCCAGAACATTCAGGACAAAGAGCTGCCTGCGATGTTCTTGCTTGGAGACAGATATATCAGCTCGCTTGAAAAGATCAGCAAAAGCGAGAACTCCAAATTCGTCATTTACCCTGCAGACCTACAAGGCGCGATCAAGGGAATGTTGGGAAATGTCTTTAAATAAAAGGATAAAGAACTCCAAAGGGTTCTTTATCCCGCGTTCTATGATTTCAAAAACCCAAAAAACGAAAATGTTTTCTCTCCCTCACCCATCACATACTTGAGTTCATAATAATTTTCCAAAATGTACTCAAGGTCTTCCCTGCTCTCTTCGTTGCATACTACCAATACTCTATCGCCGACAGCGATCTGAAAATCATCCGAAGGCAACAGTATGGTCTCTTCTCCTCTTTGAACCATTAAAAAAATCAATTGATTTTTATGCCTATAATCTTCCCTTCTGCGCTGAAGTATTTCCAGTGTGACGGAAGTTCCTTTTTCAATCTCTTTGACAACAGCAAAGGCTTCGGTATGATCGATCGTCATCTCATGCAGCAGAGGGTTCAATCCCATTTTTGAGATGATGCGCTCAACGAGCTCTTTCCCCCATTCTTCATTCTGGCGGTTCAGATGTTCGACAAACGTATTGACCAGAGGCATCGCGATATGCAGATAGGTTTTTCTGACAATGATCGCTTCAAGGACATAGCGGCGATCAATATTTGCCGCATTGAACATCTGTATATCAGCGATCTCGTTTTCCCTGCTGATGACATAGACGTCAGGATTGTATTTTTTGGCCAATGTGACAACGGCCAGATTGACCATATCATCCCTGGTCCCGGCGATAATAACGGCTGCATTCTTTATCCCTGCAGCCAAAAGTTTTTCTTCTATCTTCTCTTCCTTGCAGAGCATTATATTGGAAGAGGTTTCATCACAAGCCATTCTCGCATCGATAAAAGTGTACTCGACCCCGGCCTCTTTCAAGCCGCGTTCAAGCGCTCTTCCCATCCGGCCTTTGCCATAAATGATATAATGTCCATGCGGCAGTATCTCCCGCTTCCCGATACGCAAAGGATGCCCCTGCGTCCACATTTCCAAAAGCCAGATATGCGGTGTGGTAAGAGAAAGATGCAGCCTGTTCGAGATCACTTTGAACGGGTTTTCGATATGATCGACACCGATACTCTCAAGAAAATCATAGTTCTGGATAGAACTTGAACGGACGATGAGTTTGAGATCTTGATTGAAATACTTGCACATGAGGGCCAGCTTGGTATTCTTCTCATCTTTCTCAAACAAGATAACGGCAGCCTGGCAGGATGCTTTGCGGATACCTGCAATCTCCAAGATATTGGGATCAAGAACATTACCGCTGTAGGCAGGAATCGTCGGATAATAATTTTCAAGGATCAGCTCTTCGATGATCTGGGGATCTTTGTCAAGGACCACCATTCTCCGTCCGATTGCATTGAGTTTCTGTATCAACGGTTTGGTCACATTGTTATATCCGAAGATCAGGATAAAAGGCTCCTTGATCCCGCGCACGGCTTTTGCAAATCTTGCCCTTGCGAGTTCTTTGTGCAAAACTTCATCCTGTATCAAAGCCACAATACTCCCGATCCCGTAAAACCATCCGATCACCGTCAAATAGATGCAGAATGAGACCCAAAGTCTCTGCGGGTAGGTAAAGGTGTACGGAGTTTCTCCAAAACCAATCGTCGAAGCCGTATAGCTGATAAAATAGAACGCATCGAAAAAGTTCAGATGGTAGACATGCCCCTCATTATCCTGTCCAGGGATAAGCACCATCCCTACAATCGAGATGGCATAAGAAATGATAATGACAAGAAACGGCCATCTCAGTCTTTTGATGACGATCCAGCTGGAAAGACTCTCCACGGCTTATTACCTTTTGGATTTAAGCGTATCGCCGATAAAAATCGCAACGGATGTCATATTTGCAAGCAGTGCTCCGCCAGATAGCGAAACGATCGCAGAAGTGATCTCTGTATCCATTGCCCCTATCCCATAGAGGCCGTACGCCCATACCGAAGCCGAAGCGATCAATTGTATGTCCGCTACCAAACTGGTGGCAAGCATTACTGAACCGACCTGCGTCTTATCACCGAATTTAAAAATGGTAGCTATGAGGTTGACAATGATCGCCGCAAAGAGTTCATACTTACTGTGCTGTTCTAACACGTCGGGCAAACCGTAAAAAAATCCGAAGTTGATCGTCATTGCCAAAATGAAAAAAAACCCCGATATCACCTTCTCCATATTCATTGTTCATTTCCCCTATTTTTTGAGAACATTATCATACTCCCTGGCTGAACAAAGGCTTAACATGATCTCATGACACTTGGATTTTGTCCGGCTCTTTCATTTTGCAAAATGCTGATAGTCCTTTTCCCCGCGAAACTCTCCTCCCCATCTCCATCCGTGCTGTTTAAAAAGCTGTGTTGCGCGGTCGTTTTGCAGCAGCACAGCACGATCTTGGGGTATATTCAGGCGGTGTTTTCTTATCCTGAATTTCAAAGAAGCTTTGTGAGAAATCCGCCCCGAGGATGAAATATAGGGATTTTCCAAAGGATTGAGGTCGATCGCTTTACCGTAGGCATGGCGAGACCATGTTTTACTTCCCGTGGCATTCCTGCAGTTGAATGCCGAGGTATTGTCCGCTTCGATGGAGAGCCAGTCATTGCCGCCAAAATCACTAACCAGCCGCATCTGCCTTATGGGGTAGCGTTGTTCATAGAGTGCTTTGAAAATCTCTACGACATCATCTGCAACCTCTTTATGCACAATCAGTTCACCCGTGGCATCCTGACCGATGAAATTCGTATAGGTCATTTTAAGATAACGCAAGTCATTCAAACTGACAGGACATCCTTTGTGGTATGAATTTCCCTCGATCATACGTTTTTGGATCTGGGGTGTAATCTTGGAGATTTCATAATGATATTGGGCATTGAGACTAAACGTCAAAAATATAAAAATAGTTATTCTTTTCATCCAATTATTATATCCTACCTATACGGATTTACCTTTGATTTACACTTTTTCTATATTATAATTTCCAAACATACAATCATTAAAGGATTCAATAAACAATGGAACAATTTAAAACCTATGCACTCATGATCGGGCTTACCCTTTTGTTTATCTGGTTTGGAGGGATGCTCGGCGGCAAGAACGGGATGATTCTCGCTTTTTTGATTGCTGCGGGAATGAACTTTTATGCCTATTATTACAGCGACTCTCAGGTACTTAAACACTACCATGCCATCCCTGTGGATGAAGATTCGGCTTCGGGACTCTATGCCATCGTTGAAAGGCTTACACAGCGTGCCGGACTTCCTATGCCGGCCTTGTATATCATCCCGGATCAACAGCCCAATGCCTTTGCTACGGGTCGCAACTATGACCATGCGGCAGTAGCGGTTACGGAGGGACTGCTTAACCTGCTTGATGAAAGAGAAGTCGAAGCGGTTATCGCCCACGAACTCAGCCACATCAAACACTACGATATGCTCATTGGCACCATAGCCGCCACACTTGCCGGAGCCATTGCTATGCTGGCGAACTTTGGTATGCTGTTTGGCGGCGGGGACCGTGAGAACAGGCCAAATCCGATCGTAATGATCGTGCTGATGATCCTCATGCCGCTTGCTGCTACCATCATACAGATGACGGTGAGCAGAAGCAGGGAGTTTATGGCTGACGAGGGTGCGGCAAGGATGACGGGGCACCCTGAGTGGCTGCAATCAGGCCTTGCCAAACTGGACAATTACGCCAGAGGCATTTCGATGCAGGATGCCGACCCTCAAACAGCGCATATGTTCATCATCAACCCGTTTACGGGCAGAGACTTTTCACTGCAAACTCTTTTCCGAACCCACCCGACCACACAGGAGAGGATCGACAGGCTGGAGCAACTCAAATAGTGATCACATCTGTCATCACGAACGATCTGGTAAGCAGTAAAATTTGCAGGTATGCAAGTTTTACGCAACGTTTCGAGAGTGTGAAAACCGTTCAATAAAAGCAAACGCTCAATGTTCCACTTCAATCAAGCTGTAAATTTGTGCTATAATCCCTGCATGATAAAAGAAAGCCTATTTTTCACTTTCCAAACCGCAAAAGGTGGTATTTAATGTCTGCGTTTTCCATTCAGCTTACTAACGGATGTCTTCCCTCGGATATCGAAGAGAGTGACAAGGAAGCCTTTGAAGCCCTGCAAAAAATGGGGGCCATCGAAGAAAAGCACGGTCTGTGGAAGTTAAGCAGTCTCTACCGTGCCGGACGTCTCTATATCGGCAAAGACAGTCGCGGATACGTCGAAGCCGAACTCAAAGAGCAGCGCGACCTGATGATAGAGCCCGATAACCTCGACAAAGCCAGACACGGGGATGTGGTCGTTGTCAAGCGTATCATTGCAAAACGCGGACGGGCTAGCGGAAAAATCGTGATGATCATCGAGAAAGCTTTCCTCTTTACGATCGCGTACACCCACAAAGACGAATCGGGCAATTTCCAGATACTCAACATCCGTACAGGCGAACCGACCAATGCCGTGATGGAAGGGATGGACCTTAAAGCGTTCCATCTGGGTACGGTCTTGAAAGTGGATGTCGATAATGACAAAGTCATCGAAGTGTTGGGCAATCTTGCCGATGCCAAAGTGGATGAAAAGATCTCGCTTGCACTCTATGACCGTCCCGATGAGTTCCCTCCTGAGTGTATCGTTCAGGCCAAAGCGGTCGAATCTGAAGTGACCAAAGCAGAACACCCCGACCGTGTGGATTTGACCGATCTGGACTTCTGTACGATCGATCCGGTCACGGCCAAAGATTTTGACGATGCGATTTATTTTGACCTTAAGAACTATATTCTCTATGTCGCGATAGCCGATGTAAGCCACTATGTGGAATATTTCACGCCGATCGACAAGGAAGCCAAAAAACGGGGATTTACGACCTACCTGCCGCACAAAGCCTTCCCGATGCTGCCACGCCAACTCAGCGAAAACATCTGTTCGCTTAAACCGAGGGTGGACCGTCTTGCTTTCGTCTCCAAGATCTCCCTGGATAAAAAAACCCTCAAACCCTATCAAGAGGAGTTCTTTGAAGCGGTCATCCACTCCAAACACCGTTTTAACTATGACGAAGTAGATGCCATCATCAAAACCAACACAAAAGAAGCAACCGGTGTCGTAGCAAGGCTGCTGACCTGGCTGCTGCCGCTGCAAGAGATCACCCAAAGACTCCATCATGAGCGTATCAAGCAAGGGTTTGATTTCAGGAGTGAAGAGATCAAGCTGACCATCGATGCGAACCATCTTTTGGTAAGTACCCAGATAGAGACAGGCACACCTTCCCACTCTCTCATCGAAGAGTGTATGCTTCTTGCCAACCAGGCGGCTGCAAAACGTTTTGAGGGTGAAGGCGACGGCATCTTCAGGATCCACGAACCGCCGCAACTGGCAAAGATGGAAACCCTTTTGACAGAGCTTGCCACGATCGGGCTTTATGTAGAATCCTACGAGGACAGCCCTTCGCTCATCCGTGCGGTCCAAAAGGAAGCCCAGAAGATGGGGCTTGCCGCCGAAGTCGATGCACTGATCATCAAGTCGATGAAACAGGCCAGCTATGCGGCGTACAATGTCGGGCATTTCGGTCTGGGATTTGGCCACTACAGCCACTTCACCTCTCCGATCCGGCGCTACAGCGACCTGATCCTGCACAGGCTCATCAAAACCCAGCTGCGCAATGATGAACAGGAAGCAGAGTACCTGTTACGCAATATCGAGCCGCTCTGTGCAAGGGTCAGCGAGCTTGAACGTGAAGAGGTCAAAGCCGAATGGGACTTCAGGGACCGTAAATTTGCCAGATGGGCAGCGACCAGGATTGGGGAAGTATTTGATGCCGAGATCGTTGAGATCGGAGAAAACAATGACGCCAAAGCCGTACTGAGAACCGATGTCCAGGGTGTTGCCGTACATCTCAGGGCTGATAGTGTGATGCTCTTTGACCGTATCAGGGTACGCATCAATGAAGCAAACATCCCGCAAGCGGTGATCATGGCAGAATTTGTGGAAAAACTGAGCCGTGAAGCAACGGAGCTTTCGTAGGGTGCGATGAAAAAAGGTGGGTTGGCAAACCCACCCTACGCCTCTACCACGGTGATTTTATCAGGCAGGTTTGGCGGCGTGAAACATACCACAAAATATCACACCATCAAAAATCAACATCCCCTACCCTTCCGCAATCGCAATCTTTTGAAAGGTGGTTTTTTCATTTTTTTTGCTTTACGATTAAACCTTATGTGCGACGGCAATGCATATTTCCCCGTTTTTTATCCCTATGCATTATGCAAACGAGGAAAAAACCAACATCCCCCGTAGGGTGGGTTTGCTAACCCACCGCATTGTACGGGGATTTTAAAAAGCTATCATTTTTTCAGCCTGTCCCTATTTTTTTGCCTGGAGAAGTTGGATCGTATTATCTGACATTATAAAATTCCCTATAATTTAAATGCGTATTCATTTTAATTCAGCGTATTACCGTTTTTAGTTACAGGTATCACCTCTCCTATATTTCACCTATATTTTAATGTGTGGTTAGGGGGAGCTTGAAAAACACCTATCATCATTTTAAGTATTGACATTGTAAATACATTTTGCTAAGATGATTAAAAGAGTTTTATCAAGGAGACAGCTTGAGATTTGAATGGGATGAAACCAAAAACAGTTCAAACCAACAAAAACATGATGTCAGTTTTGAAGAAGCCAAAGAAGTCTTTTATGATCCCCTGCATATCTCAAAACTTGATCACAGATTCAGCCATTTTGAAGAACGATGGATTACGATAGGCGCTACAAAAAAAAGCATATCTTAGTCGTAGCCAATATGTTTTTTGATGAAAACGGTGAAGAGATCATACGGATCATCAGCGCAAGGAAAGCCAATCCCAAAGAAAGGAGTTTTTATGAGCAACATTAAAGAGAGAGAAAAGTTTGACGACTATGAGATGAAAGATGATTATGACTTTAGCGGCGGTGTCAGAGGAAGGTTTTACAAACCTAAAAAGATACCCACCACACTAAGGCTTGATGATGATATCATCCTTTATTTCAAAAAGAAAGCCAGCGAAGAAAAAGTACCTTACCAGACGCTTATCAATGCGATATTGCGAAAAGAGCTTAAAGAGGTGGTTTGATCAGACTATTACGCCCTTACTGTCGAAGTATGTGTGTTCCAAAGCTCCAGCTTTGGAACAAGAAATCTAGTAAGTTATTTTGCAGCATTAGCATCACTGACACCTTTATTTTGGACCAATACAATCACTTGAAAAAATTATATCTAATAAGATATAATCATTCGATGCAATGGAATATAAAATATTACAAAAACAGCAACAACAACTCACCGATTAGAGAGTGGCTTGACGAACTTGACAATGAGCCAAAAGCAGAGATTTTTAGGATATTTACACTATTGCAAAATATGGCATAGAGCTGGGCTTACCTTTTGTAAGACCGCTTGAGCAAAAGATTTATGAAGTTAGAGCCAAAGACAAAAGCGGTATTTATAGAGTACTGTATTTCGCACACAAAGATAAAACTTTTGTGATGCTACACGGCTTTCAAAAAAAGACGCAAGCAACCCCAAGGCGAGAATTGGAGATTGCTATCAAAAGAAAAAAGGAAGTTCAAAATGGATGATTTTACTACCCATCTCAATGAGGCTTTGAAAAATGATGACTTCAAAGCAGTATATGAAGATAAACAGATAAGATTTGCGGTTATAGATATATTGGTAGGGCTAAGAGTCCAGTACAAATTATCACAAGCGGATCTGGCAAAAAAACTAAATACAACACAAGCGGTCATTAGCAGAATAGAAAATGGCTCAGTAAATATTGGCGTTGATTTTTTACAAAAAGTTGCTACGGCATTTGGTAAATCCATAGAGATAAAAGTGGCTTAGAGAGACCATTGTTCCACACTCGATACGGAGTCTAGGAAGTTATTTTGTGGCATTAGCATTACATTGCACCTTTTATCCCCGTATGGTGGGTATAATGTCCCGGAAAATTTCGACAGCGACTTAAGCATTTCTTATTCCTAAATGATACAATAAATGAGGAATTTAGGAAAGGAAAAAAGATGAGCAAA
>JACXUM010000030.1 GCA_014763895.1 Campylobacterales bacterium
TGTTCTAGATGAAGATATCGTAGTAAGTGCTGTAAACGTAGGTGCAACTTATACTTTCTAATTTAAAGCAATAAAAATTACTTTATTAAGCAGCCGGATCTTCTGGTCTGCTTATTATGACTTAATCAATCTTTTTCGCACTACACTTATTATTACGATCTGATTTGACGGATTTTTGAAGATCCACTTTTATATCATGGATCTTTTTTAAAAAATATTGAAGTATTATTCCACGGTTACCGATTTAGCCAGGTTTCTTGGCATATCCACATCATTCCCGAGTCTTACAGAGATCTCAAGCGCCAACAGCTGTGTGACGATCATCATTTCAAAAAATTCCAGCATCGGATGGCTGTCATAAGCAGTTTGGATAAAATCATCAGCAAGCTCGAACGGTTCTGGTGATATTGCCAGGATGGTTGCATCTCTGGCACTCAGTTCTTCAACATTCGATTTGATCTTCTCGTAATGAAGGGTTTTTGGCATGAGCGCAACAGTAAAGAGTCCACTGTCTGCCAAAGCGATAGGGCCGTGTTTCATTTCTCCTGCAGGGTAGCCTTCTGCATGCAGGTAGCTGATTTCTTTGAGTTTCAGTGCCCCTTCGAGTGCAAGTGGGTAAAAGAGGTCTCTACCGATAAAAAAGAATCCGTGTCCATGAAGATAGCGTTTTGACAGCCTACGGATCTTTTCATGCAAAGTATCATTCACAATCAATGCTTTAGGTGTATGCAGCATTGCAGCGATTTCTTTTTGAAGCACTTCTTTTGAAATCATTCCTTTTATCTGGCCAACATAGAGCGAAAGCATCCAAAGCACCATGGTCTGTGTCGCAAAGGCTTTGGTACTTGCCACACCTTTTTCGATCCCGGCTCTTGTTAGAATGGCTCTGTCACTTTCTCTAACAATGGAGGAATTATCAACATTGCAAACGGTAAGACTTCTCAGACCGGCTCTCTTTGCCATTTTCAACGCTTCAAGTGTATCTGCTGTTTCGCCGCTTTGTGAGATCGTGATAAAAAGGGTATCCTTGTTGAGCAGCGGCTCTTTATATCTGAACTCTGAAGCGATCTCTACATGGCATGGTATCTTTGCAATGCGCTCAAAAAGATAGGAAGCAGTTAGTGCGGCATGATAACTGGTACCGCAGGCACAGATCTTAAGGGCATGGATATCCTTGAAAAACTCTTTATCCAACTCTTCAAAATCAATGGATTCATCCAATACCCGTCCCATTATCGTCTCACCCATGATCCTGCTTTGCTCGTAGATCTCTTTTTCCATAAAGAAGCGATAGCCCTCTTTTTGAGCAAGGACTTTGTCTTTGGTAAGGGCTTGTTTGGTAAAACTTTTTTCTCCGGATGCATTGTACAGTTTGACTGTCCCTGCTTTTGCAAATCCGTATTCACCATCTTCCAGGTAATAGACCTCTTTTGCTTTGCCGATGATAGGGGTGTCCGATGAGGCAAAATAGATCTCATCACCGTCAAATCCGATCAGCATCGGAGAGCCGTTTTTGGCAAAATAGATCGTTTCCGGATCTGCCTCGGTGATCAAAAGTGTTGCGTAAGCCCCTTCCAGTCTTTGGACCGTTTGCTTGAAAGCATTGAAAGGGTCATGAAGTTCTTTGTGGTATTTTTCAAAAAGGTGGACGATCGTCTCGGTATCGGTTTGGCTTAGAAAGGTAATGCCTTCAGCCTGCAACGCTTTTTTAAGTATCTGATAATTTTCGATGATACCGTTATGGACGACGTAACTGTAGTTTCCTATATGGGGATGGGCATTGAGTTCTGTAGGTTTTCCATGCGTAGCCCAGCGAGTATGTCCTATGGAAACTCCGAAATGTTCGGTATGAAAATTTTTGGTCTTTTCACGGAGGTTTTCAAGTTTTCCTACAGCTTTGAAACTGTTGAGTTTCTCTCCTTCGATAACCGCGATCCCTGCTGAGTCATAACCCCTGTATTCAAGCTCCTGCAATCCATCCAGCAGTATCTCTTTTTTTTCTTTATTTCCTAAATATCCGACGATTCCACACATCTATTTTTCTTTCTTCTCTCTTTGGGTAAGTTTTGACATAATTATATCCATATTATGGCAAAAGTTTCCATTCTTCTCAATGAGAAACATGTCTCGTACACTGTTTTTCAGGCTGTGCACTTTCGCGGTTGCGATATCGACCCCTAGACTGTCAAAGACCTGGATAATGTAGGCAAGCAGTCCTTTTTGGTTTTTACAATGCAGATACATACTCCCATACATGTTGGAATGGTCACAGTCGATCTGGATCTCCTGTTTTTTAATTTCAGGCACATTCAGTACAGATTCTTTTTTGCTATGGAAAGCATCATAGATCATCTCTTCGATCAACATGACATCCTGTTGATTGATAGTGTGTGTAAAGTCGATCTTAAAATATTTTTTATCATCAAAGAGTTTGCAGATATCCATATTGGCAACATCCAGGTGTGCCAGTTTTCCTAGGAGGTAACTGAGATTAAACGATTGTGCACGGATGATCTCGATCGTGAGATGGTCATCATATGATATTTTTGCGCTATAAGAGGTTGTATCAAATGCTTCTTTGGAGATGGAAAGTATTTTTTCTGTTGTATAACGCAAAAAGAGCAGGTTGGATGGGATCAGTAAGATCTTGTGCTGCTGAGCTTTGCTCAATGAAAGAAAATCAGGATGTTTTTTGAGCGTTTGCTCTTTTTTGAGACGTTTGGCGGTTTCATCCAGGATTTCGGTATGTTCCAATGATCTGACAGCTTGCTCATAAAGCATTTTAAGCAGTTTGGCGTTGAATGAGTTATAAATTCCTTCTCCAACACCGCTCATATCCGCATAGGTCAATATATAGATCATGTCCAACAGTTTTTTGGTCTTAAAATGGGAAGCAAATTTTAAAATGACCTTTTCATTGTGGAGGTCTTCCCGCTGTGCTACTTTGCTCATTAACGTATGGTACAGGATCAGCGTTTCACCCATTTCGATCAAAGAGGGTGAAAATCCCAGTTTTTTGGCAAAAACTTTGAATAATGAAACTCCAACCTGGTGATGATCACGTTTGCGGCCTTTCCCGGCATCGTGAAGCAGTGTAACTACTTTAAGCATAGCTTTTTCTTCAGGATTCAATATATTAAATAGATTTTGAATCAAATCATCATGGATATTTTCCAAATGGTACAAACATCCGAGTGAATGGATATCAACCGCAAACTGGTGATATCCGTCAAACTGTGGTAGGGCGATCACCTTTTTCATTGGAGGTATCACATAAGAGAGTAGTTTTGCCGTAGAGAGGATCTTGAAAATATTATGACTATAAGGTTGAAAGAAAATGTTTTTGATTGTATCTGAAAGAACCTTGCTATGGCGTACGGGTCTGTTCGCCCGAATAAGCTGTAATAAAAATGTGGGATGGGCATAAAAAGTTTTTTCCCGGTAATCGCACATCTGTTTTAAAAGAGCATTGAGTTCGGTTTGTTTTTCTTGGGGATAAATACAGGATTTATAGATTGCGGCGGTTAGATGATCTCTTGAGAGAGCTTCAAGCCATATAATGCTATAGAGCTTGATGGTCTGGAGGCTCTCCGTTACTTTTTTTGCAAATTTCATATGTTCATTTTTGGTCATTTTATAACCAAGCAGACGGGCCGTATCTGGTATAAGCTCCAGACGGAGGGTATCTTCTTTTTTCTTTGCGACCAAATGGAGTGCCGAACGCACCCTGAAAAGAAATTCCAGGGCAATACGAAATTCCCTGTAATCATTCTCATCAATAATATGAGATGGCAGGTTCTTGATGCTGTTGACGTTATAAAGTATTTTGCCTATCCAAAAAATGAGGTTGGCATCCCTAAATCCCCCTACACCGTCTTTGAGGTTTGGTTCCATGGTAATAGGGTATTTTTCATGTTTGTCCCTCTGTTCTTCGATCTTGAGTCTGATGAATGATTGTGGATCGTCATGACGGATCTGGCTGATGGCATTTTGCGTTTCCATCCAGATAAAGTTAGAGCCTTCGATGAATCTTGATTCGATCAAAGCGGTTTTGATCGTGATATCGGTTTTGGAAACAGGATAGAGTTCTTCGACCGTATGGACACGGTGACCCAGTTTGAGGCCGGTGTCCCATAGAATGTAGAGTATTTTTTCGATCATTTCTTTAATATTGTAACCCGGAATGTCCTTATAGACTATCATCAGATCAATGTCAGAGTGAACACAAAGCTGTTCTCTTCCGTAGCTTCCCAAAGCGATCAAAGAGAGAGGTAGGGCGTTCTTCATAGGGGTATAATCTCCGAACATCTCTCTTTGTGCCACTTTATAGACCATTTTAAGGATCGTATCAATCTTTCTGGTATGTTTGACCAGAAAGTCTTTTCCACCTGAAGTCATAAATGTTTCTTCGAGAGTATCCAGATATTCTTTGATTTCTTGTTTGAGAACCTTTGCGATCTTGAAATCAGGGGCATTCTTGTATAACAAGTCTTCAATTTCTGCTTTTAGCATATCCATGACGGTGCTCCCTAAACTTTTATTGCTATAATACCCAAAAATTACTATGGGTTTTGATGATGGACTTGATACAAAAAGTAAAAAGCAAAGAACGTCTGAATCAGCAGGAGGGTGAAGCACTGTATGAGCTGGATCTCTATACACTGGGTGAACTTGCCGATGAAATACGTAAAAAGAAGTACGGTCAAAAAAGTTATTTCAATATCAACCGCCATATCAATCCGACCAATGTTTGTGCAGATATCTGCAAATTCTGTGCTTATTCTGCCAGCCGTAAAAATCCAAATCAATACACAATGTCTCATGAAGAGATTCTTGAGATAGTGAAAAATTCGGTTGCAAAAGGGGCCAAAGAGGTTCATATCGTCTCTGCGCACAATCCCATTGCCGGAGTAGCATGGTATATGGATATCTTTAAAAAGATTAAAAATGCCTATCCTGATCTCCATGTCAAAGCGATGACGGCTGCCGAAGTGGATTTTTTGAGTAGACATTACGAATTGAGCTATGATGAGGTACTGGATATGATGATTCAAAGCGGTGTCGATTCGATGCCAGGCGGGGGTGCGGAGATATTTGATGAAGAGGTCAGGGAGTATCTGTGTAAAGGCAAGGTGACATCTGATCAGTGGCTTGATATCCATCAAAAATGGCATGAAAGAGGCAGACAAAGCAATGCCACGATGCTGTTTGGACATGTTGAGACGAGGGCACACCGTATTGATCATATGTTAAGATTGCGTGATCTTCAAGATAAGACCGGAGGGTTTAATGCGTTTATTCCTTTGGTGTATCAACGGGACAACAATTTCCTCAAAGTAACCAATTTCCCGACAGGTCAGGAGATTCTTAAAACCTATGCCATTGCACGTATTTTGTTGGATAATATTCCGCATATCAAAGCTTATTGGGTGACGGCTTCTGTCAATCTGGCACTCATTGCTCAGGAGTTCGGGTGCGATGACCTTGACGGAACCATTGAAAAAGAGTCTATCCAGTCAGCAGCCGGTGCGAAAAGCAGTCACGGTCTGCCATTGCATGATTTTATCGCATTGATCAAGAATTCAGGGTTTATCCCTGTAGAGCGTGACAGTTTGTATAAGGAGCTTAAGAGCTATGCGTAAGATTTATTATGGTTACGATACATTTCGTCAAGATCTGAAAATACTTGTTCAAAAGATCGACCGGGAGTTTGATACGATCCTGGCCATTGCAAGAGGCGGTTTGAGCATAGCGCATATGCTTGGAGAGTATTACAATATCCGAGCAGTCTATGCGATCAATACGATCGGCTATGAGGATACTCAAAAACTACAGAATGTAACGGTATTCAATGTCCCGGACCTGCATCGCTCCAAGCATGTATTAATCGTGGATGATATTGTAGACAGCGGAGATACGATAGTTGAGGTCTTAAAAGTTTTGAAGCAAATGTATCCCCAGACAAATTTTTATATAGCTTCTCTTTTCTATAAAAAAAGTGCTAAAATAGCACCAGATTGGTATGTAAAAGATGCCGAAGATTGGGTCAGTTTTTTTTGGACTGTGGATTTATTAGGAGAATAGAATGGTATTGATGATAGACAATTATGACAGTTTTACCTACAATGTCGTCCAATATTGCAGAGAGCTTGGTGCAGACCTCAAAGTGATCCGTAACGATGAAATGACTGTAGAAGAGATCAAAGCACTTCATCCAGAAAAGATCATTCTTTCTCCCGGACCGTCTACTCCGGATGATGCAGGAGTGACATTGGATGTGATTAAGGCCTTTGCAGATACGACGCCTATTTTGGGCATCTGTCTTGGGCATCAGAGTATCGCTCAGGCATTTGGGGGGGAGGTTGTCCGCGCCAAACATATGATGCATGGCAAGACGTCGAAAGTAGAGGTTGATAAGGAGACACCGATCTTTAAAGACATACCAAAAGAGTTCAGAGCAACACGCTATCACTCTTTGATAGTCAAAAAAGAGAATTTGCCGGAAAATATCATTCCTACCTCGCACAGTAAAGATGATGGTGAGATCATGTCGTTGCAGATCAAAGACAAACCGATATACGGGGTGCAGTTTCATCCGGAATCCATTATGAGCGAATATGGACATGAGATGATCGACAATTTTTTAAAACTTTAAGTCTTTTTGATGAAACAACACTATTTTTGGTTTTTATTATTCATCTATATTGTTGTTGTTTCTTATCTGGCATCTACTTTACCTATCAGTCCCCATGAAGCCAAAATGCTTTATGCTTCCCATGATGTTACTGCTTCTTTAATGCAGTGGGGAGAGCAACATATCGGTGGTTTTTTTGGGCTGAGACTATTTTCTTTCTTATTTGGATTCCTAAGTATCGGACTCTTTTATCAGGTCAGCCGTTTGTATCTGAAAAAAGAGGAAGATATTTTTCTTGCCACAACGATCTTTATGTGGTTGCCTGGTCTTTTGACCGCGGCAATCCAGGCTAATAGTGCAATCTTAGTGATCGTTTTGGTACTTTTTTTTATTCTGGTTTATGAAAAAGGGTATTTTGTTTTATCCCTGCCTTTGATGTTGGGCCTTTTTTTTGTCCATGAAGCTTCCATTATCTTTTTTATCGCTTTACTGATCTATGGCGTAGTCCATAAAGATAAAAAACTTGCCATTATTACGGCATCGTTTTTGATCACCTTTGTTTATCTTGCCAAAGGGATTTCGATCGGAGGAAGGCCTTCGGGGCATTTTGCGGAGATATTCGGGCTTTATGCAACGGTTTTTTCTCCCCTGGTCTTTCTCTATTTCTTTTACGCGATGTATCGGATACTGTTGCGGGAGGAAAAAACCCTCTTATGGTATATTTCATTTACGGCATTGGTTTTTTCTTTACTGCTCTCCATCAGGCAAAGGGTCTATATAACCGATTTTGGCCCATATGTGATGATCGCTGTAGTATTGATGATCGAGGTTTTTAACAAAAGTATCCGGGTGAGGTTACCACAGTTTCAAAG
Source organism: Campylobacterales bacterium (assembly GCA_014763895.1). Taxonomy (GTDB): domain Bacteria; phylum Campylobacterota; class Campylobacteria; order Campylobacterales; family Sulfurovaceae; genus Sulfurovum. Next base: position 7,507 of record JACXUM010000030.1, read on the forward strand.
AAAATACCGATGGGGATTTTATACAGTCATAGCCGTATTGATCTTTAATACGCTGCTGATTGTATTTCATAAACCGATTTTTGCTCTAATGGATGATCCTAAAAAACATTTTGCCTACCGTATCTATAAACCTTATTGGTTGATGCAGGAATTAAGGCAAAAAGGTCAGTCCTGTTTTGATACGCATGATGAGCGATTACGTTACCAATTAAGATATTATGGTGTCCCTTCATGTCAAAAATAACGAAATAATATTTTATTTTTGTTTCTAAAATACACAATATTTATTTTCTACTTATAGTTTAGATTACCTATTCTAAAGTTAAAACTTACAAATGATAAACTAAAAAGAACTTAATTAAAGGAGAACTCGATGGCTCAAAAGGCGATTAGAGAATACGATGCCAAATCAATTTTGGCAAAGCACTGGAACACCTATTTTCCTAATTTTACCTATGCGTATCAAACTGTAATGGTAGAGTCAGGGGCACAACTCAAAGAACTTGCAAAAGAAAAAGCTTGGTTGAATGAAAAACCGCTTGTTGCAAAACCGGATATGCTTTTTGGTAAAAGAGGTAAAAACGGGTTGGTTCTTTTTAGAGACCAAAAACCGGGTGATGTCTCTATGGCAAAAGCGGCTAGTTGGATCGATGAGAAGTCAGCCCAAAAGCAAAGCGTATATTTCTCATTTGACGGTGATACACCAACTGGTGAAGCAAAAACAGACTACTTGACACATTTTATCGTTGAGCCGTTCACTCCGCATACACAAGAAGAAGAGTATTATATTTCAGCTACCTGTGTAGGCGATGATGACGTACTTTACATGTCTGCGGAAGGTGGTATGGAAGTAGAAGAGAACTGGGATAAAGTGGTTGAAGTATCTTTTGCAATTACTGAGACCGAAGAAGAGATCGCAGAAAAGATCAAAGCAAACGTACCAAAAGATGTTGCAGAGAAAGATAAAGCAGCATTTGCAGAGTTTGCGATCGGTTTCTTTAAAGCATATAGAGAATTGAATTTCGCTTACCTTGAGATCAATCCGTTTGTTATGCAAGGCAATAAAATTGAATTGCTAGACATGGTTGCAAAACTTGATGATACTGCAGGATTTATGATGACTGAGCAGTGGGGTGATGTTGAATACCCGACAGCATTTGGTATGGAAGAGAAATCTCCTGAAGTAAAACAAGACAAAAAGATCAAAAAGGCAGAGATAAAGTGCTTATTATCGGTGGTGCGATCGCGAACTTTACGGATGTAGCAGCTACTTTTACAGGTATTATCAAGGCATTTGAGAACTATGCAGGAAAAATGAAAGATGTCGGCATTAAAATCTATGTAAGAAGAGGCGGACCAAATTATGAAAAAGGTCTTAAAGATATTAAAGAAGCTGCCGACAGACTGGGTCTATGGATTGATGTATATGGACCTGAAACTCACGTAACAGATATTGTAAGAATGGCAGTAGAG
>JACXUM010000038.1 GCA_014763895.1 Campylobacterales bacterium
TAAAGAGTGTGAGTTTAGGTTCAATTATAGAGGTGAAGATTTATACAAATTACTGTTAAAAATCTTCAGAAATGACCCTCTAAACTAGTCAAGCCCCTTCTTTTTATATATAAAGAAAAAAGTTTGTAAGATTTATTGCTATTCCTCAAATACTCCACACAAAAGTATTAAACTCATAACATGAAGATAAAAATATGCAAGCATTACACCAACATCAAAAAATTTGAAACAAATCTTACCAAAGCATTTCCCCATGACAGCATCGTTATCAAAGGATGCATCGGTATGTGCAAGCGATGCAAAGATCAGCTGGTAGCTAAAGTCGATGGGGAAAAGGTGAAAGCAAAGAAAATTGGAAAGATTATTGAGAAGATTGAGAAACTATAAAAGTTTATCTCAATCTATCAAATTACATTTGGTTAGTCAACCAAGCCTCCATACTCTTTATCTGTTCCAAAGTCCTTTCAGTAGCAGTACCACCTTCTGATTTTCTTGCATTCATTGAAGCACGGTTATCGAGCAGTTCTACTACATCTTCACCAATACGCTCATCGATACTTTGCAGGTCTTCAAGGCTAAGCTCGGAGATATCAAGCCCTTTGCTCTCAGCAAGATTCACAGCATTACCCGTGATATGGTAGGCATCACGGAACGGGAGTCCCGCTTCTCTTACGAGATAGTCGGCTAGGTCTGTTGCAGAGAGGTGGCCTATCATGCAGGCTTTTTCCATCTGTATTTTGTTGACCTTCATCTCTGCCATCATCTCGCTCAGTACCTGAAGGCTAAGTGTTGCTGTACGTATAGAGTCAAAAACCCCTTCTTTGTCCTCTTGCATATCTTTATTGTACGCAAGCGGCAGTCCTTTCATCACTGTAAGCAGTCCTACAAGGTTACCGTTGACGCGTCCTGTTTTTCCTCTTAGAAGCTCAGGAATGTCCGGGTTTTTCTTCTGAGGCATGATGGAGCTTCCCGTCGCATGGCGGTCACTGAGCGTTACCCATCTAAACTCGCTCGCACTCCACAAGATCAGTTCTTCGCTCAAACGGCTCATGTGCATCATCATCGTAGCAATGTTAAAGAGGATCTCGAGTGCAAAGTCACGGTCACTTACCGTATCAAGACAGTTGAGTGTCGGTGCATTGAATCCAAGTCTTTCCGCAGTGATCTTTCTATTGATCGGGTGCGGTGTGCCTGCGAGTGCAGCACAGCCGATAGGACTGTAGTTATTGCGCTCATAAGAGTTCATAAAGCGCTCATAATCGCGTTTAAACATACTTGCATAGGCTAACATATGGTAACCAAAATTGATCGGCTGTGCATGTTGCAGGTGCGTCATCCCAGGAAGCATCGTTTCAGCATTCTCCTCTGCGATCTTGACCAATGTTGCGATGTTTTCCAAAAGCAATTCAGCTATCATCTTTGTATTGCGCTGCACATAGAGCCTGAAGTCCAGTGCCACCTGGTCGTTACGACTGCGTGCGGTATGCAGACGCTTGCCCGCATCACCTATCTTCTGCGTCAAACGACCTTCTACAGCCATGTGGATATCTTCATCATCCCCATCTAATGTAAAGAGACCGGATTCTATCTCTTCAAGTATCTCAGACAACCCTGCATCGATCTTCACATAATCCTCTTTAGAGATGATCCCCTGCTGTGAAAGCATAAAAGCATGGGCTTTGGAGCCCTCTATATCTTCTCTATAGAGTGTTTTATCAAACGGCAAAGAGTTATTCAGCTCTTGAAGAAGCTGGGAACTTTTCTCTGAGATTCTGGCAGAAGCTATTTTTTTAGACATTACATATCCTCATCATGGTATCAATCATGAAAGTATTGTATCAAAAAGTATGTTTGCATCTATTGAAAGAAGATTATCGCAAAAAATGAAGATTAAGCGAAAGGCGGGGATTGAAGGGAGGGGAGTCGGGTGTAAAACAAGGGAAGATTACAATTATTGGACAAGGAGTAAGGAAACCCGACTCAGGTTTAT
>JACXUM010000021.1 GCA_014763895.1 Campylobacterales bacterium
CAACACATCCAGATCCCCAAACTGCCGCATCGTGATATTGCCGTAGGCCATCTGCGCGAGGGCAGGCCCCTTGAAGGCGAGGGCTTCGATGTTGTTTGCTTCGAGCAGCTTCATGATGCGGAGCAGTTCGGCGGACATGAGCATGTTGCGGCGAGAAATACTCATATAGTGAGCTTTTAGCTCGGTGAGTATATTCTCAAGTGAGGAGTGAGGAGTGAGGAGTGAGGAGTGGATGTTGTCGCTTTGCGACGGTTCATTGTTTGTATTACGGTTTACGTCTGACGGATCAAGCGCAGCTGGGGCTGCGAGTGAGGAAGTAGGAGTGAGGAGTGAGGAGTTACTTTCAGACAATTTTTTTAATGTCTTATAGACTAAGGGCAAGACTCCGTGCTGCGAAGCAGCAGTGATTAGTGATTCGTAATTCGTGATTTGCGACAGGTAACTGCAGATGAGGTCGATATCTTTTTGCGTCGGTTTGCTCTGGCAGCAGGCGATGATGCATTGCATTTGCGATGAGAGGTCTTGTTTTTTCATGCGGTATTGTAACACAGCTGTTTGTATAGAAAACTTGATAGATAAAAAAATTGATTACAAATAGGTAATGTACCTTTATCTGACCTGGTTTTTGATATACATTATTAAGGAATATAATGTTATAATAGCCCTAAAATTAACAAGAGAAAAAGCAAGGAAAGGGTTTTTCATGAAAAAAACAGCAGTATGGGTAACGTTGTTGGGAAGTCTTGCATTCGCAGGCGGAGATTTGGGTGGTGCCGTAGAGCCGGAAGTTGCAGTGCCTATGATGGCAGAGGAAAGCACAGGCGGTTTTTACATCGGGCTTGGTGCGGGTTACCAGTTGACCTATTCGACAGATTCTGACTGGGTCGATACTGCAAATACGCAGGATAAAACGGTGAGCATCGTCGCGCTTGCGGGGTATACATTCAACCCTTACATCGCAGTGGAAGGCAGGATCAGCCAAACGGTAACCAAGGAGGATTATGCCGATGTGTTTACCTATAGCCTTTTTGTTAAGCCCCAGTACCCTGTGACAGAGTCTTTTGATGTTTATGCGCTTCTGGGATTTGGCGGTGTAACCGTCGAAGGTGCAGACGGGGAAGCTCCTGCCCATCCCGGTGTGATCGGTGAAGAGATCATGGATGAGACCGGTTTCCAGTGGGGGATCGGAGGAAGCTATGCCTTTACTGACGCTCTTTCAGTCTTTGCGGACTATACTTCTTTGGCAAACGATGCCGATATCAGCTCCACGCTTTACGGGTATGATCCTGCAACGTACAGCAAACTGAGCAATGAGGTAGTCACTGTCGGTGTAACCTACCAATTCTAACTTTGATTAAAATCCTCGAGAGGCCGTTGCGCCTCTAGATGATCAGATATACCGATTTTGACGATGATCCAAGGAGATAAATGAATTCACACACAGTACAGAGAGAAGAGGATGAGATAGATCTCAGGGAGATCGTCAAGACATTGCTCAGACACAAACAAAAGATCATTTTTTTTACGATACTGTTTACTTTTATAGCGGCTTGGATCGCCTATTTTAAACCCAATGTTTACTCTGCTTCCTCAACCGTCGAAGTGGGGTTGGAAAACCGATACGGCTCAAACCAGGACATCCTCTCCATGGCGATCTCGCCGGAAGCTTTCAGCCCGGATACGGAGATCGAGATCATCCAGTCGCGTTTTGTCATCGCCAACGCGCTGAAAAAAGTTGATTTTGCCCATCGCTACTATAAAGACTCGATGTTCAGAGAGATCGAACTTTATACCGATTCCCCTTTTGAAGTCGATCTGAGCGATGGATACGGACTTTCGTTCGAGCTCACCCCAATGGATGAAAACCGTTATCGTATCCAGGCAAAAGGGATCGATGAGCAAACCAAAGAAGAGTGGGAAGCAGACAAAGTCTATCAGTATGGCCAAAAGGTTGAAGAAAAATACTTTGCTTTTACCTTGAGGCTGAAAGAGGGAAGCAGGATCAATTCGGGTTCGTACCGTTTTACGGTCCTCGATCCCCTGTCGGCTGTCGGATCGGCACAGAGAAATATTTCGGTAGCGCAAACGAGCAAATTTTCATCTATCCTGCAGATCACGGTAGAAGACAATGTCGCTTTGCGTGCCAAAGAGTTTGCCAATGCCCTGGCGGAAGGGTATATCGAGCAGAGCATCCAGCGAAAAACGCTTGAAGCGACCATGACACTCGATTTCATCGATGAACAGCTGGCCCTGATCAATGACAATCTTCAACATTCTGCGGTGAAACTGGAAAACTTCAAAAAAGAGACCAATATGGTCAATCTCAGCACCAAAGCAGAGGGTGTTGTCGCCAAGATGAGCGAGTATGACGGTAAGCTTGAAGAGGTGAGCATGGAAGAGAAGATGCTCTCTTCTCTTTATGCACAGGTGGTAAGAGGCAAAAATCTCGAAACGATCTCGGCTGCGGGGCTTAATCTGGAAAATACCGGCCTGCCTGAGCTGATCAAAGAGCTTCAGGATACGGTTATCAAACGCAAACTTCTGCTTGAAGACTACACGATGCAACACCCAGAAGTGATCAAACTCAATGGCACTCTCATCCAGCTTAAAAAAGTGATCACGACCGCGATCATCACGCTCAACAAACGGGTGGAGACAAAAAAGAAACTGCTTCTTAAAACGATCAGCGAATATGAAGGCGTGATGCAGACGCTTCCCAAAGATGAAAGGGTTTTCAGCGAGCTTCAGAGAAAATATCTGGTCAATGAGAAGATCTACTCCTACCTGCTCGAAAAGCGTGCGGCAACGGCGATAACCAAAGCTTCTACGGTGAGCAAAAACAGGGTGCTGGATACGGCGATCGATCCGATCGCGCCGATCAAACCGAAACGCAAGATGATGGTACTCGTGGGGTTGATTCTCGGATTGATCGTTGGGATAGCGTTTGCGTTCATCAGCGAGTTCATGGACGACCGGATCAAAGAGGAGGAGGATGTCAGAAAGGCTACGTCTATCTCTTTGGTGGGATCGATCCCGTCCATCAGTGACGGCAGTGATAAAGTCAAAGTGTTCGAGTCTCCCAAGTCTGTATTCAGCGAAGCTTTCAGGTCTTTAAGGACCAATCTGCAGTTCATGAAGATCACGGAAGGGCCGATGCTCATCACGATCACATCGACGATCGGGGGAGAGGGAAAAACGACGGTAGGTAGCAATCTGGGCGCCATCATGAGCCTGACGGGAAAACGTACCGTTGTTCTGAATTTGGATATGAGAAAACCGATGCTGCATAAGCGCTTTGACCTTCCGAACAATGAAGGCGTCAGTTCAGTCCTCGCCAACAAGGCAACGGTAGAGAGCGTGATCCAGGCGACAGGGTATGAGAACCTGGACATCATCTCCTCCGGCCCGATCCCGCCAAATCCGAGCGAATTGATCCAGAGCAGGAAAATGGCCGAAATGATCGATACGCTCAAAAAAACCTATGATGTGATCATCCTGGATACGCCGCCTGTGGGATTGGTGACCGATGCGATGAGCCTCATGAAGATATCGGACGTATCCTTATATGTACTGCGTGCGGGTTATTCGAAAAAAGAGTTCCTGCATGGCATCAACCGCATGGCAGATCAGCATGAGATAAAAGGGTTGGGACTGCTGCTTAACGATATGAAAGTAGGCAAACACGGCTATGGCTATGGCTATGGCTATGGTTACGGCTATTATGAGGAAGACAAGTGATCTTCTCTCTTTTTAAAAAGAGAAAAACAGAGGGCGGGATCGTCAGGCCGAAAGTCGATCTGCATTCGCATCTGATCCCGGGGATCGATGACGGGGCAAAATCGATGGAAGAGAGTCTTTTGATGCTTGAAGCGTTGGAGGCGTTGGGGTATGAAAAGGTGATCACGACACCGCATATCATGATCGATGCATACCGCAACACAAAACAATCCATTCTCGAAGGGCTCTTGGAACTGAGAAGTGAAGCGGCCAAAAAGGATCTAAAGATCCAAATCGATGCTGCTGCGGAGTATTATCTGGATGAGGGACTGCTGCCTTTGATAGAGAAGGGTGAAGTGCTGTTGGCGGGTGGAGAATATCTGCTTTTTGAGACCTCTTATACGCATCGGTCCATGCAGTTTGAACAGATGGTCTTTGAGATCCTTTCTGCCGGGTATAAACCGTTATTGGCCCATCCGGAACGATACCGGTATATCCAAAACCATAGAGAAGAGTACAGCAGGCTCAAAGAGCTGGGTATCTTCTTCCAACTCAATCTGAATTCTCTCTTGGGCTATTATGGTCAATCCGCCAAAAAAGCCGCAGAGTTTTTGTGCCAAGAGGGGATGGTTGACTTTTTGGGAAGTGATGCCCACAATCTCAACCAGATAAGCAGTTTAACGATGGCATTTCAAACAGAAAGTTACGCAAAACTCTGGAGCCATAATACGATACTCAACGAAAGGCTTCGATAAAATGGGACTTATACCAAAAGCAGGAGGGAATGGAATGAAAATCACAGGAATGGGCATAGGATGGTTCTTTGTCTTGCTGTTGGCAGGCTGCAGCAGCAAATCGGATTATCAGTTGTTTCAAACCAACACAAAAACGGCCGGCCAACGCGTTGTTTCTGACCAAATGATCGAGTATCGTATCCTGCCCCAGGATCGTTTGAAGATCTCTTTGTATAAAAACCCCGAACAAGTCTCTGCCGCATCCTCTATGGATGAGTTGGGCCAAAACGTAAACAGGGACGGCATCCTGGTGGATGCAGCCGGATATATCGCTCTGCCGTTGATCAATCAGGTACGCGTTGCAGGGTTGACCCAGACGCAGGCATCTGAACGTATCGCCCGCTCTTACAAAAAATATTTGAAAAACCCGACGGTCTACCTGGAAGTGATGAACAAACGCGTTTATGTTTTAGGAGAGGTAAACAAAGCCGGCCCGGTCGCTGTAGACAAGGAAAAAATGACACTGCTTGAAGCGCTTGCTTTTGCGGGAGACATGACGGATTCTGCACAAAGAAACAGTGTTGTGATCATCACCCACAATACCGCCAATCAAATGCTGCTGCGTACAGTCGACCTGACAAACTTTGATTCGCTGCGTTTTGCCGATCTGATGGTCAAGCCCAATGATATCGTCTATGTCCAGCCAAACAGCTGGAAGCAGTTCAAAGTCATCTCAACGGATACCACCTCTATCTTTGAAACAATCGGCAGAATCGCATCACCGTTTGTAACGATCAAATATTTGACAAAAAATTAAGAGCAGACAATGTTGATCGTGGAATTTTTACTTATTTTGACAGGTTCCGTTTTTTTGATATCGGCCGTTCGTAAGAACGCTGTGAGATTTGGTCTTTTAGATGTTCCCAATGAACGCAGTACACATAAAAGAAGGACTGCAAGAGGGGCTGGAATCGGCTTTTATCTGGCAGTTGCATTGATCCTGCCGATTTTTCATTTTGACCTCTTGTTGAAACATTTACCCATTTTCGTGGCCATCATGCTTGTATTTATCGTCGGCCTGCTGGACGATCATAGGGACACCTCCCCCAAAACCAAATTTGTCGTGATCATCCTAAGCACCTTGCTTTTGTCGATAGACCATCTCTATATCGATAATCTTGGTGTCTTCTTTGGTGCAAATATCCATCTGGGTTTGTGGGCTGCGATTCCTTTGACCGTGTTTGCAGTGGTGGGATTTACGAATGCGCTGAATCTGATCGATGGGCTGGACGGACTTGCGGGGACGGTGAGCCTCGTCATTTTGGGCAGTTTTCTCTACGTGGGATACCAGCATGATGATATGTTTATGATCGTGCTTTCCGGATCGTTTATCGCGGCATTGTTGGGGTTTTTGTATTTTAACTGGCATCCGGCTTCTATTTTTATGGGTGACAGCGGATCTTTGACGCTGGGATTTGTCATTGCGGTTTTGGCCATCAGATCCCTGGAGTATATACCGGCAGTCAGTATTTTGTTTATCGCTGCGCTTCCTATTCTGGATACGATCATCGTGATGGTCAGAAGAAAGATGAAAGGCCGTTCGATGTTTGAGGCAGACCGATGCCATACCCATCATATCATGCGGCATTTTTTCCATGAAGATACGCCTAGAACGGTTGTTGCATTTGGTGTGATGCAAATCATTTACTCATTGACAGCTTTGCAGATCGACAAAACGGTCGATTCTTCCATTGTCATACTGTTGTTTATCATGAATGTCGTGTTAATGTACCTCTTTTTAGCAGCCATGATCAAACGGCAGAAAAGGGACTGCTGAATATTCTCCCCCTCCCTCTGGACTCTCTTGCCGGAAGAAAAAACCAGTATTGGGAAATACCCTCTCGTACGAGATGAGAAAAGATTTTAGAATTTTTGATTCTACGCTTCTTCTTTAATATTCGCCAATGAAGATGTGATAAAAAAGTACATTCAAAATCAAGGTAAAGATATGCAGTATACTAAACTTCATGAAGGTCAATTAAACTTGGAGTTATGAAGATACCTCGCACCCTTGGGTCGAGGAGCTTCATTTAAATAAAATATAACTAAATAAACACACAAGAGTTAAATAGTTGAATATTATTTAACTTATTGCGAAACACGAGGAAAAACATGAATATCAACGAGATCATAGAAAAACTCAAAGATATACTCAGTACAGAGTATCCAGATAGAAAGATATTCGATAAAGATGTGGCTGCTGCACTGGGAATGTCAAAAGAATCACTGAGCCATCTCAAAAAGAAAAACGGCATACCTTATGAGCAGATCTCAAAATTCTGTGCATCAAGAAAGATATCCATCAACTGGGTTCTGTACGACCAGATGCCAAGATCCCTGGAAGAAGAGACAGAAAAATACACACGCATCAAACACTTCACACGAATCAACGCAAGTGCAGGTGGAGGAGGGTTTAATGATGATGAGGAGTATGAATATCTAAGCATCGATAAAAAGCTTCTTGACTCACTCTATAAATCAAACAATGCCAACCCCGATGCCATAGCCGCACTCAATGTCATGGGCGATTCTATGGAACCTACTTTACTTGATAGGGAAGTGATATTATTTGACAAAGAAAACCTTGATGTAAGTAAGGGTGGCATCTTCATTGTCTCTACCAATGCAGGACTCTTTGTGAAAAGAGTGGCGCTGAAAACTGACGGAGCTTTGGAGTTGATTAGTGATAATAAGAGTTATAATAGTGAACTTATCATCACTGAAGAGATGCAAAGCATCAGACTTCTAGGTAGGGTTGTTGGTCGAGTAGGATTGGTGTAGAAGATGCTAGTTCTAAAAGCACTTTCATCATGAATGATCTATTAAATTGAAATCGCTTTTGTTCATCAATTTCCCCCCTAAATTCCTTATTTATTGAATCATTTGGAAATAAGAAATACTTAAATTACAGTTGCAATTTTTCGGGACATTATAATAACTATGTTAATTTACAATAGCCCCAAAAGTGCCACAAGCAAGACAGGTGGAGTGATTACAAGACCCACTTTCATGTATTCACCCCATCCTATCTTCACCCCCTTTTGGGCAAGTACGTGTAGCCAGAGGAGTGTGGCGAGTGAGCCTATAGGCGTCATTTTGGGCCCAAGATTTGAGCCTAATATATTGGCATAGACCAGCGCTTCATTGCCGACATAGCCAACATGATCGATGGCGATATCCATGATCATAATCGTAGGCATATTGTTCATCACCGAGCTGATGAATGCAGACAAAAATCCTGTTCCGATGACAGCTGTAGCTGTACCATAGGTGTTTAGTTGCGTAATCCATAAGGCAATCACTTCTGTTAGTCCGGCATTTTTAAGACCATAAACTACTACATAAAGTCCTATAGAGAACCACACTACCTGCCATGGTGCTGCTTTGATGGTCATGATGGGTTTGACAGCTTTAAAATGGTTTGCAATGGCTAAAAAGAGCAGTCCTCCACCGAGTGCAAAAACAGAGACAGGGAGGTTATAAAAATCTCCCACAAAATACCCCATCATCAAAAGTGCTAAAAAGAACCATGAAAGCCTAAACATCGTTTGGTTTTTGATGACAGAAGAGGCTTCAGGCAGGGTGGTCACATCGACTTTGAGCGGTATATCTTTACGAAAATAGATCCACAGTACTGTAACGGAAGCGAAGATCGATAATAGGTTTGGTATAAACATATGTTTTGCATATTCAACAAAACCAATGTCAAAATACCCCACTGTAACAATATTGGTAAGGTTTGAAATGACCAGAGGGTTGGATGCGCTGTCACCTATGAACCCGCCTGCCATCAAAAATGCGAAGATTGCCAGAGGGTTCATCTTGAGGTATTTCATCTTTGCAAGCAAGATAGGAGTGAGGATCAATGCTGCACCGTCATTGGCGAAGAATGCCGCAACCAAAGCACCCAAAAGTAAAATGTAAACGAACATTCTGTTCCCGCTGCCACGGCTTAGCTTTGCCATTTTGATGGCTGCCCACTCAAAAAAACCTATCTCGTCAAGCACCATGGAGAGAATGATGATCCCGATGAATGCCAAGGTGGCATCCCATACAATGTCAATAACTCTAAAAACATCTTCATAGCTTACAACGCCAACCAAGAGCGCAATGACAGCACCTATGACTGCTGTTGTACCGATCTGAAGCCCTTTAGGCTGCCAGATGACAAAGACTAAGGTGACTAAAAAAACTAAAACGGCTAAAAACATAGTAACACTCCCTTTATATTATTTTTAAACTATAGCGAAAATAAGATAAATATATCAATATATCTTGATTTAATCATAATATTTTGCTACACTTTTCCAAATTAAACACAATGGAGGTTATGGTGAAACGTTTACATATCCATATATCAGTAGAAGATTTGGACACAAGCATCAAGTTTTATACGGCACTGTTTGGCATGGAGCCTACGAAACTCAAAGATGATTATGCACAGTGGCTGGTAGTTGAACCTGCAGTGAATCTGGCGATATCTTCGGGTAGGGACAAAAAAGGACTGAACCATTTGGGGCTACAGGTTGATAGTGATGAAGCAGTGCAGGAGTTGGAAGAGAGACTACAGGCTGCAGGAGTTGCAGGAGAGAAACAAAAAGAGGCTGTCTGCTGTTATGCAAAGTCAAACAAGTATTGGGTTCAAGACCCTGAGGGGATTATCTGGGAAAACTACCACACGATGGAGCAGGCTGAGTTTTTTGGAGGCGATAGTTTTACTGGAGGGGTTGGATGTTGTCAACCTTCTTTTAGCACTGATTCAAAGTGGTCAACATCTAAGTGTAGTTGAATATGGAAGTATTTTTACAAACTGTCGCTGCACTCAATGATGAAACCCGTATCAAAATACTTCGGTTTTTAGATACACATGGTGCTTTATGCGTGTGTGATCTGCAGATGAGTTTCGGGATGATTCAGTCGCGTCTCTCACGACACCTTAAGATACTGAAAGAGGGAGGTTTTTTGAGGGTAGAGCGCTGCGGTACATGGGCGTATTATTCCATAAGAACACCACTCGACCGATTTTGCAGTGAAGCTTTGGAAGAGATCCGTTGTTTGGATATGGAACTCCCTGCTTTAAATAAAACATCACAAACAGGAGAATGTAAACTATGAAAAAAAATGTATTGATCTTATGTACGGGAAACAGCTGCCGTTCCATCATGGCAGAGGCACTTGTCAATGCCAAGCTTGGTGAGTGTGTTTTAGCACAAAGTTCAGGCGTCAAAGCAAGCGGCAAAGTCAATCCGTATGCCCAGGCACTTTTGGAGTCTAAAGGGTATTGGAGAGAAGAATATCATTCAAAAGTCATAGAAACAGTACTTGACACCCCATTTGATCTTGTCGTGACCGTCTGTGACCATGCCCATGAAACATGCCCCATGTTCCCAAAAGCGGTTAAAACAATCCATATGGGGTTTGAAGACCCAAGCGGCAAAGCGGTAGAAGAGTATGAAAAAACACTCGAACTCATCGAAAAAGAACTGCTTCCTGTCATCAAAGAGGAGCTTTGTCAATGAAAAAGGTAATTATGCTGTTGTTGCTTGCAGGTTTTGTTATGGGCAATGCATCCGATCAGAAACAACTTGATCAGTATATGCAAAACTTTGACCTCGCAGAGGTAGGGAACATGAAAATCAGTTCTGTAGAGATGCTCACTATGATTGAAGAAGGAAGCGCAGTACTCATTGATATCAGGTTCAAAGAGGAGGTACAATCGTGGAGTATCCCTTTTGCCAAAAACATTCCGCTCAATGAATTACCAAATAGGTTAAATGAATTGCCAAAAGATAAACTTATTATTACAGCATGCCCTCATAATGACAGAGCCAATATCGCAAGACTCTACCTGACCATGAAAGGCTATAATGCTAAATATGTCAATGATGGACTACTGAATGTTGTCAATTATCTTAAAGGCGCTAATGCAGTAGAGTTTGTTGAAGAGTTGAATAAGAATAAAAAATAAGTGTGTAAGAGTCAGTAAAGGAGTAGCATGTTTGAGTGGTGGGAGAACATAGTCAATAAACTGGTGTATGAAACGTGGGAAATGAGCAGTGAGTCTGCACTCGGAAGTGCAGTACATTTTTTTATCTACGATACGATTAAGATATGGTTTTTACTGCTTACCATCATCTTTGTCGTCTCTTTTTTGAGAACTTGGGTCAATACGGAGTATGTCAGAGCCCACCTTCAGGGTAAATCAGCGCTCTATGGACATGTGGGCGCTGCATTGTTTGGCATCATTACGCCGTTTTGCTCCTGCTCTGCCATCCCTCTTTTTTTAGGCTTTATCCAAGCACGAATTCCAGTGGGAGTAACCTTCAGTTACCTTATCTCTGCGCCAATGAACAATGAGATTGCCATTGCCATGCTCTTTGGGCTTTTTGGTTGGAAAGTCACTGCAATCTATATCGCTTTTGGGATTACGGTGGCTGTCATCGGAGGTTACCTTATCGGTAAAACAGGTGCAGAGAAAGAGATACTGATCGATGTGAAGCCGATTGATTCTGAACTTGAGGCTGATTTTGTTGTGCTGACACTTCAAGAGCGGGCAAAAGAGGCATGGGACTATACAGCCGATATTTTCAAAAAGATCTATCTGTATGTGATGCTGGGTGTAGGGGTAGGGGCATGGATACACGGGTATATCCCTACAGATTTTGTCGCACGCTATACAGGTGAGGGTAATCCCTTTGCGGTAATTATCGCTGTGCTTATGGGGATCCCCATGTATTCCAACGCCGCAGGTGTCATGCCTTTGGTTGAAGTATTCACAAGTAAAGGGATGCTTTTGGGGACTGCATTGAGTTTTATGATGGCGGTCACGGCGTTAAGCCTGCCCGAAGCTTTGATACTTAAAAAGATTATGTCACTCAAACTCATCAGTATCTTTTTTGGTATTGTGGGAAGCGGGATCATCGTCATTGGATATCTGTTTAATGCAATTTTATAAAAGGAGAAATTATGTTTAAAGTAAATACTACAAATACTGGTGTTAAAGCGTTTTTAGGCGGCTTAAAGGCTGAAGATATAGAGGCCAAGGTACAGGAGTGCCGGGTTGGACAATGCAGTTGCGCCTGTGATTTGGAAATGATGGCAAAAATCGAGAATATTGAGGTATCGGCTGAAGAAAACGGTGCGAGTATCACCATCACAGGTAATGTGAAAGCAGAGGAGATTGAGCCGATGATGAAAGGATGTTTACTATGAAAATTGAAATTTTAGGAACAGGCTGTGCCAAATGCAAAGCCCTTGAAGAGGCAACAAAACAGGCGGTAGCAAAAAGTGGCACATTTGCCCAGATCGAAAAGGTTGAAGATATCATGAAGATTATGGAGTACGGTGTCATGAGCACGCCGGGGCTTGTGATCGACGGTAAGGTTGTCAGTACCGGCAAGCTGCTGAGTGTGGATGAGATTGTCAATTTGATGAATGTCTAGTCTATGGAAGCGCTCTTAACCTCTTTGCTTGAATCGCACGGTGTTCTTGTGTTTGCAGGAGCATTTGGCATCGGGGCATTGACTTCTTTGGCTCCTTGCTCTATCATTTCAGTGCCGTTGCTTGTTGGAAGTGCATTGGGGATGAGTTCACATCTTACGGCTAAAGAACGGGTACGCTTTACCTATCTTTTTTCGTTCTTGTTTGCGTTTGGGGTAGCGGTAAGCTTTTCCATCTTAGCCTATATGGTTGCTAAGATGGGATTTTTCTTCTCCATTGCACCACTTGAAGCCTATATCGCAGCAGGTGCTCTCTCTATCGTGATAGGACTCTATTCACTGGGAATTTTACCCGAGGTCATAGACAAGGGGCGTTGGGTTTCAAAATTGGTTCGTTTGCGTTTCTTTGGCGCATTGATTATCGGTATGATGTTCGGTTTGGTCTCTACCCCTTGCGCCTCGGCACCGCTGGTGGCTATCATCACCGCTGCTACAAATGCGCCTGACTGGTACGCTTATGCACTGGTACTTACTTTTGCGCTGGGACATTCGCTGTTGTTGCTAGCTGCAGGCGTATCGGTCGGTTTTGCACAAAGCGTTGCGTCAAACCAAAAGTTAGCAACCCTCACAGGTTGGATGACAAAAGGATTTGCGATTGCTCTTTTAGGGATCGGACTCTACTTTTTCATCTTAGCCTACAAACAACTCTAAAGGATAACCATGTTCAAATTTTTACTTTTAATCGTACTAGGCATCTCATCTCTTGTTGCCAATGAAATAGAAGCAACCCCTTACACCCTTGTAACCCAAGAGATTACCAAGGGCAAACCCCTGATGGTAGAGGTAGGATCAACCAGTTGCCATGCCTGTCAGGAGATGGGAAAACTGCTTTATAATCACATGCAGCAAAAACCACAAAGCAAAATCTTTTTTGTCAACATCGGCAAAGAACGCGAAGCGGCCAAAACATTCAAAATCCAGCTCATACCCACACAGATTTTCTACGATGCCCAAGGCAAAGAGGTTGAACGGCATATCGGTGGGCTGAGCAAAGAAGAGCTTGAAGTCCTGCTTGCCAAATATGGCATCTAATGCAAGCGTGTACACCTCTTGCTTCGGGAGAAATTCTCAATGCTTCACATTCAGATTGGGTTTTGATTGAAGCGGTCATCTACGGTGATGCAACGCTTTGTGCGAAACTTTCCAAACGGCTGGTATGTGCAGTCAAACATCTGCCATTACGATTACGCATAGATACGATAACCGATACACAAGTTGCAATAGAAGCAGGCGCGAGTTATGATCCGACACTTTTCATTAACGGCAAGCCTTTTATTGAAGGACTCATAGCCGCCGAGGAAGTTACGGCAATCTTTAAAAATTATCTCAACGAGGTATCATAATGAAACGACGACACTTTCTTTTATTTGGCGCTGCAACTTTTTCTTCAAGTCTATTTGCCGCACCTTCATCCATGCCGCACGCGTGTCAAGCTTGGTATCTGCCTCCTTCATTGGCGGGAAGTAAAAACAATTTGACGTTAAACGTTCGTGATACCGATAGCGCTCTTGGACGCTACAATCCCAATGGGTGCATCAAAACCGTTACACTGGATGAATTGGTTAAATTTCACGGTCATTTGTGCGACGGAATCGTTTTTACCTTTTTGCAACTTTGCGTTGCGTTAAAAAAACTGTTCCCCGATGGAGTTATCGACCGTACAGATATTCGAGGCGCATGTAAAAATAGCCCTTGTATGGTTGATGGTCTGTCGTATATGAGCGGAGCTCGAATCAACTTTCAAACCTTGCGCATCGATGCCTCGCTGGGAGCATCTCATATCGTACAGAAAATATCAACGTGGGAAACCTATCAAGTTCAACTTGCCAAGGAGATGTCTAGTCCTGCACTAAAAAATGCCGAAGATGCCATCCGTGCCAAAGTGGCAGCCAACCAAACCGTTACTCCGGCTGAAATTGACCATGTCGAAAAACTGGCTGATGATTTTATCACGATGATGCTCTCTACACCGCTGGAAAATCTCATTCAAATCCAAAAGCTTGAAGGGTATCAATTCGTACCAAACAGTTCTGTCGATGCATTTGGTAAGCGCAGCGATGTGGTTAATAAAAAGGTTGGAAGAAGTTCATAAAGATTATTGATAACCAAAAAGTGCTACACTTGAGAAGAAGTCGATACCGTTATTTTGATATGCATGATTATTTAGTCCCCCTGAAAAACCCAAACACCTCCCTAAAACAGGCACTTTGGAAGCGATAAAACGGTATAATAACGACCGATAAACATAGTAAACCCGATACATTCTCGGTCGAAACAGGTCTTAAAATTGCTTCCACGATCCCCTAAAAATACTCAACCCAATCTTTTTCATAATCAGTTGCGAGATATGCTTGATAGTAATGATTCACTCGTTGCGCTTGCAGATACCCTAAACTGGGATTACTTTGATGAATCCTTTGCTAAATACTACAGTGATGAAGGCAGACCTGCCAAGCCAATTCGTCTGATGGTCGGACTACTGTTGCTTAAACAGCTGGAGAACCTCAGTGATGAAAGCCTGGTGCTCCAGTGGAAACGCAATCCCTACTACCAATACTTCTGCGGCATGAGAGAATACCAACCAGCACTGCCCTGTGACCCTACTGATTTGGTCTACTTCAGAAAACGCATTGGTACAGAAGGTGTAGAGAAGATCTTTGCGATGAGTGTGTCACTTCACGGTAAAGATGCCCAAGAGAAACAAGTGATTATTGATACCACTGTACAAGAGAAGAATGTCACCTATCCTACAGACGGTAAACTAGCCATCAAGATGATTCACCACTTATTGCGTATTGCAAAAGAAGAGCAGATACAACTCAGAAGAACCTATATGAAAGAGATAAAAGAGCATCGTATCAAACTGCGTTTCTTTAGTCATCCCAAAAAGATTAAAAAAGCAAGAGCTGCAATAAAAAGATTAAAAACCATTGTGGGTATCTTGATGAGAGATATTTCAAGAAATATGTCCCAAGAATAACGCAAAACACATCAAGAGACCTTTGATCTTTTTACAAAGGTCATCAATCAACACATGAAAGACTCCAATAAAGTCTACTCTTTACATGAAAGTCATATCTATGTTATTGCCAAAGGCAAAGACCATAAAAAATATGAGTACGGCACCAAAGCATCTCTTGTGACCACCATGAAGAGCAACATCATCATAGGTGTAGCTGCACATCAAAAGAACGAACATGATTCTAAAACACTTGAAGCTGCATTGGCTTCTGCCAACAAACACAGAACCCAACCTATTGTTGAAGCGATATGTGACAGAGGATACAGAGGAAGAAAAGAGGTAGATGGTACTCTTATCTGTATTCCAAACAAACCACTTAAAAGAGATACCAACTATCAAAAAGAACTCAAACGAAAGAAGTTCAGAAGAAGGGCTGCCATTGAACCTATTATCGGTCATGTAAAAACAGACCACAGGATGCAAAGGAACTATCTGAAAGGATTTGTTGGAGATGAAATCAATCTACTGCTAGCTGCTGCAGCATTTAATCTCAAGAAGTGGATGAACCTCTTCTTGCTGTTTGTTTTTATGCTTAGAATAGCAAATTTTAGAATCAGAATTATATCTACTGTAGTCTTTAAATGCAATTAAATTTTGCAACATTCCAAAAATTATCGCAAAGATGATAAACGAGGTTCCCCCGTGGCTGAACATAGGCAGCGGTAAGCCAACCACCGGTGCCAGTCCGATCACCATGTAGATATTCACCCCCATATAGACGAAGATCAAAAAGGCGATACCTGTCGAAAAGGTTTTGATGAGATAATCCTGGGCATATTTGGATGAAATATAAAGCAGGTTAAAGATCAAAAGAATATAGAGTACGATAACGGTAATCATTCCTTTGAAACCGAGTCTTTCGCCAAGATAGGCAAAAATGAAGTCAGTAGATGAAACAGGGAGGAATTTTAGCTGTGTCTGGGTGGCCTCATCTTTTTCTTTACCTTCCAGTCCTCCCGAGCCTATCGCAATGAGAGCCTGTCTGACCTGGTAGCTTGGTTTGTTGAGTGCATCGTGGATACGTGTTTTTTGATAGGGTTTAAGTCCGTATTGGTAGATAAAAGGTGCTCCAAAGCCCACGATTACAGCTAATGTGATCCATATCTTCCAATTGATACCGACAAGAAAGAGTATCCCGTAACCTACGATCAAAAGAACCAATGCCGTACCAAGATCAGGTTCTTTTGCAATCAGAAGAAAGGGAATAATGATCACGACGGAAAGTTTGATGAACTGCAATAGTCCGTAACCTCCCTGCGTAGGCGGTTTTTTACTGATAAGGTATGCCAGCATCATGATCACGCTTACTTTGATAAATTCGGAGGGTTGTATGGTTAAACCAATTCCGGGGATCTCTATCCAGCGTTTGGCGCCAAGAATACTTTTCCCGATGAATTCTACGGCTAAAAGCAAAACCAGGTTACCCAGATAGAAGATCGGTACAAACCACCAGATGATCTGGCGCCAGGGGATAAATGCAGCAACCAAAAACGCAATGGTAGCTAAAAAATAATAGACCATCTGTTTGGCAAAAAGATTCGGATTGATCTCATTGACAAGATAGGATGAAATTGCGAAAACAGGAATAAGCTGGAGCATTAGAAGGTAGTTGAAATGTTTGAAAATGCGTCTGTCAAACTCAAACCAATGTTCCATTTTATTCCTCTTAGATTTTAGGGTATTATATCGAAAACCGATTAAGGCATAGGATGATGGAATTGTATCATTTTGAAAGCTTGGAAAAGTATCCAGAGTGTTTTCATGCAGTGACAACAAAAAATGAATCGTTTCCCTATCAGGGAAGTTTGGCACTGCATACCGGTGAAGAGCAGTACAGTATTATTCAAAACCGCAATCAGATTGTTTCTGTATTGGGAGTTGCAAAAGGGTACGATTTCATCGTTGCCAATCAGACACATAGTGACCATATTGAAGTGATCATTGAGGATCAGAGCAGGGGTTGGGAGAACAGTGATGATGCTATAGCCGATTGTGATGCACTTATTACGAATCAAAAAGGTGTGATATTGACTATACAAACGGCTGATTGTGTTCCGATATTGCTTTTTGACCCCCAAAAAGAGGTGATCGCAGCAATCCATGCCGGATGGAAGGGAACGAGCCAAAAGATAGCATATAAAACTGTGCAAAAGATGCAAGAAGTTTTTGGTTGTGATCCCAAAGATATAATTGCGGCTATCGCGCCTTCGATCGGCCGTTGCTGCTATGAAGTTGGACAAGAGGTTGCTTCACATTTTTTTGATCATCCACGGACATTTGATCAAAAGGGGGACAAATTTATGCTTGATCTACCTCTTGCCAATCAAATACACCTGCTCAATGCCGGTTTAGTGCAAGAAAATATCCACATGAGCGGCATCTGCACGGCCTGCGAAGTAGAAACATTTTTTTCTTACCGCAAGGAGCAGGGATGCAGCGGAAGGTTTATGAGTATGATCGGACTAAAACACTAAGAGAGACTAGATATCACCTTTGAGTTTGCTCCAGAGTATGCCGATATATTCATGAAAAAGATAATTGGAATATTCAAGATAGTTTACATTGAAAGCATCTGCATAGGAAACCTCTTTATCATGCGAAAAATAATCTGTCGGTGCAGCGATCGGATGAAGGTTTTCTCTTCTGAACAGACCCATGGCTCGTTTCATATGAAAGGCTGATGTCACAAGTATAAATGGTTCGTTTTGAACGATTTTTTTTGCTGCCAGGGCTTCATCTTTGGTATTTTTGGGCAAAGGTTCGGCAATGATGTCTTTTTCGGGAACTCCCAGTGCGATCGCAAGTCTTTTCTGCTTATAGGCATGGGGAATAGCGTTCTCTTTTTTGCTGTACCCTGAGACGATGATTTTTGCTTTTCCGTTCAACTGGCGATAAAGTCTGATCCCTTCATTTAGTCTAATCACTGCATTTGATGTCACTTGAGCCGTTAAAGGATAGTTTTCATTGTCGATATTCCCTGCACCCAGAATATAGATATAACGGATGTTTTGCGGTGCCTGTTGGAGTGCCGGATAGGTTGATTCCAAACGGTTGAGCAGAGGATTCACAATGGGCCCGTATGAAAGGAGAAAGAACCATGCCAAGCTGCTCATAATAAATATTTTTGATAATTTTTGACGATTTGTAAAGAGGGCAAAAAGACCAATAACCAGCAGAATGATGCCAATGGGAAATGGCATCAAAAACATGGAGATGGTTTTTTTGAGTAGAAAGAAAAATGAATCCACTAAGGTTATTTCACTTCTCTTGTTCCGTCCGCTTCAAGTTCTATGACTTCCCACGGCAATCCCTGCTTGTTCATCTCTTCCATGAATGGATCCGGATCCATTTCTTCCATGTTGAAGACACCTTTGCCTTGCCATTTTCCTTCAAGCATCAGTTTGGCACCGATCATAGCCGGGACACCTGTGGTGTAGCTGACACCCTGGCTCATCACTTCTGCATAACACGCTTCGTGGTCTTTGACCTGGTAGATGTAGATCGTTCTTGGTTTACCCTCTTTGATACCTTTGGCAAAGATACCGATATTGGTTTTTCCTTTTGTTCTTGGCCCAAGAGAAGCCGGATCAGGAAGCAAAGTTTTTAAAAATTCCATTGGAACGATTTTCATCCCTTTGTGTTCAACCTCTTTGATACCCAGCATTCCAACGTTCTCAAGACATCTCATATGTGTAAGATAGCTCTGCCCGAATGTCATAAAAAAACGGATACGCTTAAGCCCTCTGATATGTTTGATTAGTGACTCCATCTCTTCATGGTAGAGCAGATAGCTGTCTTTGGGCCCTACTTCAGGATAGTCCCATACCTGCATGATCTCCATCGGTTCTGTTTCGATCCACTCACCGTTTTCCCAGAATCTTCCTTTCGCACTTACTTCACGAAGGTTGATCTCGGGGTTGAAGTTGGTCGCAAAAGGATAGCCGTGATCTCCTGCATTACAGTCGAGTATATCGATCGTATGGATCTCATCAAAGTAGTGTTTTTGGGCATAGGCACAGAATACATTGGTTGCACCCGGGTCAAAACCGCTTCCAAGCAAGCCCATGATACCGGCATTTTTAAATTCCGCATCTTTTGCCCACTGTTCTTTGTACTCAAATTTTGCAGTATCCGGATGCTCATAGTTGGCTGTATCCAGATAGTCCACATGGCAGGCTTTACAGGCATCCATGATCGTAAGGTCTTGATAGGGAAGCGCTACGTTGATAACAATGTCTGCACCCGTATTTTGGATAAGATCGATCAACTCTGAAACGGAGTCGGCATTCACCTGAGCAGTAGCGATCGTCACTCCAAGACGCTCTTTGACATTTTGTGCGATCTCGTCACATTTACTAACAGTTCTGCTTGCAAGGGTGATATTTCCAAAAGTTTCAGCATTCATCGCACATTTGAACGCAACAACATTTCCTACACCGCCTGCACCGATAATAAGGGTGTTTTTTGACATAAAAATCCTTTATATATTTGTTTTGGGTTTTTGCATTGGTAGCAGCTTAAAATACGGGCTCAATTTTATCATAAATAATAGAAATTTATGACATAACTGAGGATAAAAAGAAGCGGGATAAAGAGCAGGGTACTTAAAAGTATCAAAGATGTTACCTCTTTTGGCCGACAGTCATACAGTGAAGCCAGATTGATATTGGCGATAGCCAAAGGAACCATCATTTCCATAAATATCACGCCTTGTGCAAAATGAGGCAATGAGGTAAAAGAAAGAATGATGGCTGATGCGACAGGAATGACAATAAACTTCTGGGAGATTGTGCCTAAAAAAAGTTTTGGGTGTAATTGTCTAATCTGAAGCCCATATAAAAATGTACCCAGTAAAAAGAGCTGCAGTACGATTCCGCCATAGGCTCCCATTTTGAAAAATTCCTGTATCTGGGTGCTTAACGGAATATCATAGACATTGAGAATAATGGCAATCATTGAAGCGGGAATGATCGGGATTTTAACGATGTTCAGCAGGGATTTTTTGATGCTGAACGATCCCCGGGAATAGATATAGACTCCGAGGATATATACGACAAAGACATTGGCAATATTGATCAGCGTCGTGTAGATGACGCTTTGTTCCCCAAAAAGTGCAATCCCAAGAGGAATACCGATATTCCCTGTATTGCCGACGAACCCTGCTATCGAAAAGATGGCTCTCTCTTTTGGATCGTTAAAAACAAGTTTGGCGATCCATAGGGTAGGAAGCAATAAAACCAATATAATAGCAAGATAGATCAAGGGGACAAAGAGATGTTCGGTATTTAATCTGGCTGTACTAAATCCCCACACGGTCACAAAAGGCTGAAGAAAGTAAACTGAAAAGAGTGTTAGTGTTTTTGAATCCATCTCTTCTTTGAAGATTCGTTTAGCCAGATATCCCAAAAAGATAAAAACGTAGACAAAAATAATCGAAAGCAGTGTCTGAATCATGAAAGGAACTATAACATAATTTCGATATGATTCGTTTATCTCATTTTAAAAGGAACTTTATTTTGGAAAGTACACTGACATCGTTGGAAACATGGGGTTATCTGGCTATTGCATTTTTCTCTTTCGGCGGATCTCTTGTAGTAGTTGCCGCCGCAGGCGTTCTTTCCTATATGGGGAAAATGGACCTTGGTATTGCGCTTAGTGTTGCGATGATATTCAATTTTCTAGGCGACAACTTTTTATTCTATCTTGGAAAATATCAGAAAAAAGAGGTTGGAAAGTATTTTAAAAAGCATAAAAGAAAGATCGCATTATCAATACTCATTATGAGGAAATATGGTGTTCTAGCAATTTTTATCCAAAAATTTCTCTATGGCATTAAAACACTGGTACCGCTTTCCATGGCATTATCTAAATATGATTTTAAGAAATTTGCTTTTTACAATTTCTTTGCATCTATCGTTTTTGTGCTGGTGATCGGTCTGGGAAGTTATTTTTCTGGTGAACTCTTTATCGCTTTTTTTAATGCGATCAAATCAAATCCCTGGATAATGCCGATCATTCTGTTTACGATCATTGGTACAGTTTGGTTTGTGATGGAAAATATGACGAGAAAAAAATAGAAGGCTACCTTCAAAGATGCCTTCTATGAAGAATAAGTTTATTTACTTTTAACAAACTTTTCGATACGTCTGACACCCTCACGGAT
The DNA here is from genome assembly GCA_014763895.1 of Campylobacterales bacterium. Lineage (GTDB taxonomy): Bacteria > Campylobacterota > Campylobacteria > Campylobacterales > Sulfurovaceae > Sulfurovum. Next base: position 21,196 of record JACXUM010000021.1, read on the forward strand.
AGTCGTCATATCGGTAGCAAATGAGAATCTAAAGTATCCCTCTGCACCAAATCCTATACCGGGAACTACGGCAACACCGGTTTCCTGGAGAAGCTCTTTACAGAACTCGATCGAATTGTTTGAAATATCTTTGATATTGACAAAGAGATAGAATGCACCATCCGGTTTAAGTACCGAAAGACCATCGATCTCATTGAAAAGTTTAACTGCCTCTTCTGCTCTGCTTTCAAATGCTTTTCTCATAGTTTCGATCTCATCATCAACCTCGCCGTTGAGTGCTACGATCGCAGCTTTTTGTGTGATGGAATTGATGTTGGAAGTACTTTGGCTTTGGAGTTTATCCATTGCAGCGATCAGTTCTTTGTTAGGGGATGCAAGATAACCAAAACGCCATCCTGTCATAGCTACGGATTTACTTAAACCGTTGATGGTCACGGTTCTTTGGTACATATCCTCGCTGATACTTGCTGTCGCTACAAAATCAATGCCGTAAACGAGTTTTTCATACATTTCATCACTTGCTACAATGATATCAGTTCCTTTAAGAACTTCTGCCAACACTTCAAGTTCTGCCTTGGAATAGACCGAACCTGTAGGATTGGAGGGAGAAGTAAGAACGATCATTTTTGTTTTAGGAGTGATCGCATTCTTTAGTTGTTCAGCTGTGATCTTAAATCCACTTTTTTCATCGGTTTCGATGATAACAGGAGTTCCTTCGGAATAAACGACAAGTTCAGGATAGGTTACCCAGTAAGGAGAAGGAATGATTACCTCGTCTCCCGGATTGATCACGGCTTGAAAGAGGTTAAAAAGTGATTGTTTCGCACCATTGCTCACAATGATATCCGAAGGTGCATACTCCAGTCCATTTTCTCTTTTGAGTTTGCCTGCAACCGCCTTAAGTAGTTCAGGGATACCTGCTACAGCTGTATATTGTGTAAATCCGTCATTGATCGCTTTGATCGCTTCGTCTTTGATCAGTCTTGGCGTGTCAAAATCAGGTTCTCCAGCTGAAAAACTAAGAACATCTTTACCTTGTGCTTTGAGATCTCTGGCAAGTGAAGAGATCGCGATTGTCAAAGATGGTGACAATGATTTGATACGATTTGATAGCATTAAAAACCTTATAAAATTGGAATGTTAAAAATCCCAAAATTATAGCTTAATTTCGCTAATAGATAAGGGTGAACCACCCAACCCCTAAAGAGGGTTGGGCTTCCTGCTTCACAGTACCGTGATCTTGTTTTGAAAAAAACAGGACGCATTGGCACTCCACAGGCTTAATTTCCGATAGTTCCTACCGTATTTTTTACTATGGTATTTCTTTGGTCTATCTGACCTAAGCCATAGTTTCTAATATTGATCGAAGCATTAATGTCACGATCAAGTTTCATATGACATTGGGGACATTCCCATTTTCTGATGTTGAGCTCTTTCTCCCCTGAGCTTGCCCCGCAGTTGGAGCATATCTGAGAGGATGGAAACCACTGATCTATCTTTAGAACGGTTTTCCCTTTCCACTCCGATTTGTATTCCAACTGACGCATGAATTCATTCCATGCCACATCTGCTATTGATTTGCTAAGTCTTCTGTTTTTCTGCATACCTTTGACATTCAAAGTTTCAAGACAGATGATATCGTATTGATTGGTTATCTCGTTGGATATTTTATGGAGTGTGTCTTTTTTTTGATTGCTTATCTTAGTATGAAGTTTTTGGACTTTCAGCTTTGCTTTGTTTCTATTGTTTGAACCTTTCTGTTTTTTCGATAATCGTCTTTGTATTTTTTTGAGTTTTTGTCGTGACTTCACAAAGTATTTATTGTTTGGATACTTTACTCCGTCACTGGTGATAATGAGATCAGTCAATCCCATATCCAAACCTACGGCATTTTTCGCTTTTGTAGGCTTAGGTATAGCATTGTTGTCATCAATGAGAATAGAAACGAAATACTGGTTGTTTTGTCTTGAGATGGTGGTTTGTTTGAGTACAGAATTTTGTGGCAATTCTCTATGAAGTTTCACCTTGATGCCGTCTTTGGTGAACTTTGGAAGGTAAACCCTGTTGTTAGCTACTTTGATGTTTTGCGGTGCGGTGAAGCTCTGTGAGGTGTGCTTCTTTGACTTGAATTTGGGATATTCTCCCTGCTTCTTGAAGAACCTGCTGTATGCAGCGTCCAAATCCCTCAAAGCCATTTGTAAGGACTGGCTTCCGCATTCATTAAGCCATTCATACTCCTTGAGCTTTTTGAGCTTTGTAAGTTCTGCTTGTGTAACCATATAGCCTACTTTCTTGTTGCCGTGTGCGTACTCCTTTTGCCTGTACTCCAAAAAGTAGTTATACAAGAACCGTGTAGAACCGAAGTGCTTTTCGATCAATGTGATCTGCTCTTTGGTGGGATAGATGCGGTATTTGTAGGCTTTGAGCATTATTTTTTTCTTAACGGTCTGCTTTGCTCTTGTTTTTTTGCGTTCTCAACGGATAATACGGCACCTATGGTGTCTTGGTATTCATTGATGAAATAGGATTTGAATTTATCGTAACTACCGGTTTCATAATATGCTACAACCGATGCTAAATATTCAGATACCCTTTCCTCATTTGGAATGTAGAGCATTTTGCCGTCCTGCTTCAAAGAAACATTCAGCATCATTCTTGCCGTTCTTTTGTTGCAGTCTTTGAAGTATTGAAGATAGGCCAAATTGCAATGCAGGTAGATTGCTTTATCAAAAGCGTTTTCTATCGTTGCATATCTGTCAAACATATAGTTTAGTTCATCATCAAGTTTTTCAGCCGTGGCAAGAGGTATGTATTCGCATCCCTTGATTGTCACTTCTTCATTTCTTGGCATCGCTCTTTCGTTGTCCGCAACCATTTCATCAGACAAAATATAATGCAAGTCTTTTAGGGTGTTTTTACCGACCAATAAATCCTCTTTGATAAACAAATCATACGCATCACGCATATTAAGTATCATTTTGGCATCGCTATATCTTTTCCCTCCTGCTGTACGACCGTATTCAAGCAATGTAAGCGTATCGTTTCTATCGTAAGTGTTTCCCTCGATCTTAGCGGAAGTGTGTATAAAATCCATACCAAACTTATCAATATAGCTCTTGTTGGCAAGAAATTTTGAGAGAGATACCTTGTCATTGAGCGTATCGAAAAGTGCTTTTTCCTCTTCTGTAAAAACAGTAACATTGTCGAGAAAATCAGGGTTGTAAGGTATCATCTTCCATGCCGTTTGTTTAATTATTTATAATATTATAGTATTCATCTATAAATAAGTCAAGGGGCAATAAATCATAAAGAAAACAAGAGAAAACTATAGGGCTACCAAACCACAAACAGGGCAAAACACAATCTGAAAATTCATCTGATATTTGTATGCAAATACAGGAAAAAATTGCTGTATGGTGAACTTGGCATTTTTTTGAAAACGGTTATCCGTGACATAGAGCAAAAATCAGACTTTGAGATCATCGAAATGGAAACCGATAAAGATCACATTCATCTGATGATACAGTATATTCCGAGGGTATCCATCTCGTCTATCGTCAATCGGCTCAAATCCGTAACCACGTTCCATCTTTGGCAAAAGTACAAACTGTTTCTCAGGAAATATTTTTTTACTTCGCATTGCCAGTAGCTTTTCAAGAAGGAAAGAGAATATGTTTTAGACTAACGGATACTTCGTATGCAGTATAGGCGAAGCAAGTTCTGAGATCATACGCAACTACATACAAAATCAAGGCTAACGCCTTGTACGCATTCATCCCAACAGCTAAAGACCACTGGGATTTCTGCTAAGGGTGATTAAAAAAGTGTTAGTCCATTGAATGGATGAAATTGTCGTAGAGTTCGTCGAGATTGTGATCTTTTTCTTTGATATGTTTGCTGTCGCCTGTTTCTACGGCTTCTTCAAGAACTTCTATACGTTTGATCAGATATTCAAAAATCTCTTTGTTGACATCCGGAATTTTGTTATGGCTGAGAGGATTTTTATCAAATCCACGCTTCAGTACCCTGGCTGGAATACCCACGGCAGTCGAATCTGCAGGTACATTTTTTATCACGACAGAGTTTGCACCCACTTTTGAATTTGCTCCAATGATAATGTTGCCCAGGATTTTGGCTCCTGCGCCGATAACAACACCATCTTCAACAGTAGGGTGCCGTTTCCCCTTGGTAAGGCTTACCCCGCCGAGTGTTACCTGTTGATAGATCAAGACATCATCACCGACTACGGCAGTTTCGCCTATGACGACACCTACACCATGATCGATGAAAACCCTGTGTCCAATCGATGCCGCAGGATGAATGTCTATAGTGGTCAAAAATTGTCCAAGACCGGAGATCAGACGCGGAAGAAAACGCAACCCTTTCTGATAGAGAGCATGGGCAATGCGATAAAACAGCAAAGCCCATACTCCAGGATAGTTAAAAAACAGTTCAAAGGTTGAATGTAAAGCCGGGTCATTTTTTTTAACCGTTGCAAAATCTTCTCTGATCAAACTGAATAGATTCAAACTCTTTCCTTACTCATTTTCGCTGATAGCTTGAATGGTCTTAAGATAACTATTTTCACTTAAATAAAGATAAAGTTTACCTAAAAGTTCTCTTTTTTCTTCTTTACTAATGTGTTCGGACTCTTCGATTCTATATTTGAGTGCTTTATCAACCAGGTTGGTATCATAGTCCAGGTCATCCAGAACATCCATAAGGTTTTGTGCCTCTATCAGGTTGTCGATCGTGTAATGACCCTTTTCATCAAAAGAAATGACCGCTTCAGTCGGATGTGTAAAGAGGTTGTGTTTCATGCCCAGTACTTCCTGATAGGCACCCGTAAGGAAAAAGGCAAGAAAATACTCTTCCTTGCTCACATCGATATCATGCAGATAGAGTGGCAGATCAGGATTGAAATCGATCTCTCCGTCACTGTCGCAGGTAATATCCCAGATGCTTGCGGGATTGGTCGGTTTGATATCCAGATGATCCAGCGGCATAACAGGGAAATGCTGTTTCAAGCCCCAAAAATCTGCCAGTGATTGGAACAGAGAGAAATTGACAAGATATTTCTCCTGGATACGGTTTTGCAGCTTTTTGAGTTCATTGGCATTTTCGTTCTTGAGCAATGCAATCGATTTTTTGATAATGAGGTTAACAAGGATCTCTGTATTGGAACGGTCTTCAAGATCGATATACCCTAGATCGAACAGGGTTAAAAGACTCTCCATATGGTCAAGTGCATCGTGGAGATACTCTCTGGCATTGTCTTTGGTCAGTGTACTGAAAAGATCGTAGAGCTCCTGGATCAGTTGCGGGTTGTTTTCTTTTAAACGCAGGTTTTTCTCATGGTATTCCTGGGAAAAAAGTTCAAGTACAGGCGTGATAAGCAGGGCATGAGACGCAGCGACATATCTTCCCGACTCGGTGAAAATATCAGGTTCCTCCACCCCTTTGTTTTTTGCGATCTCCTGCATCAGGAAGATAACGTCGTTGGCAAATTCATCCAAGGAGTAATTTCTGTCTCTGCTGTGAGGATGTTGACTGTATTCTACCGCAAGACCGCCGCCGATATTGATCGCACAGAGTGCATCTGCGCCACGTTTTTTAAGATCCGCATAAATGTTTCCGGCTTCCCTGAGTGCTTTTTTAAGCGGAGAAATATCGCTCATTTGTGAACCGATATGGAAATGGATCATATAGAGTTGTCTCAAAAGATCATGTTTTTTCATCAGTTCGTATGCTTCTAAAAGCTCGGTTGACGTCAAACCGAATTTTGAGCTGTATCCGCCGCTTTTTGCCCAGATACCGATACCGGAACTGTGCAATCTGATACGTACGCCGATCTTTGGAAGAATAGGGTTCTCTAGCCCTTCATTGCATTCTTCATGGACCTGAATGATCGTTTCAAGCTCACCGATTCCTTCAATCGTAACCGTAATGTTGTGTCCCATTTTTGCAGCGATAAAACAAAGAGCGATCATCTCTTTGTCTTTGAAACCGTTAACTGTAATCGGCGCACCTATCGGTGTTTTGCTCATGGCAATGATAAGTTCGGCTTTGCTTCCTGCTTCAAGACCATAGTTATATTCTGTTGAAACATCCATCAGGGCGTGGACAAAATTCGGGAACTGGTTGACTTTGAGGGGAAAAACAGCTTGGAATCTGCCCTTATAATCAAATGTATTCTGTGCTTTTTCAAATGCTTTGAAGAGTGTTGAGATCTGTTTTTCGATCAAATGCGGAAAACGCAGCAGCAGAGGCCCTTTGTATCCTTTGTCACGGATTTCATGTGCGATTTCCAAAAGAGAAGGTTTATTGGCATAATTGACATTCACTGTATTGTTTTTAATGATAAAGTTGTCATTACCCCAAATATTCAAGCCAAATTGTTTCATTAATTTACCTTCTTTCATTAAACTTTAGTAAGATTGCCATTATATCCAAACTTAATATGAACTTTAATATAATCTGACTATGAATGACGCATTTCTTGTTTTGGAAGTATACCCTGATCATATTAAGCTTATCTCAAAAGGGCAGTGGACGCTTAAAAGCGTACGTAAGATAGAAGATGAATTACAAAAAATTCCTTTTGATAAAAAAATCATTTGGGATGTTTCTTCGGTAGATGAATTTGATAGCGCCGGTGTGTTGCTGTTTATTGAAAAATACGAATTGTTTCAAGCAAAAACGGAAGTAGAAGTGATAGGCTATACATCCAAACAATCCCAAATGTATAAACTGCTTAAAACAGAACGAAAGCATAAAGAAGTCATTGTTCATCCAAAAGAGGGATGGGTCGAGGATATCGGTCATAAAACGGTCGATTTTTACTACGATATCAAAGAGTTTTTGAGCTTTAGCGGAGAGCTTTTCATCGCTTTGGCACAAAATCTGTTGTCTCCCAGACAGATACGTTTAAAAGAAACGGTTTATCATATCTATCATTCCGGATTTACAGCGTTGATGATTGTTTCTCTCACAGCATTTTTGGTGGGAATGGTCATTGCCTATCAGGGGTCAGTGCAGTTGGCAAAATTCGGGGCGGATATCTTTATCGTAGATACAGTAGGTATTTCGATGGTCAGGGAATTGGGTCCGATGATCACAGCGATCGTCATCGCCGGCCGGAGCGGTTCATCATATACGGCTGAGATCGGAGCTATGAAGATCACAGAAGAGATTGCTGCAATGCGAACCATGGGGTTTGACCCCTATCATTTTTTGGTATTGCCGCGGATCTTTGCCCTGGTGATAGCACTGCCGTTACTGATCTTTTTTTCTGATTTAATGGGTATATTTGGAGGGATGGTCGCTTCGCAGATGCAGCTTGGGATATCTTTTGATCAGTTTGTTAACAGGCTCTATGAAGTGCTTGAAGTCAAACATTATATTTTGGGGATGATCAAAGGGCCTGTTTTTGCATTTTTGATCGCGGCAGTAGGATGTTTTAGGGGATTCCAGGTTTCTGAGAATACGGAGAGTATCGGTCTGCATACGACACAGAGTGTGGTTAACTCTATCTTTTTGGTTATCGCTTTTGATGCTCTTTTCTCGGTTATTTATACGGAACTTGACCTATGAGTGTGATCGAAGCAAAAGGGATTGTGACCAGATTCGGGGCAAGGACCATACATGATGGGATTGATCTGCATATCAATGAGAAAGAGATCTATGCTATTTTGGGAGAAAGTGGTTCGGGAAAATCGGTCTTGATGAAAGAGATGATCATGCTTTTGAAACCTGTTGAAGGAGAATTGCATGTATTGGGATCGGATGTTTTGCATATCACGCCACAAGAGGCACAGGAACTGCGCAGAAAATGGGGGGTACTTTTCCAGTTTGGAGCACTATTCTCTTCCCTGACGATCGCTGAAAATATAGAGATTCAGATTAAAGAGTATACCAATATCTCAAAAAAGATGAGAGAAAAGCTCATCTATTCAAAGCTGGATATGGTGGGACTGGAACCCTATGTAGGGGGCTTATATCCCTCAGAACTGAGCGGCGGGATGATTAAAAGGGCAGCCCTGGCCCGTGCATTGGCGATGGAGCCCAAACTGCTTTTTTTGGATGAACCGACCTCCGGGCTTGATCCTATCGGTGCCCGTAATTTTGATCAGTTGATCGTACATTTGCGCAATCTGCTTGGGATTACAGTGGTGATCATTACGCACGATCTTGATAGTATATTCAGTATTGTAGACAGAATGGCAGTACTTGCGGATAAGCGTGTGGTTGCAGAAGGTACACTTGAAAATGTGCTACAATCACAACATCCTTTTGTGGAAGCGTTTTTCAAAAATGAGTACACTAAAGAAAGGTTCAAGGATAAGATAAAAAATGTATAACAGAATCAACTATACGATTGTAGGTATATTTGTCGTCGTGTTTGGCATGGGGATGATCTGGTTTGCTTTCTGGCTTGGCAAATACGGTTTGAAAGATGAATACGATACCTATCGGATAGAGCTCAGCGAATCTGTTTCCGGGCTTTCCAAAGATGCAACAGTCAAAATGCGGGGAGTCGATATCGGCCGGGTCAAAGCGATACGTATCAATCCCAAGAACATTGAAATCGTAGAGGTCTTAGTGGATATCAAAAAGGGCATACCGATTAAGGAAGATATGACAGCACATACCCAGATGTACGGGATCACGGGAATTTTATCCATCGAGATAGACGGTGGAACAAATGATGCAAAAAATCTCAAACCGACTAAAGATTATATCCCGCTTATTCCATCCACAGAATCATATATCTCAAAACTGAGCGGCGGGCTTGGGACGATTTCAGAACGTTTGGCAGTAGTATTGGCGAAAGCGGATAAATTGCTTTCAGATAAAAATCTGAAATCGATAGAAAATACGCTTGATAATGTTGAAAAGATCACGGCCCGGGGAGAGGATGTTGAAAAACAGATCGAGCAGACGCTTGATGAGCTTCGTGCTTCAATGAAACGTATCACAGTGTCATTTGAAGGAGCCACAAAAGATTTTACATCGATCAAAGAGAGGGTCAATCCTACCGTAGAAAAGCTTTTTGCTACTACGAAAGATTTTCAACGTGTGACAGTAAAAGTAGAAAAGAGTCTAGATCGAGGAGATTATAATCTTAGAAAGATCCTCGAACCTGCTATGATCGATATTCAGATTCTTTCATCCCAGATCAATGATCTGGCCCAAGAGCTCAAGCAAAGTCCAAGTGATGTACTGTTTAAAGCAAGAAAAGAAAGAAGAGGGCCCGGCGAATGAAACATATTTTGGGAATTGTACTGCTTTTAGGACTGTACGGATGCAGTATCAAGGAAGCACCTTTGAAAGTCTATACGTTACATATCGATCATGTCGATAAAAAGCATAGCCGGTTTTATGTCACTAAAACAATTAAAGTGAACTTTCCATTGAGCCTCAAAGAGAAGATAAACCAAAATATGCATTTTTCATACAGTGATGCCGAGCAGGGCAGTTACCAAAACGCGCAATGGTCAAATAACCTTGGACAGTTGATCCAGGGAAGTTTGATCGAAACGATGGAGAGAAGCGGACTCTTTAAAGGTGTCATCTCTTATGCTTCAACAGCACAGGAAGACTATAGACTGGAGAGCACGATCTATGCATTTTCACATCGTATCAGGGGAAATGCTTCCGATGCAGTTGTTTCGATACAGATATCATTGGTAGATGCTAACACCGGAAAATTGGTCGACAGCCATCGTTTCAGTTATACCGTACCGACTGTGACGAAAAATGCAAAGGGATATGCAGACGCTACAAATATAGCGCTAAGCAAATTGAGTGAAGATCTATTGGTGTGGCTTGATAGATTAAAATAAACCTGATCAATTGTCAGGTTTACAATGATCAAAATTCATCGATCGCTATAGTTCTTTCTTCGTTGGTTTCCAAATTCTTCACCCATAACGTACCGTTTTTTAGCTCATCTTCGCCAATGAGAACGGCATACTGCGGATAGGCTTTGTCGACCCCTTTCATGTGGCTTTTGAAGCCTTTTGAACTAAATTCGACCGTTACTTTGTCTGTAAGGCGTTTGCGTGCCGCCAGGGTCATCAGTGCAGGAATGGCTTCTGGGACCATTGCACCCATGTAGTAGCCTTCGCGTTTGATCTCTGGCATTTTGACCAATTCCATGATACGTTCAATACCCAGGGCAAATCCAATAGCAGGTGTAGGTTTCCCGTCTAGGAATTCTACCAGTTTGTCATAGCGTCCACCGCCAGCAATAGCTGACTGTGCACCGATTTCATTGCTGACAAATTCAAATGCGGTTTTGTTATAGTAGTCAAGGCCCCTTACAAGGTTGGTATCTATCGTATATTTGATACCGGCTTTAGTAAGCAGTTTGTTTAGTTCGATAAAGTCACTGTCACAGCACTCGCACAGGTTGTTGAGAAGTTTTGGTGATGTAACAAGATGAAACTGGCATTTTTCATTTTTACAGTCAAGTACTCTGATAGGATTGGTAACTATACGGCGGTTACAGTCCTCACATAGTTCGTTATTGATTTCGGACAGAAAACTCACAAGGTTTTGTCTGTAGGGAGGCATACACTCAACGCATCCCAATGAGTTGATTTTTAGTTCGTAACCGATACCAAGCGCATCAAAGATCTGTGAGATCATCGTAATCATGGTAAAGTCTTCATAGACCGAAGCTTCTCCAAAACTTTCGCATCCAAACTGGTGAAACTCCCTGAGCCTTCCTTTTTGCGGTTTTTCATAACGGAACATCGGTCCATAGTAGAAGAACTTCTGCTTCACCGGCTGGCGGTCAAGTTTGGCAGAGATAAATGCACGCACCACACCCGCAGTTCCTTCAGGACGCATACAGACATCATTATCGCCTTTGTCTATGAATTGGTACATCTCTTTGCCTACGATATCCGAGCTTTCACCCACCGATCGTTTAAAGAGTGCCGTCTCTTCAAGAATGGGTGTTTCTATATATCCATAGCCGTAACGCTTGGCAATGGTTGAAGCCATGTTGACGATATGCTCAAAACGTTGACTCTCTTCAAACGTAAGGTCTTTCATGCCGCGAAGTGGATTGATCATAGTATATTCCTTAAATAATTGTTGATTTGATGATGGATGTTTTCGATAGTATCCGCTGCATCGATGAAAAGATGCGGAATTCCCAGTTTAATGATACTCTCTTTCATATGATTTTGAACACTAAGCAGATATTCCAAACCTCTTAGCTCAATACCATCAAGGCTTTTTTGGGATATTCTCTCTTGAAGTGTATCTATATTGGTTAAAAAAAGGATAACCTTATCCGGCAAATGATCTTCAAGTGCAAATTTGTTAAACTGTACGAGCAGATCAAAATCAAAATCACCGTTTGCCAAGGCATACCCGATACCCGAGAGGAAGCCACGATCAGAGAGTATCAGTTTATCTTTATTGGGTTTAATGACCTCTTCGTAGTGTTCTGCACGATCGGCCAAAAAGAGAAGCAATTCTGCACGTTTGGAACTCAAAGCACCTTCAAGCAATATTTCTCTGGCTTTTTGTCCGAATATGGTCCCACCTGGTTCTTTTGTGATGATAACCTCAGGATGGTTTTGTGCGATCAGATCGATCTGTGTACTTTTTCCACATGTGTCGATCCCTTCAAATAGTACATACATTAGCGTCTATATCCTTCGATCATACTGTAGGCCTCTTTTGGTACAAGATGATCGATCTTCCCATCAAAATGGAGGATGGAACGTACCACAGAAGAGCTCACAAATGCATGCTCCAAACTTGGCATGAGATAAATGGTCTCAAGCTCTTTTTTCAATGAAGCATTCGCGTATCCCATTTGAAGTTCATACTCAAAGTCGCTGACAGCTCTAAGTCCCCTGATGATAATGTTTGCATCCAACTCATCCGAAAGGTTCACAAGCAGATTTTCAAAACCTATGACTTTGATTTTCGGAAAATTTTGTGTAGCGGCTTTGACCATATCGATACGCTGCTCCAAACTGAACATGGGGTTTTTGCTTTGGCTTTGTGCAACAGCTATAATGATCTCATCAAACATTTTGCAGGCACGTTTGACAATATCAAGGTGGCCATTGGTAATAGGGTCAAACGTTCCCGGATAGATCGCGCGTCTCATGAAAAACTCCCATAAGAGTGAATAGTGAAGAGTGAAGAGTGAATAGTAAATAATATTGCTTTGCATTGCTTTTCAATGCTTTTATTTGATGAATGGATCATTTGTTTCTCTTCAATCAAAGCTTTTTTTGGAAAAGCATACCACAACTCCTCACTCCTCACTCTTAATTCCTCACTTGAAGCCTTTAGCTTCACCCCATCTTTCATATAAATTGTTTTCTATTCCCAGGCTGTCATACCATTTTCCAATGATAAAACGTTCCATCTGTTCCACACTCTGAGTATCTGCATAATACCCTAGTACCGGAGGAGCGATAATCACACCCAAGGAAGCCAGTTTATGCATATTTTCCAAAGCGATAGCAGAAAAAGGCATTTCTCTTGGCGCAAGAAGCAATTTTTTTTGTTCTTTCAATGCAACTGCAGCCACTCTTGTGGGAAGGTTGTCACTGATACCACAGGCGATCTTTGCCAGCGTATTCATGCTGCAAGGAATGATGGCAGTTGCATCTACCCTGAACGAACCGCTTGAGATAGAGGCTGCGATATTGTCATCTTGATGGAGTGTAACCTGTTTATTTTCAAAAGATTCCACGGCTAGCGCATTCTTTGAAACAACCACATGTACTTCGATATCTTCAGGCAGGTATTCAACAAATTTCTTGCCCAACTCCACACCGCTTGCACCGGTAATTGCTACAACAAGTTTCAAGACAATCCTTTATTTTACTTTTTGCATTATAACAAATCTAAGTAATGATTTAGTTTTATCAAGGTTGTTATGAGTCTGGGAAAATGTTTTTAAATCTTTGACAGACACGAGTCATTACTTGCTTGGTACCAGTCTTTCTCCTGATCAATACGGCAGTATTTTATCTATCTGGATTAATTATGCGTCGTTAAAGAATTTGAAAGCAGATTGAATAGATGAAAAATGGAGCGGGCGAAGGGATTCGAACCCTCGACCCTAACCTTGGCAAGGTTATGCTCTACCCCTGAGCTACGCCCGCAACATTTAGAGAAAAAGTGGAGCGGGAGACGGGACTCGAACCCGCGACCCTCAGCTTGGAAGGCTGACGCTCTAGCCAACTGAGCTACTCCCGCGTCATTAAAGAAGTACACTATGATGCTAAATACTAAAAGACTTTATCTAGTAACTTTTTAGGATTTTTCAAAAAGTGTGTTTTTATATTAAAAAAGTGGTACCTCGGGTCGGACTCGAACCGACACGAGCAAGCTCACCAGATTTTGAGTCTGGCGTGTCTACCAGTTCCACCACCGAGGCAAATACATTCGAAAATGTAAACGGAATTTTACGTATTTATTCTTAAATTTTGCTGAGTTAATGTCGTAATAAATCTTTTTATAACAATTTGTCGATTTAGCTTTGGCAACTTATCTTAATTTGTTATAATACCTCTTGTTGTATTTATTAATATTATGGGAGTTGACTTGAAAATCACGCTGATTATAACAGCCATTCTTTTTATTTATGGTGCTTTTTCGACATTATTTCATGATAATGCATTGGTCGGAAACATCGGTAAAATAATAGGGGATACCAATATTTTTTTATTTGGCCATTTAGCCTACATTAATATCCTGATCCTGTTTTATCCGCTTTATAAACTTTTCACTGATACTGCCAAACTAAAAGAAGTTGATTTTTATTTAGGGTGGATACTCTTTTTCATTGGTTTGATCTTATTGCAGTCTTTGGTTTTGGAACCTAAAGATGCAGGGTTCGTAGGAACGCAGATCGTTGAATTTTTACAGCCATTCATCGGTAAGGCCGGTTTATGGCTTTCGTGGGTGATGATCACTTCGCTTGCTTTGGTATTTATCCTGGATGATGATTTTCATCCAAGAGATCTAAATCTTCATCGTTTTTCTTTTCAACCTTTGATTACGGGAATCAAAACTATAGGTGAAGGGATGAAGGCATTTTTCAAAAAATTGTTTACCAACCCGTTTGCTTCACCACCTTTAGAAACAGAAATGATGCCTTTTGCCGATCAAAAAGCTAAAGGAAAGGTTCAAAGACCCATTGAACGACAGGTTGTAAAAAAGAATATCCAAACACCTGAAATTGAAGACCTTATTGGGGAGAGTCCCAAAAAATCTAAAGAAAGAGTTGAAACAGTACACGATCCTGTGATCAACGAGATATTGGAAGTGGAAAGGTCTATTCCTACAACTTCCCTAAAGAACACACAGGTTCAGATCGTGGAAGAATTGGAAGAGAATTCAAAACTTTTGGAACAGATAGAAAAAGGAGCGGTAGCTAAACCGAAGAACTTCAAACTGCCTAAGCTTGATTTTTTGCAAAAAGCGCCAAAAAGTACTAAAAAGATCAATGAAGCCGAGATCGATAGAAAGATCGAAGAGCTTCTGGCTAAATTAAGGCAGTTCAATGTAGAGGGTGATGTGGTTCGTACTTACAGCGGTCCCTTGGTAACCACATTTGAGTTTAAACCGGCACCGAATGTCAAAGTCTCCAAGATTCTGGGACTTCAGGATGACCTTGCGATGGCACTCAGCGCCGAGACGATACGTATCCAGGCACCGATCCCGGGCCGTGATGTGGTCGGTATCGAAATTCCTAATGATACAATTGATACGATCTACCTTCGTGAGATACTCGAGAGCGATCTTTTTAAAGAATCAAGCTCTCCTTTGACTGTGGCGCTTGGAAAAGATATCGTAGGGAAACCTTTTATTACGGATATCAAAAAATTGCCTCATTTGCTCATTGCCGGAACAACAGGTTCGGGAAAATCGGTCGGTATCAATGCGATGATACTCTCATTGCTTTACCGCAACGATCCAGATCAGCTCAAATTGATGCTGATCGATCCAAAAATGCTGGAGTTTTCGATCTATAATGATATCCCGCATCTGATCACCCCTGTGATCACGGAACCCAAAAAAGCCATTGCAGCGCTTGCCAATATGGTCGGAGAAATGGAACGCCGCTATAAACTGATGGCAGAAAACCGTACCAAAAATATCGATAACTACAATGAAAAGGTGAAACAGGACGGTTCAGCAGAACCTTTCCCGTTTATCGTGATCGTGATCGATGAATTGGCCGATTTGATGATGAACGGTGGGAAAGAAGTCGAATATTCGATTGCAAGGCTTGCCCAGATGGCCAGAGCATGCGGTATCCATTTGATCGTGGCAACACAGCGTCCGAGTGTGGATGTCGTAACGGGCCTGATCAAAGCCAATTTGCCGTCTCGTCTGAGTTACAGGGTCGGACAGCGTATCGATTCAAAAGTGATCTTGGACAGTATGGGAGCGGAGAGTCTTTTGGGAAGAGGGGACGGGCTATTTACACCGCCTGGAGCAGTAGGGCTTGTCCGTATCCATGCTCCTTGGAATACCGAAGAAGAGATCGAAGAGATCGTAGAATATCTTAAAGCACAGCGGGCACCGGAATATGATGAGAGCTATCTGATCACCGGCGGCGCTGGAACATCTGAAGACGGGCCTTCAGACATGGAGCTTGATCCTCTGTTTGAAGAGGCAAAAAACGTTATTTTAACGGATAAAAAAACATCGATCTCCTATTTGCAGCGAAAACTCCAGATCGGGTACAATAGATCAGCAAACATCATTGAACAGCTTGAAGCAGTGGGAATACTCAGTGAACCTAACGCAAAAGGCAACAGAGAGATATTAGTCTAAAAGGAGAAATAACATATGGCATATTTTAGTAATACGCAAGAGGGCGATCAAGTCTATGGGCTTATTTTTGGCCCGGGTAAGATCATCAATGTTTTCCCCGACAGTTTTTATTCGATAATGGTGGAATTTAAAAACGGTTATGAAGTGCCTTATACGGATGAAGGTGTTCCTGGATGGGGGAACTTCAAGAAACAGACCCTGTTTTACAGAAACGATGTCGATCTTAGTTCGGAAGATTTTTCACCTGTCGATAAAGTGCTTTCTCCTAAAAAGATCATTAAACTAAGAGAAAAAAATAAACTGCAGATCAGACTACCCTCGGGGATTTGGAAAAATATCAAAAAAGCCGATCCCGAATATGTAGAGAAGCTACTCAAAAAAGAACAATATCATCTCTTTAGAAAAAAAGAGAAATAGTTTTTTCAAGTCAATACACAGAAAGAGCGTTCAAAAGCCGCTTTTTTTGTAACAATCCGCTACATAAACTTAATTAGATTTCTTTCTTCTTATCATTCAAATAAATTTTAATTTCATAATAGATACTATTATCGTACAAATTTAAATTATTTCAGGAGACCTTATCATGGCCTTAATCGAAGAGTATAAAGCACATACGGCTGAGCGTGCAAAACTTGGTGTACCGCCATTGGCACTCAATGCAGAGCAGACTGCAGAACTTGTAGAACTTTTAAAAGCAGATAAAATCGAAGAACAAGATTACCTTTTAGATTTGATCGAAAATAAGATCCCGGGTGGTGTAGATGATGCAGCATATGTAAAAGCAGCGTTTTTGAATGCAATCGTTCAAGGTGATGCAAGATCTCATGCAATCGATAAAGTGCATGCAGTAAAAATCTTGGGAAAAATGCTTGGTGGATTTAACGTTGGTCCATTGGTGGAAGCATTGAAAAGTTCGTATGTTGAAGTTGCCCAGGCCGCAGCAGATGAATTGAAAAACACGATTTTGGTTTATAACTCTTTCAATGATGTCAAAGATATGATGGACCAGGGAAATGCTTATGCAAAAGAGGTAGTAGAATCTTGGGCAAATGCTGAATGGTTCACTAACAGACCGGCACTTGCGAAAGAGATCACTGTAACAGTGTATAAAATCCCTGGCGAGACAAATACAGACGACCTGTCTCCTGCTTCTGAAGCATTCACAAGGGCGGATATCCCGCTTCACGCAAATTCAATGCTTGTATCAAGAATGGAAAAACCGCTTGAGACTATGGCTGAACTTAAAACAAAAGGTCATCCGCTTGCATACGTTGGTGACGTTGTAGGTACAGGAAGTTCAAGAAAATCAGGTATCAACTCTGTACAGTGGCATATGGGTGAAGATATTCCTGGTATTCCTAACAAAAGAACAGGCGGTGTGGTTATCGGTTCTATTATCGCGCCTATCTTCTTTAACACGGCAGAGGATTCAGGATGTCTTCCTATACAAGCTCCTGTAGACAAGCTCGATACAGGTGACGTGATCACTGTAAAACCATATGAAGGTGTGATCGAAAAGAACGGAGAAGTTGTTTCTGAATTTACAATTTCTCCAAATACACTGCCGGATGAAATGAGAGCAGGCGGACGTATCCCGCTCATCATCGGTAAAGGTTTGACTGCAAAAGCAAGAGAAGCGCTTGGTATGGCTCCATCGGATGTGTTTATGGCACCTGAGCAGCCGGAAGATAACGGTAAAGGGTATACCCTTGCACAGAAAATGGTCGGTAAAGCATGTGGTGTTGAAGGTGTAAAACCGGGTGTTTACTGTGAGCCAATCGTAACAACTGTCGGTTCTCAAGATACTACAGGTCCTATGACAAGAGATGAGATCAAAGAGCTTGCAGCACTCAGCTTTGGTGCAGATATGGTAATGCAGTCATTCTGTCACACTGCAGCCTATCCAAAACCGGCAGACATCAAGCTTCAGCATACATTGCCTCCATTCTGGACAAGCAGAAAAGGTGTGATCCTCAGACCGGGTGACGGTGTTATCCACTCATGGCTGAACAGACTTTGTCTTCCGGATACTGTAGGTACAGGAGGGGATTCACATACAAGATTCCCGATCGGTATCTCATTCCCAGCTGGTTCGGGTCTCGTTGCATTCGCAGGTGTTACAGGTATGATGCCGCTTACAATGCCAGAATCTGTTCTTGTAAGATTTAAAGGCCAGATGCAGCCAGGTATCACACTTCGTGACCTTGTCAATGCGATTCCTTACTATGCGATCAAGCAAGGGTTGTTGACCGTTGAGAAAAAAGGTAAGAAAAATATCTTTGCTGGACGCGTACTTGAGATCGAAGGTCTTGAAACTCTCAAGTGTGAGCAGGCGTTTGAGCTTTCTGATGCATCTGCTGAGAGATCTGCTGCTGCATGTACGGTTAAGTTGGATAAAGAGCCGGTTATCGAATATCTAAGTTCTAACATTGCATTGATCGAAGAGATGATCAAAGAGGGTTACGAAGATGCTGCAACACTCCAAAGAAGAGCAGATAAGATGAAGGCTTGGTTGGCAAATCCAGAACTCATGGAGGCTGATGCAGATGCTGAGTATGCTGCAGTAATCGATATCGATCTAAATGAGATCACTGAGCCGATCCTTGCTTGTCCAAACGATCCGGATGATGTTGCGACACTTTCTGAGATCCTTGCTGATCCAAAAAGACCGACTGGGAAGATTGATGAAGTATTCGTTGGATCTTGTATGACGAACATCGGTCTATTTAGAGCATTGGGGGAAGTACTCAAAGGTGAAGGTGCTGTTAAAGCAAAACTTTGGGTTGTTCCACCGACAAAAATGGATGAAAAACAATTGACTGAAGAGGGTTACTATGCGATCTTCGGGACAGCCGGCGCAAGAACAGAGATCCCTGGATGTTCTCTTTGTATGGGTAACCAGGCACAGGCTACACAAGGTTCAGTGGTATTCAGTACAAGTACAAGAAACTTTGACAACAGACTTGGAAAAGATACGAAAGTATATCTTGGCTCAGCAGAAGTCGCAGCAGTTGCAGCACTTCTTGGACGTCTTCCAAGCAAAGAAGAATATCTTGAGATCATGAACAGAAAGATCACAGAAAAGAACAAAGCAAGCGTTTACAAATACTTGAACTTCGACCAGGTTTCTTCTGAAGAACTTGAAGCAATGGTCAAATAAGTAGTCACTACTTTATATCTATGCATTAAGCAAAGGATTTTCCTTTGCTTATGATTCCTCTTTTGCTCTTCTCAAATCTGTAATTGTTCCCTATCAAAGTATCTATTTCAAAAGCGTTCAAGCGAAAATATTTTCGATTTAGTTAGATAAAAAATAGGGAGCATTGGGCAATCACATAATATTGAAAATTTATAATATTTTCTTATTATTTTAATAAATTATATTAACATTATATTAAGCTTATTTAACTATAATTTTTTAAAAAAGGATGACGATGAAACAAATTATTTTAACAGTTTTTATGAGTGTTTTTGTATTTGGCGGATTTTATACGGATGAGACAAAAGCAGATAAATTAGAAGTCATTGAAGCACAAAGGCTTTGTAATCTCTTTACACAAAAGGCAGAAAATTATGAAAAAACGATGAGGGATGATGATCTTGCAAGACAAACACTTGTTTCATATCAGCAAAGAGCAAAGCTCTATTGTGACAAAGCTAAAGCGCTTGAAAAATCTCTTTAAATTGTGAAGGGATACGGGAGGGTTTACCCTGTGCGAGATAGGCCAGTCTAATTTTCATACTGAAAATTTTTTTTGTTTCTTTATAAACTTCTTGAAGTAAGATGATAGAAGAGTTTTTTAATTCATGAATATGGGTTTGTACTTCAAGCAGATCTCCCAGTCTGGCCGTAGATAAAAAATCCGCATCGATATGATGGACGACGAACCCGCTTTTATCTCCATCAAATGGCACCATCCCTCGAGAAAAAAACATTTCGCTTCTGGCTCTTTCACAAAATTTGATGTAGTTGGTATGATAAACGATACCTCCAGCATCTGTATCTTCGTAATAAACTCGTATCTGCACCTTATAAACCCCTAT
>JACXUM010000022.1 GCA_014763895.1 Campylobacterales bacterium
AGTACCTTCCCAGATACCGTGTTTTGTACAGTAACCGTGTGCTACAAGGTTCAATTTCTTACCTGTTGGAATGATGGTAAAAGTTGTTGTGTTGTGTGCTTTAGTATTTCCCAATGTACCAGGAACGTAAGTTGCTTTAGCCAACATAGTATCACCGTCAAATAATGTAACTGATTCAATATAGTGATCGAAATCATCCGGGTGAGTATACTCGTTACCCATTTGTACAGTTACTTGGAACGGCTCACCTTTTTTTGCAGTGTCTGCACAGTGGATGAATGGTGAATGTCTATCGATAAGATCTTTTTTTGCTTCTCTTTCGACAGTGTCGATATCTACATATTTATTGATTTTTGGCATCTTTCTTTCCTTTTAATTTAATTGATAAAAAATTATACCATAAAAAATATTAAATAGGACAAAATCTATCTTATTTTTGTCAATTTTATTCTTTCAGGTTACTTTGTGCCCATTTTTTGATTGTATTTCTTTGAGCCTGCGTCAGTTTAGCTTCTTCATGCATACTTAGATATATTGGCATAGGCATACTGTAATTGATCGTTTTAATGATCCCATCATAGATCTTTTGTTGCTTCTCTTCATCATAGTTGTTCCATTCCTGGAAATTCAGCCAAGCACGACCATCTTTGATATGGCTTCGAACCTCCCATGAGATCGGCGCGATATTGTTATACCAAGGCATTTTAGTTTCATAGGAGTGACAGTCATAACAGGAGGTTTTTAGCATACTCATGATCTCTTGCGGTGCTTGTATTTCATTTTTGGGATCGATATGTGAGGGAGGATTGGGGATATCGATCCTGATGGCTTGCAACAGCAATAATGCACCAATTATCCATGCAAAAATTATTTTAATCATACTTTCTACCTTGTTTTTTGCTGCATTATAGTAAAAGAAGGTAAATGAAGAATGAAAAGACTCTACCCGCAAAGGGGTAGAAAAGTAAAAATTATGCAGTATATAAGTGTTTTGCTTTGCTAACGTGGTATTTAAGACCGATCTCTTTTTCTGTACATCCAAGTGCCAATGCAACCATTTGCGGCATATGCAGTACAGGCAGTTCGATATCACGGCCCATTACTTTTCCGATACTATCTTGGTATGTATCCATTTTGAGGTGACAAAGCGGACACGGGGTTACCATCAAATCCGCATTGTTATCAAGTGCATCCAAAAGAGCGTTACCTGCAAGGATTTCAGATGTATGGTTTGCTTGCAGCTCTACGTGGAAACCGCAACATTTGTTTTTGCTAGCATAGTTTACCGGATGACCTTCAAGTGCGGCGATGAGACTGTCAAGTGAAGTAGGGTTATATGGATTCTCTCCGCCATTGCTTTCATGTTGAAGTTCTGAAGGTCTGATGTTGTGACATCCGTAGAATGGTGCAATGTTAAATCTGCTGAGAGGTGTTTTTACTCTATCTTTGATATTCTCAAGACCATAATCTTCGATCAACGCGTACAAGAAGTGCTTAATTTGGGAAGTTCCTTTGTACTCAAGTCCAACTTCTGCAAGTTTTTCATTGACTCTTGCCCTATATTCAGGATCATTATCAAGTTTATGCTTTGTCATAGCAGAATTGATCTGACAGGTATTACAGATAGTGATCATCGTAAGTCCCAGTTTTTCTGCATAACAGATATTTCTAGCATTGAGTACATGCGCCAAGAATTCATCAAAATCCTGAAGGTGGCTTGCACCGCAGCAGCTTGCTTCTTCAAGGATCGTGATTTTGATACCGAGTTTCTCTGCTACAGCGAGTGTAGATGAGAGAAGTTCAGGAGTCGACTGCTTTGCAGTACATCCTGTAAATAATGCATAATGTAATTGGCTCATCTGGTTCTCCTTACAGTTTATTTGTTTGTGAAATTTCAATGAGTTTCTTAACTTCATCTAGGTTTTTGATCTTTGGAATACTATTGATAAATGGAATTCCTGAATGCCAATGAATCTTACCGCTCTTCATCATTTTCAGTGCAGTTGGAAGATGTTTGTACATACCAAGCATTCCCTCAGAGTAGAGTACGATATCTGCTTCATCAAGGTAGCCTGTTTTCTTCATACCTCTGAGGAAACCTTCTGCGTGACGTGTCGCGACGTTACTTTGGGCTACACCTTGCTCGAACTGAAGGTTGTGAAGTTTCATGATCTTTTCGATCGGATTGACATCTTTTGGACATGCTTCAGCACACTCATAGCACTTCACACAATCCCATACACCTTGACCAAGTTGCGCGGTCATCTCAAGTCTTTCTTGACCTGAATTATCTCTTGGATCAACGGTAAATCTATAGGCAGCAGCAAATGCCGCCGGGCCAAAGAATTCGCTGTTCGCTTCAAGAGCAGGGCAGGCATAGTGACAGTTTCCGCACTGGATACAGTAATCAGCATCCAAAATGTTTTCCACCTGTTCTTTTGTCATGTGTGTTTCATGTGTCGGATGAGGATCTACGTTACCGTTGACATAAGGCTTGATCGCGTTATGTTTGTCCCAGAAATCTTTTTTATCGATGATCATATCTTTGATCGCACGTTTTTTGCTTTGCGGATCGAAGATCAACTCTTCACCGAAAAGCTTGATCATATCATAGGCATTTTCTTTGCAGGAAAGTACCGGTTTTCCATTTACTTTGATTGAACATGATCCACAGATACCGTGTCTGCATGATCTTCTGTAAGAGAAACTTCCATCGTGTTCCCATTTGATACGGTTAAGAAGGTCTAGGATAAGTTCGTCTTTACCAACTTCCATCTCATACGTTTTATAGTAAGGAAGATAATCTGTCTCAGCATTGAATCTAAACGCTTTTATCGTTATTTTTTTTGTTTCGCTCATCACTATCTCCTTAATATGATCTTTCTTTTACTTCAAATTTACCAAGTACGACATCCGCATACTCTTGTGTGATGTTGAAATCTTTATCCATATAAGCATAAGTATGTTTTAGGAACTTTTCATCATCTCTTTGAGGAAAATCTTCACGGAAGTGTCCACCACGGCTCTCTTCACGCGCCAATGCACCTTCTACGATGAAAAGGCTGTACTCTAACATATGCCCAAGTTCGATCGCTTCCTGAATCTCAGTGTTATAAACAGAAGATTTATCTTGAACACGGATCTCTTTGTAACGCTTCAACAGCTCTTTGATCTTCTCTTTTTGTCTACTCAAAGATTCTGCCGTCCTAAAGACACCAGCATCTCTTGTCATACTCTCCTGAAGCTCTTCTCTAAGTTTTGCAACTTTTTCGTTACCGTTGTTTGTTTTTACCCACTGATACTCAGCGATGAATGCAGCGGCATCTTGTTCAGTTGCAGGTCTAAGCTCAAGATTGCCAAGGTCTTTAACTATATTTTCCCCCGCATGTCTACCAAAAAGTAATGCTTCAAGTACAGAGTTTGCACCAAGTCTGTTCGCTCCGTGTACAGATACACATGAACATTCACCAGCCGCATAGAAACCTTCTACCAACTCTTTAGGGTTTTTGCGTACATGACAGTTGATGTCTACCGGGATACCGCCCATAGAGTAGTGAGCTGTAGCAGCGATATGGATAGGCTCTTTGAGCATATCCTGTCCAAGGAACGTGATCGCAAGTTCTCTAAGCTCAGGAAGCCTTGTAAGGATGATC
The DNA here is from genome assembly GCA_014763895.1 of Campylobacterales bacterium. Taxonomy (GTDB): domain Bacteria; phylum Campylobacterota; class Campylobacteria; order Campylobacterales; family Sulfurovaceae; genus Sulfurovum. The sequence goes on from JACXUM010000022.1 coordinate 3,654, forward strand.
TCCGGATCAAGGTGAGTCAGGTCGATGCTTACGGCATCCTTGTTAGGACCTACACCTCTACCTTCCCTGATCTCTTGCATGATCGCACGGCTTACAACATCTCTGGATGCAAGTTCAAGTGCATTTGGAGCGTATTTCTCCATAAATCTTTCGCCCTCTGAATTATAAAGACGGCCCCCTTCACCACGTGCCGCTTCAGAGATAAGGATACCTGAACCGCCAAGCCCGCTTGGGTGGAACTGTACGAACTCCATATCCTCAAGCGGAAGTCCGTGACGCGCCACGATAGAGAGTGAATCTCCCGTATTGGCATGGGCATTTGAGTTGATCTTATAGGCTCTTGCGTGTCCACCTGTTGCGAACATAGTAGCTTTTGCATTGAAGATGGCAAATTTCGAATCCCTTATGTTGAAAGCGACGACACCCGATACTTTTCCATCCTTGTAGATAAGATCACCTGCGTACCATTCATCGAAAACTTCAACATCTTCTCTGACACATTGCTCATAGATCGTCTGAAGCAGGGTAAGGCCTGTTCTGTCTTTTGCATAACAGGCTCTTGGCTTTGACTGTCCACCAAAAGGACGGATTGCGATGTCACCTTTGTCATCTCTTGAGAAAACAGCACCCATTTGTTCTGCCCATCTGATCGTTTCAGGTGCTTTGGTACACATCAACTCTACACAGTCCTGGTCAGCCAGATAATCACTACCTTTTACAGTGTCAAATTCATGAAGCTCCGTTGAATCACCTTCTCCAAGCGCTGCGTTGATTCCACCTTGTGCCGCACCTGAATGGCTTCTTAGAGGGTGAAGTTTCGTGATTACGGCAGTTTTTTTACCTGCAGCCGTCAATTCACGTGCTGCAGCAAGTCCTGCAAGTCCCGCACCGACAATCACTGCATCGTATTGATAGATCTTAACATCCATAGCTACTATGTCCTTTTAAGTAAATTTGCTTTTATTATATCGGTTGGTCAATATTAATTTCTTTAATATTTCCTTTAAAATAATGAAATGCATTCAATTATGTTACAATTTTGCAATGAAAAAAATAGACAAAGAACAATACCTTATCAATAAATTAAGTTCTGATTATATCGGAGATGATGCGGCGGTCATCGGAGATACGCTTTACAGTATGGATGCTTTTTTTGAAGATGTCCATTTTAAACGTGACTGGATGAGTATGCAACAGATTGGCAGAAAAGCAATGCTGGTCAACCTTTCAGATGCAATCGCCATGAATGCCATGCCGCAGTATGCATTGGTAACAGTTTCACTTCCAAAAGAGATATCAACAAATGAGATCGATGAGCTATTGCAGAGTCTTGAAAAAACTGCAGCAGAATATGGCTGTCAGATCATTGGAGGCGATACAATCGGAGGTGATAAACTCCATCTCTCCATCACCATTGTTTCCAAAAGCGACAATCCACTTTTAAGAAAAGGGCTTAAAGAGGGCGATCTTCTAGCCTTTACAGGTAAACTCGGGGAGAGCAAACGTGATCTTGAACGACTTTTCAAAGGTGAAAAAATTGAACCGGATTCGCGCTTTTTTGAACCGGTTTTAAGAAGAGAGTTTATCGAAAGTTCCAGACCTTTTTTACATGCTGGGATGGATATCTCGGACGGATTGTTCTGCGATACGAACAAGCTATTGGATATTAATAAATATGGAATGAATGAGATTTTTCCCATAAGGCATGAAATTGGCCTAAGCGGGGAAGAGTACGAGATGTTGATCGGTTTTGATCCAAAGTATCTGAACATCCTTGAAAAGATAGCCAAAGAGACTAACACAACGCTCACGGTTTTTGCCAAAGTCATGGACAATCGACATCGATATCCATGTCTTAGCCATCATTTTTGATAGCAATCGTAACACTTCTTTTATTGAATCTTTAACCAAAAAATATATTTAATTTCCTTAATAATATCATTATGTACTGTTATCACTTTGTAACAGTATTGATTTAAAATGCCTCCGATAAATGTAAAGTATGATCTTATTGTTTATTAAGATTTATCAGGAGTGCGATTATGAAAACAAAATTATTTTATCGGTTAATATTGGTATCGATACTGACAGCTACAAGTCTATATGCAAATAGCAGCATCTCCGGAAGAGGAGCATCTTTCCCTTCTACGGTTTATATAGATTGGGCAGAAGCATATGAAGAAGCCACGGGAAATAAGATCCATTATTCACCTACAGGTTCAGGGGATGGAATTATTTCTATTAAGAGACGTATGGTAGATTTTGGAGGGAGTGACAAACCATTACAGCCTTGGAGATTGGAAAGATACAATCTTTCAATGTTCCCGACTATCATAGGAAGCATTGTTCTTGCCTACAATATACCAGGGATCAAGGATAATGAGTTAAAATTAAGTGAAAAAGCGATAGCTGCTATTTTTTCCGGTGAAGCAAAATATTGGGATGATCCTGTCATTAAAGCACATAATTATGCTTTGTTATTACCCCATAAGCGAATAAAAGTCGCTGTTCGTTCAGATGAATCAGGAACGACATTCAATTTTACCTATTATCTTAGAAAAATTGATTATGATCATTTTCATAAGGCTTCGACCAAGTTTGATTGGAAGGCTGAAACGATCGAAGGTAAAGGAAACGGTGGTGTATCCGACAATATTAAAAATAATGAATACGCTATAGGATATATCGAATATTCCTACAAACAAAAAGAAAATCTCAGTGCTGCGACTGTTGAAAATAAAGCAGGACATTGGATTTCACCGAGTATCAATGCATGCAAAGATGGTGCACAATACAGTAATATGCATATGAATAATGATTTTTTTGCCATGATCACGTACCCTGAAGGGGAAACATCATATCCGATCATTGCAACTTCATTTATTCTGCTGCCAAATGAGAAAAAAGGTTCCAATGGTGAGATTATTGCATTTTTTAAATGGGTTTTTGAAAACGGTGAGGATATAGCAAAGAAGCATGGCTATGCATTTTTGCCCAAAAGCACCATCGAAGAAATCAAGTTCTATTGGAAGTCTAAAAAACTCTTATAGAACGCTTTTTAAGTCATTAAAGTATATAGTGTCATTCTAAAAATTTAAAAGTGACTGTTTTTATGAAACCTATTTATCCGCTTAATGTCAAAAATGACTTTGTCTTTAACTCTTCTGCTCGTGATTTTACTGTTGAAGAGATCCCTTTGTACGATTTTACAGGGGAGGGGGAGCATCTGGTTCTTAAAATCCGTAAAAAAGAACTGACCACATGGGAGATGCTCGATATCATTTCTGGATTTGTAGGCATCAAACGCCGTGATATCGGGTATGCCGGTCTCAAAGACAAACATGCGATGACGATTCAGCACATCTCATTGCCTGCGAAATTTCAAGAAAGGCTCTCCTCTTTTTCTCACGAAAAGATCAAGATCCTTGATATGATGCGCCATAACAATAAGATTCGCGTAGGGCATCTCAAAGGAAATCGTTTCAATATTCGTCTCAAAAAAGTTTTAGGCGTACAGAAAGACAAGCTGGACTCTGTTTTGAAATGGATCAAGGCTAACGGTGTGCCTAACTATTTTGGAAATCAGCGTTTTGGCACAGATGGAACCAACTGGATAGACGGTAAAAAACTGCTATCGGGTGAACTGAAGATCAGAGATAAAAAAACGCGCGAGTTTTTGCTGGGATCGTACCAAAGCTACCTTTTCAACCAATGGCTGGCAAAAAGAATGGAGCTTAACCTGCTTTTGGAAAAGTTCAGCGAAGAGGAGACTGAGCAGGTCATGAAACTTCCTTCCGGCTCTCTCAAAGGGGTGAAGTCCCAGCCAAATTTCTATAAACTGGTTGAAGGTGACCTGATGATGCATTACCCATATGGAAGGCTTTTTGAAGTAGAAGACCTGGAGAGTGAAGCCAAACGTTTTGAGACCAAAGATATTGCCCCTACAGGCTTGATTCCCGGAAGCAAGACCAAAAGAGCGACAGGTGTGGCAGGAATGATAGAAAAAGAGTTCGATGTAGAAATGAAAGAGTTTGGAGCCAGACGATATGCGTGGATACAGGTAACCGAGATCAAAAAGAACTATGTTGAAGAAAAAGCCCATTACGAACTGAGCTTTGTTTTGCCTAAAGGCTCTTATGCAACCAATATTTTGGATGTGCTCAGAGGAAGCAATCAGTTATAAAAACTGATTTTCCTTATTTAAAATTATTTGACCTCTTTTTTTCGAATGATATCTGCGCCCAGGGCAGAGAGTTTTCCTTCAAGGTTATCATAACCTCTATCCAAATGGTAGATACGGCGTACATTCGTTGTTCCTTCTGCTACCAGTGCTGCTAAAACCAATGCCGAGCTGGCTCTTAGATCTGTTGCCATAACATCTGCGCCATAAAGCTTGTCTACACCTTTGACGGCTGCAATATTTCCTTTTAGCCAGATATCTGCTCCCAAACGGTTGAGTTCGCTTACATGCATGAAGCGGTTTTCAAACAAACGTTCTTCAATGATACTTTCCCCTTTCGCCATAACTGCAAGTGCCATGAGTTGAGCCTGCATGTCAGTCGGAAAGCCAGGATATTCGATCGTAATGATGTTAACAGGTTTGAGTTCCTTGGGAGGGTAGATCGTAATACGATCATCTTCGGTTTCAAATTTACATCCCATCGCTTCAAGTTTATCCATCGTCGCACGGATATGTTTTTCATTGACTTTTTCAAGCATGATTTGGGAAGCTGTGATAGCTCCGGCACATAGATAGGTTCCTGCTTCGATACGATCAGGAATGATCTCGACGGGTTTAAATGTGAGAGGCTCTCTGTCTGTTCCGTGGATGATCAATTCATCCGAACCTATCCCCTCTATCTGTACTCCGGCATCCCGTATCATCTCACACAACTGCACCACTTCGGGTTCTTTTGCCGCATTGATGATCGTCGTTACGCCTTTGGCAAGAGCAGCAGCCATTACGATATTTTCCGTACCACCTACCGTAATTTTGTCAAATACGATCTTGGCCCCGTGAAGCCCTTCATGTGCTTCTGCACGAACATAGCCGCCTTTGATCTCGATCTTTGCTCCCATTGCTTCCAGCGCTTTAAGGTGTAGATCAATGGGACGCTGGCCGATAGCACACCCTCCCGGCAAACTCACTTCACATTCGCCAAATCTGGCAAGCAGAGGCCCTAAGACCAAAATCGAAGCTCTCATTTGCGCAACGATTTCATAAACGGCTTTTGTCGATATGATAGAACCGTTATTGATCTTGGCTGTCGTTCCTTCGTGTTCGACTTTCCCGCCAAGCATCGTTAAAAGTTTAAGCAGGGTACGGATATCTACGACATTGGGCAGATTAGTAAGTGTTACATCTTTGTTACTGAGCAGCGTTGCTGCAATGATCGGCAATGCCGCATTTTTGGCTCCGCTGATCGTCACAGTTCCACTTAGTTTTTTCCCGCCTTGTATCTGTAGATAATCCATTTTTTATCAATCCCTTGCATATATTTTAGATGTGATTCTATCTAAAGTATGGTTAAGCCAAGAAATCAATAAAAACATACTAATCAATATGAACTTCTAAGCAGTTTTAAAATTAATTAATAAAAAATTTGATATTATTCACTATGATTTAAGAATTCATCCTGTAAAATATTTTCTAATATGTATCTTTCGATATCGGACAATGTACGATTATAAGGGAAACGATGTCAAACAGTTTAGATAAACTCAAAGCACTTACCAGCCGGCTGGAAGACAAACTTGCAGAAAAAGGGAAAGTTCCCTCTGCAGAACCAAAACCCAGCGTCATACCTATAGAAGAACCACTGGCCACTAAACCTGTATCTGTGGTCCAAAGTGAATTTGGAAATGTACGTAGCGTCAATATGGAGCGACTCAAAAATCTCTATGAAAAACTGGGTATCGCTGAAAAATCTCCTGATTTTGAAAATATCTTTATCTATAAAGCCATGAATCTAAGTGGTATCGGCTTGAAAGAAGATGATTTTGGAGAGGTTAGAGAAGGCAAATATGTGCAGATTATTGCCATCACCTATGAACCGGATAAAAACGGAAAGAAAAAGGCTAAAAACATCTCACTGGGTTATTTTGGTAAAGCAGAGATACTTGAGAGTAGCCTCAAAAAAAAGATCATAGAATTTGTTTTAAGATGGAGATACGAAAAAGCATTCCAAAACTTAGAACACTATAAAGATTTGATCGCAAAAATCGAACAGCCGGTTGATACTTTATTTTAAAATACTCTCTTCTTAAATATTTTTTGTTACAATCCTCTTTCTAAATTTCAATTCCAAAAGAGGTATATCATGCATATCGACTTAACACCTGAAGCAATGTTGGCACAACTTGGTTATAGTCAGAATGAACATACACTTGCTCAGATAAACAGTATCATTGCAAATACAAAGAATTTTGATCACTTTTCCAAACACTTACTCTCTTTACAGGATGCATTGGCGGTTGAAAAAGGCTATATCGCTATGTCAAACTCAGAAAACTATCTCAAGATCAAATGTGATGAAGATAGCAGTGCAGACAATCTTTCAGCATTTAATGATATCGTTCACCATTGGTCGGATAAATACAGAATATCACTCAAACAAGTAGATCATAAACCAACTTACTACATCCTTGGTCAAAACTGATCAATGCCTCTTAGCTCTCTCAATGCTGAGCAGCTAAGTGCTGCTACTGCACCTTTAGGCCACAACCTGATCATTGCCAGTGCCGGTACAGGCAAAACATCCACCATTGTAGGACGGATCTCTCATCTTTTACATTCCGGTGTAGAACCTTCCAAAATCCTACTGCTAACCTTTACAAACAAAGCGGCCGGAGAGATGATAACAAGGCTGGAGCGTTATTTCCCCAAAAAAGTAGTTTCCCAGATCGAAGCGGGAACATTTCATGCAGTAAGTTACAGATGGCTCAAAGAGATCTATCCGAATATCACACTCAAACAGCCTGGCGAGTTGAAAACACTTTTTCGCAGTCTATATGAAAAACGCTATTTTTCACGTATGAATCTTTCCATAGAACCGTTCTCTGCTACGTATCTGTATGAGATGTACAGTTTGTATCAGAACGCTTCTTTGGAAGGATTTGATGTATGGTTTTTGGAAAAATATCCAGAGCATGAACCCTTAATGGATGTTTATATGGATATTGCTCAAGAATTTGAAAAAGAGAAGATCGAATACGGCTTTGCTTCGTTCAATGATCTGCTGTTGCGTATGAAACACTACCTGGAAACATCTACGATGCCATTTGAAGAGGTTCTGGTCGATGAATATCAGGACACCAATACACTTCAAAGTGCACTCATCGATACATTGAAACCTCGATCACTCTTTTGTGTAGGAGACTACGATCAAAGTATCTATGCTTTTAACGGAGCAAACATAGAAAACATTGGTACATTTTCCAAGCGGTATCAAAATGCCACCGTCTTTACACTCAAGACCAATTACCGTTCAACCGCTCCCATCCTTTCATTGGCCAACCGTGTCATAGAAAGAAACGAGCGCATCTATCCCAAAAAACTCGAAGTAGGAAGGGAAGGAAAGAGCCATCCGCCGAGGCTTTTAGTCTACAATGATCTTTTTGAGCAGTATCAGTCGATCGCCCATTCGATCAAAACAACCCATGTTCCCAACCATGATATCGCCGTGATCTTTAGAAACAATTCGAGTGCTGACGGTATCGAAGCAAGCTTAAGAGAACTGGGGATACCGTGTAAACGAAAGGGAAGTACCAGTTTCTTTGATACCAAGGAGATCAAGTTTTTGCTTGATGTGCTAACGCTACTGGTCAATCCAAAGGATATGATGGCTTTTATCCATATATTCGAATATGCTCCAAGCATCGGTTCTGCGCTTGCCAAAGAGTTTTTTCAATGTTTCTTGCATTTTGGTAACGGACATTTCCGACAAGGACTTCTACATCCAAAGCATCATGATCTACCCAAGCTCAATCCGGCAAAGAACATGCAATTGGGGTTGTTTGACGATGATCATGAGATCGGTTCAGCTACGCGGTTTGGCCATATGAACCTTGAATCTGTCATCTATAACCATCCGCTATTGAAACATCCCAAGATCAGCCAGGAAGGCGTTGCATTTTTCCGGGATTTTTATCATTTGATGAACTTGCTTCATACACAACAACCGCCTTATGAGCTCTTGCGTTCGGTTATTGCTTCGAATCTTTACAAACGTATTATTGAGATACTCTCTACTCAAAGAGGTCGCCTCAAAAACGGAGAAATAGATCAAGAAAAAAAGAAACAGGCAAAAGAACGCATTGAGCGTAAAGCGAATCTTCTTCTTGATCTGACTCGCCAGTATCGGGAACTTGGGCGTTTTGTCAACGCTATGGTGCTCGGGGGCAATGAACTTAGTGAGGGAGAGGGAGTCAATCTTCTGACAGTACATGCAAGTAAAGGGCTGGAATTCCCTGAAGTTTACGTGGTCGATCTGGTAGATGGACGCTTCCCCAACAGAAAGCTCATGAGTAGAGGGGGAAGTTTGGAAGAAGAGCGAAGACTCTTTTATGTCGCTGTCACCAGAGCAAAAGACAAACTCTATCTCTCCTATGCCAAATTCGATAAACTCAAAAAAGCAGAGTACAAACCTTCACCCTTCCTTTATGAAGCAGGTCTCATAAAAGGTGAGTTTGAAGAACCGGTAACCGAAATAAAGTAAATTTTATATGTCGTTACATTACGGTTTAATGAGAATAGGGGTCCCTACATCAACAAATTTTAAAAGTTCATCAATCTCATTATTTAAAAGCGCGATACACCCTGCCGTCCAATTTTCATTTGGTTTTATATATTTTTTTGCCCATGCCTGATTATTCGGTTGTCCGTGTATCATGATCTGTCCACCGGGCCTTTTACCCAGTTTTCTGGCATTTGCCATATCTTGTGTATTGGGATATGAAATATGAAAAGCTTTATAAAACGTACTGTTGCATTTAAAATAATCAAGTTTATAGAAACCTTCCGGTGTCTTTTTATCACCTTCTACTTGTTTAGGACCATTGGGATTACCGCCCAAGGCGACTTTATAGGTTTTGAAAACCTTTCCATTATTTGAAAGATACAAAGTATTTTGTGATTTTATGATCATGACCAAATCTGCTTTCACATTTTCGGGTATTTGAGTTTCAGTTGCGTTCTCTTCCCTGAAAACAGAAAAAATAAAGTCGAACATACTTGCATGATCCTCTTTCACATTGTCAGAACTTTGAGGCTTGGTGGTATTGTCTTCTTTTTTAAAAGGGGATAGAATGGAGTCAAATATACTTTTATCTTCTGCTTTGATAGTTTGAGATTTTTGAGATTCAGATGTATTGTCTTCTTTTTTGATGTTTTGAGATTTTTCAGCTTTAGATGCATTATCTTCTTTAAAAGGAGACAGCATAAAGTCCATAATATTGGCATGCAGAAAAACCAAGGTAATAAAATTAAGAAAGAGATATTTTTTCATTGTTTAATACTCACCTAAAAATTCATATAATTATAATATTACTACATATCAAAAGAATTGTAAAGTCTTTCATGCCGGCGCTGCATGAAAATATGGGCTGCAGTGATACAAATCCGTACAATTTATCTCTCATCATGCATAGAGGGGTCAGATTTGCAAAGAATTCAAACCGGTTAGAAGATTTATCAGTTGCCCAACCGCTTATCTCGTATGCTCATCTGTTTGGTTTCTTCATTGATGTAAACATCAAAAAGATCGATTTCGTCGATCAAACCACTGAGTTTTTTATATCCGTAATTGATAGGAGAAAATGAAGAGCTGTTGTTGATATACTGTCCTACGTCAGCAAGGTTTGCCCAGCCATGCTCATCCATTGTCTGGTCTACGGCATTTCTTAACAAACCAACCAGCCAGGTATCAGCGCGCATCTCTTTGCCGCTTTTTCTGACCGGAAGTTCGGGTTTATCACTTTGAATATCACTTTTATCATTCATCATCAGTTTTTCGGTAAAAATAAACTGGGAGCAGGCCGCCATGAAAGGTTTTGGGGTCTTTTTTTCGCCAAAGCCGTACACTTTGATCCCTTCGGCTTGAACACGCATCACTACCGGGGTGAAATCGCTGTCACTGGTTGCAAAGGCAAACGCATCGATATCTTTGGTATGTAAAAGGTCTATTGCATCGATCGTCATCAGGATATCGGTAGCATTTTTGTTCTTGGAATAGTCAAACTGCTGAATGGGTTTGATGGCAAACTGAAGAAGTTTCTCTTCCCAGTTTTTGAGGTTGTCCTTAGTCCAGTTACCGTAGGCCTGGCGAATGTTGACAACGCCGTATTTGCTCAGTTCGCTGATGATACCTTCTATCGCTTTATGTGAGATATTGTCACAGTCGATAAATAGGGCGATATGATCTTCTTTTTTCTGCATTTTTTTTCTTTAGGATTGGAGTTTGAAGTAACCAAGATAGTTTTTGATCGTTTTACCTGAGTTAACCCAGCTTTCGATTCCGCCTTTGAGATTGACGACATTTTCAAATCCAAGTTCTCTCAAGGCTTTAGCAGCCAGCAGTCCACGCGCGCCTTTAAGGCAGTAACAGATGACCATCTTGTCGCTTACACTGACGAGTTTGTCATCAACGGCAAATTCAAGTTTCCCTCTTGGGATCGTAAAGATGGTTTTAGCAGGAATCACACCACTGGCAAACTCATCTGCTTCTCTCACATCGATCAATACGGCATTTTCAAGATCCACTTCGTCAACCCCGATCTCTGGGATCTCCAGCTTTGCTTTTTCCAAAGACTCTTTGAGTCGTCCTTTGAGCAGGTCGATATCACATCGTTCGTAAAATTTCTTGAGTTGTTCGTTGTGTTCCATACTACCATCCTTACTTTTTTGTTTAAGTATAACACCTAATGATAAGAAAAGTAAAGATGAATAAGGGGAGATTTCAGGCTTGATAATAGCTTAGAGAGCTTTTACCGAATTTTTTCTCTTTTATGAGAGAGTAACTTCCGATGCTTTGGGGCATTGTAAGGGCAGTCATATGTTCTACAATGACCATTTCGCAGATATCCGGTTCGATATTTTCTATCAATTTGAGCGTTTTATCATATATCTCATCCATCCCTTCACGATAAGAGAATGGAGGATCAAAGTAAAAATAAGTTTTTTCATCACTTCTTTTGAGTATCTCATAAACGGTTGAAAATTTTTCAAAACTGTCACCGTAAAAGAGATGGCAATGTGTTGGATCCATTCGTTTTACATTTGACTCAAGAATATGGAATGCCGTTTTGTTATACTCAATAAAGTAGCATTCTCCAGCCCCTCGGCTCAATGCTTCAAGGCCTACAGAACCGCTTCCCGCAAAAACTTCAACGAAGTTTTTATCAATGATGTCAAATTGGAGTGTATTGAAAAGGGATTCTCTCAGGATCGCTTTGGAACTTCGTGTTGTAGAGATATCAGGTATCTCAATTTTGCAGCCTTTGAATTTCCCGGCTGTGATGGTAGTAGTAAATAGTTTGATCTTTTCATTCTTTTTCATGGGTGGTATTTTACCCTATCATGGGTAAAAAGGAGGTGCATTCTTAAAAGCATACAATAGACTGAAGGGTGTTGATCAGTTTGCTCTGTTCTCTGATATCCGGTCTCTCTTTGCCAGGTTCGGTACTTGTGATGATAGTGCGCCCCGTGATCAGTTTGCTTCCGTCTGTTTTGCGAATTCCCCAATAGGTATGCATGATCACAGGTTCCCCTTTGTATTGCCCAAGATAAAGTACGATATGCCCTGGAACATAAAGCAGCGATCTGAATGGTTCAGCTTCCTGAATGATCTTTTGTTTTTTATAAGATTTATTTAGCCCTGCAATAGGAATACGTTTTTTGCCTTCACGTGCCTGCTTGCTGGAATTACGCTCCAAAAAGATGCCGAACACCCCGAGAAAATCCCTTGTTGTTGCAGAACAGTCACGGCATTCATAACTTCCGCCCCATCCATAGGGCTCATTATAAAACTGTCTGGCAATATATGCCACGTTTTTGGATGTAAAAGGAAGTGGTTTGGCGGCTAAAAGACCATTTTCCCTGATACTGACCTTTGTAGCATGGGCTCTTCCCTGCCTGTCACGTGTTGCAACCAGATAATATTTCCCCTCCTTAGAGATAGAAAAAAGCGCTCCGATTTTGACGAGGCTGACAGGATTTTTATTACGGTAGAGCCTGATATTGTCCTTAATGACCATCGCATAACGGCCATTTTTGAATGCTTCAATAAATTTGTCATCGACCAAGGCTATATCAGTAACCTTCACCCAGCCAAATGTATACGAGCCTCGTACAAACGCCCATTTTTTGTCTTTTGAAAAATGGGAGACATAAAGTGGAATATTGATGTGATAGGCCGAATTTTGGTTATAGTCAAAAGGAAAACCCTCACCAATTTTTCTTGGATCACGGTAAAAAGCTGTAGAAGTCGGGAGTGCTTTGACATCGGTACGGCGGATCGTGATCGCTTTGTACCCTTTGGTATCTACTTCATCCATATTGGCATTATAGAGCCATTTGCGATAGATCAAAGGAGGGATGATCTTGCCGTTTTCCCTATAGATGGGTTTTTTGGTCACAAAACGCTCTTCCCATCCGAAATCTTCTCTTGGAATATCCAGACTGCTCATATCCCACGGATAAAAATAACGTTCGTTGAATTCTTCATCGAGCGCTTTTTGCTCTTTGGAAGAAACAGGTTTGATCTGGTCGGCATAATAAGAGGGGTCCTGAGGGATACAGTGCATATCCTCGACTTTGTTCTTTGGCATCATATCTATCTTGCTTTTTACTCTATAGCTTTGTTTGAGTATATACTCACCGTGCAAGAGACTGATACTTATCAACAGCATCACCGACCATTTCCAGATCATTTTATTCCTTCTCTTTTTTCGTATAATAGACCTTATTTGTTAATGATCGGTTGATAGGCAGGATTTATTTGATGAAGAAAAGAAAAATTTTGTTTAAAACTGATACAAAAATCGTTCCAGGTCTATCTTCTTTTCATCCGAAATAATGACTCCTTCACTTTGGAGCAGTTCTATTTTTTTATCCACACCCAAGGCATAACCGCCTACACTGCCGTCACTTTTAACTACCCTGTGACAGGGGATGGTAATGAGGTTTTTATTCTTTGCCATGGCATTTCCCACGGCTCTGTATGCTTTAGTATCCAATGCATTGGCGATCTTTGCATAAGTTATTACTTTACCTTTTGGTATCTGTTTGAGCAGCTCATAGCAGCGTTCGTTGAAATCCATTGTCTTATCATCCTTTGTATGCGCTATTGCATTGTCACCATAACATTAAACTACGGCTGCTTTTACTACACATACTCTCTTTATACCAAAATAAAGTTTAGGTATATGATTAAATTTTTCTTTATCTCAAAATATAGTATAATATCAAAAATGGAGAGAAAATGATGAAATTTATAAAAGTCTTAATTTTAGTAAGCCTCTTTATGAGTACGAGTGTTGAAGCTAGAAGCCATCATCATGGTTATGACAGGGGTTATCGGGATGGTTGTGATACTGCCAGAGATGGATTTATTCGGGACAATTATGCTTTTAGACATAATCCGAATTATAGGGACGGATGGATAGATGGTAAAAGAGAATGCCATAGACGACCTCCGATGACAAATCGAAGATATGATATGGGCTATCAAGATGGATGTAGAACGGCAAGACGTGGATTTACAAGAGATCCTATTTTGTGGGCTGAAAGCAAAAACTATAGAAGAGGCTGGAGAGACGGTACAAGAAGATGCAGATAATAATATTCTGCATCTTATAAAAGTATCAGTTACGGTCTGATACCTAATCCAACTTCATTTCCAAGTGTGATTTCACTCTCCTTAAAGCAGATAGAAGAAGTGACCGGGTTTTCTGCAAGCAAAGAGACGGCATCCAGGTCTATCATGCTGATGACATCTGCTTTTGCCGAAGCCACATGTACTCCGGCTGCTACCGAATAAGGGCCCTCCAGCATACATCCTATCATACACTTCACTCCGAAATTTCTGGCTGTATCTGCAAGTTCAAGGGCACCGCTGATGCCTGCCGTCTTAGCCAGCTTGATATTAACATAATCAATAGCTTCTATTTCCAAAAGGGTGATCGCATCTTTGAGTGTGAAGATCGATTCATCTGCGAGCAACGGAGTTTGAACCCTTTTTTTAATATATTTAAGTCCTTGTATATCATCTGCTTTGACCGGTTGTTCGATCAGTTGCGGCCAGATGCCTGCATTTTCAATCGTTTGTAAAACTTCTACACTTTGTACCGCATTCCAGCCTTGATTTGCATCCAATCGAAGTGTGATATTCTTTCCAACTGCATGATGGATCGCTTTGATGCGTTCAATATCTTTTTTTGGATTATCCCCGATCTTTATCTTGAGTATTTCATAACCTCTCTCAACGGCTTGTAGAGAATCTGCGACCATTTGGTCAATATCGTTCATACTGATCGTAATATCGGTTTTAAATGTTGTTTGCATTCCTCCGAGCATTCGGTATAAAGGTAGTTTGACAGCCTGCGACCCAAGATCATAAAGTGCGATCTCAAGTGCAGATTTGGCAGTGGTATTTTTGACGATGGATCGATGAAGATTGCTTAAAATGGCCTCAAAATCTTCTTCAATATCAAGTCCGATAAGGGTAGGTCTTATATGCTCAATCGCTGCAATCATAGAACCCATGGTTTCACCCGTAATGACTGGGGTAGGCGCTCCTTCACCATAACCTAAAGTGCCATCGTTACACTCAATAATGACAACAAGGTCTTCTAGATGATCCACACGTCGTAATGCTGTTTTAAAAGGAGTTTTTAGCGGTGCTTTGAAAGTAGTCGTTCGTATCTGTTTTATCTTCATCATTGACCTTCTGCAAAAGGGGAGTATGGCTTTAGATCAAATTGTGCCATTTTCCCTCTTACAAAGAGCCGCTTGCTTTAAGAAAAGATCATATTATCTATTGAAAAAATGTCCTGTTCTTTGTGTATTGTCATCGTTGTCATTTCTATCGCGTGAAGAACTTCTCTCTGACCTTTCAGTACTCATCGATCTTTGAAAATTGCTTCTCTCCCGCACTTGATTTGTCTGGTTTGTGCCAAAATTACTTCTTTCTCTTTGGAATGTTCTTTGAGTTTGCATTCTCTCTCTGTCTGGATTCATATTGCGATCGATTGTACGGTGACCTAAATTCATATTGTTTTGCTGCATTTGGTATGTATGAGTCGTATTATTCATACGAATATGTCGATCACCTCTATCTTTTGAATAGTCACGAGTTTGATAACTTCTGTCATCCCCACTATTTCTTCCCCTATAGCTGTTCTTATGGTCTCTTCTTCCATCACGGTGACTATTATGGTGGTGATGATAGTTACCGCCTCTATATTTGTGTCCGCGATAATAATAATACCCATCTCGGTAATACCCGCCATAATAATACCTTCCGTTATAGAAATAATATGGTCTGTCAGTATAACAAGGATAACTGTATACGGCTATCACCGATGAACCATAATACGGATCATCGTAATAGTATCCATCGTTATACACTTCCGCACATCCGCTTAATAATAAAGCTGATGAAAAAGCTCCCATCAATGCAATTTGTTTTATATATTTTCTCATTATTAAATCCTTTGAAAAATTATGTGTATTGTATCAAAATTGCGTGTTGAAATTGTGAAATTTATCGATATTTCATAGAGAATTTAGAGGACAATCACCTGTAGTATTTTTCCCACCATCAATCCACCGAAAGTCCCAACAATGTAACCCATCATAGCCATCAAAACACCGATAGGGATCAGAGTTCCTGAATAGGCCGATGCCAGAATAGGGGCCGAGGCAACACCGCCGATATTTGCAAGGGAAGCCACGCCGATACTGAAAAGATCCAGTCTGAAAAGTTTGGCAAAAAGTATCATCAGCAATGCATGTATCAAGATAACGATGAAGCCCGAAAAGATATAGAATGGTGCCTGCGAAAATTCGGCAATATCCGCTCCAGATGCGATTAGGGCCACTAACCCGTATAACAGATAAGAGCCAATATCCACTGCACCGGCCAATCTTGCCAAAGGTGTCATCGCGAACAAAATGCCTAAAATAGTCGCAATGATCACGACCCATGTTGATGGACTCAAAAACGCAGTAGTCGGTAAAAACGATGCGCCATATTGACAGATCCATGAGATGAAAAGACTTATCGATAAAAGTATCAATAATGTCAGCAAACTTTTCTTTTTATTTGAAATGTTCACCGATAGTTTACGGCTGACTTCATCTATGATAGAAGTGTCAGCCTTACTCCATCTGTTAAAATATTTGGCAAACGGAACAAGTGCCAAAAGTATCATGACCCAAAGTGCATAATCGATTGAATCGATCAAAAGGGCATATCCCATTTTGGAATCAGGTACCCCCAATGCCCCCTGTATGGCAACCATGTTGCCGGTTCCGCCCATCCAAGAACCGCTAAGAGCGGCAAACGCTTTCCATGCGTCAGTTTCAAAATAGGTATGGAACATCGAAAACATCCCGATAAATCCAATGCCGATACTCAGTGAAGCCAGAAAAAAGGAAAGCAGCATTCTCTTTCCTAGCTTCATGATCTGCCGTATATCAGCGCCCAAAAGCATTAAAAAGATCATGGCGGGAAGCAGGTTCGATTTGAGCAGATTTGAGGTTATTTGGATACTCTCGTTTTTTTGCCATAACCCAAAACTTGCCAGGAGCATAGCCGAAAAGTACAGTATAACAATCCCTGGAAGGTACTCAAAAAATCTCCATCCGCTTTTTTTCTCTGTCACCTTAATCACAGAAACAATGAGTACCAAAGAAACCACATAAGCCAAACCTGTTTCTATCATATCGACAAATTCCTAATATTATTAAATATATACCGTCTTTCTCGTGAAAATCATAAAAGGATTATATCCCTTTAAACCAAAACTAATCCCAAAATATTTAATATAACAGTAAAAAAGGAACCGGCTCTTATGGCATTTATTCCCAAAACACCTTTTCTTGCAACCGATGGTATCATCGAAGTGTATGAAGGTATGACATTTAAAGGCATCGTTCTGATCAAACGTAAAAACGAACCTGTTGGTCTTGCTTTGCCGGGTGGTTTTGTAGAGGTTGGAGAACGCGTTGAAGAGGCATTGGTCAGAGAGATGAAAGAGGAGACGAACCTGGATGTAACGATCATAGGGATACTCGACGTTTATTCTGACCCTAAACGGGACCTGAGGTTTCATACTGCAAGCGTAGTCTATATCGCTTCAGCAGAAGGAAAACCTAGGGGAGGAGATGATGCTATAGAGGCGATCATCTATGATCTGGATGATATCCCTCTGGATCAACTGGTCTTTGACCATGCAAAGATCATTAACGATTATCTGCATTTGAAAAAAAATGAAAAGGCTTTTTTTGCAAAGCAGTTATGACCTTCTTTATGCACTCAAAGTAATGGAGTATCTCCAAACCACAAGAGACCCGTTTTGGTGGCCGCATAGCGGGAGTGTGGAAGTCATTATCGGAGCCATCCTGACCCAACAGACCAAGTGGGAGAAGGTTGAACTCTCACTTGAACATCTCCATGCACATGATCTATGTACATTGAAAGCTCTGAGTACTACAAACCTCTCTGTGATCGCAAAGCTTATTCAGCCCAGCGGTTTTTACAATACAAAAGCCCAAAGGCTGCAGAGACTCTGTCAAAACATTTTGAAAGATTTTGGCGATTTTGAAACCTTTGCACAAGAAGTGGACAGGGAGTGGCTTCTAAGCCAAAAAGGGATCGGGATGGAGAGTGCCGATTCGATCCTCTGTTATGCATGCAAACGTGATGTCATGGTGATAGACAGTTATACACAAAGGCTTCTTGAAGCACTCGGATATGCTTTTGAAAGCTATATGCAGATACAGGAATGGATGCAAGAGGGGATAGAGAGCAACTGGGAAAAGGTCCAACAGCTTTACGATCATCCCGTGACATTGCAAACAGTCTACGCCCGTTTTCACGGAAAGATCGTTGAGTTTGCAAAAAAGCATATAAAGGGCAAAAAAGTAGACACAACCCAACTTGAAGCACTGATGGAAAAAGGAAAAGAAATATGAAGAATATCATTATCACCGGATGCGGCAGCGGGATAGGGATGGAGACGGCACTTTACCTGCGTAACAAGTTCATTACCGTCTATCCGACAGCCAGAAAAGCCGAAGATGTGGAAAGGCTCAAAAGTCTGGGATTTGAAGATGCCATGCAGCTTGATGTCACCAAACCCGAACAGATCGCCGCCGTGATTCAAACCGTACTTGAAAAAGATGGAACCATTGGTGTCTGGTTCAACAATGCCGGCTTTGGACAGCCAGGAGCCATTGAAGATATCAGAACAGAAGTACTTCGGGCCCAGTTTGAGACCAATGTTTTCGGGCTGCATGAGTGCACCAGACAGATCATCCCCGTTATGCGAAAACAGGGATACGGCAAGATCATCCAGCATAGTTCAGTACTGGGGCTGATCTCACTTTTTGGACGTGGCTCTTACAATGCCAGCAAATATGCCATTGAAGGACTGACCGATACGCTACGGCTAGAACTTCAAGGTACACAGATCTATCCCGTACTGCTTAACACGGGGCCCATCACAAGCCATTTCCGTATCAACGCTGTTGAAAAATTGAAAGAAAACGTTGATGTAGAACATTCGGTATTTGCCGACAGATACAAAAAAAGCCTTGAGGGGAGCGCCAAGAGAGTTCCGTTCAATGAATCTGCCGTCTCGGTAGCCAAGGTCGTGCACCACATCATACTGACAGAAAAACCAAAGCCAAGATACTACATTACCAAAGCGACGTATCTGCTCGGTTATGCAAAAAAAGTTCTCAGTTCATCCCTGCTTGACAAGATTTTGATCAAGGTAGGTTAAGAACGTTTTCGAATGGATTGGCCGCAATGCATGCAAAATTCTGCTTTGGCCAATGTCTTTTTCTGACATGCTTCACACGGTATATAGTGGTGGAATCCGCAGATATAACAGTATTCCCCATCGATGACGCAACCGCACCCCGCACATTTTCCCATTTTTAGGTTCGATATCTCCTGATTGCGCTTTTTCTCTCCGGTAGTATCATGTTTTTGAACTCTGTAGATGACGATACCAAAGATAAAAATGAAAAATAAAATGGCAATGATGTTAAGCACGATAGCCATGTTATGCTGCATGAAAAATGCGATGATCTTTTCAAAAAAGAGTTTCGGGATGATGTCATACACAAAAGAGATCAGATAACCAAGGGCATAAAGTGCCGCAACATTGGCCACATGCAGTGTCAAATGCGAAAGGATATAATGTTGGTTTTTGAGCATCCATTTGTATGCAAGATAAAAGAGCAGCCATATCGGAAGCAAAAAGGCAAAAGCCTGCATCGTACGCTTGAAACTGTAGTAACGCAGTTTATGCTCGTAGGATTTTTTTAGATTTTCTTTGTTGGTATGGTAGAAATTCTCAAAAGCTTTGTAAGACTCATAGCTTTTCAGATCGGTTAGTGTGGTGATAGTTCGATTATATTCATTAAAATTCTCTTCAAGCCTTGTCAATTCAACTTTTATTTTTTCACTGTCAGTAGCGAATATCGACTTGGATCGTTCCTGTTTAGCGACCTTTTCCAAAAGAAGATCTCCGTAGGATCGTTTTAGGTCTGCTATCTTATTTTGCGTTTCCAGCAACTTTTTTTCAAACTGGGGTACTATTTTTTGATTGGTATCGAATGTGGTATCCAAAAGAAATGCCAAATACAGTTCACCAAGCTTTTTACAAGTCGGATCATCTCCAAAAGCATCATGGATACTTCTATCTCTCTCTCCTTAAGATAGATGTGATGCATAACTTCTTTAAATGACAGATCCTCCTTTCTATCCATGAAGTTTTGACACATATAACCATACATCTGGCGTGGAGATTTTTCCTGTCCTACTTGCCAATCCAATCCCCAGCCGATGATAATGAAAACAGTAAATAAAAAAATGGTTAAAAGTATTTTTGAACTTACTGAGAGATCTTTTTGGTTGACCTAAAAAAGGGATTTTCAATATTCTGAAAGATAATGTCTTAATTTTAGAAACATTCTGAACCTTTCTCCATAGATATAGTTCTATTCACATCTTAGCAAAATATTATATAATTAATGACCTTTTTTAAAATTGTTCATCAGCTGCAGCACCTCTTCATCGCTTACATCATACCAATTCTCATAAACCTGTGCCACCGCATAGAAATTTGCCGGCGATTCCAGAACGATAAGATCATCGGCCATCTGAGAAAATTTTTTAATGGCATGATGTCCCGCTACAGGTACTGCGATAACAATCTTTTCAGCCCCATTATTTCTACACATCGTAACAGCCGTATGCATCGTTGATCCCATTGCGATCCCGTCATCTACCAAAATGACAATTCTTCCTTTAAGCGAAGGCAAGGATTTACCCTCTCTTAACGTTTTGATACGTCTTTGTATCTCATGCTGCTGTTCTTCTATAATCTGTTCGATTTCATGATCCGATACATATGCTGCTGCCGCATCGTTAATATATACAGAACCGTCTTCGGCAATCGCGCCAAAACCGCTTTCTGGATTGTGAGGATAGGGGAGTTTTCGGCAAATGATCAATGAAAAATCACATCCCAAAGCCTTTGCGATCTCGTATCCAAGTTCGACACCGCCTCTTGGAATTGCCAGAACCAAAACATTTTGCCCTTTATAGCTTTGAAGTTTTGAAGCAAGTTCCTTACCGGCATCTTGACGATCTTTAAACATTTCATTCCCTCTTTTTTGATTTATTGTACTGAAGATAGAAAAGAAAAAGCAATAAAAAAGTAGTATTACAAAAAAACAGTACAAAGCAGGTATGGTATATGGAAATGTCGGGACTGGTCCAGGATATTATGGAAAAATTTGCGAGGCGGACCTGTATAGGTGAAACTGGTTGTACCCCTACACGCTATTTGTGGACAGATGCTTTTGCCGTCTGTAACTATCTTGGTCTTTTTCATCAAACGGGCGATGAAAAGTATAAGAAAAAAGCTCTCATCTTGTTAGCCGGGAAACGGGTGATTTTAAATATAATCGCTGGGCAATGGAACTTGCCAAAACAGCTTTTGAAAAATTCAGCTATAGGACCCTTACACATGAAAGACGGATGTATTGGAAAATGAGTATCGATCTTTCATATCCGCTTGTTTCTGCCATGGGTCAACATGATGCGATGGATGGTTATATTATCTGTCTCATGCTTCAACAAACAGCTTTTGATGATAGTGAACTACCTCATGAACTTAATCTTGCATCCGAGATGGTCCAACTCGTTCAAATGACCCAGACATCCAGCCTAACTACCGATGATCCTCTGGGCCTTGGGGAGCTGCTGAGTGATGCCTGTTTGCTCATGAAAACAATCTATAAGAATGATACGGATCATCATGCTTCTCATATACTTGAAAAAATGCTTAGTGAAGCTAAAACAGGTATAGAAAAATTTTTGCAAACCAACAATACCCTGAACTATCCGGCCGCATATAGACTTGCCTTTAGAGAATTGGGTTTGAGTATTGGATTCCATGGGGTTGAACAGATGGAAACATTGTTGAAAAACCATCCGGAACATTTTTCCCCAAATATACACAGACTTTTAAATGAACTTTTGGATTATCTTCCTGTTGCAAAAATCATTGAAAAATTTTGGATGGAGCCTGCAAATCAAATGGCCACAACATGGAATGAACATCTTGATATCAACAGCGTAATGCTTGCCACCAGTTTGCAGCCAGAGGGATATTTTGATAAAATATTTTTGTAAAAAATCATTATTATCATTGACTTCATTAGACAAAAGGGGGTAGAATAATATATCTCAATTGAAAAAGGAGTCTACAATGCTGTTAACAAGATTTGATCCAATGAAAGATTTTAGAGATTTGGAAGAGAGAGTGAAGGCGGCTTTCCAAGTACCGGCACTATCAGATACTCTTAGCAATGTGACTGGTTTTACGCCATCTGTCAATACAAGAGAGGATAAAGATGCCTATCATGTGGAAGTAGATCTTCCCGGTGTCAAAAAAGAAGATATCCATGTCGATATCAAAGATAATGTCATGACTATTTCAGGTGAAAGAAAAACCAAAAAAGAGGTCACAGAGAAGGATTATCACAAGATTGAAAGCTTTTACGGCAGATTTCAAAGAAGCTTCACACTCCCTGAGAATACGGATGCAGATGCCATCGAAGCAAAATCTAAAGAGGGTGTACTGGAAGTAGTCATACCAAAATTGAAAAAAGCCGAAAAAGAGACTAAAAAAATCGAAGTAAAATAAAAGCACAAGGGCCAAAAGGCAGATCATCATACCTGTTGGCCTTTACATAAAGCAGGTTGTTATGACCATATCCAATCGTGAGATTGCTGCTATTTTTGATCAATTAGCTGATTTGCTGGAGATCAAGGGAGAAAACCCATTCAAGATAAGGGCGTATCGCAATGCGGTACGAACGATCGAAAACATGGGTACTGATTTATCAAAAATGGTTACAGAGGGGATCGATCTCTCCGATATTCCAACGATCGGTGAACATATCGCACAAAAGATCGAAGAGATCGTAAAAACAGGCAAACTTGCAAAACTTGAAACACTTGAACAATCATTTCCTTCACATTTCCTTGATATTCTTCACGTAAAGGGCATAGGTCCAAAACGAGCCAAAATACTTTATGAAAATTTAAAAATAGGCTCACTGGAAGAACTAAGAAAAGCTGCTAAAACGCATCAGATCCAAAAATTGGAAGGATTTGATGAAAAACTTGAACATATGATCCTCGAGGGAACGCTTCTTACAAAAAAAGAAGGAAGGCGATTCATGTATGCCGTAGCCGAGTCTCATGTGAATGCTCTCTTATCCTACCTGAAAGATTCAAAAGATGCTTTACAGGTCATTTGTGCCGGAAGTTTCAGAAGAAGAAAAGAAACCGTGGGAGATATTGATCTTCTTGCAACTTCAGATCATCCTGCACTGCTTATCAACCATTTTGTCCAGTATCCGGCTATCAAAGAGATCATCTCACACGGTGAGACCAGATCGACCGTTATCCTAAAAAATGATCTGCAGGTCGATCTACGATGTGTAGCCGATGAAAGTTACGGTGCTGCTTTGCATTATTTTACCGGTTCAAAATCGCATAATATTGCGATACGTAAAATAGCTATAAAAATGGGTTTGAAGATCAATGAATACGGTATTTTCAAAGGTGAAGAAAAAATTGCCGGAAGATACGAAAAAGAGATGTATAAAACAGTAGGCCTAAGATATATAGAACCTGAACTTCGTGAGAATCTGGGTGAAATCGAAGCTGCAAAAAAAGGTAAACTTCCCGAGTTGATCACTTTGGAAGATGTCCGGGGTGACCTGCATCTGCACAGTATTTACAGTGACGGGCACAATTCGATTTTGGAAATGGCGCAGGCAGCAAAGGATCTGGGGTATGACTATATCGCTATCACTGACCATTCCAAACATATGCCCATAGTCAAAGGCATGGATGAAAAAAAGATCAGAAGGCAAATGGAAGAGATCGATCAAATCAATGATCAGCTCAAGGGTATCAGGATATTAAAAAGCATCGAAGTCGATATTTTGGAAGACGGCTCTTTGGCAATGCCGGATCATATACTCAAAGAACTTGACCTGGTAGTCGGTGCAGTACATGATAAGTTCAGTCTTTCCCAAGACAAACAGACAGCAAGAATTCTCAAAGCTATGGATAATCCCTATTTTAATATCCTGGCACACCCGACAGGAAGATTGATAGGTGAAAGACGGCCCTATGATATAGATATGGAACTTTTATTTAAAGATATCAAAGCGCGGGGTTGTTTTTTGGAGATCAATGCTCAGCCAAAACGGCTTGATCTTAATGACATCTATACAAAAGCCGCAAAAGAAGCCAGCATACGTTTTGTGATCTCTACCGATGCCCATGAACCATCCCAGTTAAACTATATGAATTACGGAGTTTTTCAGGCTAGAAGAGGGTGGCTCGAAAAAAACGATGTGCTCAATACACTTTCGTGGAGTGAATTCAAAAAATCTATACAAAGAATTTGAATATTTTTCGCACCCCCATTGCCTTGGGCGCGAAAAGATTAAGCGAAGTGAGATAGGATTTTATCTTTATCTGTTTTAACAAGATCAGAAGCGACATTTTTAGTCAAAACTGCTTTAGTTGCCTGGCTAAGTTCATTTTCCAGTTCATGAGAGTGCTCTTTTGGGAATGCCAAAAAAAGCTGTGCAGGCTTCATTTCGTTTACGATCGCATCTATATCGTGTGCAATGTCTTTAACTGTTCGGTTTTCTCTTTCTTCTTTTAAATTATGGTTTTCAAGAGTACCCTGATGGAATCTTCCGGCACTGTCACTCACCACTTCATTGATTTTTTTTCTACCGCTGATAAAGTTTTCATCATTGATCAATTTTAACGAATGAGAAATTTTTAATTCATTTCCTACCATTCCTTCATGTTTTTCAACATTATACGCTTTAAGCTCTCCTAAATCAGCTACGATAACGATAGTATTTTCTAATTTCATAATTCTTCCTTCTTCCTAATTTCAGACAAGTTGATTAAACTATCTAAAAAGTATGATAAATCAAATATGCTTTATTCTGAATGAAAACCTGTCACTTATACAATTACGCTATAATGGGCAAATTTTTTAGTAATAAAAAGGATATGCAAAAAATGGATAAGATCAAGATAGGTGTTGTTACTACAAGCGATAGAGCGAGTCAAGGCATTTATGAGGATATTTCAGGTGTAGCCATTATGGATACCATGAAAGAGTATCTTTTAAATGAGTGTGAATACGTCTATCGTTGTATACCGGACGAACAAAATCTGATCGAAACCACGCTCATCGAGCTTTCACGCGATGAAAAATGCGATCTCATCGTTACAACAGGAGGAACCGGGCCTGCGCCAAGAGATGTCACAACAGAGGCTACAGAAAATGTATGCCAAAAACTTCTTCCAGGTTTTGGTGAGCAGATGAGGGCAGTCAGCCTGCAGCATGTACCAACTGCCATCCTGTCACGCCAAACAGCTGGCATCTGCAACGGTTCGCTTATCATCAATCTTCCCGGAAAACCAAAATCTATCAGAGAGTGCCTTGATGCAGTGTTTCCTGCAGTACCATACTGTATCGATCTCATAGGCGGGCATTACATGGAAGCCAATGAAGATGTCATTAAGGTTTTCAGACCTAAAAAGTAAGCCAATATAGGGATATACTAAAAAATATGAATATAGATTTTATAGAAAAAAAACTGGGTGAAATCATTAAAGAACTTGAGACTGAAGCCATGCAGGTGATTAGTGATCAAATGTTGGATAAAAAACAGACCAATCTGCGTATGAAACCGCTTACATCGACCAAAAAAATACTCACTAACGCATTAGAGAGTATCAAAATGGTCAATGAACTTTCCCAACAGGAGATAGATGATGCAGCTCACTAACGGTACGGTTCTTTTACTTTTTTTCGTTGCGACTGCACTCTTTTTTTGGGGTGTATCCAAAGCAGTCCGTACACAAAAGAAGATCTACCTGCTTGCAATGCTGCCTTTCTTTTTGGGAATGATAGGAATGTTTTTACTATAGATCCCTCTTTTTTCTAAAAGAACTCAATCTCTCATACTTGTCATTCCTGCCCCCAACCAGTCTTGTATACCGCCTCGGTACCATTTGATATTTTCAGGCGGATATCCAATCTCAAGCAGGGCATTGATCATATGTGATGACTGCCCGCACCACGGTCCATTACAAAAAACCAGTATCGTTTTTGCATTGTCAAAATCAAACTCATTATCTTTTAGAATCTTTACATCCAGCATTTTCATTGCATATTCAAATTCCTCTTTAAACAATGTTCTATCCTGAAAGTAGGGGTAAGGCATGTTGATCGCTCCTGGTATCGTACGATATTCGTACCATTCATCATTTCGTGCATCTATCAGCATTAGTCTATTGTTATTTTTCATATCCTTGATAAAAGCAAGAACTTCAAGTTCCCCGTATGTTTCAATATCTTCATCCAACTGTATAGGCTGAAGATGGCCTGATGTATGGACAAAAGTGGATTTACAAGCTTGTGGAACCTTTGTATTGGCGTAGTTTCCTGTCCAGACCGTTTCATTCGTAATTGGGATCTTGGCGCATTCATCAGGGATGTGACGCTTCACAAGAATGGTTTTTTCTTTTCCATCTCCATTGGTAACTTTCATAGGGACACCTTGATACTCCAATCCTTCCCCTCCATACAGACTCATGCAACCCAATAAGATCAAATAAATCATATTTTTTTCAATCATCTTGTATCCTTTTTTATCTTTGCTCCATTCAAAATCAACATTCAAATAAAAATTAATTTCTCGTACCTGTCATTCCCGCACCCAACCAATGCTGCAGACCTCCCCGGTACCATTTTATCTTGTCATGGGGATAACCGATCTCAATGAGTGCCTTTACCATCGATACAGATTGGCTGCACCAGGGGCCGTTGCAAAACACAACGATCGTTTTGGCATTGCTGAAATCGTAAATATCCTCATCTTTGATCTTCACACCGAGTTTTTTCATAGCATTTTCAAATTCAAAAACAAAATGATCTCTGTATTTGATATATTCAAAAGGGATATTGACTGCACCGGGGATAGTAAGATATTCAAACCACTCTTCTTTTCTCCCATCAATAAGCATCAGATGATCATCTTCCTGCATCTCTTTGATAAAGGCTAAAACTTCAAGCTCTCCGTATGTTTCAACATCGACATCCAACTTCATAGGTTGAAGATGACCTGTTGTATGAACATAAGTGGATTTACATCCATCGGGAACTTTTGGATCGGCGTAATTGCCAGTCCAAACTATCTCATTTACGATAGGGAGCTTTGCACATTCATCAGGAATATAGCGTTTTACAACAAATTGTTTTTTACCGTTTTTGACTGATACACCTTCATATTCAAAACCAATAGAGTCACCTATAAGTTGAATCGTGGGTACTATCAAAAACCATAGGTAACTTTTCATCTCAAACCCCTTACTTGTTTCTATGATATCAATAAATGTGTGCAATGAGAGTGGAATTGTTAAATTTTCATAATCTGAATGAAAGTTGTTTAAAGCAGACTATATTCCACTCACTCCCAAGCTCCAGAGACTGTAAAAGAACTAAAAAGAGCGGTAAAACAAAAGAGTTTTTGATTGATCGGTGTTTGGAAGGTATTCCATATCGGGAGATATGGAACAAGATGAAAAGTTAGATATTCGCTGCGACCTTATAGGTCGGATCATCCTCTTCATAAGTGCAGAAAGGTCCGGCACTTTTGAGTACTTTTTTACAGTCGTTTGATAGATGTCTAAGCGTAAGTTTTTTGCCTGCTTTTTGGTATTTGTCTGTCAAAGCATCGATCGCTTCTGTTCCTGAACTGTCCATAACCCTTGCATTCTTAAAATCGATGATAACTTCCTGTGGATCGTTTTCCACATCGAACTGCTCGTTAAATGAGGTAACGGAAGCAAAAAAGAGTGGGCCATCGAGAAGATAAATCTTTTTACCGGATTCATCCAAAGCAGTTTTTGCCGAGATCTTTGCATGTTTCCATGCAAAAACAAGCGCAGATATAATGATCCCTGCGATCACTGCCGTCGCAAGATCTGCTAATACCGTGATGATCGTTACTGCAATGAGCACGAAAGCATCCGAACGCGGCATATACTTCAAACGTCTAGCCGAAGAAAACTCAAATGTTCCGATACTTACCATGAACATGATCCCGACCAAAACCGCTACAGGAATAACGGCTATGATATCAGAGAAACTGACGACAAGAATGATGAGAAGCATTGCCGCAGTAAATGAAGAAAGACGTCCCAGACCGCCTGAAGTAAAGTTGATGACACTTTGACCGATCATCGCACATCCTGCCATTCCTCCGAACAGTCCCGATGCAACATTTCCCGTACCAAGCGCGATACACTCCTGGTTGCCTGAACCGCGTTCGCCTCCCATTTCATCAAGTACAGAAAGTGTCAAAAGGGACTCGATCAATCCTACAAGGGCTACGATAACCGCAATAGGAAGAATGATCGACAGTGACTCCCAAGTAAATAATGTCATATCAGGCATCACAAGAGCAGGGAATGAAACATTTGAAAGATCGGCAAGATCACCGACTACTTTTGTATCAATATCCCCGAAATAGACCACAAGTGTCATGACTATGATCGCGACTAGTCCCGCCGGCACGGCTTTGGTGATCTTTGGCAAAAAATACATCGTTGCCATCGTGATAGCGATAATGATATACATCACATAGTTTTCTGTGAAACTTGCAAAGAAAACATTTATCCAACTGCTATAGTTTTCTACATTTTGTGGTGCCAAAAATTTGAGCTGTGCCAATGCGATGACGATAGCCAAACCATTAACGAAGCCAAATAGGGCAGGCTGAGGGACCAAACGGATGAATTTTCCCATTTTCAGTACACCTATGAGTACCTGTATCGCTCCAGCGACGATCGAAGTAAAGAGTATGTAATGCAGGATCATCATAGACAGTGCCTCTTTATCCAAATCTGGATAGAGATTTGCCACAGCGATCCCCAGAGAGACGAACACAACGGCAACTGATCCTGTTGCACCGGAGATCATCCCCGGTTTCCCGCCGAGGATAGAGGTAATGAGACCTATGATAAATGCCCCATAAAGCCCAACAATGGGTGAAACACCCGCAATAAACGCAAAAGCGATCGCTTCAGGAATCAGTGCAACGGCAACCAATGCACCGGAGAGGATGTCGTTTTTGATGTTTTGCGTAGAGTAGTTTTGAAGATTGATCAAAAGTCGTTCCTTATAAAATAATGGACGAATTCTAACATATTAGTTTTAGAGAACCCTCCCAAAAAGGAGTTTGTATCTTCTAGAAAGCGTTGGGGTATGCTACGTTCCTATCTGCAAGCGACTCAGGATATGCGCGTTCTTTCGCAATTTTTCTTGCAAGTGTATTGATCGCTTCTTCTTGTAGATTTTTAAGATGTTGCAGCTCTCTTTTTCCACATACTGAGCCATCAAGATATCCAAGTTTTATCAATTCTCTAACGATAGCATCGATCATATCCAGTATAGAAGAGACCTTGACGATCTCACATCGTGCATAATGCTCCATAGGGAAAGAGACCTCTGCTACACGTAAAGTCGGATCATCTCCAGGGATCTGCTGTGCACCAAAAAGTGGTTTGGAACCGACTTTGGCATCGGCAAAACCGGGGATAAACCTTGAGATATGCCGGATAGCACTCTGGGTACGCTCTTTTGTTTCTTCCTGGCTCCACGCTTTTTCTATCTTTTGCATAAAGTTACGTCCAAGCTGGGGCTGACAGCTCAAAGGAGTGTTTGCCACCAACCCGTCAGGATAAAGCGTGATATCTTTTGTCATGCCATGTAGCTGAAAATAACCGCCGGGGTAGGGAGTGAACTGTGCCATTCCCCTTGGCGTACCGCGTTCGCCGTGGAACACTATCTCCGGCCAAAGTGTATCTTCACTTTTTTCCCATCGGCTGACGTAGGCCGCTTTAAACTCCACCATACGCTCGCATGGTGCGCCTACCATATCATCGATCTTTCCAGTTCTAAAACCCGAAGCATTGATGAGATAGTCAAAATGTTCCTTTTGACTCACTGCATCTTTTTCATACTGCACAATCCATCCGTCATTTGTTCTTTCCTGTGAAATATCACTGACTGTGGTAGCAAATCGAACATGACAGCTCCCTATCTCTCTCAGTGCCAAAGTGATCCCGGCACCTGCCCTGAAAAGGTTAAGCCCATATTCCTGTACAAGGATAACAGGGAACTGGATAGTATTCAGATCGACACTCTTGGCAAAAGGAATGAGCCACTCATCGGCACGAAAAGGTTTTTTGACCAAAGGCCGTTTCTTAAGAGCTTCGATTTTCTCTTTGTCGTAAAGTCTGTAGTACTCGGCTGCTTCGCCTAGGACCTTGTTAGCGGGGTCTTTTTCTATGAGTTTTGCATACTCATTTTTCAGTTTTTCTAAACGCGGCAAAAGATGGCTGGCACTTTTAGTACAATCAACCGGTATCGCTATCACAGTAGGACGATAATCCACACAGAAAGGATAAAATCGTAAAAAGTCTATGGACTGACGCAACAGTGTGATACACTGCTCATCAGAGATATCCGGGTAGAGGTTACCGCCTGCATGAAGATGGCACCACGGCGGTCCGTTGACAAGGCTTTCTTCTTTTTCAAAGAGCGTAACCTTCAATCCCATTTCGCTTAAATAAAGAGCAGTGGATGCTCCGGCTATCCCTCCCCCTATGACAGCAATCTTGGCATTTTGTTTTAACATCATTTACACTCTTGTTCCAAAAAGCCTAACAATATCACCAAAGTCATCCACGACTGCTTCAGGCTCATACGTTCGGATATCCTCACCATAGTTATATCCGTAGGTTACGCCGATACTTTGCATATTTGCCGTTTTTGCAGCCAAAAGATCATTTTTGGAATCTCCGACCATCACACATTTTTCTACAGGCACGTTCAGTCTGTCGCAAACATGGATAAGCGGAGCAGGGTCAGGTTTTTTTTGCGGAAGCGAGTCTCCGCCCAACCAAAATTCAAAAAGACCTTCAAGTTCCAATCCCTTTAAGATAGGCTCTACAAAAGCAAACGGCTTATTGGTCACGATCACAAGTCTATAACCTTCAGCTTTCAATGTATGGAGTGTATCTGAAACATTGGGGAAGGCAAACGTACCGATGCAGAGGTTCTGTCCATAGTAATTCAAAAAGATCTCCAAGGCTTTTGCAACAAATGTATCGTCGAGTGTTTCATCGATATCCATATTGCCTGACAAGGCGCGTTTTACAAGTACCTGTGCGCCGTTTCCAACCCATCCTCGAACAACTGATTCGTCAAAAGTAGGGCGGTACAAAGCCGTCAACATACGGTTTATCGCCAAAGCAAGATCAGGAACACTATCGATCAGTGTACCGTCAAGATCAAAGATAATTACCTCTTTATCACTAAATTTCACTATCAAAACCTTTATATCATTTGCCGGGAGTATACAAAAACAGGTTTGGATTTGGCTTAAATAACCTTACAAATCATATAAACCATAACCCTTTATTGCATGGTTGTTTCAAACGATTTTACCGGACATTAAAACAATTATGGTATTTTGATGTTAGCTCACGAACTAAATAATTTTAATCTAAAAAGGAATTTTATGCAGCGAATCGTTATTAAAGTAGGGAGTGCCGTACTGACAGAAAACAACAAGATCGCTAAAGCCAGAATGCTCAATCTGGTTTCCCTGATCTCAAAACTTAAATCCTCATATGATGTCGTACTTGTCACCTCAGGAGCCGTTGCTGCCGGATATTCGGCACTTAAACTGGATAAGAAAAAACATATAGGCAAAAAAGCTCTGGCATCTGCAGGACAACCTATACTCATGGCATCCTATAAAAAGAAATTTGACATTTTCGAGATTGATATCGCCCAAATCCTTTTAACCGAAGATGACTTTGACTCTCGTAGACGTACCAAAATGTTTCAAGAGATCATCGATGCACTGCTTGAAAATAAGATATTACCCATTATCAACGAAAACGACATTACCTCCACTCCTGAACAGCTTTTCGGAGACAACGATCAACTCTCTGCCAATGTCGCACATGCGGTGAATGCCGATCTGCTGGTTATACTGAGTGATATCGATGGCTATTATGATAAAAATCCCAAAGAAAACAGCGATGCGAAGATCTATAAAACGATCACCGAACTCTCACCTGAAGTACTCCAGGAGGTTACAACACCGAACAACGAATTTGCAACAGGAGGCATCGTCACCAAGCTAAAAGCAGCAGACTATATGATGAAACACCATAGAAAAATGTTCTTATGCAGCGGTTTTGATCTGGCAGCAGCAGAATCTTTTCTTTTGAAACACCAACAAACATTAGGTACACTTTTTACCTATGAAAAACATAAATAAATCGGAACGGGTTAAACTCATTCCTGTTGATAAAAAATGAGATATTTAGTAAATTAGTAACCATTAAAGAGTTCCTGTATCTTTGAAAGGTCATGCTGGGTTTGATAAAGCGGTCTTGTATCTTTGCCTCGGAGATGCTCTTCAAAGGTTGCATGATGTTCTTTGTCCTGATAGATGATGCCCAAAGGCATCGGCATAGTCTCGAATGCTTTTTTAATGGCTTTGTCGAAATCTGTATGATCATATGTATCATCAAGGATATAGGTATTCTCTTTAAACCATTGATAGGTGTTGATTTTATTAAAGGTTACGCAGGGCTGGAAAATATCTACCAACGCATAGCCGCGATGGATGAAAGCAGCCTTCACGACTTCCTTGGCATGGGCATAATTACCGATATTGACACGGGAAACAAATCCTGCTTTCAATGAGAGTGCGACACCCAGCGGATTGAACGGTTCATTGCTCACACCGCTGACCTGTACTTTGGTGATGAAACCTTGCTGGCTGGTCGGGGAGGCCTGTCCTTTGGTTAGACCGTAGACCATATTGTTATGTACGATATGGATAATGTCTGGATTGCGTCTGATCGTATGAAGGAAATGGTTACCTCCCTCACCGTACATATCCCCGTCACCTCCCTCGGCGATCACTGTCAGTTCGGGATTGGCTGCCTTGATCGCTGTTGCGACAGGAAGCGCTCTTCCGTGCAATCCACCGAACATATTTGTATCCACATAATAGGGTGTTTTGGCAGCCTGCCCGATCCCAGATACCATGACAATCTGCTGTTTTGGAACGGCCAAATCTTCCAACACTTCTTTGATAAGTTTCAAAATACCGAAATTCCCGCATCCCGGGCACCACGCGACATCAACATTTTCTCTCTCAAATATGTTCTGCATCACCATTCCTTTACTGCATTTTCAATCATTATTGCAAGCTCGTCTGCAAAAAATTCAAAACCGTTATACTGCAAGATCATGTCATCCACCTTTATGCCATGAAGCTTCAGTTGATCGGCAAAAATCCCGTCCGCATTGTTCTCCACAACAAACTTGCGTTCATATGCTTCAAGCACTTGCAATTGCTTTTCTCCGAGAGGATGTACCCAACTAAAGTGCACATGACAAAGATGCGGATCATCCAGCAGTGAGAGTGCTTCTTCAATCGCACTGTAGGTGGATCCCCAGCCTATGATGGCAATATTACCGTTTCCGCTTATTTTGGGCAGAATGGCATTGGCATGGAGCATTTCACGTCTGCGTGAGCGTTTATCGATCATACGTACACGTGTTTCGTGATCTTCCGTTATCTGTCCCACTTCATCGTGTTCATCGCTCACACTACAGACCAATCCTTCACCCAAACCGGGTACGCTTCTTGGACTGATCCCATCTTCAGTCTCGGCATAGCGTTTATATGCTTTGTCACTCTCTATAATATACCGATGTTGTTCAAATGCCGAAAAATCGATCTGGCCGATCGTACTCATCGAATCAGCCAGATGCTGGTCGCTTAAAAAGATCACGGGTATCTGGTAACGGTCGGCCAATTCAAACGCAAGATAGCCGCATTCAATGCACTCTTCGAGTGTTCCGGGGGCAAGTATGATACGTTCAAACGGTCCGTGGCCTGAATATATCGCCATATTGAGATCTCCCTGCTCACTACGCGTAGGAAGCCCCGTAGCAGGTCCAGGTCTTTGGGCCAGATAGATCACCGCCGGTGTTTCAGTCATACCGCTAAGGCTTAGTGCCTCGCCCATCAGAGCAAAACCTCCGCCGGAAGTGGTGGTCATAGCACGTGCACCTGCATACCATCCTCCCAGCACCATATTCAACGAAGCGATCTCATCTTCGCTCTGTTCTACGATGATTGTGAATTTTTCAGAACAGGACGCCATAAAGTTTAACACACCGGTGGAAGGGGACATCGGATAAGAGGTAACCATATTGCAGCCACCTGCCAAAAAGCCAAATCCAGATGCGGTCGTACCATCCATCAGATGCAGATTTTCCATTATCTGCTTATTGTTTTGCGGAAGTTTCGCTACGGTAATGTTCTCTACGTTCGTTCCGGCACCATACCCCTCATCAGCCACTTGAACATTGAGGGTGTCGTCTTTTAAATGGTTGCCTATACTTTCTAACAAAGCACGCTTCTCAAGTTTCAACAGACCAAATACAAAACCAGCCATATAGGTATTGATATAACGGAGATCTCCAAATTTTTTTGCACTCTCTTTCATCTCAACAGGTATAATATCCGGCATGTTGTGGGAGTATTCCATATCGGCAAAGACCAACGTATCACTTCTCCATCTCTCCTGCATATGTTCCAGTGAGGCTTCATCCATGGCAATGGAGACGTCGACCTTCCAGCATGGTGCATGGACTGGTGTATCGCTGATGCGTATCAATGTCGAATTGCTTCCCCCGCGTACACGTGACATAAACTCTTTGGTAGAAAAGACATAATATCCGTAGGCTTTGAAAGCTTCTGAAAGTATTTTTTCTATAGTATCGATCCCAGAACCTGCTGCCCCTCCTATGAGAATGGCAAGTCCTTGATGATCTTGTTGTTTGAGAAGTTCGTTCTTTTCCTCGGGGATTTTAAGTAATATACCCTCATTTTCATGGATATCTTTTATAGTTTGCCCGGTTTTCATTTTGGAGTGATCACCCCATGTGATCTTGCCTCCATAGTATCCTAAAACTATGACACTCAGACCGGTGAGCAAAACGATGCCATGATAGATTATCCCAAATGCGGAGCTGCTATAGACGATGTCCGGATTTTCCAGATAAATACCGATATTGAGTATTCCGAGTATAAGCGTTAGGATCGAAACGATAAGTTTGATGATGAAAGGAGGATAGGTCGAAAGATTATAATTGACACACCAGCTCAAGATGCCCGGTATCATTGCCACAAATCCCATGATCGTGGCGACCAAAAAGGTATAAAATACGCTCAAGGCATAGGCTTCTTTTTGATCATATAAAAATAAGAGATCCAATCCTGCCGCAAAAAGATGCAGTGCGATCGGAAAATGAACAGTCATGGGGTGGGGGTGATACTTTTGATACCACCTTTCAACCTTCATTTTAAAGGTCCATGGGAGAGAAGAGATCGTAGAGTTTTGCGATTCATAGGCTTCCAGTGTATCAACGACAGGAAAGTTTTTGAAAACTTCCTCGCCATGGGGAGCACCGGAGAGTTGGATAGTCAAATCTTCTCCCGCATAATGCAGACCTTCATGCTCACCCTCTTGCCATAACGGGCTTTGTGTCACATCATAAACAACATTCTTATAGGCTATATAAGCTTTCGAACCGTTGCGTCCATTATATTTTTTCAGTTCTTCAATTGTCATAGGTATATCCTTCTATCTCTGCTAGAGGTCAGGGAAATTCCAATGCCTCAAGGTCTTTTTCATCATCATGATGTTCACAGTATAGTCATTTGACCATTGTAGCCAAAAAAATGTTAATGTAGAAACATTCACATTTCTTATAATTTTGAATATGTTTGAAGTTAATGCAGCAAGCCCGCAAGATATCCGCTGGCAAAAGACCACTGAAGATTATATCCGCCACAAGGACCGTCTAGGTTCATGACCTCTCCGCAAAAATAGAGCCCTTTGAGTTTACGGCTCTGCATGGTGTAGGGATCGATCTCTTTGAGGCTGACACCTCCCCGGGTGATCATTGCCATTTTGAATCCCTCATGCCCCGTGACCGTCAGCGGAGTCCATGCCAAAAGTTTGATAAGCCTGTCTCTGGCAACCCCCTGCTGTTTGTTAAAACCTAGTGTAGGATCGGCCTCTGCGAGGTTGCATATCTCTTTGGCAACGGATTCTGGGATCAGGGTAGAAACCAATTCCAGTGTCGAGCGATGCGGATATTTAGTAAGCTCATCCTTGAAGTGTTTTCGTATCTGCTCTTCGTTCATCCCTTTGGTAAGATTCATCAGGAGGGGAACTTCATCAAATTTGCTCAAAAGCGGCGTTATCTCACGGGAAAAATCCAAAACAACCGGTCCTCTTATGCCATCTTTGGTAAAGATCAGGTCTCCTTTGGCTTTTAATTTGTTATATTTTTTAATATCTACAAACATTTCGACCGCCGGTATCGTGTCTGCCCTGCATTCAGCAACCCATGTTTCCTTCGTTTTAAGGGGCATCATGGCAGGGTAGAGTTCTGTTACCTTATGTCCGGCAGATTCAGCCAAAGCATACCCGTCACCTTCGGCACCCAACATCGGATAGCCCATACCGCCTGTCGCGATGACAATATGTGGAGCATGAAAAGTATCATTTTGTGTGCTTACACCCGTAACCCTCGTGCCGTCATGTTCAAGTTTTTCGACCTTTTGGGAACACAGCACCTCTACACCGGCTTTCCCCATCTCATCTTTAAGCGCGTTGATGATGGTACTCGAACTATGCGTCACGGGAAATACCCTGTATCCGTCAGGCGCATGACTTTCAACGCCTATCTCTTTAAAAAAAGCGATCAGTTTTTGGTGATCAAATGCTGCCAAAGCAGGAGACATAAAACGGCCATCTCTTCCAAAACGGCCCATAAAGGTTTCATTGTCAAGCGTATTGGTCAGATTGCAGCGTCCGCCTCCGGTGGCTTTGAGCTTGGCACCCAGCTGCGAGAGTTTTTCCAAAAGCAGTACCTTCTTGCCGTCGTTGCGTGCCGCAGTGATCGCCGCGATCATACCCGCAGCTCCGGAACCGACAACGATAAGGTCATACTTTTTTGCCATACTATACCTTCTACACTCTTTGTCGGCATCATAGCCAAAATTTACAAAGAGTAAACAACATTTCACAAACAGTTCACACAAATCCATTATAATGGTTTCGATTCATACAACATTATAACGAAAGGATAGACAATGAAAAAACTGATGGTAATTGCGGCATTGGCTACAACATTAGGATTTGCAACTGATTTTTCTACAATGTCAAATCAAGATCTTGCAAAGATGGAAGGAAACGTACCTGCCAATGAAAAAGCGGCATTTGATGCAGAAGTTGATAAACGCATCGCACAAATGCCAAAATTTTCTTATTATGACTTTGATTCTGATGGTCAGATCAATGAAACCGAATTTTTAGAAGGCCACAAAAAACGTATGGATGAACGGACCGCAGAGGGCAGAATGATGAGAAATGCCGGCAATGCACCGTCATTTGCCGATATAGACACCGATAAAAACGGTAAAGTGTCTCCTGAAGAGTTTAGACATCACCAAATCCTGCAACTGAAAAATCCCAACAAAGGTATGATGATGCAAGGCCAAGGCATGAAATGCGGTGGCAATGGACCTGGCATGGGTATGGGAAGAGGAATGGGAATGGGCAAAATGCGTATGAGACAAATGCCCCAATTCTCTGATTGTGATCTCAATAATGACGGACAAATTGTTGAAAATGAATTTCTGGAAGCACGTGCCAAACGTATGAACGAACGTGCGGAGGAAGGGAGAATGATGAAAAATGCCGGGAATGCACCGTCATTTGGAGATATAGATACCGATAAAAACGGAAAAATAACCCCCGAAGAATTCCATCAGCACCAAATGCAGCAAATGCAGAATCCTAATAAAGGTATGATGAAATGCAATGGCAATGGAATGAATATGAAATGTAATACCGCCAAATAAATTTTAAAACTTTTTCTCCCTTGAGATGGGAGAAAATATCAAACAATTCAGTTAAATTCACACTAATTTCATACTTAGCAGCTATACTTTTTTCAACCTTCCTATCAAAAGACACTAAATCGTACTATTTATTATTTAGTCTTCCCTCCCTTTCCCAACTAAGATAGGAAGGCATACTCCCTTATTCATTATGGTAAAATTGGTCTAAAAAAAAGGCTTTTATTGAAATTTACAACGCAAAGCATGCTTGATATTATCAGTATTCTTCAAAAAAAGGTTGCAATTTACAAAGAAGATGAAGAGATATCTTTTGATGTGATCGATCCCGATCTCTATGAAGGATATGCCGGCTGTCTGGTTTCCATTGACGGTCAAAATTATATCTATAGAGGCTATAAAGCATGGGCCGACCTTGCCCAACTGCTGATGTGCAAAATGCTTACTCCCAGACAAAGTGTATATCCTTTGGTAAAAATCCGTTTTAAAAAACTGCTCAGAGAAGACTCTTTTCATTTGCAAACAAACAGGCCAAAAGAGGAAAAATACGGCACGGATTCACTCTTCTTTGGTATCCATAAGATGGAAGAGCCTGCTTTTTTGTATTATTACAGACAAGCGCTGCAAAATGTGGATATTCAAAACAAAAAACGTATTTTGGATCTTGGCATCAACAAAGCAGATGAGTTTGAAACCATTCGCCAAATAGTAGATTCCCAAACTTATCAACACATGATACTGGTCGGTATCGATCACAGCCAAACCGCGCTCACTCATGCCCAAAATTCATTTCCAGAATCCAATGTGCAGTTCCATGCCCATAATATTAATGATCTGGATACTCTGGATCTTGGAAAATTCGATCTGCTTATCAGTATCGGAACCCTGCAAAGCCCAGGAATCAACTTTAAACCCTTTTTTATGTCATTGATCCAGAATTATCTAACCGAGGATGGTTCTGTAATTCTTGGATTTCCAAACAGCAGATGGATAGGGGGAGAGATGATCTATGGAGCAAAAGCCCCCAATTATGCCATGAGTGAAATGTCTCTGCTCTTTAATGATGTCATGTTCTGTAAAAAGTATTTGCAGCAACACAAATTTCGTGTAACCATCACCGGAAAAGAGTATATTTTTTTGACCGCAACCAAGATTACTAAGCGATCTTAAGGAAAAATATCTATAATCTTAACAAATCGATCAAATAGAAAAAGGAAATATCATGAAACTTCAAACCATTTTACTTTCAGCACTATTGGCAACCTCATTGTTCGCTGCAGATCAAAATGCAACAGCTCCTATGACAACTAAACAAGAGGGTGTTCAATATATCAAAATGTTGGGTGAAGCACTCAAATCTCAATTACAGGCCCAGATGAAAGCCGATCCCTCCGGTATGAGTGCTTTAGGTTTCTGTACGGCAAAAGCGATGGAGATCACCAAAGAAGTCAACCAAAAACTTCCGACTTATGCATCAGTTAGACGTACGGCACTTAAAACCAGAAATGAAGGCAATGCTCCGGATGCGATCGATACACAAGTGATGCAAGACTATGAAAAAGCGATCGCTGATAAGACATTTACTCCGACAGATATCAAAGTGGTAGAAGAGGGCAATGTAACAAGACTCTATAAACCTCTTATCACTGAGGCTCCTTGCTTAAAATGTCACGGTACCCAACTAAGTCCTGACATCCAAGCTTCACTCAAAGTCAATTATACAAAAGACCAGGCTACAGGATTCACCGAAGGATCACTCAGAGGTGTGATCGTAGCTGAGATCAAAAAACACTAAAGTGCTTGATCTTATTTTTTTGCCGTCATTAAAAAGACGGTAAAATCACGGTGCGGCTTGCTGATCGTACTGGCCGTATCAAATTTGATTTCTTTAAACCCTGCTTTCTCTGCAATGACTTCCAGCGCCTCTCTGTCAAAACCGTGATGAAAAACACCTGTATTGTCACTGTGAAAACTCCCATCTTCTATATCAAGATCGGCAATCGCGATAAAACCGCCCTCACGCAGCATATCATAAAGTTTGGAAAAAAGGGCAATGATATCTTCAAGATGATGGATCGTCATAGAAGAGATGATCCCATCGAATTTTCTATCCAAACTTTCGATACTGAGATCTTTTTGAATAATCTCTGTTTGACAAACAAACTCATCACATTTGTTTTCAAACTCTTTTAACATGGAAGGGGAGTTGTCCACCGCAACGATCTTATCCACAAAAGGGGCGATCAAAAAACTCAAAAGCCCGGTTCCTGCACCAAAATCCATCAGTTCCATAGATTTGCCTAATTTTATATTTTTTACTATTAACTCTGCAATGCTTTTGGCATTCTGAACACGTTTGCTATTCATATCCCAAGATTTTGATTTATGTTCAAAGAGATCTTTATTCATTATCCTACCATTCCTTTTTAATATTTTTAAATATCTATTTTATAGTATTTATTAGTATATTACTAGAAAAGCGTGCCTTGCCTTTCAATTTTAATCGAATCCCAGAAGTAATCCACATGTTTCTCGAAGAGTGAAACCACCGAAGAGGTCGATTTTTTGTCTAATTTTAGCAAAGAAACCTGCATTTGGTAGAAAAAAAGTGGTGAAAAAAACTCATTTGCCAATAATAATGGATCAGAAGACTTGATCATCTCGTTCTGCATCATTAAAAAGAAAAGACCAGAGAGCTTTTTAACATTCTCTTGATAGAAATATTCGTTATAGATCTCGCGAATACGCTCATTAAGCAATATTTCCTGCATCATAAGCTTGAAAAGTGCCTCATTCTGGTTGTCAAAGCTCAAAAGCTTAAATACCGTAGCAATAGACATTAAAAGGGATTTCCCCTGTTTATAGAGCTCCTGGCTCTCTTTACCTTCAAATATGGTCACTATCGCGGAGGAGGTTAGATCCGATACCAAAGTTTCCAGTATCTCATCCTTGTTTTTAAAGTGATTGTAAAGTGCGCTTTGCTTTACACCCATGGCTCCTGCTATATCTCTAACCGTAGTTGCCTTGTAACCCTTATTAGAGAAGAGTTTAAGTGAAATTTTGAGTATTTTCTCTTTGGTTTTACTTCCCTTGGATGGCAGGGAAACATCGCTCTCAGCGTACATTCAGACTCCTTTTTTGCATATTATAGTGAACAATTGTTCATTTGTCAAACTATTCTATTTAAAACAAAGTGAACATTTGTTCACTAATATTTTTTTGCGCATTTATTTTTATGAACAAATGTTCACTAATTGTAAAATAGATAAAAAATAAAATGAACATTTGTTCTTTTAAATATATTTAAAGTCCGTATCTACGGTTATTATAGGCATTTTTTGAATTTGATCAAGATGGAGAGCGGGTATAGATGAGGAATAAAACCGTTAATTTGCATCTTCATTAATAGGCCGCATGTGTTTTTCTTTATGCACAAATCGAACCTATTTAATATTCTATAATATATAAATACAATCCGAAAGGATGATAGCGACAGGGGAAAGAAAATTTCATTTCAAAAAATTATTTATAGTTAAAAATATTAAAACATAGAATCAAAAATACTTTTTACTCAGAGCAAAGAAGTGAAAGGTATTTCATATTACTTCATCAGGCAACATTGTGTAGAAAGTTAAACTTAAAAAATTAAATAAAAAATTTTTGACATTTTTGGGTTCTTTATATACTATATTTACAAAATGGAAAGTGGGTTGATATTTGCAAAAATATATTTTTAATAGAATTTATATTATGTTAACCAATGTATATTTTTCATTACACAATAGAAAGATTTCTACAATGTAATGATATTCTTGTGTTTTTACATATTATTATTTGGTTTCATGCCCATTCTATTTTTGCGATGAGATAGAAGAAATAAAAGCTGATCTTTATTTAATATCTCTTTTGTCTTTTCTATACATCTCAGTTGAACCATCGTAGCATTCGCTTCCAATGAAGCCAGTTTTTCAACTTTCTCTTTCAAACTGTCTGCACTTGCACCTGATGTACCTGCTGATACAATTTCATTTCTAAGCGCAATGACTTCCGGCTTGATCTGTATCACTGCGCCCATTGTTTCCTTTCTTACCTTTAAAAGCTGTTCTTTTTGTTCATTAGTAAGAGCAAATGCCGGCTCATCCCAGTGTTGCATAACCATTTTTGTCATATGAGGTAATCCGAACTTGATAAGAAACGGTGAATTCTGTTTCTTACCGGCCATTTTGTTCTTGCCCATTTTATGAGGACAGTATGGATTGTTGTTTGACATTTTATTTTGACCACCCTGACCCATCATCTGCATACCTGAATTGCCCGCAGGTGCCGCCAACAGTAAACCGATTGAAGCTGCAGATACTATTTTGGGTTTGCATATCCCTTTTTCGATTAATATCGCTTCTATAGCATCAAACAGGATAAGAACTTTCATCTCACTCAAAAACTGAGTACTCCGCTTTCCTCCCTGATATTCCAGTGCGTAATCGAAAAAATTAGTTAGATATCTTATTTTACCGTATAGGTACTGATGAATAAGTTTTTGTGGGTTTATTCAGAGGGTTCAATTAAAAATCTCCCAAAACTTAAAAAATTCATTGTGGAACATCTCAAGTCTGTATTGAAGACTTTCCTTAATAATTCCATTTTTACATAAAAAGAAAAACGTAATTCATCCGCAAAAATATATTTATGGGGATTGACCTTTTGTCTATAATGCTCATGCATTGCCAAAAATTCAAAAGACATCTTTTGACGATTACATCGTAATGCCATACCATTATCCGGAGCAACTGCAATGATCTGAGATTTGTTGGCAAACGTCAGTGCATGATTCAGCCAAAGATAGCGATCTTCAAGTGCTTTTGGTACTTTTTCATAATAAAATTTTACGTTTTGAATCAGTTTAAGCTTTTCAAGTTCTTCCACTTCCCTCTTTTGACGCATGATCAGATCCAAAAGCGAATATTCCAAATACTCATCGCTTCCATGCATACGTTCAAAATAATCTATATATTTACCATCACTGCCCTTCTCACCCTCCCCATCATACATAAACCATATTTGGGCCAATGCTTTGCCATTTAGAGGACTCTCTTCATGATTGAACAAATATCGAAAAAGCTGGAATTTACCAAAATCTCCTACATCCCCTACATATTTGTTTTGCATAATCTGATTTTGCCTCTTTTCTTATTTTAGTTATATTGTAACATCTTTCAAATTTCATTTGTTTTTAGCCTAAATAAATAGTAGAATATATTTTGAGCAATAATGAGAAGGAAATAATCAAAATGAATTTAGACAAACAAACCCTTTTAGGAAAATTGAATGCATGGCTTGATATGCTGATTGAAGTAGAGGGAGCGGATCTACATCTTAAAAGTAACAGTTCCATTCATGCGCGTGTAAAAAGTGACATTATTCTTTTATCAAATGAAGTTGTTCCCAGTCAAATCATGAATGGGTTGGTTGAAGTAATCATGGGAAGTAAATATAATGAGTTCCAAAATACAAAAGAGTTTGACGGTCTTTACCAAAGAAATGAAAATTATCGTTTCCGTGTCAATATCTATATGCATTTAGACGGTTATTCTATTGCAATGCGTCTGATTCCCAAGGAAATTAAAACGTTTGAAGAATTAAATCTTCCTTCATCATTAGAAAACCTAACACATCTAAGACGAGGCCTTGTACTCATAACAGGTACCACAGGAAGCGGTAAATCCACTACTCTTGCAAGCATTATTGAGGAGATCAACAAGAATTACCCCCATCATATTATCACCATTGAAGATCCAATCGAGTATATTCATGACGACAAGAAGGCCATCATCGAACAAAGAGAACTTGGTAAGCATACCAATAGTTTTGCTACTGCCTTGCGTGCAGCAATGCGTGAAGATCCGGATATTATCGTAGTTGGGGAAATTAGAGATATTGCAACGGCTGAAAGTATTATGCAGGCTGTTAATACCGGTCACCTTGTCTTTTCTACAGTCCACACATTGGATGCACGAGAAACCATTGACAGGATGATCGCAATATTCCCAAGCGAAGAACAAAACCGTATCCGTGCAACCTTGGCTGCAAACATAGAAGCAGTCATATCGCAACGTCTTATCAAAGGGACATCCGGAGATATGATACCGGCTGTTGAGCTAATGTTTAGAAGTCCTCAGATCCAAGAACTTATCAGAAGCAAACGGGATAATGAACTTCCTGATGCAATGGCTAAAGAGGGAACCATGTTCCATTCTATTACATTCAATCAAGCTTTGTTCAATCTTACATTGGCTGGGAAAATTACTGAAGAACAAGCTTATCAGTATGCTTCAATACCGGCTGACCTCAAACTGATGTTCACACTAAGCCCAGAATACGAAG
Source organism: Campylobacterales bacterium (assembly GCA_014763895.1). Taxonomy (GTDB): domain Bacteria; phylum Campylobacterota; class Campylobacteria; order Campylobacterales; family Sulfurovaceae; genus Sulfurovum. The sequence goes on from JACXUM010000022.1 coordinate 47,929, forward strand.
CGATAAAAAGCAAACATCAACACTTATAAATTTAGTTAAGCAGTCGCATCATGCACTGCTTTTTTCGTACTTTTCCATGCATGGTTCGAGTCTTGTTTAATACCGTTCCATGTTGCACAAGCGCTCATAAAAAATCCCATAATGATTATAAGAAAAATCCATTTCAATTCTCTTATCATTTGATCACCTTCTGTCTTACCTTAAAACTTCATCCTATTATAATTTTATAGATTGGAATGGATCGTTTTTACAGGTTTATCGACTGTTTTTGAAAGTATTTCAACATAACATTCCATCCAACCGGACTCTTTCGCCTTGTCCAAAGCTTTGGCAAGTTCTTCAAATTTCACAGTTTTAGCGCTATTGGCATCTTGCCCGATTCGACAGTCAAAATCCCAATACATCAATTCATTATCGGGTAACTTCTTTTTTGATTCACGTTTTGCATATTTGCGTATCTCATGCTTTATAGATTCAAGTACACGGTCTGGATGTTTTTTTCATCTTGGAATTTAAAAATTTTTTTCATTTGTTTACCTCTTATTTTCACGATAATTCGATTTTTTAGCCGATCCGCTTCGTGTTGATTTCGAATGCTGAGACGCTATTCCGCCCCGATTACTACCTTGACGAGAAGTACTTCTTTGATTGTTTTTTCCTCTTCCGTTTTGAATAGGCTCTGCTTTGATACTTGGATCTGGGGCGAAAGCTGGAATTTCCACTTTTTTAATTGGAGCTTTAATAAATTTTTCAATATCTGCAAGAAGTTTATGCTCATCCACACAGACCAAAGAGACCGCTTCCCCTTCTTTCCCCGCACGCCCTGTTCTGCCGATGCGATGCACATAGTCTTCAGGCACATTCGGAAGCTCATAGTTGACTACATGAGGAAGCTGATCTATGTCTATACCTCTTGCGGCAATATCCGTAGCCACAAGTACCCTGATCTTCTTTTCTTTAAAATCTGCAAGAGCCTTCGTTCTGGCTCCTTGACTTTTATTCCCGTGTATGGCTGCTGCCAATATGCCTGATTCTTCAAGCTGTGTGGTTAATCTATTGGCTCCATGTTTGGTACGCGTAAAAACCAATACCTGCTGCCATTTTTTGGTTTTTATCAGCTGTGAAAGCAATTCTTTTTTACGTGTTTTGTCGACGAAGTGTACCACTTGTGATATCTGATCAGCAGTAGTGTTTTCTCTTGCAACTTCTACAAGTGCAGGATCCTTAAGTAATCCAGCTGCAAGTACTTTGATCTCAGGCGAGAAGGTTGCTGAAAAGAGTAAAGTTTGTCTCTTTTGTGGCATAAGCTTCATTAGTTTCTTGATATCGTGTATGAAACCCATATCGAGCATACGATCCGCTTCATCCAGAATCAGACATTCCAACTTAGAAAAATCTATACCCTTCTGACTTGCGATATCAAGCAGTCTTCCAGGTGTTGCGATGACGATATCCACACCTTTTCGGATGGCAGCAAGCTGAGGATGGATACCCACCCCACCAAATATAACCGTAGAGGTAAAAGGCGTATATTTTCCATACACTTTGATACTTTCTGCAACTTGTGCTGCAAGCTCACGTGTAGGGGTTAAAACTAAAGCACGTATTTGATATTTATTCATATTAGGTTTGTTTTGGGCAAGTCTTTCAAGCAAAGGAAGCGTAAATCCTGCTGTCTTTCCTGTACCCGTTTGCGCTGCGGCTAGGATATCTTTGTTTTGTATGATTACCGGAATGGCTTGTTTCTGTATGGGCGTAGGTGTAGTATACCCCTGCTCTTTGATAGCTTTAAGTAAGGGTTCTGATAACCCCAGATTTGTAAATGACATTGTATTATACCTTGTGAACGAGCCTACCTTATCAAGTATATAGGTCGGTCTTAGGCTTAGTTAGTGTTGTTTTATTTTGTAGAAAATTTGAGTCGTTGACCGATGTACGCTTAAATCAGCTGGTATTATAGCGTAATAATTGGACTGAATAGTAAACAAGAGTTCAATATCCTCATAAATATATATTTGATGTAAGTAGAATACAATTAACTTGCTGCTTCATTGAATTAAATATCAAAACCTTATCTCATTATCAAATCATGCTATACTTAGAAAAATTAAATCAGAATAGATTCATATGGCAAAGAAAAAGAAAAAATATCTCATTAAACTTAATAATAAAATACGCAACTACTTTAATGGACTTCCTTTTGAGGAAGGTATCGCAACACTCAATGAAGATAAACTCATCGAACTGATGATGATCCTTGGTATCAGACTCCCCAATTTTAAAAAAGAAGAGATGGTACGCACCCTAAGACGCATCTGGAGTGAAGGCGGAGCACATGAAAGAGAGATGATCGTTACCCATCTTACACAACATACCAAGTCTTTTCCACACACTGAAACTCTTTATAATCTACAGTCTGATAAAACGGATATGATCATTGGAATACTAGAGGATATCGAACATACAAAACATGAAGAAAATCTGATCCTTGAATCCTTCTTGGATGTTAAAGCGTCCAAGATCACCGAGGAAAAGATCATCAATAAACTTCATTATATCCGTATGATTGAAAAGCTTGGAAAATGTGAAAAAGAGTTAGATGTCGAATTTAACTCTCTCAATGAAATGACCTTCTATCATAGTTTTCTGTTCCATTTTCAAAATATTGATTTCAATAAATTACTGCTTTGTACAACCCACCCCATCGATATGGAATTGCTCTTGGCTTCGGACAACGAACAACAGATCCTGGAAAAACTCAAAACCATCAAAGAGAGTACCATATCTCATAAAACTGAGGAAATCGAATCATTTATTAGTAAACTGATCAGAACCGAACACCTCTATCTCAACGAGGATGAAATGATTCAGGCGTTGAAGCAAATGAGCCCGGATACACCTTTATACCATGCACCTCTCCCCTTCGAAATCATTGAAAACATATTAACAAATATTAGCAATAAATATCATATTTTTGAAAGCACCTATCATATTATGATAGAAAAAGAGAAATTTGATGATCTCTTCGGGACACGCATATTTTACAATACCTCCGTCTCATACGAAAAGCCATTCTTTTTCAGCCTGATTTGGCAAGAAAAAGATCTTCCAGTCAAAGACGATATCAACCGGGTCAATGATGAATTAATCGAGCATTTTAGAATCGCGGTCGATGAAGTTTATGATGAAATGGCCTCTTTGTGTGAAAAAATCAATGTGAAAGAAGAGGTATTTCAGGAATTCATTATCCGTTTTGTTGAACCGCAGATACGAAGTTCACATAATCTCAAGTTCAAAGAGAAGATCAAAAGGCGGATCCTTTATCATTTTTCAGAATATATCAAGCCCCTTTTAGCCAAACAAAAACGTGAAGAACTGCTTGCAAAAACCATACGGGATTTCAAAAACCTTTTCCCTCTTGCAAGAAGTCTCAAACGAAAGATCATCTTCCATGTAGGCCCGACAAATAGTGGAAAAACCTATGCAGCATTTGAAAAACTTTTAAGTGCGGATACAGGCTATTATCTTGCCCCTTTGCGTCTTTTGGCTTTGGAAGGATATGAAAACCTCAAAAATAAGGGGGTCCACGTTTCCCTTATTACCGGCGAAGAAGAGATTATCGACACAGAATCGACCCATATCAGCTCCACGATAGAAATGATGAACATTTCTGTTGATGTCGATGTCTGCGTGATCGATGAGATACAGATGATCGCTGATAGGGACAGGGGTTGGGCATGGGCAAATGCACTCATCGGTGCACCTGCAAAGACCGTTATCTTGACAGGATCAAGTGATGCCCTACCCGCCATTGTGGAACTTTGCAACTATCTTGAAGAAGAGCTGGAGATTATCGAATTTGAAAGAAAAAATGAACTGGTAATGATGGAACATCCTGTTTCCATACGAAAAATCGAAAAGAAAACCGCAATCGTAGCTTTTTCAAGACGCGAAGTCCTTGCACTGAAACAACAGCTTAGCGACCGTTATCATGTTTCGGTCGTTTACGGTAATCTTTCGCCCGAAGTCAGAAGAGAAGAAGCACGAAGGTTTAGGGAAGGTGAAAGTGACATTCTGGTTGCTACCGATGCCATAGCGATGGGACTAAACCTTCCTATCAAAACAATCCTATTTGCAAAAGACAATAAATTTGACGGTTTACGACGCAGAGAACTTCATCCAACTGAGGTATTACAGATAGCTGGACGGGCGGGAAGATACGGCATAGAAGAAAAAGGCTATGTAGGAGCACTTGAGGAAAACACCCTTTTTAACATCGAACAAATGTTGTACACACCTCTTCCCGAACTTCAGCTTCCTGTATCTGTCATGGCAAGCCTGGAACATGTTATGCTGATAGGAGAGATTCTTGAAACAGATAACCTTTTGGATATTTTAGGATTCTTTGCGGAAAATATGGAGTTTGAAGGACCTTTTGTAGCTGCAAACATTGACTCTATGATAGAGATAGCTGCCATCGTCAGCGAATATAACCTTGATCTTCGTACACGATACTATCTCTCATGTGCACCAGCAAGCATCTCTTCACCCTATATCGAATCAGTACTGCACCGCTATATCAGACAGATTGAAGCCGGCAGCAAGGTTGCATATATTCCACCACGTGATCTCCCTGCATTTGCACAGACCAATGATATGTTACTCAATGCTGAAGACAGGGTTAGAGAAATTTCTCTTTATCTCTGGCTCTCTTTTAAATTTCCTGATCTTTTTGAAGATACGCAAAAAGCAATAGAAGCCAGAGGAAGGCTTAATACGTTTATAGAAAACTCTCTTAGAAAAGGCCATTTTGTCAAACAATGCCGAAAATGCGGAAAAGTATTGGATTTCTCCTATCGTTTTTCAATCTGTGACAGCTGCCATTCTCAAGGTAAAGGCGGCAACGTCAATTATAGAAGCAGAAGAAAATAAATTTATTTGTAATGATTAATAATTTTTTTCGATACTTCTAAACAATAGCTACACATTTATACTATAATATAGAGTAACTGAACAAAAAGGAGTCGTTATGAAAATTCTAACAGTTAAACATTTAGGTACGGTGGGGCTAATTTCTGGTATGTTGTTTTTGACTGCCTGTACTCCAGAAGAAAGAGCATTTGCAACGGGAGCAGCTGTCGGAGCGATAGTTGTTGCATCTTATGATTATCCAAGATATTATGATCGTCCATATTATTATTATCATGGAAGATACTATTATGGCGGTGTTTGGAGAGACGGATACTACCATTATAGAGGACACAGATACCATGGTGGTCGCTACTATCAGAGATATGACAGAAGACATCATGTCAGAGATAGAGATAGAGATCGCAGGGACTATAGGGATCACAGATAGTAATCATTCTTATAT
>JACXUM010000007.1 GCA_014763895.1 Campylobacterales bacterium
GATATTGTCTATTGACCTTCCTTTACCGTTCATTGAGATTTGTATCTCATGATCTTTGAGCATCTGCGTATGTTCATAACTGGTATATTGGCTGCCCTGATCTGAGTTGAAGATCTTCGGCGCAGGATACCTGCTCAGTGCATCTTCCAGTACTTCAGTAGCCAATGTCGCATCCATCGTATTGGATAGCTTATACGAGAGGATAGCTCTGGTATGCCAGTCAATGACGGCAGCCAGATACATGAAGCCTCCGTTGGTTCTGATATAGGTGATATCACCGCTCCATACTTCATTTGCAGTATCGACCTGCACCTGTTTGGTCTTACCAACGGTTGTCCAGTACTCTTTGAGAAGATACGGATAGATCTTATGTTCGCTGTTTTTAAGCGATGTCACACGTTTCTTGGTTGGGTAGATCGCCTGTATGCCTAGCACTCCCATATACTTCAGCACCCTGTCCTTACCAATGGAATGACCGTCTTCGAGTAGTTGCCTATGGATCATCCGATAGCCATACTCTGAGTTATCGGTATAGATCTCATCGATAGCATCAAGGATCTTTTTATCCCTGATGGACATCGGTCGTGGTTTGTAGTAGAGTGAGGTACGGCTCACTTTTAACAGCTGACACTGTCTTGTCTTTGATATCTTGAGCTTGGAGTCGACAAGACATTTCTTATTTGATAAGTCCAAGCTCTTTAGCTTTCCCACTGCCCAATCTCTCTCAACGGTGGTTCTGCCAAGTGTTTTTGCAAGTTCATCGTTCTCAGCTTTGAGCTTGTCTATCTCTTTTTGCTGCTCTTTACTGGATGCATCATCTTCAAAGGCTTTGGATGCGTTCTCTAAGAACTGCTTCTTCCAATTAGTTATTGATTTAGCAGTCACTTTATATTTGGTAGCCAACTGGCTTACTGTTTGTTCTTCTTTGAGCAGCTCTAAGACAATTTTCGTCTTCTGCTCTACACTGTAGGTCTGACTTTTTTCTAGCCATTTTTATCTCCCGTTTTCAATTCATTTATTATATCATTGGGAAATAAATCTGAGGATTTGGCTGTCTAAAATATTCAGGCCATTATAAAAATCCACAAAAAATGTAGATAAAAAATTTCTTTTGGAATATCTATCGAACTTTGATAAGCCAAAAATATAATGAAAGTGGTCATCCCACTGATAAGTGCTTCATAAAATCTTAATCCTGAAATAGCAAAAATCCAAATCATACTCAAATAAATTTCAGGCAAATAAATTTCTGAAAGATGCTCTGATCCGGTACGTAACATGGTATTAAGATATAAGTTTCCGATGTTGGCTATAACCGGAGCCAACATAAGCAGCCCTATCATCGGTTTGTATAATTTTTGGGAAAAAGAGATGATTGCTATCAAGGAAAGCAGGATGGGCAAAAAATATAAATGCATAAAAGTTGCAAATGAGAGCGCTTCATCAACCAAAATTTCATGGTCCATCCCAGCATAGATAATGTAAAGGGATGCTGTTAAAAGGGTTATGGAACGAATTTGAAGGACCTGGGAAGTTTTATCCCATTCTTTAAAATCATTTTTTACAGCATTGGTCTCATGTCTAAGCGGATCAAGATAATCTAATATATTTTGAAAAACTTTATGCTTGAACATAATGCTACCTTATTATTACATATTTCAATTCTAACATAAAAAATATTTTTTAGTAGCAATGCAATATTGGTATGATATATATTGTTTTTAGATCTTGATGCATCTTTTGTTCCCACACATTCGTGTATGTGAAGAAGGTTTTATATGAAAAGCAAAGCAGGATGTTTTAAAAGTGTAATCTAACACTGATAGATATATTGTTACAATGAATTGATTTCTCCAGAGATAAAAAATTGAGAATGGAATGTCTAATATAACTAATTGATAGCAACTTATTTCAGAACAAATACACTTAAAATTTAGTGTATTGGAATTTATAAGAAACAATGAAATAATAGTATGTACAATGATTCCAATGCTAAATGGTATTTTGATAATTGATCTAAATTTAATGATATTCAAAATATATGTATAGAAGATTGCCAAGAGCTCAAAAGCTCTTATGCAAGGTAGTCTTGGATCGCTTTAGGTTCAAGCTCTCCGCCATGCTCTTTAAGCTCTTTAATTGCCATTGCAGTTGCTCTGGCGGCTGCAATCGTAGTGAAGTAAGCGACATGATTGGAAAGAACGGACTGTCTGATCGTTTTTGCATCATCTTTGCTTGATTTGTTATCGCTGGTGTTGATCGCAAGGGCGATCTCTCCATTTTTGATCATATCGTCGATGTTCGGACGTCCTTCGCTGATCTTAAGCACCTTAGTTGATGGTACGCCTGCAGCTTCAAGTGCATCATGTGTCCCTGAAGTGGCAACGATCTCAAATCCAAGATCAACGAACATCTTACCGATCTCACCGGCAAATGGTTTGTCGATCTCTGTGAGAGAGATGAAAAGTTTACCCGAAAGTGGGATATTGTTTTTACTTGCAAACTGGCTTTTTGCAAAGCTCATCCCGAAGTTGTCCGAAATACCCATAACTTCACCGGTAGACTTCATCTCAGGACCAAGGATGAGGTCTGATCCCGGAAGTTTGTTGAATGGGAAGACCGCTTCTTTAACCGCAACGTGACCTTTTAGGTTTGGCTCCATGATCTTTTTATCAAAGTTTACCACTTTGAAAGTATCGTAGTACTTGAGAGCTTCTTTCAGATCACCCTGAACCATAACTCTTGTTGCAACTTTCGCCAAAGGAACACCTGTAGCCTTGGAAACAAACGGAACCGTTCTGGAAGCTCTTGGATTTACTTCAATCAGGTATATCTCACCTCTGTGGATCGCATACTGTATATTAAGTAATCCAACAACGCCTAACCCAAGTGCGATTTGGGCAGTCTGCTCTTTCACTTTTTCCTGCAACTCATCAGAGATAGAAACCGGTGGGAGTGAACAAGCACTGTCTCCTGAGTGGATCCCGGCTTCTTCGATGTGTTGCATGACCGAACCGATATAAACATCTTCACCATCACATATTGCATCTACATCTAGTTCGATCGCACTGTCAAGGAACTTGTCAATGAGTACCGGGGCGTCATTACTCACGCTGACTGCTTCATCCATGTACTGTCTTAGTTCATTGTCAGAGTAAACCGTACGCATACCACGACCGCCAAGTACGAAGCTAGGGCGTACAAGTACAGGATATCCGATACGGTTTGCGATGGCCATTGCCTCATCTTTTGCAAACGCTGTTCCGTTATCTGGTTGTTTAAGACCAAGATCCCTGATGAATGTGGAGAACTGTTCTCTATCTTCTGCAAGATCGATGACCTTGGCAGATGTACCAGAGATCTTAGCCCCTATGGCAGTAAGGTTTTTAGCCAGTTTTAGTGGTGTCTGACCGCCAAAGTGTACGATTACCCCGTCAGGTTTTTCAACTTCGATGACGTTTCTGACGTGCTCGAAGTCGATCGGTTCGAAGTAGAGCATATCTGAAGTATCATAGTCTGTTGAAACTGTTTCAGGGTTACAGTTGTACATGATAGACTTGATACCCATATCTTCCAATGCAAAAGCAGCATGTACACAGCAGTAGTCAAACTCGATACCCTGACCTATACGGTTAGGACCACCACCGATAACAAGTACTTTTTTGTCATCACTGGCTGCTGTTTCAGTTTTAGGAAGTTTTGTGATATTGGTCGTTGAATAGAGGTATGGAGTCAATGCTTTAAACTCTGCTCCACAGGTATCTACTTCATTGTACTCATGACAAACATGCTGTTTTTCTCTTGCATTGTAGATATCGTTCTCTGAAAGTGAAAGACCTTCTTTTTTGTTAAGGATCTCAGCGATCATTGCATCGCTGAATCCATCCGCTTTTGCTGCTCTGAGTCTTACAGGATCTGAAAGCAGGGCGATATCCATAGATTTTTCATGTGCGACAAGTTCTTCGAACTGATAAAGGAACCATGGATCTATCTTTGAAAGCTCGAAAATTTCTTCAACGCTCATACCGCGTCTAAACCCTTCGTATACATAAAGCATACGATCGGCATTTGGTCTTCTGATCTCTCGTACAAGTATTTCGCTGTCACAGTCGATTGTTTTAAAACCTGTAAGACCTGTTTCAAGTGAACAAAGTGCTTTTTGGAAAGATTCCTTGAATGTTCTTCCTATAGACATAACTTCACCAACAGACTTCATACCTGTAGTCAAAGTAGAATTGGCATTAGGGAATTTTTCAAAAGTAAATCTAGGAATTTTAGTTACAACGTAGTCAATGACTGGTTCGAAACTTGCAGGAGTGCCAGTGATATCGTTGGTGATTTCATCAAGGGTAAATCCTACAGCAAGCAAGGTTGCAACTTTTGCGATAGGGTAACCGGTTGCTTTGGAAGCGAGCGCAGAAGAACGGCTAACGCGCGGGTTCATTTCGATAACGATCATACGTCCTGTTTCAGGGTTGATAGAGAACTGAACGTTTGATCCACCCGTATCAACTCCGATTTCACGAAGGATCTTGAAAGATGCGTCTCTCATGTTTTGATACTCTTTGTCAGTCATTGTAAGAGCCGGTGCAACAGTGATACTGTCTCCCGTGTGTACACCCATAGGATCGAAGTTTTCAATAGAACATACGATGATACAGTTATCTTCTCTGTCACGGATAACTTCCATCTCATATTCTTTCCATCCAAGCATCGATTCCATGATTTCGATTTCATTGATCGGACTTGCTTCAATACCTGTTTTAGCAAGCTCTTTGAACTCTTCCATGTTATATGCTACACCTGAACCGCCACCGGCAAGCGTAAAAGAGGCTCTGCTGATTACCGGAAAACCGATCTCTTTTGCTACTTTTATCGCTTCATCAACACTATAGGCATTGGCACTTCTTGGTAGATCCATACCAATCTTGATCATTGCTTCATTAAAAAGATGTCTATCCTCACCTTTTTTGATCGCATCAGGGTTTGCCCCTAAAAATTCGATATTATCAAGCATCCCTTTTTTGTACATGCTCATAGCAACGTTGAGTGCTGTTTGTCCACCCATGGTTGGAAGAATTGCATCTACATTCTCTTGCTTGATAATCTTTGCAACTACATCTTCAGTGATCGGTTCGATATATGTTCTGTCTGCAAACTCGGGATCCGTCATGATTGTAGCAGGATTTGAGTTGATAAGTACGACCCTATATCCGAGTTCTTTAAGCGTTTTGGCCGCTTGGGTACCTGAATAGTCAAATTCACAGGCTTGTCCGATGACGATAGGTCCCGAACCGATAAGTAAAATTGTTTTGATATCTTCGCGTTTTGGCATGGAGAAAAACCTTGATTTTTAGTTAGATATTATACACGCAAGAGATAAAAAAAGCCCTTAATTCAGGCTTTTTGTATCGTAAAAAGAGTGATTAGAACATATCAAGGCTGTTATGCAGTTTATTATCTTTCTTTGGTTTTGGCTGAGTAATAATATGCGGCTTTTCAAGTATCGTATCTTCAGGTTTTTCTGACGGAATATCCGGTTCTATGGTATTTTCCTGTGTTTGGTCGATACGTTTTGGGATGCTTGATACTTCCGGTATGGTCTGGTTTAGCTCTTGAACAGTGACGTTGGTTTCATTGTTCTCATGGCTTTTTTGCAGGGTTAAGCTGGCAAAATTGATCGGGAACTTTGTGGCATTGCTGTCAAAGTTTTCTGCCAAAGTTGCTTTGGACTCATTGATCAGAAAAAATGTTTCAGGGTGAAACACATCTGCATAAGTCTTGATACGAGCGACTTTGTAGGAACTTTCTACTTCAACATCGGTGACAATCCCAACAGGAATATCACTAAAGAAAATATCATCAAGGCCGTTGGTGATGACCTGGTCACCTTTTTTGATCTCATTCCATTTTGGAATAAATTTAACGAGCATTTCATTTTCTTTAAGTCCAATAGCAATTCCAGGTGCTTTTTTCTCGCCGATAAAAACGGCAAAACGGCACATATCATCCGAGGTCAGGTATCCATAAAGCTGATCGTTATGGACCTGTGCCGTTCCTGCAACCACATTGTTTTGGATCAACCCGTAAAGTTTTCCTTGCTTGAGGTCTTTTGGCTTGGTCAATATGATCTGAGAAAAGCTGTTGAGCTTGACATAGGAGATCGTATCAGTGATCGAAATGTTATGCAAAGGCATTTTGCTTAGCTGTGGCAGAATACTGTAAATGTCTTTGACCTGTTTGATGTAATGTGTTTGTTCAAGTAGTCGTTGACGAAGAATACGGTTTTCTTTGTCAAGTTTTTCAATAGTCTCTTTTTGAAAAAAATAACTTTGTGTTTTATCTTCGATGTCTTGTGTGAAATCTTTGTAGTTTTGTTTGATAGGGTTGATAACCACTAAGAGCGTATGGGCAATACGCTCGTCGTTTCTTGTTAAAAGAATCATTAAAACAAGCAGTAGTATGACAATGATAACGATTCTAGTCTTCATATGCCGTTTGCTGTAGGAGGTCTAATTCTTCAAGTGCTTTTCCGGTTCCTTTTGCAACAGCAAGAAGAGGGTCTTCAGCGACATAAACAGGCAGTTTGACGATATCTGAAAGATATTTGTCCAGACCTCTGATCAATGCACCGCCTCCTGTCAGTACGATACCGTTCTCTACGATATCCCCGGCAAGTTCAGGCGGAGTCTCTTCAAGTACACTTTTAAGTGCATTGGCAATCTCTTCCAGAGAGTCTTTCATCGCTGCTCGGATATGCTCACTGGTGATATCAATGGAGGTCAAGCTTCCTTCGATCTGGTCTCTACCCCTTACGACAGTCGTAAGTTCTGTTTCTAGCGGAATAGCTGTACCGATCTTGATCTTCAACTCTTCAGCCACTCTCTCACCGATAAGAAGGTTGAAATTCTTTTTGACATAATCCACGATCGCCTGATCAATCTTATCCCCGGCAACACGGATCGATTTGCTTAGTACCAAACCGCCAAGAGAAGTTACACCGATCTCGGTTGTTCCACCGCCGATATCAACAACAAGGTTCCCGTTAGGGTCCTTCACGGGAAGTCCTGCACCGATCGCTGCAGCCATCGGTTCTTCAATGAGATAGACGTAGCGTGCTCCTGCATTTTGAGCGGAGTCTTTAACCGCTCTTCTTTCAACCTGTGTCAAACCGTAAGGTACACAGATGATGATACGGGGGCTGAAGAAACTTTTTCTTTTGTGCGCTTTTTCGATGAAATATCGGATCATCATCTCGGTTATTTCAAAATCTGCGATAACCCCGTCTTTCATCGGTCTGATCGCCCTGATATTGCCCGGTGTTTTACCCACCATGTCTTTGGCTTCCTGTCCGACTGCAAGGATTCGCTGATGGCCGTGTTTATCGACTTGGATAGCAACGACAGAGGGTTCATTGATCAAGATCCCTTCACCTTTGACCAACACCAGTGTATTTGCTGTTCCCAAGTCGATGGCAAGGTCGCTTGAGAACATTCCTAATAATTTTTTAAACATTTAACTTTCCTTTTTTATATGCCTATATTATGCTGTTTTTTTATTTTTGATATATAAAGGCTTGGCACCGGTCTTTATCACATCTTCCGTGATAACTACTTCATAGCCTGTTAGTTCAGGCAGTTCATACATGATGTCAAGCAGGATCTCTTCCATGATCGAGCGCAATCCCCTTGCACCGGTTTTCCTATCGATCGCTTTTTTGGCGATCAATGAAAGTGCCTCTTCTTCAAACGTCAGCTTAACTTCATCGATCTCAAAAAGTTTTTGGTACTGTTTGACCAATGAATTCTTCGGTTCGACAAGGATACGCACCATATCTTCTTGAGTGATCTCTCCCAATGTTGCGATCACATGAAGACGTCCGATCAGTTCAGGGATCAGCCCAAAAGAGACCAGATCATCGGGCTCAACCAAGTGAAGAAGGTTCCCTTCCTCTTTTTTACTGCGTTTTTCCTGGCCAAATCCAAGGACGTTGCTTCCCAGTCTTCTTTTGATGATATCGTTCAGACCGTCAAATGCCCCTCCACATATAAAGAGGATGTTTGAGGTATCGATCTGGACGAAATCCTGGTTTGGATGTTTTCTTCCGCCTTTTGGAGGAATGTTGACTACTGATCCTTCGATCAGTTTCAAAAGGGCTTGTTGTACACCTTCTCCTGAAACATCACGTGTAATGGAGCGGTTTTCGCCCATTCTTGCGATCTTATCGATCTCATCGATAAATACGATCCCTTGTTCTGCACGTTGGACATCACCCTCGGCAGCCATATAGAGTTTGGTAAGGATGTTCTCCACATCTTCCCCCACATAGCCCGCTTCAGTAAGATTGGTCGCATCCGCTATCGCGATAGGGACATTCAAAAACTTTGCGATGGTCTGCGCCAAAAGGGTTTTTCCTGATCCGGTAGGTCCGATGAGAAGAACGTTTGATTTGGCAATCTGCGTATCATCTGCGACCATTTCGTGCCTGAAGATACGTTTGTAGTGATTGTAAACTGCTACTGCCAACGTCTTCTTGGCATTTTCCTGTCCGATCACATAATCATCCAGCAGCGTATTCATCTCTTTTGGTGTATAGAGTGTATGGGCTTCCCACTCCTTTGGATTTTCTTCCTGCTCTTCATCCCCAAAAAGTATCTTGTATGCGGATACTACACAGTTGGAACAGATATAGGCACTTTCACCGGCAATGATCGGATTTTCTTCACTCTCGGTGCTGTGACAAAAGCTACATTTCTTCATTCATATTCTCTTTTTTTGTTTCTTTTCTTGTGAAAGGAATCCCTCGTTTAGAGGTGACGATAAATTCACATAATTGATTGACTTTTGGTGTACGGTTTTCTTCCAAAAGACGTTCTGCAACCTCTTGCAACGGTTGCCCTTGTTCAAACAACTCTCTGTATGCCAGTTTGAGCGCATCGATATCCTCGCGTTCCATCTTTCTTCTCAATCCGGTGAGATTGAGGCCTCTAAGAGTGGCACGGTTGCCTTCTGCCAGACAGAAAGGAGGAATATCCTGTGAAAGTGCGCTAGCACCGCCGATCATCGCATAGTCACCGATATGGACGAACTGGTGTACTGGGGTCAGACCGCCAATGACGACGTAATCACCCAGTTCGACATGGCCTGCAAGTGTAACTCCGTTGGCCAGGATACAATGGTCTCCCATGATGACGTCATGTCCCAAATGAACATATCCCATCAAGAGATTGCCGTTCCCGACTTTCGTTACAGACCCGCCGCCTTTAGTTCCAGGATTGAGAAGTGTGAATTCCCTGATGATGTTGTTGTCACCGATGATAAGCTTTACATCCTCACCGGCATATTTGAGATCTTGAGGAATCGTACCGATGGCAGCATGGGAGAAGATACGGTTATTCATTCCGATCGTCGTGTCTCCCTCGATAAGAGTATGGGCACCCACAGATGTACCATCACCGATCGTCACCTTCGGACCGATATAGGCATAAGGACCTATCTTGACATTATTCCCGATTTTTGCACCTTCCTCGATGATAGCGGTTGGATGGATAGACATCATAAACCTTGTTTAAAATTATTTATCGACGATCATGGCTTTAAGCTCGGCTTGTGCCACAAGTTTATCGTCTACATACGCTTTGCCGTCTAGGTTCCACACAGCACCTTTGTTTTTAAGAACCGTAAGCTTGTAAATCAGCTTATCACCGGGTGTAACAGGGGCTCTGAACTTGGCTTTATCGATACTCATGAAGTAGACAACCTTGTTCTTTATATCTTCCTGGCTTTCCGTATCCATACTTTTGAATGCCAGCACGCCACCTGCTTGTGCCATACCTTCGATGATCATAACACCAGGGTAAATTGGGTGCCCCGGAAAATGTCCCTGAAATACGGGTTCAGCGATGGTGATGTTCTTGTAACCCTCGATATATTCTCCCTCTTTGAGTTCCGTGATACGATCAACCAGTAAAAACGGATATCGATGCGGTAAAATCTTTTGAATATCAACTACATTGTAAAGCAAATCAAACCCTTGATGATAAAATTTGCAATTATTTTATCCAAGATTTGCTAAAAATCATATAAGCCCAGTGTTATATGGACTAAAGCTCTACAAGGTTCTCCTTGACATCGCTGTAGGTTTTGCTTTCGCAGAGGATTTCGATCTTATTTTGAGGGATCTCATCGACAACCAGGATCAAGCCCATGTCAAACGGAGTATGGGTGATCTGGGATCTTAGCGCTACTTCTTCTTCAAAAGTAGGGGGATGATAGATCAGTTCAGTGATGTCTTGATAATCCGTATCCGCAAGAGAGTTGTAGGTTTCAAGTGTTATGAAGCGTACCTCATCACGATTCATGTGATATACTCCGCCGATCGTATATTCGATTTTCCCTCTCGTATAGGTACTTTTTAGGGTTGAGTAGGGCAAGAAGTGTGCCGGAATGATATCTTTTCTTACACGAAGCAGTCCGCTGAGCAGACGCCAGTTTAAGAAACGTTCTTTAATGATCTTGTGCGGGATGTTCTTTTCTTCAAGTTCCCACCTTCTTTCATACATCTCAACGCGTGCTTCGATAGATTCAGGCTGGATCTGTCCTGAGATAGGGCAAAATAGCTCATCAGCCAGTTTGTCCTGCTGGTCTCTTTGTATCGTTAGTCCATAGATGCATCCGCAATAATCCTGCCTGTAAAGTGCATCTTCTTTGGCAAGGATATTCTGCTCCTGTGTGCCCGAAGCTTTTCGGTAGTCAGGAGCCACAAAAGCGATACCTTCGCGTTGTGCCAATACATCTCCCGCATTTTTAAGTTGTTTGAGCGATTTTTTGGGACTTGTAAGCAGGGTGGAAGTAAAAGTGCTTTCGCCAAGTTCTTTGGCTTTCTGTGCCGATACATCGAAGCGTTTGTCAAAACAGACACTGCATCGTGCACCTTTTTCAGGTTCATGTTCCAGCCCTTTGACTGCTTTGAGCCAATCTTCAGTATCGTAAGGTCCTTCTATCAGGTCGATACCGAGCATCTTGCAGCTGCGTTTGACATCGAGCAGTCTGAGGTAGTATTCGCTGTATGGATGAATGTTGGGATCGTAAAAAAAGCCCGTGAGTTTTTCATTCGGATAATCTTCACGAAGTTTTTGCAAAAAATAGTGGCTGTCTACCGAACAGCAGATATGGACTAACATAGTCGTCCTTTGAAAGGACGAAGTGAAGAGTGAAGAGTGAAGAGTGAAGAGTTCATTGATTTACTCCATAATGATCTTGGCTACATTTCCACTGCTGCCGTATCCGAGATAATCTCTAAGCTCTCCCGCCTTTTGGGCAAACAGTTTTCGGTCGGCATTGTAGTACTCTTGGAGCAGATTGTCAACCGTTACCTCTTTTTGCAGCAATTCACGGTGAAGCGTAGAGCCGTTATAGTGGGAAAGGATGATGTTGGCAAGTCCTACCTGTTTGATCCCAAGCAGTTTTGTACCTATGAAAAAGTCTATCTTTTTTGCGATGAAGGCCAGAGTGAACGGCGTACCGATGAGTGCCGCTTCCAGCGTCGCAGTCCCCGAACAGATGAAGGCAAACTCGGAACGTCTAAGCGCTTCATGCGTGTTGCGAACGATCTCGAATTCTCGGTTTCCGATGTAGAGTTTGGCGATCTGCTGTCTGCTAAAATGCGGCGGGATGACAAGGAGGGGACGTATCTCATTGCCCAGTTTGCGTCTGAGCTCCAAAAAAACAGGCATCAGTTTGCTGATCTCGCCTCTTCGGCTTCCCGGAAGAAAGGCGATGCAGCCTTTGGTCTCATCGGGGTCTCTTGCAACATGGATCTCATCGAGCAGGGGATGACCGACATACTGTGCTTTGCCGCTTGGATAGTAGTCTATCTCAAAAGGCAGGATACCAAGCAGCCTGTCACAGTAGGCTTCAAGCTTTTTTACCCGTTTTGGACGGCTTGCCCAAACCTGAGGGAGGATGTAGTAGAGGATCTCTTTGTTTGGATATTTTGTTTTGAGCTTTTTGGCCAAGGGTAGGTTGAATCCTGAGCTATCCATCAAAAGGACTTTATCTGCCTTTGCCGCAAGTTCCACCATTTCATCTGCAACTTTGAAAAACCAGGGCAGTTTTTTGAGCGCATCGACCACCCCCATGATCGCCATTTCGCTGATATCATACAGCGGCGTTCCTTCTTTGATACTTTTATCAAATATCCCCAGCAGTTCTACATTCTGAGTATGCTTAAGTACCTCTTTGAGATGAAGATTGGCTGAGGGCTCAAGGGCTGAGACGAGAAGTTTCATAAGATCGGTATCCTCTTTGTTGTTTGAAGTATTTTAGCATGTTTTCTTTGGAAGGCTAAAAAACCTATTTTAAACCATTCCCTTTAAGTACTTCTCCCCCAGCTCTCCATCAAACTTTTCTATGGCATATCTGAGCATGGTTCGCGGCATCTTTTTGTATCTTGAAAGTAGATAGTCAAGTTCGGTTTGGAGGTCTTTTATGCCAACATTTCTTAAGGCCCATCCTACCGCTTTATGGATGAGATCATGCTTGTCTTTGAGCAGGATATCGGCGATATGTAACGTATCGTCAAATTCGCCTATGTTGATAAAAGCAAACGTGCTGATGATGGCGATGCGTTTTTCCCATAGGTTTTCAGACTTTGCTAACTCGTATAATAAACTTCTGTCTTTATCGAACAAATGCGCTCCTACGATGTGATGGCAGGAAACATCTACCAAATCCCAATTGTTCACTTGAGCATGATGTTTCAGATAAAAATGATAAATGGCCTCTTTTTTAGAAGTATTGTTGATTTTTTTTGACTTGTATTGCTCGACGAGTACTAACAAAGCGAACAACCGATGTTCGTGATATTTGGAGTATAAAAATACTTCGATCTCTTCAAATGTCATATTTAAAAAGTGCTTTTTGACTACTTTGCGGGTATCAGGTACTTTGATACCCAAAAATACATCGCCTTCGCCATATTCGCCGATTCCGGTCTTGAAAAAACGCTTAGAGTCAGGTATTCTGCTTGTATCCGCATATGCATTGAGTTCATCAACTATGCTTTGGTTCATTTTGGACGATAGGGGCTTTCATGTTGCGCAGCTTCGAAACCGTAGCGTATAAATGCGTGAAGGGTTTCATCATGACGGTTGATCAGATCACGGATCCTTGGATCTTCAGAAGACAGACTTACCTTGATACCGTTTTCCAGCATTTGGGCTGATAGCTTTATCTCATCTTTATGGTCAAAGAGTTCAATGAAGAGCGGATCCCACGAGCGTATGGCACGCCCGCTATCGAAACGTTTTTTCATCCCCAAAGCGTGATCCTGCAATGTTTTGACCAATTTGAGATCTCCCGAAGTGATGATCGTTTTCACCTCGATCCCATTATCAGATATTGTCGTGATGCGTTCTATCTCTTCATGGCGTTTCAAGAGTTCATGAAAGAGCGCCTCATCTTCCAAGTGCTGCGGATCGCCGCCCCCTCTGCCTCGCTTGAAGACTTTTTCTTTTCTAAATGATGTGAATTCCATGAAAATTCCTTTTTAGAATTTATATAGTTTATATTTCTTCTGTATCAAAAAAATCATTATCTAATATTTTAACCTCATAATAACTTTTAACCTGTACACCAACATTGAATTTATGCATTAAATCCACAAGTTTAGAGCCATCAATAAGAATGATTGTATGATGCGCTTCACGAGCTTTTATTTTAGCACTATCATCGAATGTGGATGTTGTAACAAAAATCCCTTTTCTTGTGTCCCCACTCATTGCGCCGATAAAATTTCGAATGTCAGTTTCTCGAACTTTGTTTTCGTTATATCTTTTTGCTTGTATATAAATCTTCTCTAGTCCGAGCTGATCTTCATTGATAATGCCATCAATTCCACCATCTCTTGATTTGGAAGTTTCAACAAAATCACCATAACCCATCTTATTTAATAAAATCAAAATGATCTTTTCAAAAGCATAAGGATCAATTTCTTTGAGCTTGGAAAGTAATTCATTCTTTACTTCTCTTTCAATTTTTTCAATACCTGAATCAATTAAATCTTGTGGGGTTGCATCGTCTTGAACTTCTATAGTAGATACAGAACGTTTTTCAGGTTCATAGAATGAAATTACATTAGATTGAATTTTCTCTAAAGATACACTTTCAGGATTAACCTGAATCCCTTTTTCTGTAATTTGGATATATCCTCTCTGAGGATAATGAACTAATCCACCCTTTTTTAGATAGGACTTCCCCCATGCTATTCTATTTTCAATCAATCTATCTCCACTTTTTGTTGTTTGAGATAATAATTCATCAGGTAAATTTGAATAGTATTTTTCTACAACGAGCTTGATTAGATCGCTACCTTTCAAAATTTTACCATCACGCAACACTTCAAGTATTGGCAGAAAGGTTTCATTAAATTTTGGTAATTCCATATTCGTTCCTTTATCGTGTCATCCATCCAGCGATCAAAAACGCCAAAGCCGCCAATCCACTGCCGATGAGGGCATAGGGCAGCTGGGTACGTACGTGTTCTACATGGTCACACCCCGCGGCCATGGATGAGATGATCGTCGTATCGGAGATAGGTGAGGCGTGGTCACCGAATATACCGCCGCTGATGACTGCCGCGATCACAAGAGGAAGGTCAAGATGCAGTGTCGCTCCAAGTGCCAGTGCGATAGGCATCATGATGCTGAAAGTCCCCCAGCTTGTTCCTGTAGAAAACGAGGTGATACTGGCTACCAGAAAAATAAGCATCGGTACGATAATGGGAGAGATATTGCCCTGTAGGATATGTGAAAGGTAGGATGCCGTTCCAAGGTCGCCGATGACCTTGCCTATGAAGAGCGCCAATATAAGGATAAGTGAAACAGGGATCATCTCTCCCATTCCCTCATAGAGTCCGACAAAGTAAGCTTTGTGAGTCAGTATCTTTGCAGGGATAAAGTAAAGGTAGATAAAAAAGAGCGTCAATATCACTGCATAGTATACCGAGGTCGAGCCGCTTCCTTTGAAGATATTGCCATGACCCGTAAAGTAAAGTGCCGCAGGAACCATCCCGACCATGAAAACCAATGGCAAAAGCATCGGATAAGGTGTGGATTTGGCTTTGATCTTTGCCGGATCTCCCTGATAAGGCTGAGGTAGGGCCGATCTCATAGGGCCGATCTCAAACTTGAAAAAAATGACTGCCAGAACGATAAGTAGGGTAAAGATCCCATAAAAATTGTAAGGAATGGAAGCGATCAGCAAGGTGATGGCATCTCCCTCGATCACATGTGCTTCAATGGCTGTAAGGATAAGCCCCAGAAGCAGGGCACCCCAGGCATTGAGCGGGATGAGCGAACAGATCGGTGCAGAGGTCGAGTCGCAGATATAGGCCAGCTTCTCCCTGCTCACGCCGTTCTTATCGCACAACGGTTTGGCAACGGTACCTGCGACAAGGGAGGTGATGGAAGATTCGATAAAGATGATAACACCGATCACATAGGCTAAGAGCATGGCGCCTTTGGGAGAGTCAATGCGTTTGGCCCTCGCTCCCAGATAGGCAACGAAGCTGTCTACCGCCCCGCTGAGGGTGAGCAGTCTGATGATCGAACCTACCAACAGCATGAAGATCAGCGTTTTGGTGATCCACCCCTCGGCAAAGAGTGAAACAATGCCGTCAAAAAGGGCAAGAAATGCCTGTACGGGATCATAACTGTGCAGTACCAATAGCCCTGCGAAGATACCGCCTATGAGAGAAACGACGACATCTTTGGTTATAATAGCCAAAATGATTGTCAGCAATGGGATTGCTATCGATAAAATTCCATATTCCATGAGAAGGATTATAACACAATGAAAGTTTTACTTGTACTCTTTTTTTCATTCTTGGCACTATCCGCTGCTCCGATAAAAAGCTCCCAGCTTTTGGTCGTTACTTCCAAGTCATGGATGTCGCCTACGGCGGTGTTGCAACGCTATGCAAAACACAACGGACAGTGGCGCAAGGTTGGTGAAGCTTTTGAGGTAAAGATAGGACATAAGGGCATGGGATGGGGATTGGGACTGCATGAGATACCCAAAAATGCTACCAATATCAAAAAAGAGGGGGACGGCAAATCTCCAGCAGGGATTTTTACCCTTGGGCAGGCTTTCGGATATGATCCGTTTAGGATAGCTTATCCTTATGAAGTATACAAAGAGACTGACTACTGCGTGGATGATGTAAATTCAAAGTATTACAACCAGATCGTGGATTCTACGGCAGTTGAGAGAGACTATCGAAGTTTTGAACATATGAAATTCTCCCAAAATTACTACAAGTATGGGATCGCCGTGGCACATAATGCACAGAGAAAAAGAGGGGCAGGATCATGTATCTTTATCCATATTAAAGAGATACCGACTGTGGGATGTACGGTGATGAAGGAAGAACAGATCAAAGAAGTACTGAAATGGCTCGATCCAAATGCCGATCCGCTATTAGTACAGGCTCCAAAAGAGGAGATGAATGCTTTGTTAAAAAGCATTCGATAAAAAATTTAGTCTATCGTGATGACCGAGTAGACTTCGCTCTCAAACCCCTCTCTCCCGTTCAAAAACCCAAGTTCCATGACAAAACAGGCCTCGATGCAGTGTGCACCCACTTTATTGATAAGATTTACGGCTGCTTTTGCCGTACCGCCTGTCGCGATGAGATCATCGACCAGAAGCACTTTGGCTCCTTTTTTTTCTCCGAATGCATCGATGTGGATCTCAACCTCGTCAAAACCGTACTCTAAAGAGTATTTTTCTGCTACGGTCGTATAGGGGAGCTTCCCTTTTTTGCGTACTGGAACAAACCCGATACCGAGTCTATCGGCAAGGATTGATCCGAAGATAAAACCTCTTGCATCGATCCCTGCGACATAGTCCAGGTCATACCCAAGATAACGGTTGGTAAGATGGTCCATCAGTACGCTAAAGGCTTTCGGATTGCCAAGCAGGGTAGTGATATCTTTGAAGATGATGCCCGGTTTTGGAAAATCCGGGATATCGCGGATACTGTCCATGATAATAGTTCTTTCTTCGCTTGCTAGTGACATGGAAAACTCCTTTAAAAGTATTCGTTAGGATTTTTTAGCCTAGATCGGCACCGAAAGAGCAGCCTTCGATCTTTTCAACACGTCCAGCATGTCTGCCGCCTTCGAACTCTGCCTCGCAGAAAGCATCGATCATACTTTCGATCACTCCTCTGCCCACGACACGTTCACCAAAGCAGAGAATGTTCGCATCATTGTGCTGACGTGTCAACTTTGCGGTATAGGCATCATGGCAGAGTGCTGCACGGATACCCGGAACTTTATTGGCCGCGATGGAGATACCGATACCCGTACCGCAGATAAGAATCCCAAAACTTCCTTTATCGGCAAGTACTGCATGAGCACACTTCTTCGCATAATCAGGATAATCGACCCTGTCTGCACTGTCCGGCCCAAGATCGATGATCTCATGTCCGAGTGATCGTACATAATCCTTCACAAAATCTTTGACCTCAAATCCTGCGTGGTCTGTTGCAATATAAAATTTTTTCATCATTTTCCTTACTCTATAGGTTTTTCAACTTCGATGGTCTCGATACGTCTTCCTACACGTCCCCATCTTACCGTAAAGCGCTGGCGGTTCCAAAGTGTTTCACACTCTTTGGAAGCAAGGTCGATATCACCGCAGACACGTTTCAGCCCGTCATTGTCTCTTCCGCTGCCATACTCATCCCCTTTAAAGACTTGTTCATAGGATCGCATTTCTACACTCATATAGATCAGCCAAGGTTTGCCTACGATCAGCTTATAAGGTACGGAACCCCAGAAACGGCTGTCGTTGGAGTTGTCACGGTTGTCCCCGATCATATAAAAATGGTCATCTTCGACTTTTTTATAGAACGCATTGATCGGTTTATCACCAAGATCGTATGCAACGCTGTCAAGCTCAGGCACATATACGGGTGTCATATCGATCTCTTTATTATAGGCATAATAGCGCAGGAGTACCTCAAAGATATTCATCCCTTCTGGTACATACTGGATACCCGGATATTTGTCCATATACGGGTTTACAACCCATAGCTTGTCATTGATCGTGATGATTTTATCTTGTGGATAGTACTCCTTGATATATTCGTCTCCCTCATGGAAATGGACCATCAGTTTTTGATCTGCATAGAGTAGCTCATCGCCCCCTACGGCAACACAACGTTTGACATAGTGGATCTTGGTGTTTTTAGGATAGCGGAAGATTACGATCTCTTCTCTTTGAGGTCTAGGCCCTTCGATCAAATGTCCATTCCCGTTAAAATCCGGTAGAACGGGTATTTCAAACCAAGGCAGATGAGGGATAGGAATACCATAACTGAATTTTTTTGCAAAAAGAAAATCCCCGATCAGCTCTGTACGTTTCATCGAACCGCTTGGGATAACAAAAGATTGGGCGACGAAAAAGATCAGCATCAATACAATAATGATTGTTCCCGTCCACGATGTTGAAAATTTATAAACTGCATTAACCGTCTTTTTCACTTAAGGCCTTTGTTTAGCTGATTTGAGTGTATTGGAAAGTAGCATCGCGATCGTCATGGGACCAACTCCTCCCGGTACAGGGGTGATGTAAGAGCATTTTGGTGCAACATGCTTGAAGTCGACGTCTCCAACCAATGAGCCGTCTTCGATACGATTGATACCGATATCGATAACAATAGCACCTTCTTTGACCATATCTTCTTTGATAAGTCCCGGAACACCGACACCAACAACAACAATATCGGCTTTGCTTGTATGTGCTTTAAGGTCTTTTGTAAAGATATGCGTAATGGTTACCGTTGCATTGGCATTGAGCAGGAGACTTGCCATCGGTTTGCCCACGATATTGCTTGCCCCAACAACACAGACATCTTTACCTTGAAGGTCGATCTTGTACTCTTCAAACATTTTCATAACCCCAAGCGGTGTACAGGCTACAAAGCTGTCAAGACCGGTCACCAGACGTCCTACATTGTAGGCATGGAAACCGTCAACATCTTTTTTTGGGTCGATTACTTCGAGGATCTTGGTTGTATCGATATGTTTTGGCAACGGAAGCTGAACCAAGATACCGTCAATGCGAGGGTTGCTGTTCATCATCTCGATCGTAGCGATAATCTCGTCCTGACTGATGGTATCTGGCATATTGTGGGTAATAGAATAAAAGCCGACCTTTTCGCATGCCTTTGCTTTCATTTTGACATAGGCATGGCTTGCCGGATCGTCACCGACCAGGATGACTGCAAGTCCCGGAACGATGTTTCTTTCCTGTTTGAGTTTTTCTACTTCACTTTCTACTTCTTTCTCTACTTTTTGGGCCAAAGCTTTACCGTCAATCAGTTGCATAGTACTCTCTTTACATTTTTAGGGTATTATATCAAAATTAGTTTAGGGGAATTGAACGCAAGGAGGAGAGGATGAAGAAACTGTTGTTTTTATTGCCGCTTGTGATGCTGAATGCCGGCGAGGATTTTATCTCTCATTATGAATACGGTGAAATGCTCTATAACAACCCTAGAGGTGTCAGTTGTGCCCAGTGCCACGGAGAAGACGGTTCTGGAACGATGATTGTTTCGCTTAAAGATGCCAACGGCGTCAATGAGATCGTGGGTGCGGATATCCGTCAAAAAACATTTGAAGAGATAGTACAGAGTCTCAACGGCTATCATGAGATCATGCCGCGTTACTATCTCACCGATGAAGAGGTCAAAGCAATTTATGATTTTCTCAAAAAGAAAAATAAGCGTTTTCTGATAGCTCAGAAAGATACGAACACTTCACGATAATAGGTTATAATGGTCCTATCTCTTTAGAAAGGATTAAGGATGTCTCTCTCTTTTACAAAATTGGGATGCGGGCTGTTATTCTCTTCTGCTTTGAGCTATGCTTCTGCTTTAAGCATCTATCAGGATAGTACGATTTATACCTTTACACCGGAGGGTGGATATCTCGGTTTTACCCAGGGTATTGAGGCAAGCTGTCAAGGAAAGGAATTCTCTTTGCTCATTAAAGAGGAGTGTCCTTTGGATGATCGGCTATGTAAAGAACACGATCTGATCGAAAAGACCAAATACGATCTTGTTTCAGTGACGCAAAAATTAAAGACACTTGAACACTTTGTTGCTCTATCCAAACTGACACAGATTGATCCCAAAGCGTGGATAGAGGGTTCCAAGATGATAGGTGAAGAGAGTGCTTCTATGATGATCGAACAGGATAAACTCAAAAACCGGCTAAGTATCAAGGAAGATGAATTTGCCAAACAGGCCCCATCACAAAACCCGCTTTACCTTGCTCAAACATGCCCTGAAAGTATCAAACTGACTTTTCCGTATGGACAGATCAGATTTTCAAGCTATTACGAAGCAGGAATAATAGATGAAAATCAGATAGAAGTGACCCAATATCTCTCGATACGCAATGCCAGCGGATTGGATATCAAAGCAGATGAGGCAATGCTTTATTACCGGTCTGCACGAAGAACTGTAAATCCCATACATTTTTCGCCCTGGATTGCCAGGAAATATAGCCCTCAGCCACGCATGGAGTATAAATCTGCTATGCCTGTGGCACGCAGTACAGCCCAAATAGCTTCGGATGAGATGATAGCTGCACCCGCACCGATGGAAGTCAGTTATGAGGATGCAAGGGAATATAAGATCAAAAATCTGACGTTGTCCTCTTCAGGTGAAGCGGTAGAAGTTCCTGTCATTTCATGGAAAATACCGGTCAAGTGTGAGATTGTGGTCTATCCCTATGCCGATATGATACCCTATAGGGTCTGCAAATTTGAACCCAAATATCAGATCGATACAAACCGGTGGAAAATAAAAGCAGGTGATGAGATCATCAACAAACAGGCCATCGGAGAATATGAAGAGGGCATATACAACCTTTATACTCAGATAGAAGAGGATCTACAGCTTAAGCGAAAACCGATCGTCCAGAATGAAGCAAACACGGGATTTTTCGGCAATACGGTACGCAAAAAAGACGGTTTTGTGCTTGAAGTAATGAACAAATCCGATAAGCCAAAATCACTGACTATCACTGAACGTATCCCAACTTCAACAAGCGAAGAGATCAAAGTAAAACTTTTAAGTGTGACACAGGGTATTTTGTACAAAGAACTTAAAGACGGAAAGATAGAAATGAAACTTGATCTAAAAGCGCATGAAAACAAAACGATAGAAGTATTATTCGAACTTTCTTATGATAAAGAGTTGAAAGTAGTGTATTAAAAAGTGATAGAGGGCAATTACTGCCCTCTATCTCTCAGTGTTCTTAGAGTGCTGTAACGTTCTCAGCCTGAGGACCTTTTTGACCTTGACCGATCTCAAATGTTACGGCTTGTCCCTCTTTCAAAGAGACACGTCCATTAGATGTGTTGTTTACTTGTCTGAAATGAACAAATACATCACTTCCTCCATTTGCCGGAGTGATAAATCCATACCCTTTTTCATCGTTGAACCATTTAACTGTTCCCTTGACCAATTCTGCCATTGTTATACCTTTTATTTGTTTTGGCTTTGAAGCCTTTGAATTAACACTTAAAATTAAGCGGAGTCTAAAATCGGAGAGAGTCTTTCGGGGCTAGCAATGATACTTAACGCACAAAAGATGAACTCGAACCTCATCTTTCTTCACTGTTATTGTATCAGTTTTTAGAAATTAACACCTTAAGGAAGGAAAAGATTACAAAAATATAACAATTTAAAGTTTGAAAGTCTCTTTTTGTAATTTATTTTGACCGTTTGGATGTTCTTGAAGCCATTGGGTTAAAGGTTCTAATTCTTCGATAGATCTCGGCTCAGTTTTAAGGATCTCCGCAAAACTCTTGACACCCATGGAGAGAAGATACTGCAGGTTGTCATCGAAAGTAGCATCCTGTATGATATAGATCTGGTCTTTATGTACCTCAAACATATACCCGCCGTTGGGGATAGGGGACATCGAAAGGGTGATCGTATAGTGATCTTTGATAATGCTCTCTTTTTGTGAGTACATGAGCCCGATGTTGTACCCCTCATTGGCAAAACCTTTGATCGCCACGACAAGGACCCTGTTTTCTCCCTCTTTAGAGGAGTTGAAGATATTGATGATATCTTTGATCGTTTTGTAGCCGGGTATCTTTGTAAGCAGGTTTTCAAAGTATCCTGCAAGCCTTGTCTTCATGAGATGCCCCATGACATAGAGCAGTACAAAAAAGAGCGTGATGGCTACCAAAAACCACAAAAACTCATGATTTTTAGGGACAAATCCGACAAGGTGAAAAAGCTTTTCAACCAGCAGGTCGATCTTGCCGTAGAGCCAGAGGATGACCACGACTGTGATGGTAACTGGCAATAGCCCAAAAAGCCCTTGCAGAACAGTTTGCGTAAAGTGTTTAAGTGGAGAGTTCTTCATTTGTTTTTCCCTTAACAAAAGTGGCTTTTACCCGTTTTGATACATACATATAGGGTATCCAGATGATAGCATAGATTCCTGATCTAAAGAGTTCTCTACCTGTTTCATTATCGATGAAAGGCGTTTTCAAAATAATGGCCCCAACCCAAGCGTCAATAAGTACAAAAATGAATGTGAATCCTGCAATGAAAATGAATATTTTTGGAAATAAGTAATGCTTTGTAAAGAAGAGATATAGAAGATAAAATGCTGCAACAAATAAGAAAATATTTATTAAACTTTCTCCTATGATAAAAGGTACCAGGGTGTGACCATATGTTTGAGCACCTTCGGTTGTTATGATTTCCCATTGTGTAGAGGAAAATATCTCTTGGTATATTGGCACTAAAGAAACAATGAGATAAACGGGTTTAAATATAAGGCCAAATCCGACTAAGATAAGCCAACCTTTTAATCCATTCAAATCTTTTTGCTGCTGTGTATAATGATTGTCTGTCATATTTTCCAAGCCTTTTTTATAAAATAAATCGTAAATCTTTTATAATGTTTAAACTTCAAATATCATTTTAATTGTTCCAACCACGCTTCCACATCTGCATCACTAGGCATCCTCCAGTCAGCTCTTGGAGAGAGGCTGATCGTACCGACTTTCGGGCCGTCAGGGATGCAGGAGCGTTTGAACTGTTGGGTGAAGAAGCGTCTCAGGAAGAGCTTGAGCCACTTTTTGATCGTCTCTTCATCGTATTTTCCCTCAAAGGCCAGTTTTGCCAAAAAAAGTATCTTGTCAGGTTTGGCACCGTACTTGATGAAATGATAGAGAAAAAAATCATGCAGTGCATAAGGCCCTACGATCTCTTCGCTCTCCTGAACTATGGTATCTTCATCATGAGGCAGGAGCTCCGGGGAGATTGGGGTATTGAGTATATCATGGAGATATAAGGCGATCTTCTCTTCCTCGGTAAAGTACTCAATGACATACTTGATAAGGGTTTTTGGAATCCCGTTGTTAATCGCATACATACTCATATGATCCCCGTTGTATGTGCTCCATCCAAGGGCGACTTCACTAAGGTCTCCAGTACCGATGACAAGGCCGCCTTCTTTATTTGCCATATTCATTAATATCGAAGTTCTTGCTCTGGCTTGAACATTTTCATAAGTGATATCATGTGTATCTTTATCGTGTCCGATAGCCTCGAATTGACCCAGTGCCAGATCGGTGATATCAATCTCTCTGAGTGTTACATTCATGGCTTCACAGAGTTTAACTGCATTGTTTTTGGTGCGGCTTGTCGTACCAAAGCCAGGCATGGTCACGGCGATAATGTTTTGATGATCCCATCCCATGATCTCGAAAGCTTTGTGCGTTGAGAGCAGGGCAAGGGTAGAGTCAAGGCCTCCGGAAATGCCCAGTACGGCTTTTTGGATATGCGCATGTTTCATACGTTTGATCAGGCCATGAGCCTGGATATGGATGATCTCGTCGCAACGATGTTTTTTATCCGCATATTTTGATGGAACGAACGGCATCGGTTCGATGCTTCTTTGCAGTGATGTGATAGAAGGCAAACCCCCAACCTTTATGATCCGTACTGGGCTTTTTGGCGTATCGCAGAAGCTTGATTCGTTCAATCTTAGCCATCTGAGACGCTCAAGGTCCACATCAGCAGAGATAAGGTGGCTTTGGAGGCTGAAACGTTCGTTTTGGGCGAGGGTGGTGCCGTATTCGCTGATAATGGCATGTCCGCCAAAAACCGTATCGGTAGTAGATTCGCCTACACCTGCAGATGTATAAACGTAAGCCGACATACATCTGGCGCTTTGTGTTCTCACCAGTTCTTCCCGGTATTCATGTTTACCAATGAGCTCATTACTTGCAGAAAGATTGAAGATCAGGTTTGCTCCATTGCTTGCCATTTGGTTGCTAGGAGGCATGACATTCCAAAGATCCTCGCATATCTCCACGCCAAAGGTCATATCTTTTCCGTCACTAAAGAGCAGATCGCATCCAAAGGGGATCTCTTCATCAAGAAGCAGTACGGTCTTTTGTACATTTTCTTTACCGCTGGTAAACTGCCGTTTGTCGTAGAACTCTTTTTTGTTGGGAAGATAGGTTTTGGGAACGATACCGAGGATCTTTCCTTTTTGCAGTACAATGGCACAGTTATAGAGTCTATCGGCATCAAGTATGGCAATACCGATAATCGCTACCGTATCGACTGTTTCAATATTTTTTAATATATATTTGAGTGCCTGGGTCTGCTGATCTAAAAGGGTCTGGTTTAGGAAAAGGTCACTGGCTGTGTATCCGGTAAGTGTGAGTTCGGGAAATACAACGACACTGACCTCGTTGTGATGAGCTTCTTGGATGAGTGTGATGATCTCTTTGGCGTTTTCATAAGGATTTGCAACGGTAGTGTTGTTGACTGCAGATGCGACTCGGTAATATCCATACATTTAAAACCTTTTTGACTAAGTTCTTTTGAATCCAGAGAAAAGCTCTGGATTCATTCACCTTACTGAAGCTTCGTCTATCGACTCAGAAGACCATCTTACGCTTTTGAAGCAAAAATCTCGATAGAGACGATATCATCGTTTTGTTTGATATCGTCAAGCACCATAAAGCTATCCGTATCATTTTCTTCAATTCCGCCAAATACTGTGTGAACACCATCCAGGTGAGGACATGGTACAAAACAGATAAAGAACTGGCTCCCTCCTGTATTTGGTCCGGCATGCGCCATGGAAAGAGCACCTTTTCTGTGGCGGTGGGTACTGGTATCGGTTTCACAGTCAATGCACCAGTCAGGTCCGCCTGTTCCAGGCATGCCTGTTCCTTCCGGTCCAGAATGTGGACATCCGCCCTGAGCCATAAATCCAGGGATCACTCTGTGGAATTTGAGATTGTTGTAAAATCCTTCGTTGGCAAGGTGTGCAAAGTTTGCTACCGTATTGGGTGCATCTTCACCATAGAGTTTGATCCAGATGACACCTTTGTTTGTCGTTATTTTTGCATAATTGTAGGTTTCCATGATAGTTTGAGGAATGTCATATCTTTTTGTTTCGCGTTTTCTTCCAAACATCTTGTTTAGTCCTTCTATAGTTAAATTAGGCTATTATTATACCAATATTTATTTAGGGGTGAGTTATGGAACTTTGTGTAGCGCTTGATCTGCCTTCAGCTGAAGAGAACCTTGCACTTGCGGGGTCTTTGAAAGGACATGATGTCTGGATGAAAGTAGGGTTCCGTACCTATATCCGAGACGGAAAGGCTTTTATTGAGGCTCTCAAAGCGATCAATCCGAACTATAAAATCTTTCTTGATCTAAAACTCTATGATATTCCAAATACCATGGCTGATGCTGCCGAAGAGATCGCCAAACTGGGTGTAGATATGTTCAATATCCATGCAAGTGCAGGAGCAGTGGCGATGCAGACGGTGATGCAGAGACTTTCAGGTTATGAGAAACGCCCTTTGGTTCTTGCAGTAACGGCACTGACCTCGTTTGATGAAGAAAACTTTCAATTGATCTACGGAAAAAGCATCGATGAAAAAGCCGAACAGTTTGCAAAAATGAGCTATGAGAACGGTTTGGACGGTGTGGTATGTTCCGCATTTGAAAGCAGGGCGATCAAAGAGGCTACATCAGATGAGTTTCTGACGCTTTGTCCCGGGATCCGTCCTTTCGGTGAAGATGCGGGTGACCAGCAGCGTGTAGCGACATTGGAAGTTGCAAAGAATGAAAAAGTTGATTTCCCAGTAGTGGGAAGACCGATCTATAAAGATACCGATCCTTCCGAAAAAGTTGAAAAGATACTCGAAGTGATTGCCTCTTTATAATTCCAAGCTTTAGTTAGAGCCGTTCGTTGCGGCTTTTTTCTCTTTGACTTTTTGATGGTCTGTCATTTCTACTGCCTTATGCATACCTTGTATCATAAAATAGGTCCCCAAAGCAAAAAGACCCAGGATAATCAGCGGCGTAAATTTTTTAAACATCGTTTCCCTTATTATTTTATTTGTGAATCATACTATAAAAAACTTTCATGATTCAAGTTATATCCTAAAATATTTTTATCGTGATCATTTAGTTTTTTGATAAAAGAGAATATTTTTGAAATTAGATGAAGTATTGGGCAAAAAATAGTTTTTTTAAGCTTCGGTTTAAGGCTAATGCATTATAATTCCTTCACGCAAAACACATGGACAGTTGGGTGAGTTGGCTGAAACCACATCCCTGCTAAGGATGCGTACGGGTAACTGTACCGAGGGTTCGAATCCCTCACTGTCCGCCAGCTAGAATCCCCTAAAACACAGCATTTCCAACTAACTAATTTTCAACTCTGCCAAAAAATAATAATTTCAATTCGCTATTTCCGTAATTAATGCTATACTTTTTATGTATTTGCGTACACAGATATAATGACAAAAAAGAAGGGGGAGTTATGAAAATATGTAATGCAATAAACTTATCTTTTGTCGCAGCATCTTTTTTGTTAGTAGGGTGCAATGGGAGCGGTGGTACAAGCACTGAAACATGCTACAAAATAACCACACAAAGTAAAGACATTGATGCTGATGGGACTGCAGATGAAATTTATAGTTATACCTATGATGCCAATGGCAATATGTTAACTAGAAGTGATGACATTGATGCTGATGGGACTGCAGACGCAATCACACTCTATAACCGTGATATCAACGGTAAATTGTTGACTACAAGTGTTGATTGGGGTGTTGATGATAATATAGATCAAATGACTGTCTATACCTATAATGCTAACGGTAGTTTATGTTGTGTATGGTTTGATGGTGATAATAACGGGGATCCCGATGAGATCACGAGCTATACCTATGATGCCAATGGCAATGTGTTGACTAAAAGTTTTGATTCTGATGCAAACGGCGATATAGATAGGATCACTACCTATGCCTATGATGCAAACGGTAATATAGTGACTGAAAGTTTGGATTCTAATAACGATGGAGACATAGATAGTATCACTACCTATACGTATGATGCAGACGGCAATAAACTATCTACAAGTTATGACAATGATAACGATGGGGACATAGATAGTATCACTACCTATACCTATGATACCAATGGTAATGTGTTGACTAAAAGTATCGATTATGATGCTGACGGGTGTATAGATAGAATTGATTCTTATGCCTATACCTATGATGCCAATGGCAATAAGCTGACTGAAAATTATGACGCTGATACAGATGGTCATGTAAATTTGATCACGACCTATACATGGGAGGCATTTGAGAATTGTCAGAATTAAAGCTGAATTTTATAAAAAGACAGTTTGATCGATTGCAAAACAAAAAATGTACTTTGATACATAAACAAATTTTGGCAGAATCTGCCAGATTTGTACGTCAATTGTTCGCCAACAGCTAACTGTTAAAATCGTGGATGCTCTAAAATAGAGTATTTCAAGACTTTCTATTTTTACAATTTGGGCAAAAAATTAATTTTTATCTAAATCTTTAATTAATAATTATTTAACAAGGATATGAATAAAGTGAGGATATTACTTATGAAGTTTTTATCAGTACTGGTTTGCAATGTTTTTATTTAAAAGTTTTTTAGCTTCATTCAGTGTTAACCCTGATTTAGAACAGGCAACATCAAATAGTTCATTATTTTTTAAAAGTCTCATTAAGACGGTTAATCTAATTTTTTTAGATACATGTTTGATCGACATATTTTCTCCTTATATTTTATGTAATTGGTTGCGGAAGCTGGATTTGAACCAACGACCTTTGGGTTATGAGCCCAACGAGCTACCGGGCTGCTCTATTCCGCGATAAGTAAAAGTGGATTATAAATTTCAATAGATAGGAAAGTTACAAAATAGACTCGAAGTATATCCATATAAACTTAACTAAGCATAAATTCATATAGATAACCAAATATTTTCGGTTTAAAGTAAAAGAAATATATTGGTGGACGCTCTAGCCAAAAATTTTCTTTTTATTACTTCTCTTTTGGTAGATTTTGGTATTAGATTTTTTTACTGTCTGTGGCAACAAAACAATCCAATATTGATAAAGCCCTTGTTGTTCGTCATTTTTTCAGATATAATGAAACCGTTGAAAGATGATTTAGAGTTTCATCTTGGTTTGAAGCTATATGAAGACCTTTCGTTTACAGTATGACTACTCCTTTAAGAATACTCCATGTTTTATTTCTACTAATTAATCTAATATATAAAGGAATTGCAATGTCAAATCTAATTAACGGAACCGTAAAATGGTTCAACAGCGAAAAAGGTTTTGGGTTTATCTCTCCAGAAAACGGGGGTGATGACGTATTTGTACACTTCAGTCAAATAAATAACAGTGGTTATGGACGTGTTGAATTAAAAGAAGCTCAGAAAGTAACTTTCAAAATCGGCCAGGGACAAAAAGGACCGCAAGCTGAAAACGTTACGCCACTGTAACAAACAGGCCTAGTCAGACCTTTTTGTTACTCATCTTAAAAGACAGTTGATTTTTTATAAAACGTGTGCGCTTCAGTGCTTATGAGAGTGGCAGACTCTGCCAGATTTGTACGTCAATTGTTCGCCAACAGCCAACTGTTAGAATCATGGATGCCCTAAAATAAGGGTGTGGGGGATTTGAAGAAGTTTTCGAATCCCTCATTGTCCGCCAGCAAAGCTCGATTTCATGGGCATTTGTAAACTTCTATTTTCCACTCTACCCAAAATCATAAAATATTTATAACTTAACATAAGTCAAGTTTGATGGGAATTCAACATGCTAAGATACGATTTTTTGTAAAAGTCAATAGAGGAATAGAGAATGAAAAAAAGCTTTGGAATCATCATAGTATTGACAGCTATGCTTTTAGCGACAGAGAGTCAAAAAGGAGTTGAATCATTATCGGGAGGTACAAGAGCCTTGCTTGCTGATGAGATGAGACATATTGAAAAAGGGATGCACGGTATCTTTTCTAATATCGTTAAAGGTGAGTATGATCAGATAGCCAAAACAGCGACAGATATCCACGATAGTTTCATTTTCGCAAAGAGTTTGACAGATGCACAAAGAACCGAATTAAAAGCAAACTTGCCTCAAGGATTTATTGAACTTGATCGCTCTTTTCATGCTGCAGCAGGTCAGTTGTCTGAAGCAGCAGAGTTTGAAGACAAAAACGAAATAGAGCAAAATTTTGCTCAAATGATGGGTCTCTGTGTGAAATGCCATTCTACTTATGCAACACAGCGATTTGATACTTTTTCTGAGTAGATTATATATATCGAGATCATAAATATTTCGTTCCTTCCAGTGATCCTTCTTCTAATGTGGAGAGTACTATCTTGAGCCCTGTTTTGTGAAAGGAACATTGTGTAAATTCTTCTTTGAGAAAGTGTTTGATCTCTTCATGTTGACCGACACTGCCGCCCAAAACCAGTGTGTCAAAATCAAAAAGATTCAATGCCGTGTGAAAAGCATGGGCTAAGCCATGGTAGAAATTTTCTACAATTTTTTTTGCCACAGGCGAATCGAGTGTTTGCAGCCGGTCAAGTCTGTGATATGCTTTTTCGATATTCAAGTGTTCACACCACTTTTCAATGCCGCTTCCACTCGTATAAAGTTCCAGGCAATCCTCTCTGCCGCAGTTGCAGCGAAACGGCGCTTTTTGGTAGGGGATGTGTCCGATTTCACCGCTTTGGTTTCGGCTGCCAAGTATCAGTTTCCCGCTCTCGATGAAAGCGCTTCCAAATCCGGTGCCGATATAAAAGACCGCCAGATGATCACTTTTCCAAAGTGCCTGTTCTGCTAAAGCGGCACATTTGAGATCGTTTTGGATTTCAAGGCGGATAGGGTATTTGGATTCTATATATCTTTTGACGTCAAATCTTGTAGAGTGGATATTGGGGGATGAGAGGATCACCCCCTCTTTGACCTGCCCGGCAAATGAGATACCGATCGATTTGATGTCCGGATGTTTAGAAATAATAGCATCCAAAAAAGAGGGAAGGTTGATCTCTTTGCTGGGTTTTGTGATGATTGTTCCCTCGTCTATACGATATCTAAAGTGGGTACCTCCAAAATCGATTTGCAGTTTCATGGCTTTGTATATAGGTCAATATAGGTTTTGGCAGATTTTTTCCAAGAGTTATCTACTTGCATATCGTGTTTGGAAATTTTTTCAAATTTTTTGCGGTTTCCGTAAAGAGAAAGGGCTTTGGCAATGGCATGCATGAACCAAAAGAGATTATGCTCTTCATAGGTGATGCCGATGCCGCTGTATGCTTTGAGATGGTCATAATCCACATCGGTAAAATCAACCACTGTATCCTTTAAGCCGCCTGTTTTGGAGACGATAGGAAGGGTTCCATACTTCATCGCAATCATCTGGTTCAATCCGCACGGCTCAAAGAGTGAGGGCATGATCAAGAAATCAGCCGCCGCGTACATCCTTCTGGATCTTGCCTCATCGTAGCCGACGATGATATTGATATTGTGATAATTAGTTGCGATGCTTTTAAAGATATGGTTATAGTGTTCTTCTCCGCTTCCGAGGATCACGAAGTTTGCTTCGAAATCTTTTAAAAGATTGAAACTTTCAATCAACAGATCAATCCCTTTTTGATGGGTAAATCTGCCTATAAAGATGAAGAGAGGTTTGTCAACACTCATAAATCCAAGCTCTTGGGCAAGTGCTTTTTTGTTATCATGCTTATACTTATAATCTCTGACGTTGAAATTTTTATGGATCATCGTATCCACTTTGGGACCGAACACTTCCTCGCTGACGCCGTTCAAAACTCCCTGCAATTTCCAGCTGTTGTTTCTGAGAACATCATCCAGACCGCATCCGTAAGCAAGCGTTTGTATCTCGTTGGCATAGGTGGGAGATACGGTGGTTACCGCGTCGGCAAAATGGATACCTGCTTTTAAAAAATTCACCGAATCATAATACTCCAAGGATTCTGGTTTAAAGACACGTTCCCAGTCCAGCTCAAGGTCAAGCATCACCTCTTTGCCGAATATCCCTTGATACATCAGGTTGTGGATCGTCAAGATGCATTTTTGCGTCAAATAGTAGTGTGTCTTTGCCAGTACAGGAATCAGCGCAGTTTGCCAGTCATTGACATGGATGGCATCGATTTTGAGGTTCATCCGTATCATGACTTCTAAACAGGCATACGACAATAGACCGAATCTCAGTCCGTTGTCCCCGAAATCCCCGTAAGCATCATAGTATAGTCCTTCTCTGTCGCAAAGGATAGGATTGTACACAAACAGTTCATATAGGTTGCATTTATTGACAAAGATATCAAACTGGTGTGACACGCCGCGTAAGACATACTTAAATGTCAGCCCGCTATACTCTAAGCCGAATTTTTCCCTATCGATGGTTTGGTAAAGAGGCATGATCGTATAGACTTTGACGCCTTTTTCTTTTCTGAGCGCTTCGGGAAGGGATTGGGAGACATCACCAAGTCCTCCGCTTTTGGCATACGGATACATCTCACTTGTACAAAATAAAACACCCAGTTCTGACATCTGCTACTCCTTACTCTTCAATCATTCAAGCTAATTTATTTTACCCGACCAATCACTTACACTTTTTAAACGGCATTAAAAACTTTTGCTTTTATATGCCGCTCTACGTTTATTTTATGTATAAATTTTATAATCTATAAAATTAAAAATCGAGTTTTTGTATTCCAGCTCTTCCAAACGGGAAAAGTCAATTTCACCGGATTCAATCATACCTTTTAGTGCATTAAAATTTGAGATGTGCTCTTTGGTTCTTTGTACACTATATTCAACGGCGGTTTTTGTTGTCATTAAAAATGCCCAGTCACTACTTTGGGCAAGTAAAAGTTCTCTTACCATTTGATTGAGTGCGCGATAGGTATTGAACTGGGCTCCGTTTTTGTATCTGTAGGCAAGTTCACACATTTCATCTGCCATTGCATGCAAATGTCTGTATATCCAGGCGTTTGAACCGTTTAACCATACGTCATAATACCCTTGGTCTCCCCAGGATGAAGGCGAAGGATTGACCACCTGGTTTTTTGGATACATCATGAGGTATTCGCTCGGTGTGACTGCTTTAAATACTTTGTGCGTATCGATCTCTTTAAAGAGATTGTATAAAAAGTGTGGACCTTCAAACCACCAGTGACCAAAAAGCTCGGCATCATAAGGTGAAACAATCATCGGTGTTCTGTCCATATACGCACCTAAATGCTCAAATTGTTTGGCTCTGTTGAAATGGAAATCTTTTGCATGTTCTACGGTTTTCTGCCAGGCAGTTTCAGGCTGATAGACCTCTTTATAGTTGGTTGTTCCGGTGACTTTGTGGTATTTAAACCCGGTAAATACTCGAGTGCCGTCAGGGTCGATGTAATCTTTGATATACTCATCATCCAAATCGTACCCGATATCTCTATAAAAATCTCTGTAGTTGAAATCTCCGGGATACCCCTCTTTGGAACTCCAAACCTGTTTGGCAGATTGTGCATCTCTGGCAAATGCTGCTATGGCATGCGGAGTATAAGTTGGGGCATAGACACCGTAGTTTGCTGTAGGTTCTCCGTAGATCAGTGCATGGGAATCGACAAAGAAAAATTCAATACCGTTTTCTTTCAGGATGATGTCTAGTCCGTCATAATAGGCACATTCGGGCAGCCAGATACCACGCGGCGCTTTGCCGAAATGTTTTGTATGTGCTTTGACCGCTACTTCGATCTGTACTTTCACCGCTTTTTCATTGATACTCAGAAGCGGCAGGTAACCGTGTGTTGCACCGCATGTGATCACCTCTATTTTTCCGAGGTCATTGAAAAACCGATAGCCGTTCAAGACGTTTCTATTTAAAAAGCCGTGAAAAAAATCTCTGGTTTCTTCATAGAAGTTTGTATAAAAATGTGCAATTTCTGAAAAAACCATATCGTTTTTGGTGCGCTCGATCTCTTTATATCCAAGCTCGATCTGTTTTTCCAGATGTTTTTCATATTTTTCCATCAGGTTTCTATCGGCAAGCATTTCAGCTAACGGCGGAGTCACGGACGTTGTGAACCTGAAGTCGATCCCTTCTTCATAGAGTCTTTGGCAGTTTCTTAGCAATGGGATATAACATTCCGTGATCGCTTCAAAAAGCCAGTGCTCTTCTAAAAAGTAATCATGCTGGGGATGTTTGACAAACGGTAGATGTGAGTGAAGTACAGGTATCCAGTAACCGCTGATCATCTTAAGATCCTTTAACCAATGAATCAGAGCTGTAATGTTTGATCATTTCAGCCTCAAATTGTTTCAATCTTTCAATCTCTTCCACGTAAGAAGCTGAAGATAGACCTAAGGTAAAGTGCTGCATTGAAGCACGGATCACTTCGGTGAAGCCTTTTTCTTTTTTGATCCAAACCTCTTTTTGTTTGTCGCTGAATTTTAATTTTTTATCGAACAGTTTGAGCTGATTGGATTGTAGCATGGCAACAAATGTATTTTCACGGTAAAATCCGGCAAATACTTTGATAGATCGGCAATTAAATTCTTGGTTGACAAAGTACTCTGCTACTTCACTGTGACAGTGGATCTCAAATACCATCTTATCTAGTTCGTCAACGATTCGAAAGAGGATATCGTTACAACTGTGGAGTGCATACTTCTCTAACAGTGATGGTGTAATCTCCCAATAGAGATAATACTTTTTGGTATTGACCGGCAGGATTACCACCCGGTCTTGATTGTATCTATCAGGGATAACGTAATGTGAACTGTGGTTTACATGATTATCTGCTGTAATTGCATCGATACCGTGCGTACAGCTTGAAAAGGTGCTTTCCTCTTTTAAACTTTCATCTACTATTTTTTGATTTTCCATTGGTAAACTTTCATCCTTTGGTTTTTATTTTATCATATGAAGACTTCAAAATGATTACAGTTGCTTTCATCGGTTTTTTAAGATAGGCAGCACTGTCTTTCAGTGATATTTATGAATCGATCTTATCCAGATTTTCAAACCCAGGCAGCACTTTGCCTTCCAAAAGCTCCAGTGAAGCCCCTCCGCCTGTGGAAATAAAGCTGATATTTTCTTTTTCGCCAGCTTTTTCTGCTGCATTTGCTGTGTCGCCACCACCGACAATGCTGTATGCATACGTATCGGCAATCACATGGGCAATCCTAAAGGTACCTTTTGAAAACCTGTCGATCTCAAAAATCCCCATCGGCCCATTCCAAATAATTGTATTGGATAAGCCGATTACCTCTTCAAAAAGTTTTACCGATGCCGGCCCGATATCGACTGCAGAGTATCCGTTCATCAGATCTTGAACGGGAACAATCGCTGTGTTAACAGGTTGTTCAATATTATCTGTAATGACGACATCTGGAGGAAGATAGACATTGACACCTGCTTTTTTTGCTGTATCTAAAATCGTTAGCGCTTCTGAGAGATATTCATTTTCTATTAAAGAATTTTTCATATCATATCCTAATGCTTTGAGAAATGTGTTGGACATCGCTCCGCCTATGATGATCTTATGAACCTTAGGAATGATATTGTTTAAAAGTGTGATTTTTGAACCGACTTTGGCTCCCCCTATCACAAGGCAAATAGGAGATAATGGCTGAAACAACGCTTTTGCAAAGGCGTCGATCTCTCTTTTGAGCAAAAAACCGGCGACTTTGTGTTCGACAAATTCTGTGATACCGACTGTTGAAGCGTGTGCCCTGTGGCTGGTACCGAAAGCATCATTGACATAGATATCGCATAGTGAGGCGAGTTCTTGTGAAAATGCTCTGTCATTTTTGGTTTCTTCTTGAAAGAACCTGATGTTTTCAAGCAGAAAAATTTCGCCGTTCTTTGCATTTAAAATCTTTGGCTTCTCCTCTATAAAATTTTCTATAAAAATAATTTTCCGATCCAGGAGTCTGTCCACCCTTTTAGCAATATGTTTTAAAGAGAAATTCTCGTTATCTTGGTCTTTTTGGGGCGTCCAAGGTGCGTGACAAGGATAATCGATTTTGCTTCATGGTCGATACAGTGATTGATGGTCGGAAGCGCTTCTTTGATCCTGGTATCATCGGTGATATTCCCGTGTGAATCCATCGGAACATTGAAATCTACTCTGATTAAGACTCTTTTTGTGTTCACATCAATATTTTTAAGTGTTTTAACCTTTTGCATCCATTCAATATTGCTATGCATTTGTCCAGTCCTTCTATAAATTGTATAGTTTTTTATAATACATATGTGCCATGAAACCAGAGTCAAATTCAAACAACACATCTTCCATGGAGTTTTTCATAATTTTTTCCCATTGCTCTTGATCATCGTAATAAAGAGGAATGATCTCATTTTCCAATCGGTCGAGCATGCTTTTATTATCTTTTTTATCTTGTTCTTCGATAGGCAGTGTGTGATCTGCTCCTAAAATGGTAAAGCTGTTAATGCCGTCTTTGCAAAATTCCGGAAACCATCCGTCATTGATGGAAAAGTTGATAGCTCCGTTCATAGCGGCAGTCATACCGCTGGTACCGCTGGCTTCTCTGGTGATTCTTGGGGTATTGAGCCAGATATCTGCCCCTTGTTTGAGTACACGTGAAAGTTCAAGTTCGTATCCGATCAAAACGGCCACTCTTTTAAATGTTTTGGACATATACGCAAGATCATTGAACATACTGATCGCATGTGTATCATGCGGATAAGGTTTTCCCGCCCAGATAACTTGGATGGGCCGTTCTTCTCTGGTGACTAGTTTTTGAAATCTTTCAAAGTCAAGTTTTAAAAGGCCGGGTCTTTTATACTCAACAAACCTTCTGGCCCAGACAATAGTAAGGATTTCAGGGTCTAACATTTTTCCCGTTTGGTTTGCAACGATATCAAAAAGTATTTTTTTCATATGTTTTTTTCTTGCAATCAACTCGAAGTATTCATGCTCATCCAGCGCTCTGACAAGCGGTTTATCTGCCCAGAATCTTTTATTTTGGGCATTGGTAATCGAGATGATCTCACAGATATTCGGATAATCTTTCCACATTTCATTGGCGACTTCACCGTGAAGTTTGGATACTGCGTTTGCGATTTTTGCCGTTCGCAAAGCACCAAGGGTGAGTGAAAAGTCATCGTTGTTGATTTCGGTGAGCTCCCGGACGCTCTTAAGATCATGCTTTGCAAAATATCCCATTCTTTGCAGCAGATGAATGTTGTGCACCTCATTGCCTGCCGCTTCAGGGGTATGCGTTGTAAATCTGACGGCTTCTCTGAGCGTTTCCTTGTTTTTATAATGTTTTTTATAAAGTTCAAAGACCAAAGGAAATGAATGCCCTTCATTCATATGATAGATATCTATGTGGTATTTTAACGCTTCGAGTACCCTGACTCCGCCGATCCCCAGTACAATCTCTTGGGCTACTCTTGTCTCCTCATTGGGATCATAGAGTTTATGGGTGATCGTTCTTGAGAGATAATCGTTCTCTTCATTGTCGGTTGAAAGCAGAATCAACGGAGCAGAACCAAAGAGCTCTGGAGGAACCAGATAGGCGGTAACAACAACATCTTTTCCATTGATCTGGACGTGTACTTTGACATTGAGGTCTTCAAGGAAATAGTATTTTTTTCTTCTAAATTCTATTCTTAGATTTCTGTCTTCGTCTCTTGCCTGGTCATAATAACCGAAACTCCAGAGAATGCCGATACCGACTACATTTTGTTTGAGATCATAGCAGCTTCGCATATGTGAGCCGGAAAGAAATCCCAAACCGCCCGAATAGATCTTGAGCGCTTGGTGTATGGCAAACTCCATTGAAAAATATGCTACGTTCTTTTGATACTCTTTGTTCATTTCATAGGTATGTAATTGCATTGTTCTGTCCTTACCGGTCAATTATGGTCTAAGAGGTATCTCATCGTACCCTCATCTAATAGTTTGATATCGTTTGCTGGATGTTGAAAGTTGAATGGGAATCCGATGGTCATGATATATTTTTTTTCCAGAGCGATCATTCCTAGATCAAGCGCTTTGATCAAAAACTCTTTGATCGCTTGATTGGCATGATCTCCCTCTTGGCTGAGGAGTATAGCATCAATCCCCCAAATCACTTGCAGTTTCCTTAGTACTTTAATGTTTTGGGATTTGACCAGAATTTTTTGTTTGGGTCTTAACGCCGCCAATGACATCGCGCTTTTCCCGCTTCTTGAAAATGCGATCAATGCATCCGGTTCAATGGCTTGTGCCAGCGTAATGACCGCCGCAGAGATAGGATCTGCGACCGGGTTGTTTTGATGTTCTTTAAAATAGGGATAATCTTTTTCAATCTCCATGATCGTATTATGAAGCGTTTGTACTGCAGCATTTGGATATTTTCCAATCGTCGTTTCATCCGAGAGCAT
The DNA here is from genome assembly GCA_014763895.1 of Campylobacterales bacterium. GTDB lineage: Bacteria > Campylobacterota > Campylobacteria > Campylobacterales > Sulfurovaceae > Sulfurovum. The sequence goes on from JACXUM010000007.1 coordinate 37,826, forward strand.
CACGGCATCACATCCATCCAGCACGGCATTGGCGATATCGGAAATCTCTGCTCTGGTTGGATAGGGCGAGTCGATCATGGAGGTAAGCATCTGTGTTGCAACGATTGAGGGTTTTGCACGTTTTGCAGCGGCTTTGATGATCTTTTTTTGAATGGACGGTACTTTCTGGAGACCCAACTCGACGCCAAGATCTCCTCTGGCAACCATAATGCCGTCTGCTGCTTCCAAGATTTGTTCGATATTGGCAACGGCATCGTCTGTTTCGATCTTTGCAAAGATCAGCGGGTTTGCTCCGTTTGCTTCAAGAATCGATTTGGCAATGTTGATATCATTTTCATTATGTACGAATGATAAAGCAACCAGGTCGATATCGTTTTTCGCACCAAATTCCAAATCTTGTTTGTCTTTGGGTGTGATAGCATCGATCTTGAAATGGGAATCGGGGAAATTGACCCCTTTTCTGGAATTTAACGTCTGGGCTACGGTAATTTCGCATTTGGTTTCTGTCGCATTCTTGTCGATGACTTTCGCCCTGATCGTTCCGTCAGAGAAAAATATCTGATCGCCGATCTGAAGCGTATCGATGATTTCGGGATAACTGATCGTGATCGTCTTAGTCGTTTCATCGATAGTCTCTTTGGATAATGTGATGATGTCTCCGACTTCCAGTTCCATCGGTTTTTTTAAATGGCAAATTCTGATCTTCGGACCGGAGACATCCTGTAAAATGGCGACCTCTTTACCGATTTTGGCAGAAGCTTTTCTGATCTTTGTGATCAAAGTCCGGTGATACTCATAAGTGGCATGTGAAAAATTGAGCCTAAAGACATTGACACCGGTTTGAATAAGCTGTTCAATCGCCTGGAAGGAGTCTGTTGCAGGTCCCAAGGTTGAAACTATTTTGGTTTTTCTCATCTTTCTTCCCATTATCCAACATTTTACAATTGTACTGAAAAAAACACAATCTGACTACATGGTATTATTACCAAATTGTAAACAATGTGTCATATAATCCTAACGCTCAAACACTAATAAAGGTCAAACAAAAATGGCATTGAAAGTCGCAATTAACGGAACCGGACGGATCGGCCTGATTGTAGCAAAAATCGTTACAAGCAGAGAAGATATGGAACTTGTGGCGATGAATACCACAGCCGATATGGAGATGTTGAAGTATCTCTTAAAATATGACTCTATTCATGATGGCGTGGATGCGCAGATCGTGGATGATACGACGATGAATATCAACGGTCATCAAGTCAAAATCTCTTTTACAAGAGACATTGATGCATTGGAGTTCGGCAAACACGGTGCCGAAGTGGTCATAGAGTGCACTGGCGTGTTTTTGACCACAGAAAAGTGCCAGGGCTATCTCAAAGACGGCGTGCGAAAAGTAGTGATGTCGGCCCCTGCCAAAGATGCTACCCCAACCTATGTATTGAATATCAACACCGATCAATATAGCGGCGAAGCTATCATCTCAAATGCTTCGTGTACGACTAACTGTTTGGCACCTATTTGTAAGATTTTGGATGATGCGTTTGGTATCGAGAACGGGCTGATGACCACCATTCACTCCTATACCAACGATCAAAATATCCTCGATATAAAACATAACAAAGATGTCCGAAGAGCAAGAGCTGCAGCGATCAACATGATCCCGACAACCACAGGCGCGGCAAAAGCCATCGGTCTTGTGATGCCGCATCTTCAAGGAAAACTGAACGGTTATGCGATGAGAGTTCCGACTGCAGATGTTTCTGTTGTGGATTTAACGGTCAATCTTAAGCGATATGTAACCAAAGAAGAAGTCAACGAAGCGATGGTAAGAGCAAGCCAAGGTGTTTTTGATGGATTGATCGAGATCGATTACGACAAAAGAGTTTCGAGCGACTTTATCGGCAGCACCTATTCTGCCACATTTATTCCGGATATGACAAGCGTAGTGGATGATAAAACGGTAAAAGTTTTGGCGTGGTATGATAATGAATGGGGCTATAGTGCAAGACTGGTAGATATGGTTGCACTGGTAGGTTCAAGATAAACATTACAAAGTACCGACGTCAGTGGTTGGGGCGATGCTGGATATCAATACCTATAACCAACCTGATGTTGAGCTGGGAAAAATCATTTTGGATCAAAAATTAAAACAGTAAGGACACATTGATGTCAATAGCTATTTTGACCTCCGGAGGCGATTGTGCCGGAATGAATCCGGCAATCAAACAGTTTGTGGATTATTGTCTTGCACAAAATGTAGAGCCTTATTTGATTTATGACGGGCTGGAGGGGATCATAGACGGCACGATTCAAAAAGCCGGTTATGCTGACGTATCCGGTATTATGCATTTAGGCGGTACGATTTTAAGGTCTTCAAGGTCTAAAAGATTCTTTGAGTATGCCTATCGCAAACAAGCATATGAGAATCTTCAAAAACACGGCATCGATAAACTGGTGATCCTCGGAGGAGACGGCTCTTTTAGAGCGCTGAACCGGTTTTATCAAGATTTCGGTGTGAGATTTATCGGGATTCCGGCAACGATCGACAATGATATTTTCGCAACGGAATACTGCCTTGGAGTGGATACGGCGCTCAATATCATCCGAAATGCCACAGATGCCATCCGAGATACTTCCTCTTCGTTTAAAAGAGCGAGTGTGATTGAAACAATGGGAAGAGAGTGCGGTTATCTTGCACTGATTTCAGCGATCGTCAGCGGTACCGAAGTGTGTGTCATTCCTGAAGTCGAATGTGATTTTGATGCGCTGGCTTTAAAGCTTAGATCACAGCTAAAGCAGGGAAGAAAGTACATTATGTGTATAGTGGCTGAAGGGACAAAGATGACCCATCAAGTGGTTGAGTGGCTGGAGCATGAAATCGGGATCGAAACAAGAGCGACTGTGTTGGGACATGTTCAACGGGGAGGCAATCCTACGGTATTTGACAGGCTCATGGCTACAAAGTTTGTGGAACATGCCGTGGATAATCTTTTGGATGAAACGACCAAAGGCGGGTTGGTAGTCGTGTATCAAAACTCAAAATGTGAGTTTGTTACGATAGAATATGTAAACTCTAACAGCTATAAGCTCGAAGAAGAATTGCTCATCATGGCAAAAGATATGATGCACTAGGGTGTAAAGATGAATGTAAAAGTTTTACAAAACATACTTGATGACCTCTTGGCGTTAAGGGATGAGATTTTAGACTACGAGATAGATGAAGAAGTATCTCAAAATGAAAGTGTGCATAATCTCAAAGCCTATATCAATCTTAGGTCAAAAGATATCGTTGATCTGCAAAACAGACTCACTTCCATCGGGCTCTCTTCTTTGGGGCGTGCACAAAGCTGCGTGATCCATTCGATCAACCAGGATATCGAGATACTCTCATATATTTTAAAGATGAAGAAAGATCTGCATACTCCCCATTTTTTGAGTTGTGATGCCGCAAAAAAAATCATGTTGAAAAATGCCGAAGTGTTCGGTAAACATAGTGGAGATTTTGAAACGAAAGTGATGGTGACGCTCCCTTCAGAAGCGGCAGATTCGCCAAAGCTGATTTCTGAACTGATCGTGAACGGCACCTCTATAGTGCGCATCAATACGGCACATGACGATGAAGCGGCCTGGCAGAAGATGGCTGCATTTGTCAAAGAGGAAAATAAAAAACAGCATACGGATACAAAGATCTACGTGGATTTGGCAGGCCCTAAAAATAGAACAGAAGAGATCATCAAACTCTTTAATCCTTTTACGATCGGTTCAAGAAAAAAGCCAAAGCGCGTAAGGCTTTTGCCCAAATCATTCGAAGACGCTATGACATTTAAAGCTTCCGAACAAAAAGAAGGTACGTTCAGCGAGGCAACGCTTGTGATCAGCGATAAGCTCTATAAGCAGTGTAAAAAGAGTAAAAAGATACAGATCAGTGATTTGGAAAGGGAAAAAGATCATACCTGTGTGCTGCTGCATGAAGAGGATGGTATCTATCTTTTGGCAGATAAAAAAATCACAGTTTTTGAAAAGACAACGCTTTGGATCGGCAAAAATGAGAGTAATCTCTACCATCTAGCGCTTGAACCGCAAAAGATAAGGGTGTTTCAGGGGAATGAACTGATTATTACCAAATTGCATATGCAAGGTTGTGCAGATTTTGAATATGATGGCAAAGTATATGTAGGAGTAATCGAGTGTTCGAATAAAGATATTTTCCCCTATGTCAAAATCGGTGATCCGATTTTTATCGATGACGGGAAAATCGGTTGTGTAGTCGTAGGGATCAATGAGATCGGTTTGGTATGCAGGGTCTTTTTGGCCAAAGAAAACGGTACGGTTCTAAAAGAAAAAAAAGGGATCAATTTCCCCAACTCCGATTTAGAGATCAGTGCGATCACCCCAAGTGATGAACAAAATTTTGAAGCTATTATATCATTTGCGGATATTATCGGTATTTCATTTGCTCAAACTAAAAATGATATTAAGAAACTTCAAGATATGCTTGTTATGAGAGATAAAAAACAGATTGCGATCGCTCCAAAGATCGAAACCAAAACAGCGCTGCGCAATCTGCCGGAAATCTTAGAACAGTTGATCGGATGGGATCGGTTTGCATTGATGATTGCAAGAGGTGATCTTGCCATTGAAGTAGGATTTGACAATCTTCCTTATATACAAGAAGAGATATTCGGTATTTGTGAAGCAGCCCATGTACCGGTGATCTATGCTACACAAATCATGGAGGGACAGATGAAAAACAATCTGCCAAGCAGGTCAGAAGTTACCGATGCTGCTTTGGCGCAAAGGGCTGACTGCGTAATGCTCAATAAAGGCCCTTATGTTTTGGATACGCTGATGACGATCAAGCATATCCTACAACAGGCTCATACGTTATTCCAAAAAAACAGACAGCTTTTAGGGATTTGTGCTACCTGGAAGATTCAAGCAAAGGAGAGTAAATGAAAGCGATTGTTTTAGCAGGAGGATTCGGTACAAGAATTCAACCGTTGACCAATTCGGTACCCAAACCGATGTTGCCTATCTTAAATAGACCGATGATGGAGCATACGATCATCAAACTCAGAGATGAACTGGGGATTACCGAAATCGCCGTGCTGCTTTTTTTTAAACCTGACGTAATCAAAAACCATTTTGGTGATGGCAGGGCGCTTGGTGTCAATATTACTTATGTACTGCCGGATGATGACTATGGAACAGCAGGTGCGGTAGCTTTTGCAAGAGAGTTTTTGGATGAGACATTTATTATCGTCAGCGGTGATTTGGTGACCAATTTCAATTTTGCCGATGTGAAAAAGTTTCATGAAGCCAAAGAGTCCAAACTGACAATTACACTCACTTCTGTGGAGAATCCGCTTGCGTTCGGTGTGGTGATCGCAGATGAAAACAGCGAAATCAAAAAGTTTTTGGAAAAACCGAGCTGGGGAGAGGTCTTTAGCGATACGATCAATACCGGTATCTATATGATCGAACCGGAGATTCTGGAATATATTCCTTACGGAACCAATTTTGATTTTGCCAAAGATCTTTTCCCGCTTTTGATGAAAAAGGGGATTTCGCTTTGGGGATGTTCCATGAAAGGATACTGGAGGGATGTAGGAAATCCTGAAAGTTACCGAGACGTCTATCATGATATCTTCAGCGGTGAAGTAGAGATGCTATGCAAGGGTGAGAAAAAAGAGATCGATAAAGGTGTGGTATACTGCGAAGAAGGGGTGGAACTGGACGACAAAATCAGGGTCAAAGGGACTGTCATTTTAGGAAAAAATGTCAAGATTGCCAAAGGGGTCACACTTTCAAACTGTTGTATCGGAGACAATACAAAGATCAAAGAGCACGCAGAGATCATCGATACGGTCATATGGCAGGATGTGCAGATCGGTACGAAAGTCAAACTCAAAAACAGCATCATTTGTAACGATAATGTTTTAAAAAGTGATGTGAAAGCACCATTCGGCGTGATCATTGCAGAAAAATGCAAGATCAATAAGAAAGTAGCATTTGAGAGAGATATTATCGTGTGGCCTGATAAAGTCATTGAAGAATCTTCCGTTGTCAGCACCAATATCATATGGGGAGACAAATACAAATCTTCTATCTTCGAAAACGGTATGGTGACCGGGCGAACCAATATCGAACTTTCAGCCCAAATGAGCACCAAACTTGCCGAAGCATTCGGTTCGATCTTTCCTGTCGGAAGCAAAATTTATGTTTCCAGGGATTATCATAAATCATCCCGCATGCTTAAAAGAGCCTTTCTAAGCGGTATCCTTTCTACCGGCGTAAATGCCGTGGATGTTTTTGATGTGCCTTCAAACGTCATGCGGCACAGTCTTAGTAAAAATGAAGATATCGTTGCGGGAGTGCATTTCAGACAATCGGTTCTTGACTCCCAAGATACCGAGATTATCTTTTATACCTCTGAAGGCCTTGAAATCGATACCAAGGTCGCGCAATCGATCGAAAGAATCTTCTTTAGAGAGAATTTCAGAAGGGTATCTTTCAATGAAATCGGCGAGCTGTATGAAAGCCCGCGGATGAAAGAGGAATATATCAGGGATATTGAAGAGAAAGCCGAGTCTCAATTTTTTAGGAACAATGATGTGAAAATTGCCGTAGACATCATGAACGGTTCGGTTAGCGATGTCTATCCGGAGATTGTAAGTACGTTAGGCATCAATAATATTATCCTCAACGGACATAAGTTCGATAGCGGGAATAAGCTTGGAAATTTTTCATCGAGTAAAATCATCAAATCCCAGCATGATGTGGAAAGTATCGTAAAGTCTTTAAAGCTTGATTACGGTTTTTTGATCTATCCAAACGGCCATAAACTGCAAATGGTTGATAACAGGGGTAGGCTGGTCTATGACTATATTCTACTTCTGGTAGTTCTGGAACTTTTGGATAAGACGGCTGAGCGGGAAATGAAAGTTTTGCTTCCTGCGTGGGCGCCAGATTTTACAAGTTATAAAAATCTCAAAATTTCCAAAGACAAATGGTCCAATTTTAAAGCTTCGCAACTAAGAGAGTATGACCTGATCGCCGATACGGACGGTTTCTTTACATTTACCGAATTTAATCTAAACAGAGATGCCGTATTTGCGCATATCAAGATTTTAGAACTGATCCAAAAGTCTGGACTTAGCGTGTCAAAGATCATTGATGGCCTGCCTGAACACTGTTACAGAGGGGGGAACATTCATTGTCCGAGTCAGAAGAAGGGCAAAATGATGCGAAAATTCCTCGAAGACGGAAACGATAAAGAAGTCTCCTCTATCGATGGTGTTCAAATCCGTTTAAATGAAAACGAGTGGATACTCATGGTGCCGGACCAATATAAAGAGTATTTGAACATTTATGTTCAAGCCGAGGATGAGAAAAGCGCAGGTAAAATCTTTTATCAATACCAAGACAAAATAGAAAAGTGGATCAGTGAATAAAAAAACGTTAAAGCTTGCCTTTGTTTGGCACATGCATCAGCCTTACTATAAAGATGACAAAGCCAAACAGACCTTGATGCCGTGGGTTTTTCTCCACTGTATCAAAGATTATTACGATATTCCGTGGTATGGGTTGAAGTTTCCTTCTATCAAAGCCACATACAATCTTGCACCTTCTCTCCTCTTTCAGATTCAATCCTATATCGACGGTACCGCTGGGGACAAACTTCTATATATCATCAAAAAGCCGGTGGAAGATCTTAGCGGCGATGAAAGAGATTTTTTAGAGAGTTATCTTTTTTTAGCCAATGAGAAGAATATGATCAAACCTCTTGGCAGATATCATCAAATTTATATCAAATATAAAGCGCACAATGAACTCGGCCGGTTGTCGGATGAAGAGATTAATGATTGTCAAGTGCTTTTTTTACTGGCATGGTGCGGTAATTTCCTGAGAAAAAAGAATGCAACAATCAAGAGACTGATTCTCAAGCAGCAGTTTTATACCCATGAGGATAAAATCACTTTGATCGAAGAGCTGAACAAATTTCTCCCCTCTATTTTGGATCTTTACAAAGAGCTTGAAAAATGCGGGCAGATCGCCATTTCCACAACTCCTTTTTATCATCCCATTACGCCTCTTTTGCTGGATAAACAAAGTGCCGTGGAGGCAAGGTATAATGTAACGCTTCCGAATACGACCGAGAGTTTTGAAAGTTTTGCCAGACAAAATACCCAAATGGCGGTCGATTACTATGAAAAAGTATTTGGGAAAAGACCGGGCGGTTTTTGGCCGGCTGAAGGAAGCGTCAGCCTTAAAACAGCAGAACTGTTTGCCGATAATGATCTTGAGTGGTTTTGCACCGATGAAGAGATCTTGTTTAAAACTACCAAAAGCCGTGACAAACAGCAGATTTATAAAAACTATGCCCTCCAAGTAGGCGGAAAAAAAATCGATGTCAGGTTTAGAGATCGCTATTTAAGTGATGCGATAGGATTTGAATACGCTAAAAAAGATCCCAGAGTTGTAGCAAAAGAGTTTGTATCATATCTTCAAAATATCTATGATGCGCACGATTTTTCTCCTTTGGTCAATGTCATCTTAGACGGAGAAAATGCATGGGAGTTCTTTCCGAACAATGCGCAGGAGTTTTTCTGTGAACTTTACCGCGAGCTTGAAAAAACTGACTGGATCGAGTGTATTACACAGGATCAGATCGCCAAAGACCCCATGGTCGTGACGGAAAAATTGACTTCTTTGGCAAGCGGAAGCTGGATCAACGGCAATTTTGATATTTGGATTGGAAGCAAGCAGAAAAACAGGGCTTGGGAACTTCTGGATATGACTAAAAAAGAGTATGAACAACGCAGGGAGTTACTTAATAAGCGGACTAAAGCTCTGATCGATCATGAATTGATGGTGGCATTGGGAAGTGACTGGTTTTGGTGGTACGGGGATGACCATTTTACCCTTTTAGCGTCACAATTTGACGAACTTTTTCGAAAACATCTGATCAATATCTATGAATATATGGAAGCCGTTGTTCCAAAAGAAATACTGACACCTATCATACCTTCCGATCAGAAGAAACATAAATTTCATATCAAGCCGGTGAACTATATCTACCCTGCAATCGATGGGAAGAAAAATAACTTTTTCGAGTGGCTGAATTCGGGATATATCGATATCGGAAAAGAGTTCTCCGTCATGGACTCCAAAAGCAACGTGATCAAAGAGGTGCGATACGGCTACAACAAAGAGAGGCTTTTTTTCCTGTTTGACAGTAAAACCAGGGAGCTCCGCTATGATATGACCCTTCATCTCTGCCTTGATGATATCTGTGTCCTCATCGATGTGATCAAAGGAAAACAGTATATTTCTTTTGAGCATTTTGAAGTGGAACTTTTTTGCAATATGCATATTATTGAGCTTGGTATTTCCAGGGAGTATTTCGGGGATAAAGAGATCAAGTTTGCATTTTCTCTTGAAGAGAAAGAGACGGCAAAAGTGATTCAAACCTTCCCGCTTTATGAAGATTTTTATATTACTATTGAAGATCTTGAATTAAAAAACTGGTATGTATAGGAATGCGTAGTGTCTGAATTTCGATATAATAAACTTACAAGAAAATGGGTTCTTTTTTCGCCGAACAGGGCGAAAAGACCCGTTGAGGTCTGTCAACAGGATAAGTCGGTGCAAACCGAAAATCTTGAAAGCTGCCCTTTTGAAACCGGACGCGAACATATGACGCCGGATGAACTCCTTCGCATCGGAGACAAGGATCATTGGCGGGTCAGGGTTGTCCCCAATCTCTATCATGCTCTTTCGATCGATGATGAACTCATATCCCATAAATATCAGTCATTTGAGGTTAAAAGCGGTTTTGGCGCCCATGAAGTGATCATTGAAACTCCGGACCATACCAAGCAGATGTATCATTTCACATTGGATGAATTTGTCGATTATTTCACTGCGATCAAGCTGCGAATCGAAAATCTCAAAAAAGATACGAGGCTTCAATATTTTTCACTTTTTAAAAATTGCGGCAACAATGCGGGAGCTACTTTGGACCACTCTCATACGCAGCTCATAGCCATGCCTTTTATTCCTAACAAGATCAAAGAAGATCTGGAGTTTTATCGCAAGCATAAAGAGGAGACACAGAGAGATTTTTTTGATGATCTGATTTATGATGAACAGCGTTTCAAAAAAGGTCTTCTCTTTGAAAATAACTCCTTTATCGCATTTTGCCCTTACGCCTCTACATTCCCGTTTGAAGTGCTGGTGGTTGCACAAGAGCCTATCTGTTCCATTATTGAGTGTGAAAGTGTCCAGATTTATGCACTCAGCGAGATCATGGAATTTCTGTTTAAAAATCTTCACAAAGCATTGGGTGAATTCTCATTCAATTTGCTGATCAAAAACGGAGACATGAACCATCCGGACAATCCCAATAGGCTGCATCTGCAAATTCTGCCCAGACTCACCGGGGTTGCTGGATTTGAACTGGAGAGTGATATTTTTATCAATACGATTTTACCCGAGCTTGCAGCGAAGGTGTTGAAATAGGCTTACACATTCATAAGGAGGTATACATGGAAAAACGATTTATAACCGTCGATGGAAATGAAGCAGTTGCGAGAATAGCGCATAAGATCAATGAAGTCATTGCGATCTATCCGATCACCCCTTCCTCGCCGATGGGTGAATACAGCGATATGTATAGTGCAAAAGGGGAAACAAATATTTTCGGAACGGTGCCCCAGGTGTATGAGATGCAAAGCGAAGGGGGTGCTAGCGGCGCCATTCATGGGGCACTTCAGGGCGGTGCGCTTGCTACGACATTTACCGCATCGCAGGGTCTTTTGCTGATGATTCCAAATATGTACAAAATTGCCGGTGAATTGACCCCTACGGTTTTTCATGTAGCATCAAGAAGTTTGGCGGCACAAGCGCTGTCGATTTTCGGGGATCACCAGGATGTGATGGGGGTCAGACAGACAGGTTTTGCACTGTTTGCTTCAAACTCGGTTCAGGAAGCCCACGATTTCGCGTTGATCGCCCAAGCAGCCTCCTTAAGATCCAGGATCCCTTTTTTACATTTTTTTGACGGTTTCAGAACATCGCACGAAGTGAGCAAAATCGTCCAGATCGATCAAGGGGTGATGAAACAGATGATCGATACCGAGCTGGTTAATCTCCATAAACAAAGAGCCTTAAGTCCGGATCATCCCGTTTTAAGAGGTACGAGCCAAAATCCGGATGTCTATTTCCAAGGCAGAGAGACGGTCAATCCCTACTATCAAGCGGTTCCGGGAATACTCCAAAAAGAGATGGACAAATTTTTTGAACTTACCGGAAGGGAGTATCGGCTTTTTGATTATGTCGGGGCGCCGGATGCAGATGAAGTGATCGTATTGATGGGTTCGGGGGCTGAAGCGGTCGAAGAGAGTGTTGAGTATCTTGTGGCCAAAGGCGAAAAGGTCGGGATGGTCAAAGTCAGGCTGGCGCTTCCTTTTGACATCCGGGCGTTTATCGATGTGTTGCCCAAAACACTCAAAGCTATAGCCGTACTTGATCGGACCAAAGAAGCCGGAAGTTTAGGCGAACCGCTTTATCACGATGTCGTTGCTGCGCTCTTTGAGTCGCGATCTACGTTGCCGTTTGCAATGCCCAAAGTCATCGGCGGAAGATACGGACTCTCTTCCAAAGAATTCACGCCTGCCATGATCCTTGCGATTTATAAAGAACTTCAAAAATCCTCTCCCAAAAATCATTTCACGATCGGTATTTTGGACGATGTGACACACAGCTCATTAACCTATGACAAAGATTTTATTTTAGAAAACAAGGATCAATTCCAGGCTATATTTTACGGTTTGGGTTCAGATGGAACGGTCGGTGCCAATAAAAACACGATCAAGATCATCGGAAGCGAAACAGAAAACTATGCCCAGGGGTATTTTGTCTATGACTCCAAAAAATCGGGTTCTATGACGACTTCCCATGTCAGATTTGGAAAAGAGCCGATCAAGTCAACCTATCTGATCCAAAAAGCAGATTTTATCGGCGTGCACCAGGGCGTTTTTTTAGAAAAATTCAATCTGCTCGATAGCATCAAAGAGGGCGGCGTTTTTCTACTCAACAGCAGGTATCCAAAAGACCGGATCTGGGATAAGCTGCCACGTATCACACAAAAACAGATCATCGATAAAAGGCTTAAGTTCTATGCGATAGATGCCTACAGCGTGGCCAAAGCATCCGGTATGGGTTCCCGTATCAATACGGTCATGCAGACGTGTTTCTTTGCGATCAGCGGCATACTGCCAAAAGAGGAAGCGATTGAAAAGATCAAACAATCGATTCAGAAAACCTATGGTAAAAAAGGTGATCTCATCGTTGAGATGAATTATCAAGCCGTCGATCATACGTTAAAAAATCTCTTTGAAGTGGAGGTTCCAATCAGTATCACCGGTACGATCGAGCTTCAACCTGCACTCAAAGGAGAGCTCGACAGTTTCAGTCGGGAGGTTATCCAAAAGATCACTGAATACAAAGGCGATGAGATACCGGTCTCAAAAATGCCGGCTGACGGTACGTGGCCCACAGGGACGACACAGTATGAAAAAAGAAATATTGCCGCTGAAGTACCCGTGTGGGACAGTGAAACCTGTATCCAGTGCAATAAATGTGTTTCGGTCTGTCCGCATTCGGTGATCAGATCAAAAGTGTTTGATATTGGTTTGGTGGGCAATGCTCCCGAGACATTTACCTATAAACCGGCAAAAGGTAAAATGTTTACGGAAAATGACGTTTTTAATATCTCAGTTGCCGTTGAGGATTGTACCGGCTGTGCACTCTGTGTGGAAGTATGTCCAGCAAAGAATAAATCCCAGACCAATCTTAAAGCGATCAATATGCAACCTCAGCTTCCTATCCGTGAGGAAGGGATCAAGCAATGGGACTATTTTTTAAGCCTTCCAAATGTCGACAGGGCATTATTGGACCATAACGACTTCAAGCAATCCCAATTTTTAGAGCCGCTTTTTGAGTTCAGCGGCGCCTGTCCGGGATGTGGTGAGACGCCATACATCAAGCTCGCATCCCAGCTTTTTGGTGACCGCATGGTCGTTGCCAATGCCACTGGATGCAGTTCGATATACGGCGGCAACCTTCCGACCACGCCTTGGAAGAAAAACAGTGAAGGCAGGGGCCCTGCCTGGTCGAACTCCCTCTTTGAAGACAATGCCGAGTTTGGACTTGGGTTCAGGCTTGCCATAGACAACCATGAGAAAAATGCTCGAGATCTCTTAAAATCATTGCAGATCGATGAGGTTTTCAAAAACGAGATATTGGATGCCGTCCAAAAAGGTGAGGGCGAGATCAACCTGCAGAGAAAAAGGGTAGATGATCTTAAAAAGATGTTGGTGCTGATGGATGATGAAGGAGCCAAAGCGCTGCTGGAGGTTGTGGACTATCTGGTTAAAAAATCCGTTTGGATCATCGGAGGCGACGGATGGGCCTATGATATTGGCTACGGCGGTTTGGATCATGTCCTTGCCAGCGGCAAGAACGTCAATATACTGGTTTTGGATACGCAGGTCTACTCCAACACCGGCGGGCAGCAAAGTAAAGCGACGCTGACCGGAGCCGTTGCGAAATTTGCCGCAGGCGGAAAAGCGGCGGCTCCCAAAGACCTTGCTGCAATGGCGATCAACTACCAACATGTCTATGTCGCCAAAGTGAGCCTGGGTGCCAATGACAAAGCGACGGTCAAAGCCTTTATGGAAGCAGAACAGTATGATGGCCCATCGATCATCATCGCCTACTCACATTGTGTTGCCCACGGATATGATCTCAGATACGGTATGGAGCAGCAAAAAGCAGCCGTAGACTGCGGACTCTGGCCGATATTCCGATTCAATCCCGAACTTTTGCAAAACGGCGAAAATCCTCTTATTTTGGACTATAAAGGGATCAAAACCGACGTCAAAGAGTTTATGTATAAAGAAACCCGATTCAAGATGGTCGAAAAGATGGATAAAAAAAGGGCAGAAGGATTTTTACAGACTGCAAGAGAGACGGCTCAAAGCTACTATCAGCGTTATACGCATCTTCAAGAGCAATTTGATCACAAAGAGGAGAAATAACATGGATCTGTCAACAAGCTATTTGGGATTTGAACTCAAAAACCCTCTCATTGCAAGTGCATCACCCCTCACAAGTTCGCCAGAAAGCATCAAAAAGCTTGAAGACAATGGCATTGCAGCAGTGGTATTGCACTCTTTGTTTGAAGAGCAGATCAACCATGAGCTGCAGCAACTGGATCATTTTTTATTTTCTCACAATGAATCCTACGCAGAAGCGATAGACTATCTGCCTCATGAGGTTGATTTTGAGAATCTGCAAGCCGACCATTATCTTAAAGAGATCGAAGAGATCAAAAGGTCGATCGATATCCCGGTTATCGCCAGCTTAAACGGTGTGAGCAGCGGAGGATGGGTCAAATATGCCTCCAAACTGCAAGAAGCAGGCGCTGATGCGCTGGAACTCCATATCAGCTATATTCCCACAGATATTGATATGGATTCTGCAACGGTGGAAAAGATGTATGTCGATACGGTTTCATTGGTCAAAGAACATATTTCTATCCCATTAACAGTAAAGATGAACCGGTATTTCAGCAATCCTGCGAATATGGCAAAAAGATTTGTAGAATCAGGTGTGAGTGGTTTGACCCTGTTTGACAATCCAGTTACGGTTGATATCGATCTGATGACGCTCAGTAGTGTGCAAAAAGCGCAAATCACTACCTCCAGACAACTGAGCGAAAGTCTGCGATGGTGCGGTATTTTATACCGTAAGCTTCCGTGTTCTTTATGTGCCGGTACGGGCGTACATACCGGTGCTGATGTGCTTAAAGCCGTTATAAGCGGTGCGGATGCAGTATCACTGGCGTCGGTGCTGCTGATGAAAGGTGAAAAGGAGGTGCAGGAGATACTGCATTTTATCCGCCATTGGATGGAAGAAAACGAATACCAGTCGATCAGTCAAATGAAAGGAAGCGTCTCGCTGGAACATACCGATAATCCTTCTGCATATGAAAGGAGTTCCTATATGAGTGCGCTTCAAAATTTTGACAGAGATTCTGATCTTCCAAGAAGATTTTTATAGTTTGAAAAATGGATTGATGAGGATTCAAAGCAGATAGGCAATCATTTTGTGATTCTGACTTGTTCGTTATAATGCAATAAACTTACCAAAAGGATTGTGATCGATGCGTACTGTATTATTATTGGGGATTCACTGTCACCAGCCGGTCGGTAATTTTGACGAAGTGGTATATGATGCCATTGCACGATCCTACAAACCGTTCTTTCAGGTTCTAAAGGCGTATCCAAAGTTCAGGATTTCGGTACATTACAGCGGCTGGCTGCTTGAATTTATCCAAAAAAACGATCTGGAGCTTTTTGGTTTGATGCAGTCTTTATCAGATCAGATCGAATTTTTTAGCGGAGGGTATTATGAACCGATCCTTGCCTCCATTCCTTCTCAAGATAGAATCGCGCAGATCACCAAGTTAAACAATTTTATCAAAACATATTTTCATCAAACGCCTAAAGGACTATGGCTCACTGAAAGGGTCTGGGATAATTCGATTATTCAAGACTTGAAGTCTTGCGGTATCGAGTATGCAATTGTGGATGATTATCATTTTATCGTCAATGGATTTGATAAAGAGCGGTTGAAGGGCTACTTTATCACCGAAGAGGGCGGTGAAGCGCTCGGACTCTTTCCGATAGACCAGACGCTGCGCTATGCCGTTCCATTTTATCCGCAGCAAAAGGTCAATGAGATCCTGCACCGATATGTCCATGAAGAGGGCAAAAATGCAGCGATTATCTTTGATGACGGTGAAAAATTCGGTATCTGGCCTCATACCTATGAAACAGTCTATGAAAAAGAGTGGCTTAGAGCGTTCATTGAAAACTGTCTTGCTGATGAAATGATAGCCGTACAGACCTTTAAGGAGTTTTATGAAGAGCATCATGCGATTTCGCTGGCATATCTCTCGACAGTTTCCTATCAAGAGATGGGTGAATGGTCTCTTTTGGCCGATGATACGCTTGCTTTGGAAGGGCTGTTATCAAGCAATCCGAATTATGAAAAATTCATCAAAGGTGGTACCTGGAAAAACTTTTTGATCAAATACCAAGAGAGCAACTGGATACACAAAAGAATGCTGGAACTTTCCAAAAAGCAAATAGACTCACAAAAATACAAAGAGGCCCTTTATAAGGCACAATGTAATGATGTCTTGTGGCACGGTGTATTCGGGGGCATCTATCTGCCGAATCTAAGAGACAATGCTTATCGGTTTATCATGGAGTGCGAAGAGATATTGGGAGAAAAGAGCAGTATACTTGATACCGATTTTGACGGTGTGCCGGAGTATAAAATGCACAGTGAGAACCTGCTTGCGATCGTTTCACCTGGTACTGGCGGACAGATTTTCGAGCTTGATATCAAAGATCGCTATTTTAACCTTCAAAATACTCTAACCAGGTACAAAGAGGCATACCATACCAAGATAGTGTTTGATGAATCTCAAGAAATGGTAGAAAAAAAGAGTAAAGAGATTACTACGATTCATGACAATAAACTTGTAGTAGATAGCTCCGTAATACTTGCTTATGACTGGTATCTCAAAAAGTCCGGTATCGACCATATCTGTGATGAGACATTTACGATCGAAAATTTTAAATACAACCGTTTCAAAGAGCTTGGTGATTTTACGGATCAGCCTTACAAAGTGCTTAAGTATAGTCACGATACTCTATCATTACAGCGGGAAGGGGGCATCTATAATGAGACGAGACATGATGCCTTCGTCAATAAAGCGTATCAGATCAAGCAAAATGAGATCACTTTACATGCGAGCATCCATATCTCATATAATCAAAACCTAAACTATGTCAATGAATGGAATCTGCACTTTCCCAATGTCAGCAGCGTGATATTCAATGGACAGAAGCTTGGAGGCGGACTTGTTTTTCATACTTCCAAACTGGTCATGATCGATATGATTTTAGATAAAGAATTGATATTTGAGTGTGACAGAATGGTTGAAATGATAATCGTGCCGATCGAAAGCGTGAGCCAAAGCGAACGCGGAGTGGACTTCACTCTGCAAGGGGTCTCTTTTGCATTTGTCTATAAATTTGGCGACAGTTTGGAAACTACCGTCTCGTTGAAAATCGAAAACTGTCCCGCTATATCAGAGCCACAGAGATAAAAACGGTATTCTTTATCCTGCCATGAGGCTGTTAAATCGTTTTTGAGATTGAAGTCTCAATGACTTTTTGTGCAGCCTTGATGATAGGGTAGGTTGTCGGAGCTGCAGTAAGCAGCGGTTGAGTTGCAACCTGCAGCGATATGATATTGTGAGCTGTCAGTTTTGATTCTATGGCCAAACCCAGGGTATTGATCATTTCGCCTGCTTCTTTATCGCCGATTACCTGGCCGCCGATGATCTGTCCGCTTGACTTGAGGGCGACGAGTTTAACAGACTGTTTAGAGGCATCGGGGATCGTCCCTGGGTGTCTGTTGAGACCTTCGAATGAACCGATGACATGATCAATATTCTCTTCTTTGGCCCGCTCTTCTGTGACACCCGCGCTTGCAAAAACCCTGTTTCCGATCTTCGTGGAAAAAATGGCAATGGTCCCGTCAAAACCTTTAAGATACTTCAAGCCGTAAAGCGAGTATCCGGCGACTCTTGCTTCAGATGCAGAGGTCGATGCCAACATGATTTTGGAAGGGTCTCTAGTGATAAAATCCCGCCTGCCGGAGCAATCTCCGACGGCAAAGACATCCTTGTTGCGGGTTCTCATATACTCATCGACCCAGATACCGCCGTAACGTGCCAGTTTCAGTCCGGCGCTTTGGGCTAATTGGGTATTGGGTTTGTAGCCTGTACAGAATATAATGACCTCTCCGTTTATCTGGGTATCGTCTTGCAGCAAAACGCCTGTGGCCAGATTATTCTCTTTCAGTACTTCGCAGGCATGCTGGCCAAGAGCCAGCGTGATACCTTTTTTCTTCATGATCTCTTCGGCCTGTACCGCCATCTCGTAATCGAATGATCCTGCCAGAATGTGATTGCCGCCGATGATGGTGACATCTTTGCCGATATCAGCCAGCTCTGTGGCTATTTCTACCCCAATGAATCCGGTACCGATAACAATAATTTTTTTCTTGTCATCCAGATAGTTTTTCAGTTTCTCAATCTGCTCGACGTTTTTGTTTACGGTAAAACAGTTTTCCAAAAGAAGCGCATCTTCAAAAACAGGATGCACGAAGGGAACCGACCCTGTCGCAAAAACAAGCTTCTCAAAAGAGATCTCATAATTGGCAGATTTAGCCTGTTTGTTATCAATATCCACATCCAGAACTTTGTCAATGAGGATAGCTACCACTTCAGCCATGGGGGCGCCACAGGCCATGATATCTTTTTCTGCCGATCCCAAAGTCTTTCCGAATATATAGGGGATTCCGCAAGGAACAAGCGATTGTTTCTCTTCTTTTATCACGGTGATTTTTTTATCCGGATAGTGCTCCAATGCCGTTGCAACCATAACAAATGCGGCCGGACCGCCACCAATTACCAGAATGTCCGTTTTTAGTGATTCAATCATTTTTTGTACCTTCCCCTCTGTTTTTTGGAAAACTTTGTGTTAGTTGTTTCAATGCAAATGTATTTAACGATAGATAATAGTAGTGAAAGAATGTAACAAATATATAACTTGCTATGAATGATTTTCAACCTTTAGAAGTGACAATGTTTTGCACGTCGATTGTTTGCCAATATCTACCTATTAAAATCAAAATAGGGTTTTTGATGGATTTGAAGATATTTTCGAATCTTTTATACACGCTGCTTCTAATTTAATAAATCACAGCATTTATCACTATCCATTTTTAAAGTATCAGATTTTTATGAATACAAAGTATAATTTGCAAAAATATCCAATTTAAAAATGTTTTTTTGAATGGTGAAGATAAAAGCTGTTTATCTAAAGAAAAAGGGGAGTTATGTATCGGTTTATAGTATTGTGTTCATTGGCTTTTTTTGCAGCAGGGTGTAGTCATACTCCTGAGGTTCCCCCGCAGCAAAAAAAGGTTAAGGGTCAAACTCCTTGTTCTGCCTATTATGATGAAAAGCAATACCGTCTTAATAAAAAGGCGAAAGTGGAAATCGGAAATGCCTCCTATTATGCTGCTTGTATGAATGGACGGCATACTTCAAGCGGAGAATTATGTGATCTTCATAAATTTACGGCCGCTCATAAAACGTTGCCTTTTGGAACGATGGTGCGTGTTACCATGCTTCAAAACGGGAAAAGCGTAATCGTCAAGGTGAATGACAGGGGTTCATATGTGAGAGGAAGGGTCATTGATCTATCGACTGCTGCAGCAAGGAAGATCGGTTTGATCCGTGCAGGTGTTGCAAAGGTAAAGGTGGAAAGACTGGAAAAACTGTAAAAAATATGCAGATGAGATTAGGGTTTCAGAATGGTTTGATTGCGCCCATTGTTTTTAGCATCATAAAGTGCTTCATCGGCTCTTTGGAGTAGTTCGTAGGATTCCTCATTTTTATGATAAGATGAGATACCGATACTGACTGTTATCCTTTTGTCTGTATCAAAAATATGTGCTTCGATTGAAGTACGGATCCTTTCTGCTATAATAGCGGCATTTTGAATTTCAGTGTATGGAAGTATGATGATAAATTCTTCTCCTCCGTAACGAGCAAAAAAGTCTTCTTCTCTTAGCATAGAGACAACTCTATTTGTCATCCCTTGAAGGATAATATCTCCTGTGGCATGCCCATAGGTATCGTTTATCTTTTTAAAGTAATCAAGATCGAATATCATTAGGGATAATGAAGTGTCATTGCGATTGGCCCGGTGGATTTCATCGCTTAGGGTTTTATCAAAAGCATAACGGTTTGCTATGCCGGTAAGCGAATCGGTCATTGCCAATGTTTCCATATTATGATAAGCTTTTTGAAGTTCCAATGTACGGGCTTTGACAGTTTCTTCAAGAGAATGATTTATCTTTCTTAACTCGATAGTTTTTTGGCGTATGGTTAAAGTATAACGTTTGAACCTTTGCTGCAAGAGTTTTGAAAGCTGATAGGAGCCTAAAAGTCCAACAATTGTAAGTAAAAAACTTATGATAAATGTAACTTTGAATTGTTTTTGATATATGCGTGAGAGGTCATCTTTTTTTAACTGTATCTGTTTATCCAGATCACCTTGATAATATCCGCTTCCAATAATCCAGTCTTTTCCATCGACTTTTTGTATATAAGAGTATTTTTTGTCTATTAGACCATTTTTCGGGTTTTTCCAATAATAGGATATAAATCCAAGATTTGTTAGTTTGGCCTGTTGAATAATCTCTTGAATAAACATTTTGCCATCTTTGTCTTTTAGGTCAAGGATGTTGCTTCCTTCAAGTTCTTTGTTTTGGATATTTCTGATCATAGTTCCATTACTATCTAGCACAAAAATGTAACTACTGTCATCTGTTGCGAGATGATCTATAATATCAAGAAGATGTTTGTCTATCTCATTTTGCCTTGTATCCAAATATTCTGCCGATCCTATATACCAATTAAATACGTTGAATTTTTTGACAAAAGCAAGTTGTTTGAACTGTTTGGTTTTATCGTATCTCGGTCTGGTGAAAGTATCCCACAGATATCCTTCGCCCTTCGTTTTGGCAAGAGCGATCTCTTCACGGATCACATAACGCCCCGTAGCATCCTGAAAATCGATTATACTTTTCCCTTCCTTATCGCGTAAATAACTTGGTGCCAAGTGAAAAATACCGTTAAAATCAAGAATGAAAATAAAACTTTCTCCACCATTCCATGTCAAGGGGCGAAGAGAGTCGATGATCATTTTCTGGATCTCTTCATGTGATTTTTTATCTCTGTTCTCAAAGTAGATGTTACTTGCTATACTATAGGCTGCATCAACACGGTTCTTTACTTTTTCTTTTAATATCTCACGTGCCATCGATCTTTTATATTCAATTAAATTGATGACGCTTTTTACTTTTGAGAGCGTTATGTTTTTTTGAGTTTGGATAATCGATGTTTGTAGCTGTTCAAGAGACTGTTCAAATTGGTGTTCATTTGTACTAACGATGAGATAGAAGATCAAAACAATAATGGTAGGAATAAAAAAGAAAGGTATATATGTAACGAAACGGATTAATTTTGCATCTTGATTCTTCATTCCGACTGTCCCTTCTTGGTTTTAGTATAGCTAAATTTTTAGTTGTAATGCAATATGATGCGATACTTATCAATTGACATTTTTCGACTATTAAAAATACAGTTATTGTTTTATATTATGGTATTTGTATCGCATTAAAATAGTTGATACTTGAGCATCTTTGGTTCCCCTAAGTGTTTTGATCTCAATTTTGAGTTCATGGCATTTGAAAGAGGAGCTCGAAGCTTGAATTATAAGAATTAAAATAAACGTTATCCGGCATGATTAGATATATTTCATCAGACAAAAAAGACTATACTAATCTTCAAAGGAGTCATATATGAAGATTGCAGTTTCTTCCTGTCTATTAGGTGCAAGGATACGGTATGACGGTGGGCATAAGCACGACCGTTTCATTACCGATGAGCTTGGCAGATATGCAGAGTTCGTTCCGTTTTGCCCTGAGCATTTGGCATTTGGTACACCAAGACCTACCATAAGACTGGTGGATGCCAAAGAGAAGCATATCGTTCAAAGCAACAAGGATGGCAGAGATCTGACCGAGCAGTTGATGCAGACAAGCCGGAGTGAACTTGAGGTATTGGAACACTCCTCCATCGGCGGTATCATTTTCAAGTCAAAGTCTCCCAGCTGCGGTATGGGAAGCGCTGTTCTATACAGAAAAAACGGGTATGCAGAAGGGAAGGGAAATGGAGTATTTGCGGAACTTTGCAAAGTAGCATTTCCTCTTTTGCCCATGGAAGAGGAAGGTAGACTCCTCGATCCTTGGCTGAGGGAAAACTTCGTGATGCAGCTATTTGCCTATGATGATTTTGAACGGTTTCAATCCGCTCATCCTGGAATGAATGAGCTGGTGGCTTTTCATCAAAGCTACAAGTTCATGCTCCAGGCAAAAGATGAAAAAGCTTACAGGGCACTTGGAAATATCGTAGCAAACCATGACAAGTTGGCGTTTGAAGAGGTATTGAAGCATTATGAACTTCTCTTTAAACGGGCTATTGCGCAAAAAAGCAGTATCGGAAAAACCCGAAATGTCCTTGAACATATGGCAGGGTTTGTGAAAAATCTCATCACTCCGGTGGAAAAGTCGATTCTTCATGAACAGATTAAAGACTATGCCAATAAGATTATACCATTGATCACACCGCTTGGCACACTGGATATGTTTGCCAAAAAATACGAAGTGGCTTATCTTCTGGGTCAGAAATTTCTTCATCCTTACCCAAAAGAGCTGGCTTTAAGATCTGATATGAGAAGTGGTAGATGAGACGTATTCTCTGGTTCAGGCGTGACCTTAGGGTGAAAGATAACCCTCTTTTGTCTTTGGATGGTGAGGTTCTGCCGATCTTCATTTTTGATACAAATATTCTGCAACATTTAAAAAAAGACGATAAAAGGGTTTCTTTTATCTTTCATTACGTAGCCAAGCTTAAACGATCGTTACAGGATATGGGATTGGATCTGAAGATATTTTCAGGCAAGCCGGCTGATGTTTTTAAGCTGTTGGATAAGTGCGGCTTTGATGAGGTGGCTGCAAGCGGGGACTATGATAATTACGCCAGACAAAGGGATCTTGAAATTTCCCATATCCTTCCTTTTAGATATATACATGATACCTATATTTTCAAACTTGATGAGATACTCAAGGAGGATGGAACACCGTACCTTGTCTTTACGCCGTTTTACAACAAGGCTAAAAGCATTTTTTCAAAAGAGCATTTAACGAGCTATGTCTTTGAGAATCAAACGCTCTTTGATACTACTTTTAAAGGTGTCACAAAGGTGAATGGGGGAGTGAGTACCATTTTGCCATTCGAGATTAAATCACTGGGATTTGAGATGAATCTTCCTAAGATCATCGATCCTTATAAAAAACTGCATCATTTCGCAAAATATCTTCCAAAGTATGCTCATGACAGGGATATCCCTTGGCTTGATTCAACCTCTGCGCTAAGTGTAGATCTGCGTTTCGGGACGATCTCTATCCGGTCTGTTCTACATTTTTTGGTCGTGCAAAAGAAAAAAGGTATGGAAACGGAAGCGTTTTTCAGACAACTCATTTTCCGTGACTTTTATGCCTATCTGCTTTTTTATTTTCCTTATCTTGCTACAGATAACCATAAATACCGTTTTAACGGTATAGCCGATGATGAAAAGTATGCAATGTTCTGTGAAGGCAGAACAGGCGTGCCGATCGTGGATGCAGGGGTAAGGGAACTTTTGCAAACAGGGCTGATGCATAACCGTGTCAGGATGATCTGTGCTTCGTTTTTTACCAAGGACCTGTTGCTTCCCTGGCAATGGGGAGAGTCATTCTTTGCGAAGCATCTTTTGGACTATGATGCGGCATCCAATATACTTTCATGGCAGTGGAGTGCCGGGACAGGTATCGATCCGCAGCCTTATTTTAGGATATTCAATCCCTATTTACAAGCTAAGAAGTTTGATAAAGATGCTGTCTACATTAAAAAATGGTTGCCCGAACTTGCCCACTTAAATCCAAAAAATATCCATGACGAATCTTATCTTCTTGCATATGAGATCAAAGGATATCCAAAACCTAGGTTAATCCATAAAGAGGCTTCGCAAAAAGCATTGGCGTATTTTAAACAATGTCTTTGAGAACAAAAAAAGGTGAATGATATATACATGTCGTATCGATAACAACTTCAAAGGACTTTGCAGGTGATATTAAGATTGAAGATATCGATCAGGTAGAAGTAAAAATAACATTTTGGAATGACATTTTGAAATTTTTTCACATTGTCATTTTATGTTTGGCTAGACTTCTTCTATGCAAATAGAAGAAAAACTTTCCATCCTTTCAGGTTCAGCAAAATATGATGTTTCCTGTTCATCATCGGATTCGCAGCGTAGCGAATCATTCGGTTCGTTGGGATCGACCTATAAAAGTGGGATATGTCATGCTTTTTCGGCTGACGGACGATGTATCTCTCTGTTAAAGATCCTCTTTACCAATCAGTGTATCTATGACTGTGCTTACTGCATTAACCGCAGCAGTAATGATATCAAACGGGCTGCATTCACTCCTAAAGAGATTGCGGAACTGACAGTGAACTTCTATAAACGAAACTATATCGAAGGGCTTTTTTTGAGCTCCGGTATCATCAGCAGTGAAGCCCATACGATGCATTTGCTCCTTAAAACACTCAAACTGCTTCGGCATGAGTACGGCTTTAACGGGTATATCCATGTCAAGTTGATACCCGGAGCACCGGAAGAACTGATCGTAGCAGTTTCAAAACTGGCCGATAGGGTCAGTTCCAACATCGAACTGCCCAGTGAAAAAAGCCTTGTGTTGCTGGCTCCTGAAAAGAGCAGAACGAAAGTGTTTGAGCCACTGGAGATAGCCAAGAATCATTCTATGGAACAGGGTAAAACCCCCATAGGGATGAGTACGCAGATGATCATCGGTGCAACCCCTGAAAGTGACTTTGAGATCTTGCGTCTAAGCAGTGCACTCTACAAAAAAGCTCTTTTAAAAAGGGTTTATTACTCTGCCTATATCCCGGTTAATAACCATATCAATCTGCCGGCATTATTGACACCGCCTCCGCTGCTCAGGGAACACAGGCTTTATCAGGCAGACTGGCTGATGCGGTTTTACCATTTTAGATATGATGAGATATTGGATACGCAAAATGCTTTTTTGGATGAACGTTTTGACTCTAAACTGGCTTGGGCTCTGAGAAATCTTCACTTTTTTCCTATCGAGATCAACCGTGCAGATAAAGAGACTTTGCTTCGTGTTCCGGGTCTTGGTATAAGAAGCGTACACAAGATACTTTATGTCAGACGGCAAAAACGTCTGAGTCTGCGTGATCTTGAAAATATGAAGATTCCACTTAAAAGGGCACGGTATTTTATAACCGTCGATGGTGTCATCGCTGCCAGAGAGATGAGAGGATATGAAAGGTTAGAGTCAAGACTGTTGGCACTCGAAAAGCCTTTACCTCATTTTCAACCGACACTCTTTGACCAGCTGCAGAGTATCAGCGGAGAGATCTGATGGTTTGGGTTTATGACGGGAGCATGGAAGGTTTTCTAACCTTGGTTGCCAGGAGCTATCTGACAAAAACAGTGCCAGAAAAAATCTCCAAATATCCTTCAAAAATCTCTCTTTTTGATGATCTTATGCAGATCCAGACAGAAGATGAACTTGTGACAAAACTGCTTGGGACAATGCAGCAGAGACTGGATCCTCTGTTTTATAGGCGTATTTTTCATGCTTTTTTATGTGATGACTGTGAAGTGGAATATAAACTTTTATTCTATATCCGTTTGGGGTTGAAAGATCCGTCCCTGCTCTATGATATCTCTCATCCGATTATTCACGCAATAGGAAGTTGTGAAAAAATGGTACTGAGCACACTGCACAGGATGAATGCTTTTTTGCGTTTTGAGATACTACAGGATGGAACACTCTATGCCAAGATGGAACCTCCAAGAAATGTTCTTCCCTTGATGGGAAAACATTTTTGTAAACGGTTTAGCAATGAACGTTTTATTATTCATGATCTTAAGCGCGGTTTGGCACTTGTTTATGACGGCAGATCGATGCAGATCTATCCGGTAGTAGAATATGATATACCCAGGCATATGGAAGATGAACGGCACTATCAACAGTTATGGCGATGTTTTTTTCATCAGATAGCCATCGAATCAAGGATAAACCCATCCTTGCAGAAGTCACATGCTCCTTTGAAATACCGTTTATGGATGACGGAGTTTATGCAGCTAGTATAGCTTTTCATTTTTCATGGTTGTATGATAAAAGAAGTAAATATCTGTGCCTAAAGCAGTTTGCTAAAAGAGGATTTTAAGTTAATATAGATTATATCTTTAATATAGATCCAAAAAAGTGGAAGGAATAAGAAAACGATAGTAAACCAAGAAAGGAACAAAAATGCAGACTCTTGTAAAGGTATACGAATACAATCGTAATATGATTGAAAATTTTTTGATGGCTTTCTTGCATATCCTTCATTACATTTTTGATATCGATCATGATCGCTTTGTTAATAGAAGCGTTGCTCTCAGTCTTTAAGATATCTTTGAACGGATACGAAAAGATGCCCGATGCTGCAATGCTGATAGCAGCGTTGTCTATGCTTTTTTTCGTATTTGCATGGTTCATCAAAAATATCGGAGTATGGTCTAAAGAACAAAATAAATAAGAGAAGGAGCACACTATGAAGATTGCATTGACGGGAGCCAGCGGTTTTGTTGGGAGTGCCTTGCAAAAAACATTTACTGATTGTGTCATTATTATATATCGAAAAGATCAGGTTGATGATATCATCAAAAAACTTCAGGGTGTTGATGTCGTGATCAATCTTGCAGGGGCTCCTATCATTAAACGCTGGAGCGACCCGTACAAAAAGATATTGGTTAAGAGCCGCATCGAAACAACCAGAAGGGTGGTAGAGGCGGTTAATCGGAGTAATATCAAGCATTTTATCTCAACCTCGGCTATCGGTATTTATCCCGATGACAGGGTATGCGATGAATCGTGTAAAGAATATGCGAATGATTTTTTAGGATATCTTGCCAGATCATGGGAAGAAGAAGCGCTGAAATCTACAAAGCCGACCACGATCCTGCGTTTTGGGGTTATAGTGGGGAAAGAGGGCGGTGCATTGGCCCAAATGTTGACCCCTTTCAAGTTGGGGGTAGGAGGCATTATCGGAGATGGCAAGATGTACACAAGTTGGATTGCTATCGATGATTTGATGCGTGTTTACCAATTTATCATAGGAAACAGGTTGACTGGTATATTCAATGCAGTGTCACCAAATCCGGTGAGCAATTATACTCTAACAAAGACATTGGGAAGAGTGTTGCATCGTCCGACCATCCTGCCGATTCCGCAGTTCGCATTACGTATCATGTACGGTGAAGCAGCATCTGTATTGACAGCATCCAAAGAGGTCTATCCCAATGCTCTCTTGAACGCTGGGTTTAGTTTTGATTACCCCGAGATCAAAGGAGCTCTGGAACATATTGTCAATGGAAGCTAAATAAGCTGTAATCATCATAGGGGAAAAGGATTTACCTGTTTGTCCTAGGCACTATTTTGCTTTTTTTCTGTAATCAAATAAAAAGCAAAGTGTATAAAGAGAGGCAATAGGGCACTACAGATCGAATCAAGTAAAGACGGTGCAAAATTCTTCAGAAATCGTTTTTCAGTTTAAAAATTTAGAAGAACTTTATGCTTAAAAAAATTTTTAATTATGTATAATTGATAATGGGAATTTTACAAACATTAAAGCAAATACATACTTCAGATAAGTCCAGTATTACTGTACTTTATACTCTTTCAGAAAAAAGTATTATTGCTGCATTTGCATTTATCATTTTAACGATCGTTTTTTTATTCTCAGCACTTTCATATAAAGTAATTATCTGGGGGCTTCTTTTAACAGCAATTTTATTGTACAGATTGAATGAAGCACTTATTTTTAAGAAAAATACTCAAAGATATTCAACAGAAATGTGGCACCGGCGCTTCATGGGATTATCGTTTCTCACTGCAACAATTGTTTCTTTGTTGGGAGTGATCGGGACACAGTATGTTGACGCATTTCATCAACTTTTCATCATAACAATTTTAGTAGGGTTTTCTTCGGGAGCCACGACTTCATTATCGTCAGATTTACGTATCGCGATAGGTTATATCACGATCATATTGATTCCTCTCTCCGTAACAGTCTTATATAGTGAATTATCTATGAAAAATGTGATTGTGTTTTTATTGTTTTTGTACTTTATAACACAATTAACTATCATCATAAAATCGTATAAGCAAAATTTGGAAATTATACAATTAAAAGAGAATCAAATGAATATGCAGGAACTTTTTAAAGAAGCTCCTGTAGCGATCTTTTCCTATGATAAAGAGTTGCAGATAGTAGACCATAACAGACAATTTGATATTTTATTTAACAGGACCAATGATGTATCCAAAGGACTTGATCTGAGATTGATTTCAAATGAAGATATCATTTTTACGCTAGAAAAAGCGATCAATGGATCACCTCAGGTATACAAAGGCCCTTATCACTCATTTAAAGATCAAGATTTTTGGCTGGAAGTAAAGTCATTTCCTTTTCATGCTGAAAATAATGAAGTTGAAGGGATTGTCATTATAGATGATAAGACAAAGGAACATCTGGCACTTGAAGAGTTGGCATATATGGCTAAGCATGATGAGCTCACAGGTCTTCTAAATAGAAGGGGATTTAAAAGTTTTATGGAAGCTCTTGTGAATGATCAAAAGCATAAACAGTGGTATTCTCTTTTATTTTATCTTGACCTTGATGAATTTAAAGGTATCAATGATTCCTTAGGCCATTCAATAGGTGATCAGGTTTTGAAAAACGTTGCTGAACGTCTTACTAATTCTGTGACGTTAAATAGTAAAGTTTTCAGATTGGGGGGTGATGAATTTGTTATTGTGTTCCCCTATGTTTCCGAAGATTCCATTCATGCTAAAGAAGAGGCAAAAATTTATGCGAAAAGGGTCAGAGAAAGTTTTGCCAATATTTTCATAATAGATGAATTATCGTTACATATGAAGGCTAGTATCGGAATTATCTTGATTGAACCCAAAGATGAGAATATTGAAGAGATTATCAGACATGCCGATCTTACGATGTATCAGGCCAAAAAGGCCCATAAACATCTTTCATACTACAATAAAGAATTTGACAAAAAGCAGAAAGAGCTTTTTGTTTTGCAAAATGAACTTGGAACAGCACTTGCCCATAACCAGTTTGAAATTCTTTTTCAACCAATTGTGCGAATTAAAGATGACAGTCTTGTTTCAGTTGAGACATTGATCAGATGGAACCATCCAATAAAAGGTGTATTGATGCCAACGGATTTTATTCCTTTGGCAATCAAAGCAGGATTGCTTTATGATATTACATGGTGGATAGTCGAAAATATTTGTCGAAAGATCTCACAATGGAAACGTGAAGAGCGATGGTCTTTGGAATATATTTCAATTAATGTTAATGCCCAACAATTGATCGAAGAGGACTTTGCAGTACTTTTTTTGCAAAAATTAGAAAAGTATCACATCCGATCAGATAGCATTATAATTGAAATCACTGAGCGATCTTTGATTGATAATTTTGAAAATGCACAAGGGGTAATCAATACACTGCAAGATCATGGGATTAAATGTGCAATTGACGATTTTGGAATAGGTTATTCTTCTCTTTCTTATTTGAAACGGTTATCGTTCCATACCCTAAAGATTGATCGGGAATTTGTGAAGGATATTGAAAGTAGCCCAAAAGACAGACTCTTGTTGTCAAAAATAATTGAAATCGGTAGAGAGTTTCAGTACCAAATTGTTGTAGAAGGGGTAGAGAATGAAAATCAAATCGCATTGCTCTTTGGTTTGGACGAGCAACTCTATTATCAAGGATATCATTTCAGTATGCCAATGAGTATCGAAGCATTTGAAAATACATATCTTCAAAAGTAAAAGAATAGACTAAAAGACAATCTTATCTTCATTCTGCTTATTTTATGAAGATGCCATATAAACAAGTTTCTATAGCTGCGCGAATGCTTGGTTTGCTTCGGCAGAAGGCTCACACAACCTGATTGCTTTATAGAGAATGCAAAATTCAGAAAACGATCTTTCCTTCATTTTGCATTCTCATGATGATATCTTTTGCTTTTTGATGTCCTTGGTAGGCGGCTTTTCGGCACCATTCGATCGCTTTTTCTTTGTTTTCTTCGCAGCCCAGCCCCAGATCATACAGTGCTCCGAGGTTGAACTGTGCCGAGGCATTGCCTGCCAGGGCTGCTTTTTTGAAAAGGATATAGGCTTTACCGTAGTCTTGATAGACTCCTCGCCCCTCTTTATACATGGCTGCAAGGTTATTGAAAGCATCAACGCTCCCGCGTCTTGCAGCCTCTTCATACCAGAAAGCTGCTTCAGAGAAGTTCTGTTCACACCCATCACCGTTTTCCAGCATCAGTGCAACTTCGAATTGAGCAACAGGTACCTCTTTGATCGCAGCTTTCAGATAGTGTTCAAATGCTTTTTTACTATCTCTTTGTACACCGAAACCTGTAAAGTATAGGTAACCTAGATAATAATGCGAAACCGGATCTCCTTGTTGTACCAGATTACTGTAAAGAGCAAAGGCTTTATCATATTCTTTGGCTATCAGTGCACTATAGGCTTCTTGGGTTTGTGGGGTCATTATAGATTCCTATTTTGATTTTAAAAAATAATGTTCTTACAATAGCGTGATAATCTTAAACTTCATTTTTTTGTAGAAATTTTCTATTTGTTTTAAAATGAGTAGGTAGAAAAGCGTCAAATTCTATTTGTCCAATAAAGGGAATCCTTGCTAAGGTGAGCTGGCCCCCCAAAAATCAAACAACAATACAGTGAAATTAAGGTGTAACGACATGATTAAGCCGTTGCCTTTACCGCGTGTCCAATCGTACCGTTAATCGGCAGG
>JACXUM010000031.1 GCA_014763895.1 Campylobacterales bacterium
GTAGTCGGTATCGATGCAATTGACGGCATGGTGACAGTTGAAGGCTGGGCTGAGGTTAGCGATATGAAAGCAACCGATCTTGCACGTGAATTTGCCAATGCCGGCGTGGAAGCGATCATCTGTACCGATGTCGGGCGTGACGGCATGCTCAGCGGTGTGAATATTGATTTTACCCTGGCTATCAAAGAAGCCTCAGGTATTGAGACCATCGCAAGCGGCGGATTGAAAGATATCGAAGATATCAAAAAACTCATTGAAGCAGGTATTGACGGAACCATTGTAGGTAAAGCCTTCTATGAGGGAACTCTCGATCTCCAAGAAGCATTTGCATTAACAAAGAACATCTCATGAATAAAATCCATGAGATTACGCTAACGCTGTGTTTGCTTCAGCAGCAGGCTCACGTGACTAGTCACTTTGATCTAAAAGGAAAAAAAGTATTATGAAAGAAACCTATCAGGAGCTTACGATCGCATTAGATGACCAGTTCGTTGATTTTGTAGCTGATTTTGTAGCCAATATCTTTGCTGAAGGCCTTGAGCTGGGTGAGGGCAAGATCATTGTGCGCAGTGAGAACGATTTAACTTTCGTTAAAGATGCTTTAGTATCATTATCCGAGACATTGGGAAATGCCGTCCCGATGGAATTTACCCTGGAAGAAAAAGAAAATATCGATTGGATCAAAAGTTATCAGGATTCCATTGAACCGATCGAAGCAGGAAAATTCTATATCTTTCCCAGCTGGTATGAACCCAAAGAGAATAAGATCAATATCAAGATAGATCCTGCTTTGGCATTTGGTTCGGGGCATCATGCAACCACTTTTTCTTGCTTGAATGCAATCAGCGAATATGTAACGGCAGGAAACAGGGTCATCGATGTTGGATGCGGATCTGGCATTTTGGGTCTAGCCTGCAAAAAACTCGGCGCACACATAGAACTGTGCGATACCGATCCTCTCAGCGTGGATAGCTGCAAAGAGAACTTTGCCCTCAATACAGAGAGCTATGACAAACTCTGGGAAGGATCCATTGATAAAGCTGAAGGTGTGTATGATATTGTCATTGCGAATATCATCGCCGATGTATTGAGATTTATCGCAAAAGACCTGAAAGCAGCAACAAAAGAGGATGGATACTTGATTCTTTCTGGGATTTTAGATAAAAAAGAGGAACTAGTAGCTGAATCTTTCAAAGAGTTCACGCCGGTCAAACGAACATTAAGAGACGAGTGGGTGACACTTGTCTATCAAAGACCGCCTGTAAAATAGGTGTTAAAACTAAAGTAAAAATATAAAAGGATACAAATGGCTAATCCTAATAGCAATCCAAATAACCAAAATAAAAACCCTAACAACAAAAATTTTTTTAACAACAACCCTTTATTGGCTTTTGCCATCTTTTCGATCCTTATCATTATGATCTTCAAATCCTTTATTGGTGAAGGTGAAGGTATCGGCAGCATGCTGCAGACGAATGTTTCTCAAACACAGCATGTCAAATATTCCCAGATCAAAGAGGAAATCACTCAAGGTGATGTCAAAAGTGTCAAACTGACCTCTTCCACGATAGAAGCAATTATAGATAAATCAGGACAAAAGATACGCTATGTTGCACAGAATGTTCCTACCTACGATAAAGACCTTATTCCTCTTTTGGATGAGAAAAAGATTGCCTATGAAGGTGTCGTAGGCAACGGATGGTTCTCTGAACTGATCAGTATGCTTCTGCCGATCCTTATCTTTTTTGCTATCTGGATTTTTTTGGCCAACAGAATGTCCAAAGGCATGGGCGGAGGAATCCTGGGTGCAGGGAAAGCTGACAAACTGATCAACTCTGAAAAACCCGATACCAAATTTGATGATGTTCAAGGTGTCGAAGAGGCCAAAGATGAGGTCAAAGAGATCGTTGATTTCCTCAAATACCCTGAAAGATATATCGAACTGGGGGCCAAGATCCCTAAAGGTGTTTTACTTGTAGGACCTCCGGGTACAGGTAAAACGCTTCTTGCAAAAGCAGTCGCGGGTGAAGCATCGGTACCTTTCTTTTCAGTCAGCGGATCCGCATTCATCGAAATGTTTGTAGGTGTGGGTGCCAGCCGTGTGCGTGATCTTTTTGCCCAGGCGAAAAAAGAAGCTCCTTCCATCATCTTTATCGACGAGATTGATGCAATCGGGAAAAGCCGTGCCAGTGGCGGTCAGCTAGGCGGGAATGATGAAAGGGAACAGACCCTGAACCAATTGCTTGCAGAAATGGACGGATTTGGAACCGATACACCTGTCATCGTACTAGCTGCGACCAATAGACCGGAAACGCTTGATGCGGCCTTGCTGAGAGCTGGTCGTTTCGACAGACAGGTACTTGTGGACAAGCCGGACTATGAAGGCCGTTTGGCGATACTGAAAGTGCACAGTAAAGATGTTAAACTTGCTAAAAATGTGGATATGGAGATTGTTGCCAAACAAACAGCAGGACTTGCAGGTGCCGACCTTGCCAATATTATCAATGAAGCGGCTTTGCTTGCAGGACGTTTTAACAAAAAAGAGATTGAACAGGAAGATCTGCTTGAAGCGATCGAAAGAGCCTTTGTCGGTCTTGAAAAGAAAAACAGAAAAATTTCCGATATGGAGAAAAAGATCGTTGCCTATCATGAAAGCGGTCATGCATTGATGGCAGAATTGACAAAAGGTGCGACGCGTGTTACCAAAGTCTCTATCATCCCAAGAGGTCTGGGGGCATTGGGGTATACATTGCACCTTCCTGATGAAGAGGACAGGTTCCTCAAGCAAAAACATGAACTGATGGCGGAAGTTGATGTATTACTCAGCGGACGTGCGGCTGAAGAAGTTTTCATCGGGGAGATCAGTACCGGTGCAGGAAATGACCTTGACCGTGCCACTGCTATTTTGAAAGACATGATCTCCGTTTACGGTATGAGTGACGTAGCAGGATTGATGGTCTTGAAACGAAGTCAAAACTCGTTCCTTGGCGGGGGAATGGTATCTACCGACTATAGTGAAAAAATGGCCGAGGATATAGATAATCACATCAAACAAACGCTCAACGAACGTTATGCCTATGTCAAACAAACATTGCGGGATTATCATGATGCGATCGTACAGATGGCAAGTATCCTCTTGAATGTTGAAGTAATCGAAGGGACCAAAGTTCGAGAGATCATCGACAACTATGAAAAAGAACATCAGATGCCTAGCCGTCTTGCACATGAAGCAAAATCAATTACAGAAGCAGCTAAACCCAAAGAAGACACACAGGCTTAAACATGCGCAAACAAAACCTTATCTACGTCCTACCCAATCTTTTTACTGCAAGCAGTATCTTTGTAGGCGTGATAAGTATTGTTAAAGCCAGCCAGGGCCATTTTACAGTGGCAGCATGGCTTATCCTGCTTGCTCTGGTTTTTGACGGTCTTGACGGCAGAGTTGCAAGACTGACCAATACCACCAGTGATTTTGGAGTTGAGTTTGATTCTTTGGCAGATATCATCTCTTTTGGAATAGCCCCGGCTCTTTTGCTTTATTTCTATGCAGGCCATGATTTCGGACGGTTTGGCATCCTTGTTTCAGCATTGTATGTCATATTCGGTGCTATTCGATTGGCCAGATTCAATGTCACTACATCCAAAATTGATCCGAATGTTTTTATCGGTTTACCGATCCCTACAGCTGCTATTTTTATCTCTATGTGGATACTTTTGTTTCATCAATATGAATTGAACTCTTTTCGCATCATCTTGCTTTTTCTCTCTTTAGGAGTTGCCATACTCATGGTGAGCAATATCCGTTATCCTTCATTTAAAAAAATACATTTGAACAAGTCCATGTTTTTTAAAACATTTATCGTTCTAACCATCATTGCATCCTTGCTTTATCTCTTTAGCAGCGAAGGATTTGCATTGGTTGTATTGGCCTATGTTGTCTATGGACCTTTGCGCGCCATTCGCAATCTCTCTATGAGAAATATTCAAAAAAGAAGATAATTTTTATCCCTTGACATTCTTTTTTGAAAATACTATAATCCTAAAAAATCTAAAAAAGGAGAGTTTATGAAAACTATCACATATAAACCTATTATTTTCACTGAAGATACTGCTCTCCTGCTGCTCTCACTGTAAATCTATCGATACTTTCGTTTATTAGTTTCTAGTAACCTACATTTAGGTAAAATTAGATAAATCTTTATACACTTACATAACAATCTCAATATGAGACATATTAAAAGTGTTTTTTATACTATCAAGGCAATAAAATGAGTAAAGAAATCATAAAAATATTTGATACCACATTAAGGGATGGAGAACAAAGCCCTGGTGCATCAATGAACACCGAAGAGAAGATTCAGATCGCTGCGCAGCTTGAGCGTTTGGGAGTAGACATCATCGAAGCGGGTTTTGCCGCGGCAAGTCCGGGAGATTTTGATGCTGTCAGCAAGATTGCACAACGAGTGACACGTTCTACCGTCTGTTCACTGGCGCGTGCGATCGATGCCGATATCAAAGCGGCAGGTGAAGCCATCGCAGCGGCGAAAATGAAACGTATCCATACGTTTATCGCGACCAGTCCTATCCATATGGAATACAAGCTTAAAATGAAACCCGATGAAGTGATCAAGCGTGCCGTCAGAGCCGTTGAATACGCACGCACTTTTGTAGATGATGTCGAGTTCAGCTGTGAAGATGCGGGACGTTCTGATATCGGATTTATGAAAGAGATCGTTGACGCGGTGATCAATGCAGGTGCAAGTACGATCAATCTACCAGATACCGTAGGCTTCAGAATGCCATACGAGATCGGGGCAATGGTCAAAGAGATGAGCGAATACACCAAAGGAAGAGCGATCATTTCTGTACACAATCACAACGATTTGGGATTAGGTGTGGCCAACTCGCTTGAAGCGATCGTAAACGGTGCCAGACAGGTCGAATGTACCATCAACGGCTTGGGAGAAAGAGCAGGGAATGCGGCATTGGAAGAGATCGTCATGGCACTTAAAACCCGTTCGGATATCTTTGCGGATTATGATACCAATATCAACACCAAAGAGATCTATCCGACCAGCCGTCTGATCGCCAATATCACCGGTATCGAGCCACAGCCGAATAAGGCGATTGTCGGTAAAAATGCCTTTGCCCATGAAAGCGGCATCCACCAGGATGGCATGCTTAAAAACAAATCAACCTACGAGATCATCCGTCCTGAAGACATCGGGCTTGATATGGAAGATACGTTGGTTTTGGGAAAACACTCCGGACGTGCTGCATTCAAAGACAAATTGGCCAAACTTGGGTTTACATTGAATGAAGATGAGCTTAACGGTGCTTTTGAACGTTTTAAAGAGTTGGCAGACAAGAAAAAAGATATCTATGATGATGATATCAGGGCTTTGGTGACCTCTGAAATGACCAATATCGAAAAAGCATTTGAGTTGGTCGCAATGCAGTTGATGGATTCTACCGGCGGTGTACCAAGCGCTGCTGTGACCATCAGACATAACGGTACAGAGATTACGGATGCGGGTATCGGTGATGGGACAATTGATGCGGTATTTAAGACCATTGACCGTATTACTGGCTATCAGGGACAGCTCTTGGACTATAAAGTCAAATCTGTTTCTCAAGGGAAAGATGCCTTGGCAAACGTGACAGTCAAGGTGACGTTTAACGATAACGAACCGGCTATCATCGGGCACGGTTTGAGTCTGGATACAATGCTTGCATCTGCAAGAGCCTATATCGGAGCACTTAACAGCTATTTGAGTATGGAAGGGAAACTGAAATTACGCCATACAGACAGTTCAGAGACAATCTAACACGTCATTCCGGACTATGATCCGGAATCTCTATCTATCTAACAAAATCATTTCTCACGTGAACCTCAGGGAGATTCTGAAACGAGTTCAGAATGACGCATTTTTAAAATAAAAGCATTTCAAAGAAATGCATACCACCACTCTTCATTCTTCACTCTTCACTCGAGTGAAGCGATTCCCTACATATACCTCTGCAATGCAGCAGGTATAGTAATACTTCCATCTTCGTTTTGATAATTTTCCATAATCGCTATCAATGTACGTCCAACAGCCAATGCAGAACCGTTAAGCGTATGAACCAACCTGTTTTGCTTGTCATCTTTAAAACGGATCTTTGCTCGTCTTGCCTGGAAATCCCTGGTATTGGAAATGGAACTGATCTCACGGTATTTGTTCTGCCCAGGGAGCCATACTTCAAGGTCTATCGTCTTTGCTGCCGAAAATCCAAGGTCACCGCCGCAAAGCTCAACAACTCTATGAGGCAATCCTAATGCACTCAAGATATCCGAAGCATTCTCCACCATCATATCAAAAACTTCATCACTGTGTTTGTATCCAAAAAGAAATTGATCAAAGCCCTTTCCAGTCTTGCTCCCTCTCCTCGAAGTACCGAGAATCTACTCTTAGCAAGTTTGACACCTCTTTCGAAATCGATCCAACCGTTATTTTGGGCTAATTCCCAGTGTTCTTTCGGATCAAATGCAAACTGACGCGGCTCAAGTACTTTGCGCAATTCTACGTTATCTTCTTCATCCTTGCCCTCAGGAACGGAATCATCAGGAAAATTAGGGATCGCCAATGCGACTTCATAGAGTGCATTTTCTGCAACTCTTGCTTTTTCCTGCAAAGCAGCGATCACTTCCTTGTTGGCATCCACTTTTGCCTTAAGTTCAGAAATATCTTTCCCCTCTTGCTTATACTGTCCAAAAAGCTTGGACATTTGATTTTGCTCTGCTTTTGCAGATTCAAAAGCCGCATTCGCTTCTTTCAGTAACGTAAAAAGTGTTTGAAGATTTTCAAGTACACTGGCTTCTACACCTTTTTTCTGGAGTTTTGCACTTGCTTCCTCAAAATGATTTTGAAGATATTTAAGATCGATCATGATATAACCTGTTTTATAAAAAATTGATGAAGAATTATAGTAGAAAAAAAAGAAAGAACGGATTAAACCATAGATCCCAAAAGAGTACAACTCTTTGGAATCTAAAAACATTTAAAACAATTTAATACTCTCTGTAGATATGAGCATTGCTCTTGCTCCAACTGATATCACACTCTTTAATGTCGCCATCAGTTCCCTTTGTATAAATCCATACACTGATCTGCCCATTCTCGTCAGTATGCAGATCATTTGACGCTGACGTATCAAGGCCGCATTGCGATGAACTGCTGAGTATCCCTTCAGGTACGATATCGACATCTACCAACGGTTCCAAACCGTTTCCGCCAATATCATTGATGCCCAAAGAAAGAGTTACAGGATAGCTGCTGCCGTTATTGTCCACAGTAACAGTTGTTGAGCTGTAATTACCCCAACGCAATCCCGCTACTTTGGCTACCCCGGTACGATTTCCATCGTATGTATGTGCTGCGACCGTCACTGTATGACCGGCAAGAATCGGGTCGAATGTAATATCGAACTGGACATTACCGTTTGCATCTGTTACATAACTGCCTGCTGTACCTTTAATATCAGCCGTAGCCTTTCCGTATCCGATAATATCTCTGTCTTCATTTCCGACAATATAGCTCAAACCGTTAGTAGTAACATCATAGTACGCTTCGCTGAGATACAAATAATGTGCACCAACAGTGTCGATCGTCCAGTTACCAAGGTAGGTTTCTGCCGAGTTTACACTGTTTGGCACAATGATCAAACGATCCGTTGTATCTACACCTGCAGCACTGAAACCTACATTACTGTCTCTAAATTCAACCGGATCTGTACCAGCCAAAATTCTACCTGTTGCTGAAGTGTTGTTTTCCGTTATTTTTGTCCCGTTGATCAAGCTTGGTGAAAGCACAACACCTTCTCTTGCCGGGTTGGCATATTTGTCGACAGCATGGATCGTATAGGTATTAATAAATTCTCCAACACTATTCTGTGAAGAGCTTACATAGAACAAGGACATCGCCGTAACCGGTCCTGAAAGTACAGTAACCGGAACCAATTTGGTCAATACGACATCATGATCTCCATTATAGATCGATGCACTGATTGCTATAACAGCAACACCTGATACTGTTTTTGTATCAACTTCTATTGCTTTGGTTCCTGAATTGTTATAGGTATAGTCAGCGCTGTTGCCTGCAAATGTCAAGATATTTGTAAATTGGCTTGTCAAATTCACTTCATGCACATTACCATCTGCTATAACATTGCTTGGGTTATCTAATTCTTGGATTTTAACCGTTATTTGGTCCATGCCGTCAACTGCCAATGCCTGAGGTGTTTGTACCACGATTTCATAGTTGGTACCCAGAGTATCAGGCGTACCGAACTTGATATTCAACTCTTTAGAAATATTTGCCGACAACTCTGTCACGGTAATATTTCTTTCACTTAAACCGGTAATGGAACCAGGAGCAGTATATAACACGACTGCTTTTCCGCTTGCATCGGTTGTCACATTTGTCGTATTGAAACTTCCATAATCTGTTCCGTTATTAGGTTGCTCAAGCTGGACAGTTGCACTTACACCGACATTCTCGGAATTGACGGTTATGATCGTGATATTTTGTTCCTGTCCAGGATTAGTGACCGTAAAGGACTGTGGTACGACATAAAGGTTTTCAACTCCCATCACAGTCTCTCTGTCAAAAATAACTGTCGTTTGCCCCATAACAGAATGATCATCTTTATAATAGAATGTAATGTTGGTTTCATTCACATCCGGCATATGATCAGGTGCGGTATATTCAAAAGTTGCAATACCGTTTAATCCTACTTGTGCCTCATATTGTGCCAAAGTTCCATACATCGGCATAATGAATTCAGCAACAACTGTTTTACCGACTGCTGGTGCTGTTGTATTATTTTCATTCTGTTCCAATGCCACTTTAATCGTATGAGACTCGGAAGGTTGAGTCACGGTAAAGTTAGCATCCAGATAAATAGCATACGTAAACGAAGATGATGATGACCCAAAATTCACCGTCACATTTTGTTCAAGAGCCGGCACCCCGCCTTTTACTTCGAAAGTGATGGTCAAAGATGTCGCAGGAAGCGTATTCGGTGCCGTATAGACAAACGGTGCATGGCCGTTATCATCTGTCGTTACCTCGTAGGTATTCAATGTACCGTTTGTCTGATTGAAGACCTGCGCCTTGATAACCTTCCCTTTTACAGGAGACTGTAAGTTTGTATCATTCAAATATAGATCAATGTCGGCACTCTCTCCGCCTGTTGCGATATCCACAACAAAAGGAACCGCTACCAATTCATAATTGGTCGTATTGACATCTGCCCCGCTCGTACTGCCGTTAAAGTTCACCGTCACATCTTTGGTCAATGCCGGAGATCCGTTTTTCACTTCGAATGTGATCGTCAGGGATGTCGCAGGAAGCGTATTCGGTGCCGTATACATGAAACCTGCATGGCCGTTATCATCCGTCGTTACCTCGTAAGTATCCAATGTCCCATTGGTTTGGTCAAATACCCGTGCTTTGATCACTTTTCCTTCTACCGGTTCAAGTGCAGCCATATCATTCAAATAAAGATCGATATTTTTTGTCTCACCTGCATTTGTAACATCAACAACATTAGGAACTGCTACGAGTTGGTAATTGGTCGTATTGACATCTGCCCCGCTGGTGCTTCCGTTAAAATTCACCGTCACATCTTTGGTCAATGCCGGAGATCCGTTTTTCACTTCGAATGTGATCGTCAGGGATGTCGCAGGCAGATTGTTCGGCGCCGTATAGACAAACGGTGCATGGCCGTTACTATCGGTTTTGACCTCATAGGTATCCAAAGTTCCGTTGGTCTGATTGAACACCTGTGCCTTGATCACAGTGTTTGGTACCGTAGAAAGCGTCGCTGTATTGTTCAAGTAAAGATCAATGTTTGCAGTCTCCCCGCCTTCTGCAATATCGATGACATCAGGTACCGCAACCAACTGGTAATCGGTCGTATTGACATCTGTCCCGCCGCCTGTGCTTCCGTTAAAATTCACCGTCACGTTTTTATCAAGAGCCGGCACACCGTCTTTCACTTCGAATGTGATCGTCAGGGATGTTGCAGGCAGATTGTTCGGTGACTTATAGACAAACGGGGCATGTCCTTTATCGTCAGTCGTTACCTCATAAATATCCAATGTTCCTTTGGTTTGGTCAAATACCTGTGCCTTGATCACTCTTCCTTCTACCGGTTCAAGCGCAGCCATATCATTCAAATAAAGATCAATGTTTGCCGTTTCTCCACCTGTTGTAACATCTATAACATCTGGTACTGCAACCAATTGATAATTGAGCGTACTGTTTTGATTCCCACTGCCGCTTGAAGTGCCATCGGGCTTGCTATTGCTTCCACATCCATTGACAAAAAAACTCAGAAACAACAAAAGAGAAATTAAAATATTTTTTTTCATCCCAATCCCCTTTTAATATAAGTAGTTGATACCCAGTACAACACTTCCTATATGATCTGTTTGATCTGCGTCAGTCAGTGAATATCGATAACCTAAGTCGATATCAACATTATCAATCACTTCAAGTGTTACACCAACTTGCCCACCATACAGGAACCCGCTTTCATCAATGTATGTCGATTCATAGTTCATATAACCGATATTTAAACCGATATAGGGATTAATTGTTTGTTGATTATCGGATCCCATGAAATAATAATCGACTGTAACCATCCCTTTTTCATAATTCTGGTCATCATCGCTGCTATCAAAATAATCAAAGATCAACGTAGTTCTCCAATCTTCATTTTGAACTCCCAATCTGAAACCAAATTCAGCTGATGAACCCTCATGATCAAGCTCACTTAACGTATCAGCCTGAATCTGAGCTGCTCCAACTTCAAGACCTAAAAACTTCTCTCCCGTTGAGATATCTCTTGCCTGTAATGAACTTCCCAATGTCATACACAAAAGTGCTATTGTCACTTTTTTTACCATAATCTAACTCCTTGTCTTTGTTTTAAATTATGCATTTGCAAAACGCGCATCACATAAGAATAGCATATTTTTATATTTTTTAAGATTAAATAGAAATATTTTTAAAATAATTTTTTGGTTATAAAAAAATGTTTGTTGTTACTCATCACGAAATCTAAACAAAAAACGGATTTTGATTATCTGGATAAATACAATATTATATGGCAGAGAAAGGAGCATTAGAGTCCAAGACCTTTGGCTTATAAGTCAGAGAATCAAATCAACAAAGGCCTAAAAAATATCTACTAGATTTTTAAAAAATAAAGTAAGACAACTGACGACTCTTTCTTAAAGTCTTGAATTACAAGACACCGTATGAAGTATTTTTTACAGAATTCGCTAAAGTCTTAGCTGCTTGATTGAGGTGAAATTGCACTTGTGATTAGAATTGGAGATTCTATATGGAATAAAGTTTCATACTTAAAAAGTTGTTTGAAGTATGTTATTCAGGAGTTGATTCAATCTAAATAAGTGGTAGCAAGAGGGGAACTCGAATCCCCGACCTCCGGCTTATGAGACCAGCGCTCTAACCAGCTGAGCTACCTTGCCACTAATGAAGAGCCGAAATTTTATCAAAACTTATCTTTAATGTCAATACTATTTTGATTATTTTTATAAAACAAAATAAAAATACGATCTTAGGCATTAAGATACTTTAGTGATTATGGCTAAAGTTTTCTAAATTATTCTAAAAAGAGTATTGACATTCTAAGCAAAAATCATTACAATACCCCTCATAAACAATTCAAAAAAAGGAGATATGTATGAACTTTAAACCACTAGGTAAACGTGTTCTTATCCGAAGAGAAGAGGAACAAAAAACAACAGCATCTGGTATC
This sequence comes from Campylobacterales bacterium, assembly GCA_014763895.1. Taxonomy (GTDB): domain Bacteria; phylum Campylobacterota; class Campylobacteria; order Campylobacterales; family Sulfurovaceae; genus Sulfurovum. The sequence continues at coordinate 11,833 of JACXUM010000031.1, forward strand.
ATTCTCCCGGACAATGCCAAGGAGAAACCGCTACAAGGAACCGTACTTGCAGTAGGAGAAAAAGCTCACAAAAAAGGTATCACTGAAGGCGATAAAGTAGTCTTTGGTAAATATGCCGGAGTAGAGATCACGATGGATGGTGAAGAGCTATTGGTTTTAGAGAGTGATGATATCTTAGGAATTCTGAACTAAATCTTGTTATATAGATATACACGTAAAATAAAGGAGCAAAAATGGCGAAAGAGATATTTTTTTCAGACAAAGCAAGAAACGGACTCTATGAAGGTGTCCGCAAACTTTCGGATGCAGTCAAGGTAACCATGGGGCCGAGAGGTCGCAATGTATTGATCCAAAAAAGCTATGGTGCACCTCATATCACAAAAGACGGTGTCAGTGTTGCCAGAGAGATCGAACTTTCCGACTCACTTGAAAACATGGGAGCACAACTGGTTAAAGAGGTCGCAAGTAACACGGCTGATGAAGCGGGTGACGGAACAACGACTGCTACGATATTGGCTCACTCGATCTTTAAAGAAGGGCTTAGAAATATTACTGCAGGAGCAAATCCTATCGAAGTTAAAAGAGGAATGGATAAAGCAACTACAGCGATCATCGAAGAGCTTAAAAAGATTTCAAAAGAGGTCAAAGACAAAAAAGAGATTGCTCAGGTTGCAACAATTTCAGCCAACTCTGACAAAGCGATCGGTGATCTAATCGCTGAAGCAATGGATAAAGTCGGGAAAGACGGTGTAATCACTGTAGAAGAGGCAAAAGGTATCAACGATGACCTGGAAGTCGTAGAAGGGATGCAGTTTGATAGGGGCTACCTCTCTCCGTATTTTATAAACAATTCGGAAAAGATGACCTGTGAGATGGAAAATCCTCTGCTTTTGATCACGGATACGAAAGTGACTTCGCTTAAAGACCTTATCCCTGTACTTGAGCAGATCCAAAAAACAGGACGGCCGCTTTTGATCATTGCTGATGATGTCGAAGGTGAAGCGCTTGCCACCTTGGTACTCAACAGACTTAAAGGTGTTCTCAACATTGCAGCAGTTAAAGCGCCAGGATTTGGCGATAGAAAAAAAGAGATGCTCAAAGATATCGCTATCCTAACCGGAGGAACTGTTATCACTGAAGAACTTGGCCTTACGCTTGATAAAGCAACCTTGGCTGAACTGGGTCACTGTGGCAGAGTTGTTCTCGATAAAGACAATACAGTCATCGTTGATGGTAAAGGTGATAAAGAAGCTGTCGTGGCAAGAGTCAATGCCATCAAAGTGCAAATCGGCAACACAACGAGCGAATATGACAAAGAAAAATTGCAGGAAAGACTGGCAAAACTCTCTGGTGGTGTAGCCGTTATCAAAGTGGGTGCGGCTACCGAAACTGAAATGAAAGAGAAAAAAGACAGAGTAGATGATGCGCTTTCAGCTACCAAAGCCGCTGTAGATGAAGGTATCGTAATCGGCGGAGGTGCTGCACTCATCAAAGCCAGCCAAGCAGTCAAACTTGATCTTGAAGGAGACGAGAATGTGGGTGCCCAGATCATTCTAAGAGCTGTATTTGCTCCAATGAAACAGATTGCACAGAATGCAGGATTTGATACTGGTGTTGTGGCTGATAAAGTTGCAAACAGTAATGATGCAAATCTCGGATTCAATGCAGCAACGGGTGAATATGTCGATATGCTTGAAGCAGGTATCATCGATCCCTTGAAAGTCGAACGTGTAGCACTTCAAAATGCAACCTCGGTAGCAAGTTTGCTTCTAACAACAGAAGCAACTGTCTCAGATATCAAAGAGGCTCCAACACCTGCTCCTGCAATGCCTGATATGGGCGGCATGCCGGGAATGATGTAAGAATCTCCTTTTTTCAGAAGCATTTTCGCTTCTGAAAATATTATTCAATGTATTGTTTTTTCCTCCGGCTTATTTTTCATATCAAAATAATCTGATTTAAATAGGTCGAAACCACCAAGGTATAAGCTGACCCCCATTTTCAAACAACATGCTAAGATAACATTTTATATATAGGAGCATAAGAAATGGGAGCAGCAAAGCGTAAAGCACATACACCAGAG
>JACXUM010000039.1 GCA_014763895.1 Campylobacterales bacterium
CTAATGCTAAATGGCTCGATAGAAAATATGTTTCGTGGGAAGATTTGGAACAGCTCAGTGAAGTTGATGATGAATTTACAGAAAATTTTTGACGGTATCATTTAAATATTTGTTTAACAATTTTTATGTAAAATCTATTTATATTTTTTAGGAGCTAGTAATGGATAAAAAGATGATAGAAGAGGGTATGGAAATTATCGATGCTCATCTGAAAGAACAAGGTATCTCTCGCCGTGATGCGATGAAGATTTTAGGACTTGGCGGCGCGACGATGATGATGGGAAGCGGTGCAGCCACCGAAGCAAAAGCTGCAAGCTCAAACGCTAAAGGCAAAATCTTGATTGTGGGCGGTGGGTTAGCCGGTATAGCAACAGCTGCTTTATTGATGCGTTCGCTTGATGAGCCGGATATTACGATACTTGAACCAAATGAGAAATCCGCCTCTTATCAGCCTGGTCAAACACTGGTAGGCGGCGGTATTTGGACAAATGCCGATACTGAGTATATGACAGCTGATTTTATGCCTGATGGCGTAACTTGGATCAAAGAAAAAGCAGTAGAATTCAATCCTGAGCAAAATAGTGTCAAAACCAGCGGAGGTAAAGAGATCAAATATGATTATATGGTTGTAGCAGCCGGACTTAAACTTGATTTTGCACGATTGGAAGGTTTGGGTGTGACTGAAACGATTACTTCAAGAGGTGATAGCAGCCCTGTTAAAAAAGTAATCGGACAAAACGGTATAGCTTCTATCTATTTTGCCGACGGAGCGACTGATACCTGGACACAGATGCAAAAATTTATCGCAGATGCAAAAAGCGGTAAAAAAGTTCAAGGGATTTTTACTGATCCAGATACTCCTATCAAATGCGGAGGAGCTCCTAAAAAGATCATGTATCTAACAGATGCAAGATTGAGAGAAGCCGGAGCGAGAGAAAACGCCGAATTGACGCTCTATCCTAACGGGGATAAACTTTTCGGTGTGCCAGAATACAATGCGGCAATGGTTGAGCAATTTGCAAAAAGAGATATGAAATATCAATTTAAACATAATCTTATCGGTGTGGATCCTGTTGCAAAGATAGCAACTTTCAATAAACATTGGCTTGAAAAAGGGGAATGGGATGAGGATCTAGAAGAGTATGAAATGATCCAAAAAAGCGAAAAAGTACAAGTGCCTTATGATTTTATGCATATCACGCCACCAATGATAGCTGCAGAAGAGATTGGAAATTCCCCTATCGGTTCAGCCAAAGGATGGGTGCCGGTAACACAAGAGACGCTTCAGCATGTAAAATATCCTAATATTTTTGCATTGGGAGATATTGCAGCTGTACCGATGGGCAAAACAGGGGGAAGCGCCAGAAAGCAATATAAAGTCGTAGTAGAAAACCTGATTGCTGTCATGGAAGGCAAAAAAGAGCTTCCGGCAAAATATGACGGCTATACTGTTTGTCCGTTGATTACTTCTATCGGAACAGTCATGTTGGCTGAGTTTAACTGGACAGGGAAACCAAGCCCGTCATTCCCGCTTGATCCAGCGCAAGAGAGATGGATTTGGTGGCTGCTTAAAGTCTATGTGCTTAAGCCAATGACTCAATACGGTATGCTTTCAGGCAGAGCATAAGAAATTCAAAGCAGAT
>JACXUM010000023.1 GCA_014763895.1 Campylobacterales bacterium
TTCATGATAACATAGATTGCTTAAATAAATATTTAAATTGATTACATAATTGTAACTTATAGATTTGCGCATAAAGCGTAGAGAAAAATCACTAAGTTTGATTCAGTTTTTTACTGTTTTTTCTCAAAGACACGTTCACTGAACTGGGCGTATTTGCCCCGTACCGCTTCTGAAAGTTCCATTGCGAACATTTTCAGATCGGGGTGTTCTTTTTTTGTCTCTTTGAGCAGGCTGGTTAAGCCGTTGTTGTACTTGTTAAGGTAAAAATTGTCAATCTGCCTGTTGGAGCCTATCACAATGGCTGTACAGGTGTTGTCAAGCCTGGAGAGGATAAGCTGGGTGGTCTTTTCAGAGCTGTTCTGCCACTCGTCGAGTATGACAACAGCATCGCTGAGGGTCCTTCCTCTTGCTTCTCCGGGCCAAAGTTTTTCGATACGGTATTTCCCGATCAGTTCCAGTATCTTATTTTCCACAGCATGGATATCATCACGGTTAGTTTTTCTTTTGAGAAGTTTTTTGGCGATATGCTCAAGGGTGTCGTTGAGTGCCATATTGTAGATGCGGAACTTTTCATCGTTTCCGGCAAGGTAGCCTACATCAGCTCCTTTATCTAGGCTTTCAATGGAGTTTCTCACATAGATGATCTTGTCATAATGTTTTTTTTCGACCAGTTTCATCGCAGCAGCAAAGGCCAAAAGCGTTTTACCGCTTCCTGCTTTGGCATCGATAACGATGAGGTCATAAAAATTGCTTAACATCGCTTTCATATAGAATTTTTGCTGAAGGTTCATCGGTTTGATCTTGATGCCCCTAAAGTCGTTTCCATCCAAGAGTTCTATACGTCCATTCTGGATGATGGCATGATAGGTATTGCCGTCTTCCATTTCAAGGATGTAGGCAAAATTGTCCGGTTTATAGTCCGGGTCAAAATTTCTGATATCCGCATGGATCAGTTTTTTGACGTGCATAGTTTCAATAGTAAGGGTTTTGATAAATTCAAATTCCGGTACTTCGGGTCTGTCATCATGCAGGGTTTCGGTTTTGATATTTTTGAGCATACCGAATGTCCTTGCATAGACATCCAAAGAGACAAAAATGGTTTTCATCCCTTTATAATACTGTTGTGCAAGCGCAGCGATCTCGATAATCCGTTTGTCGTTGCTTTCACTCATGTAAGCCTTGTCGATATCGGTCTCATAGCTGTCTTTGGAGATGATATGGATGATCACTGAGTCTATAAAGAACTTGGCAACTTTGTAGCCCTCTTTGTGATCTGCTTCCTTGACCTTCGCGCGCGCCAGCAGTCTCGCAAATTCGCGTGCCTGATAACCGATCTCTCCTAAAATCTTCTTTTTGTCTTCAAGTTCTATGAGTACGGTTTCAGGAAAAACAATGATGTTGTTGCCCCCTTCGGAGAGTCTAAAAATATTTTGAATGTCATTGAGGACGACATTGGTATCCACAACATAGACTTTCCCTTGTTTGTTTTTCATCGTGACCTCAGAGTATCGAAGCAGATTTTGATAGATTTATGAGGTGGATATACCATGCTTCCTGTGTATGATGTTCCAAATCGATCAGATCGATCTCTATCCCCCTGTGAGAAAGTCTGGCATCTTCTATATATTTTGTAGGAATGTGAAGCACATTTTTGCAGTACTCCAGCGCATAACGGTTATAGCCAAATCCACGGATGCTCCAAAAAGGATCGATCTCCATGATCGGTATAACAAAATAGTTTTCCATGTATCCCTCCATTTGATCGACAAGGTTACTCTGAGCGCATAGTGCAAAAGATAGATTTGATCATGCTAGAGAGTAGTCAAATTAGGTAACAGGATGATAATAAAACAGTTACATTGATGTTACTGAAAGTTGTCTGGAAAAGAGTAAATAGGAGTTTGGTGGAGGTGTGGGGGATCGAACCCCAGTCCTAAAACAGATAGAACCATGACTCTACATGCTTAGATGATGTTGTTTGTTCTCATCTTGCTTCGTACTACATCCAAAACTATGCAAGACCAGCCTAGGTTTTCGTCCGAAGGTTAGGCAGCCTTTGGATATAGTCATCAGATGTGATACCTCAAACTCCGGCTAAGATGACACTCACCGGCGAGGCAGTCCTCCGCGTTAGCGGGGTTAATAACTTACGCTACTGCGTAAGCTGGACGATAATCTGTGTTGTTTGCGTTTATTCGCGTTGGGCCGCGTAACGGAATTGCCCAGTCCGACATGCACATAGCCCCGACTGCTCCAGTCGAAACCAAGTCACCCCCATTTATAGCCAACAGCTGTTTTTTGTTAGCAGCTGCTGACTAACTGAGCGGATTGTAACACGTTTGGTTTACTTTGTCAAGAGAGTGTAGTTTAGTAGTTCCATATTACCATAATGGCTTTGATAAGGAGTGAAAAATGGGTTTGACTGCCAAAGTATTGTGGGCGATGATCTTGGGGATTTTGCTTGGAGCTGTGATCAATCTAAGCGGATTGAATGTTCAGGGAAGCCGGATAGATACCTATGTGATCGAGGGTCTTTTTGATATCGTCGGTAAGATGTTCATCGCCGCACTCAAGATGCTGGTGGTTCCTTTGGTTTTTTTCTCCCTTGTCAGCGAGGTGATCGGCATAGGGGATGTCGGCAAACTGGGTAAAGTGGGAGTGAGGTCTTTGGGGCTCTATCTTTTGACAACGGCTTTGGCAGTTGCAAGTGCCATAGGTGTTGCGATGGTATTCGCTCCGGATGCCAATATGGGAATGATTGCCAAGAGCGCTTTCAGTCCAAGCCACGCTCCTTCTTTAGCAGAAGTATTGATCCATATCATCCCCGATAACATCATCCAGGCCTTTGCTTCTGGCAATATGCTGCAGATCATTTTCTTTTCGATACTGCTTGGCATCTCTTTGCTGATGGTAGGGAGAAAGGCAATCCCGATCGCAGAGGGGATCAAGGTACTCAATGAAGCGATGATGCAGATGGTAGGTATGATCATGCGCGTAGCCCCTTTTGCGGTTTTCGCGTTATTGGCAAAAGCTGTAAGCCAGTTGGGATTTGATCTTTTGGCAAATTTGGCAGGGTATGTAGCGGTGTTGGTACTGGCACTGCATCTGTTCGGTACGTTGATGCTGGTGTTGAAGTGCTTTGCCAAACTCAGCCCCAAGATCTTTTTGAAGAAGATCCGCGATGTACAGCTTTTTGCCTTTTCTACTTCCAGCTCCAATGCGACGATCCCCGTCACACTTCAAACCGTGACCAAACACATGGGTGCGGATAATTCGGTTGCTTCGTTTACCATACCCTTTGGGGCAACGATCAACATGGACGGAACGGCGATTATGCAGGGAGTTGCCACGGTATTTATCGCCAATGTTTATGGCGTTGAGCTTGGAATCAGCGGTTATTTGACAGTGATTGTGATGTCGGTGCTTGCTTCCATCGGAACTGCGGGAGTGCCCGGTGTGGGACTTGTGATGCTTTCGATGGTTTTTGTGCAGGTAGGGCTTCCGTTAGAAGGGATCGGTCTTATTTTGGGTGTGGACAGGCTTTTGGATATGCTGCGTACGGTTGTCAATGTAACGGGGGACGCCGTAGTAACGTGCTTGGTTGCACGTACTGAAGGTGTTTTGAATGAGCAGGTCTTTGTAGATAGTCAGGCAGGTTTGGATAACCAAATGCTCATCCAAACCTGTGCACAGAAAGAGCTTTCAGAGGCGATCACACATACCAAAGAGAGTCCGACTTGTGAGTGAGATGCTTAAAAACTCTTCTTGCCGGAAGACCGTAGTGCCCAGATGATCCAGATGATACCTGCGATCACATAGGGGATGCTCAGCATCTGCCCGGTAGTGAACGGCAGAGCAGTGGCATAATCCTCCTGTCTGGTTTTGGTATATTCCAAAAAGAAACGGGCAGTAAAAACCGTTATCAATAAGATACCGGGAAGAATCCTGGTGGCAAAGTCGGCAGAGACTCTTTTGTAAATTTCCAACAAAAGCAAAAAGATGAGAAAATAGGTAAATGCCTCATAAAGCTGGACAGGATGCCGGGGAATGAGATCCACTCGCGCAAAGATGATGGCCCAGGGTTTATCGCTTGGAAGACCGAGTATCTCCGAGTTGAAAAAATTTCCGATACGGATGAATGCTGCACTTAGCATTGCCGGGATCGTAGTACGTGAAATAAGCCACATCAAAGAATAGTTGTACCGTTTTGAGAAAATGTAGAGGGCGATCACTACGCCAAGAAGTCCTCCGTGGCTGGCAAGCCCGCCTTTCCAAACCTTGAAGATCTCCATAGGGTGGGAAAGATAAAAATCGGGTTCATACAACAAACAGTGGCCAAGGCGTGCACCTACCACAGCACCAATCATGATATAGATCAAAATGGTATCAAGCAATGTATCATCCTTGCCTTCGTGCTTGAACATCCACTTAGCGATCATCAGGCCGATAAAAAACGAACCGACAAAGAGCAAGCCGTACCAACGCAGCTGCAAAGAGCCTAACGTAAAGATATTGGGATCGATGTTCCAGATAAGATGCTGCATAGAGGTTGAACCTTTTTAGCGATATTTTGGAAAAGTATTATACTTAAATTTGTTTTTGCTCCCTTGCATAAGCGGGAAAATGTACTAGAAAAGAAGAATTATTAAAAATAGAAACGACAAACGAGAAATTACTCGTTGATCTTCTCTTTGATCTCTTTAGCGATGGCAGAGATCTTAGTGATCTTTTGTGTATCGGTTAAACTTTCATCCAAGAGTACTTTTACCAGTGCCGATCCTACGATGACCCCGTCAACCCCTTGGGCTTTTTCTTTAGCGGTATTTTGGTCAACACCAAACCCCACGTAGAGGGGTGTAGCGGTGAATTCTTTGATATTGGCCACAATTTCTCCAAGGTCTTCACTTTTTCCAGCACCCGTGATCCCTGCATAGGCTACAAGATAGATAAATTTCTTTGCATCGGTAACGATTTTGCCGATACGCTCTTTAGAGTCAGTTGGAGCGATAAAGTCGATGAGGTTGAGCCCTGCTGCTTCGATCTCCTTCTTATAGGGTGCTGCTTCTTCAAAAGGAAGGTCCGGGATGATAAACCCGTTGACACCCGAGCGTTTAGCTTCATTGATGAATGTTTGGACCCCTTTATGATAAAAGGGGTTGAAGTACCCCATCCAAAGCGTGTCGATATGAGGGGCAATTTTACTGGAGATGTCAAAAAGATGCTGAAGTTTAAAACCTTTCTGTAAGGCAAGAAGATTGGCTTTTTCGATCACCGGGCCGTCTGCTACCGGATCGGAGAAAGGCATACCAAGCTCCAGTGTATCTACCCCTGACTCTGCCAAAGCCAATGCGGCATCAACCGTAAATTCCAAAGAGGGGAAGCCGGTCGTGATATATGCAACTAATTTTTTCAATGTATACTCTTTTAGGGCTTGTTTATTTGTGTTATTATACATTTTTTAGATAAAATCAATCGTAAATAAAATCGATCTTCTCTTCCAAAGGTAAGAAGAGGTCATTATCCGTAATATTTGTAACAGAAAATCCGATCAAAGAGTCGGAAGTATGATTGTTTAGGAATAAAATGAGTATCCATACACCAAAAATAGACAAAAAGGTTACCCTCAATACCATCGCCGCAATGAAAGGAAACGAGCCTATCACGATGGTGACGGCTTATGATGCACTCTTTGCCAAACTCTTTGACAAAGAGGTTGAGATGATTCTTGTCGGTGACAGTCTCAATATGAGTTTCATGGGAAAACCCGATACGCTTTCAGCCACGATGGATCAGATGATCTACCATACCCAGGCGGTTTGCAATGGTGCAAAGTCCTCGCTGGTAGTACTTGATATGCCTTTTGGCTCTTGTTTGACCGAAGAGGAAGCATTACGCAATGCGACAAGGGTCTACCGGGAGACAGATGCACAGGCTGTCAAGATAGAGGGAGGCAAAGAGCGTGCTTCCATCATTAAGGCATTGACACAAAACTCTATCGCCGTACTAGGGCATATCGGGCTGATGCCTCAGTTTGTCAGGAGTGAAGGTGGCTATAAGATCAGAGGCAAAGATGCAGAGGATATCCTATCACTGGTTGAAGATGCAAAAGCACTTGAAGCGGCGGGCGCCTTTGCTATCGTGATCGAAGGGGTCAAGAGTGAAGCAGCACAGGCCGTCACTAAAGCGGTATCGATCCCGACTATCGGTATCGGTGCGGGCAACAGTACGGACGGACAGGTATTGGTGTGGAGTGATATGTTCGGATTTTTTGAAGCGTTCAAACCGAAATTTGTCAAAGAGTATTTTGAAGGTGCAGCAGCGATACGACAGGGCATAGAAGCCTATCGTGAGGACGTAAAGTCTAGAAAATTTCCAAGCGAAGCATATCAATATTAATAAAAGGTGTAAAATAGAATGAAAAAAAGTATGATAGCGGCATGTATCTCAGGAATGATTTTAGTGAGCGGATGTGCACCGCAAGGTACTGCTTCTCCTAAAGAAAAGCATGGATTTTACCCTTCATCTTCTGCAGTAAGCCAAAAACTTTCACAGACTAAAGGTCTGCAAGATACCTATATCGTTGTCAAGCAAGAGAATCATAGAACGATCCTTAAAGGAAAAGTGCATACTAAGAAACAAAAATTTCTTGCAGGGAGTGTAGCAAGGTCCGTGAAAGGATCCGGGATCGTTGAAAATCGTCTGGCGGTCCAATAAACAATGGAAAGAATGGTAGAGATCGAACGCTTTGAGAATGAAGGGAACTACGAGTTCAGCCTTCGTCCCTGCTCCTGGAATGAGTATATCGGACAAGAGAAGATCAAAAAAAATCTCAAAGTCTTCATCGAGGCGAGCAAAAAAAGAGGTGAAGCCCTCGATCATATTCTCTTTTTTGGGCCTCCAGGCCTTGGAAAGACAACGCTTGCCAATATTATTGCCTCGGAGATGGATGCCAATATCAAAACAACCGCAGCACCGATGATCGAAAAGGCGGGTGATCTTGCGGCACTCTTGACTAATATCGAAGAGGGTGATATTCTTTTTATCGATGAGATTCATCGTATGAGCCCGGCGATCGAGGAGATACTCTATCCTGCGATGGAGGATTTCCGTTTGGATATCATTATAGGCAGCGGTCCTGCCGCGCAGACGGTCAAGATCGATCTGCCCCGGTTTACACTGATCGGTGCAACGACGAGGGCCGGGATGCTTTCCAACCCTCTCAGAGAGCGTTTTGGAATGCATTTTAGAATGCAGTTCTACACGACAAAAGAACTGGGTGCAATCGTGACTCAGGCATCACAGAAGCTTGAAAAAGCTGCACTCAAAGAGGCTGCCCAGGAGATAGCAAAACGTAGCCGCGGCACGCCGCGTATCGCTCTGAGGCTTTTAAGAAGGGTGAGGGATTTTGCCGAAGTTGAAGATGAAGCACAGATCTCGCTTGAGAGGGCACGGTATGCACTGGATGAACTGGGAGTGAACCATCTGGGATTTGACGAACAGGATATCCGTCTTCTGGAACTGCTTGTCAGCGCAAAGAATAAACCGATGGGGCTTAGTACGATCAGTGCAGCACTCAGCGAAGATGAGGGAACGATCGAAGATGTCCTTGAGCCGTATCTGATCGCTAACGGGTATATCGAAAGAACGGCCAGGGGACGCATCGCAACCCCTAAAAGCTACGAGCATTTCAAGCTTGGCGGGAACAAAAATTCAGGACTTTTTGATGTCTAAAACCAGTCTCATGATCACGGCATTGTTCGTGTTGGCAATTATCGGCGCGTATAGTATCTACAAGCCGTTTTTGCTTTCACTGAGTGTAGCAATACTCTTGACAATGGCGACGTTTAACTTGACAAAAAAACTGATGCATTATACCAACTCTTCCAAACTGAGTGCGGGAATTTCGTCATTGCTTTTGATCCTTCTTCTGTTTGTACCGATTATCTACTTGACAACCGTAGGTGTGAGGTATGCCACCCAGATAGACGTTGCAATGGTTGGAGAGATGATACAGACAATCAAGCATTCGGTGGAAAACATCCCGGTTGTCAATCATTTAAGCCAACAATATCTCGATGACGTAAAGATCGCCGGGTATATCAAGGATTCGGCTTCTTATGTTGCGAGTGCCGGAAGTGCAGGGCTTGGCTTTATCAAAAACATGTTTCTTGTTATTGTTTTTTATTTTTTGATCAACTATTACGGGAACCGTCTTTTTGAATTGTTTCTTACCCTTCTTCCCGTTTCTCCATTAAAGGGGGCAAAGATGATTGAAGAGGTTTCGGCTACGATGGAGGTTGTGCTTTATTCTGTGATCGCAACGGCTGTATTTGAAGGATTTTTATTTGGAGTGATGGCAGGTTTGCTTGGATTTAACGGTTTGCTATTTGGGGTCATCTACGGATTTGCTTCTTTGATCCCGATCGTAGGCGGGATGGTGGTATGGGCCCCTGTAGCACTTTACAGTTGGACCAATATCGATGAGCATACGGCGATAATCATTGCACTGTACTCGATCATCGTGATCTCGATTATTGCCGATACGTTTATTAAGCCGATTATCATTAAAATCATCAAAGAAGATCTGCTAAAAAGCCCGTTCCAGATCAATGAGATCATCATCTTCTTTTCCATCCTTGCAGGGATGGGTACGTATGGATTCTGGGGGATGATCCTGGGGCCGGCAACAACGGCATTTCTGATTGCCATTACCAAAGTCTATTTTGATTATAATGAGAAATAACTTTACAAAGGATATCCCATTATCAAGATACTGATTATAGAAGATGATCCTGAGTTAGCGCTCATCTTGACCAATTATCTGACTAAATTCGATATGGAAGTGATCGGTGCGGAGGATCCCTATATCGGTCTTTCACTTTTGACACAGCATCAATTTGATCTGATTATTCTGGATTTGACGCTTCCAGGGATGGACGGATTGGAAGTGATCCCAAAAATTCGGGAGGTTACCAATATCCCGATTATCATCTCTTCGGCAAGGGATGATATTACTGATAAAGTGATAGGACTAGAGAGGGGCGCAGATGACTATATGCCAAAGCCCTACGATCCTAGAGAGTTGGTCACACGTATCAAAACGATACTCAGGCGCACCCATCCGGTTGAAGAAAAAACACAAAAACCAAAAGAGATATTTGTAGCGGATCCAAAAGCCCATACGATTACTTTCAAAGGGAAACTTCTTGAGCTGACTGCTGCAGAGTATGATGTACTCTTGATGCTGATACAGCATAAAAACGGCTCTGTTTCAAGAGAGCAGCTGCTTTATGAAAGCGAGCATATCGATGATGAAAGTTCGATTAAAAATATCGATGTGATTATTTCGCGTATCAGACAAAAGATAGCAAAGATCGACCCCGATCACAGTTATATCAAACCGATACGTGGCGTTGGATATCTGTTAACCGATAGAGTATGAAAAATTTATCCGTAAGTACCTTTATCCATATCCTTTTCTCTGTAGCGATTGCAATATTGATCACTACATTTGTATTGTTCCTCTCCTGGGACAAAGACCGTTACAAGATCGAAGAGTTCAAACGTTATCAGCTGATCTCCATCACCTTTCTTTCCAATCTTCAGCTAAATCCAGACAAAGAGACTTTAGAAAAGCTCTATAAAGACCTTCATGTTATACCTGTACCAAATAGACAGTTCAATAAGGTAAAAAAACAGATCGCCCAGGAAGGACAAACGATCTTTACAGGCGGTTCGACATTGGGGCAGGTACGGGTTTTCAAGGTCGGTGATACACAGTATATCTATGTCCAGCGTATGCGGTATAATTTAATACTGATCGATGATAGACCTAAAAATTACTATTTTGAAATGGCGTTAGCAGCAGGTATTTTTTTGATCGCTCTTTTGCTGTTGCTCTATCTTGCCGTACTTAAAAAGCTTTATCCATTACGAAAACTGCATAAACAGATACAACAGTTTGCCAAAGGGGATATGAATATACGCATCAGTTATATGCATGATGACGAGATAGGGAAGATTGCCAAAAGTTTTGATGATGCCATCCGGCATATCAATGCCCTTAGCGCTTCAAAGAACCTCTTTATGCGGAATTTGATGCATGAGCTTAAAACGCCGATTACAAAGGGCCGTATCATCGTTGAGATGATGGATGAAGAGGACCCTACCAAAAAAACACTGGTGCGTGCATTTGAGAGAATGAATGAACTTATCTCCGAACTAGCACAGATAGAGCGTGTGACCACACAGAGTTTTGAACCTGTCTTAGAAAAAACGACCCTTGCCGAAGTACTCAAAAAAGCGCAGGAACTCTTGATGGCAGAAGAGGGACGTGTGAGTCTCCAGGCTGATACACAACCCATGAATACAGATATTAAGCTACTTTCACTGGCCATTAAAAATCTTTTGGATAATGGGATCAAATACAGTAAAAACAGACATGTTACCCTCAAGACGATCGGTGATCATATCGCGATCATTTCAGAAGGTGATGCCCTTAAACAGCCGCTTTCGTACTATACCGAACCTTTTTCGCAAGAGGAGAAACGCAGTTCCGGATTTGGTCTGGGGCTTTATATCGTAAACAGTATTTTAGAAAAATTGGGTTACGTATTGACCTATAAGCATGTAGAAGGAAAAAATATCTTTATGATACAGGCAGGGAAACCCAGAAGAGTTCCCAATACCGGTAAAAAGAACATTTAATCTTTAAGCGCTTCTGCGATCAGTTCAAGCGGGTTTTTGAAGATGGTCTCCACCCCGGCATTGTTCATCGCTTCGCTGAGCTGGACCCTGCATGCGGAACATTCTGCACTGACATAATGGGCTTTTGTCTCCTTGATCATCGCAGCTTTCGGCTTCCCTGCAGCTTCGGCAAAATGGAACTTTTCAGTCTGCATGGTCACCCCTCCAAAACCGCAGCAGCGGTTTGGATCGCTCATCTCTACCATCGGATAGTTGGGTGAAAGAAGATTGCGAGGCTCTTTATAGATACCTTGAACTTTTCTTGCATGGCAGGGATCATGATAGGTGACCATCTCATCAAATTTTTTGCCTTTTTCCTGTAGCAGCTCTTTGAGTTTGGTATTGTCATGAAGCCAAGCGGTTGCCATATGAATTTTTTCCGTGACCTTTGCGGCACGTTCTTTCCATTCAGGCATATCATGGTTTTCGAAAAATACCTGCCAGTCGTGCTTGATCATTGCAGAGCAGGTAGCTTCAGGGATCAGCATGGCATCACATTCATCCATGAAGCTTTCAAAATAAACGATATTTTTTTTGGTCATATACTCTACGCTGTCTACATCGCCTGTAAAATAGGCAGGCGCCCCGCAGCAAAGCTGTTTTTTAGGGATAAAGACATCGATATCCAGTTTCCCGAGTATCTCGACAAGTGCATCACCGATACCGGTATAGTTGTAGTTGGCAAGACAGCCGATGAAGATGGCAACACGCGGTTTTTTACCCTCTTTTTTTGCAGGTATCTCTTCAGGATAGCTGTTTAAAAAACTGGTTTTTGCTAAAGATGGAAGCAAACGGTCTTTTTTGACCATCGGGAGAGAAAACCTTGCCCGTAGCCCTCTGCCTTTTTCATCCTGTGACAATGCGCAGGTTTTGAACATGAATCCCAGTTTCATGACAAGATCCATGATCCAGCGGTGGCGAAGCAGGAAGAAAAAGGCTTTTTTGAACCATGCGATACCGAATTTTTCAGCGATATCGGCACGCACTTCTTCGATGACCATATCCGTAGGTAAAGAGTTTGGACAGACATCGACACAGTTGGTACATAAAAAACAGCTTTCAAAAATGTTTTTTGCTGTTTGATCCAGCTCAAGTTCCCCCCGTTGATAAGCACCCAAAAGATCGATAAAACCACGTGGAGAGGTTGTTTCATCGGGATTGATCTGATGGATGGTGCACACAGGAATACATTTTCCGCATTTGATGCAGGCATCACTCGTATCTGTGAATTTGAAGATATCTTCTGGTTTTTTCAAACTGCTTCCTTCGCTCATATATTAGACCGTCTTAGAAAAACTTTTTTTACTGCCGCTGTACTTGTTCATATAAGCATCAAACGGCATAGCGATATTTCGGATCAGCAAGGTCCCTGTAGGGCTTACCATGATCTTTTCCTCGGTGATCGTGACCAGCTGTGCATCTTCGAATTCCCCAAGTGAATTCAGTGCATCGGAAAAATAGGTTTTAAAGACGATGCCGTGTTCTGCTTCCACCCGTTTGATATCCACCGAGAAGTTCGCCATCAATTCCATGATGACCGCTTTTCGGATGTAGTCATCATCACTGAGTTTAATGCCTCTCTCAAAAGGAAGCTTCCCTGCATCCAGATCGGCTTCATACATCGCCATATCTTTGGTATTTTGGGCATAATACTTTTTCCCCTCACCGATACTGGTCAAACCGATACCGATCAGGTTGGCGCCGCCTTTTGTCGTATACCCTTGGAAATTTCGGTGTAGTTCTCCTTTGGCTATAGCGGTAAAGAGCTCATCCTCCGGTTTTGCAAAATGGTCCATACCTACCATTTTATACCCCTTATGTTCAAAAAAGTCAATCGTATACTGAAATATCTGCAATTTGACATCCGGGGAAGGGAGTGTCGTTTCATCAAATTTACGCATCGTTTTTTTCAGCCAAGGCACGTGGGCATAGTTGAAAACGGCAAGCCTGTCAGGATCAAGGCTGAAGGAAAGATCCAATGTCTTCTTGAAACTCTCAAAGGTTTGGTAAGGCAATCCGTAGATCAGATCGATATTGATACTTTTAATACCATATTTTCTTGCAAGGTCAACGGCAGCCTTGGTGAGTTCATAAGGCTGGATACGGTGGATCTCTTCCTGTACTCTTGCATCGAAATCCTGAACACCGAAACTGATACGGTTGAAGCCATGTTTTGTAAAGACCTGCATCTGCTCTTCATTGAAGAAGCGCGGATCGATCTCGCAGCTTATCTCTGCATCTTCACTCCAGTTTGGGAATTTGGATTTGATATAGGTAACGATCTCATCAAGCTCGAATGCTTTGTAAAAGGTCGGTGTTCCGCCGCCAAAGTGAAACTGGATCACCTCTTTTGAAGTATCCATATGATTGGATAGAATATCGATCTCTTTTTTGAGGTACTCGACATAACGGCTGAGTTTCTCTTCCTTGGAGGTAAAGACGACATTGCATCCGCAAAAATAGCAGGCACTTCTGCAAAAAGGAAGATGCACATAAATAGAGAGTTTGCCTTTTTCATTTTCAAGGGCATGAAGATACTCTTCATAGGTGAAAGCATCACTGAACTCCAGTGCGGTCGGATAGCTGGTATAGCGCGGCCCCGGTTTTGAGTATTTGCTGAATTTTTCTAAATCTATTTGACTCAAAGTCTCTTCCTTTTAGCTGTACTGTTACTTCAATTTTTAGTCGTTACGGTGCTGGTCAAGCCAGACCATGATCCCTTTTTGGGCGTGGAGGCGGTTTTCTGCTTCAGAGAAAATTACCTCTGCATGGGCTTCAAAGACTTCTTCACTCACTTCATAGCCTCTATATGCCGGAAGGCAGTGAAGGAAGATAGCATCACTTTTAGCCAGTAACATCATTGGTGCATCTACCATGAATCCGGCAAAATCTTTGATGCGTCGTTCTTTTTCATTTTCCTGTCCCATGGAGACCCAGGTATCGGTTGTGACCACATCGGCATCTTTTACCGCAGCTTTCGGGTCATCACCGAATGTGATCTTTGCCCCGCTAAGAGCAGCCATCTCAAGCGCCACAGCAACGATCTGCGGATCACATTCATAACCCTTTGGCGTAGCCACGCGAAGTTCAAATCCCATTTTTGCAGCCAGCATCAGCCAGGAGTGTGTCATATTGTTTCCGTCTCCCACATAGGCAACTATAGGGTTTTTCTCTTTGCCGAACTCTATCATGGTCAGATAGTCGGCCATCAGTTGGACAGGATGGTAGGAGTCGGTCAGACCGTTGATCACTGGGACTTTGGAGTAGGATGCGAACTCTTCGAGCTTGCTTTGTTCGAAGGTGCGGATCATCACCATATCCACCATGCGGCCGATCACACGTGCAGTATCCTTCATCGGCTCTCCGCGTCCCAGCTGGATGTCATTGGAAGATAAGAACAATCCGATCCCGCCAAGCTGATAGATGCCTGTCTCAAAGCTTACTCTGGTGCGTGTGGAGCTTTTCTCAAAGATCATCCCCAGGGTTTGGTGTTCCATATAGGGAACGAATTTCTTCTGTTTTGTCTGTGCCTTGATCTTCTGAGCCAAAGCGATCATTTCCAAAAGTTCGTCTTTGCTAAAATCAGCCAAAGTTAAAAAATGTCTCATGTGAGTCTCCCCGCCAACGTTATGAATCGGTGGTAAAATTTGAAAGGAATTATTCTACCATAAAAGGGTTGAAAATCATATATAAAGAGGAGAACACCTCTTCTTGGGGGAGAAAGAAGGTGTTATTTTTGAAGGAGGAATGCCGCTTCTTTGGCGTGGTAGGTAATGATGATATCTGCACCCGCACGTTTAAAACCTATGAGGGTCTCCATCATAACCTTGTCATAATCGATCACCCCCGCACGTGCAGCCATTTTCAGCATAGAGTACTCACCTGAGACATTATAGACCGCCAAAGGCAGATGGGTATTGTTTTTGATGTCACGTACGATATCCAGGTAGGCAAGGGCCGGTTTGACCATCAGGATATCGGCTCCTTCTTTTTCATCTTCGATGCTCTCCGCGATCGCTTCGGTTCTGTTTGCAGGGTTCATTTGGTAGCTTCTTCGATCACCGAAACTTGGGCTGGATTCAGCCACATCACGGAACGGTCCGTAATAGGCAGAGGCAAATTTTGTCGAGTAGCTCATAACCGGAAGGTTTTCAAATCCAGCACCATCCAAACCGCCCCTGATCGCCGTGATCATACCGTCCATCATGCCGCTTGGCGCGATCATATCGGCACCTGCTTTGGCATGTACGACTGCCTGGGTTGCAAGGTTTGCCAATGTGATGTCATTATCCACCGTGTGGAGTACCGGATCAAGCACGCCGCAGTGTCCATGGTCGGTGTATTCGCAGAAGCAAAGATCAGTCACTACGAACATGTCAGGGTGCGCTTTCTTGACTGCCCTTACCGCTTGTGCGATGATTCCGTGCTCACACATCGCATCGCTTCCCACGGAATCTTTGATATCCGGGATCCCAAAAAGGATGATCGCATAGATCCCGAGTTTTTTAAGTTCATCACACTCTTTGATGATCTCATCAATGCTCATCTGGTAGACACCAGGCATTGATGCAACTTCATCTTTGATGCCGGTACCGCTTCTGGCAAAAAGCGGATAGATGAAATCATCCACTCTTAGGTGGGTTTCCTGTAGTAGATTTCTGAGAACAGGGTTGATTCTTTTTCTTCTAAAACGTGCAAACATAACTAACTTACCTTCCAATAATATTCGAAAGTATTGTACTATAATAATCGATTGCTAATGATTAATTAGCCATTCTTGCTGTATAATCTCGGCATGAATAATATAAAAATATCACAAATCGCGCAGCTACCAACGCGTTATGGAACATTCAAAATTCAGGCTTTTAGAGAGAATGCCAAAGAGCATTTGGCTGTCTTTACTGACAAGATGCCGGATATTCCTGTTGTCAGGGTGCATTCGGAATGTTTGACGGGAGATGCGCTGGGGTCACTGAAGTGCGACTGCGGTGAACAGCTACACTATGCTTTACAATATATCGCCAAAGAGGGCGGTATGGTCATCTACCACAGGCAAGAGGGCAGGAACATCGGGCTGCTCAATAAGGTGAATGCCTATGCTTTGCAGGATCAGGGGTTTGATACCGTCGCAGCCAACCATCAACTCGGATTTAAAGCAGATGAACGCACGTATGAAATGGTGGAATTTATACTAAATCACTTTGGTATCACAAAACTGAGACTCCTTACGAACAATCCCAAAAAGATAGAAAGTCTTGAAAATATCGAGATCGTGGAACGCATTCCTATCCAAATAGAACCCAACCCTCATAATGAAGGGTATTTGAAAGTAAAAAAAGAACAGATGGGGCATTTGCTTTGAATATTCTTTAATTAAATTATAATAGTATATACAATAAAATACTTCCTACGCTACACCTGCTGTGAGGCAGGGCCAGAAAGCCGTGGATCTCTAATATTATTCTATAGTGTAGAAAAGAAAGAGATTGCCTGGTTGCCAAATTAAATATTTTTAAAGATATTGGTTAGTGTGTCACAATGTTGATATTGGTAAGAATCAATTGTGACCTATGAAAGGCAAGATGGCAGATAAGTATTCGTTTAAAACACTCTATGATCAGATTAAAGCACAAAAAAATGACTTTTGGCGTACCAATATATATGGACTAGTTGCCACACTGTTAGTATTGCCGATTCCAATGTTGATACCTCTTTTGATAGATGAGGTATTGTTAGGACATCCTGGAAAGTTAACTAGCATATTGTCCAGTCTTTTTGAATCTTCCCAAGCATGGGTTTATGTGACATCGATATTGGTCATAGTTCTTATCTTGCGCTCTCTATCCTTTTTTCTTAATAATAAAAAAACATATTATTCCATTAAAATCACGCAAAAAATAAGTTATTTGTTACGCCATCGTATTTTGCATCATTTGGGGCATGTTTCTCTGAGCGAGTATGAAACGCTGAAATCAGGCAATATTGCTTCTAAGACTGTTCAGGATGTGGAGAGCATCAGCGGTTTTGCAGGACAGATGGTAACAACGGTATTGAGTGCATCCTTGATGTTGATCGGAATTGCACTGATCATGTTTTGGATGAATTGGGTATTGGCACTCTTGGTCTTTATACTCAATCCTTTTTTTCTTGGATTTTCAAGGCTATTGGGACGTAAGACAGGTGAGTTTTTACGACGTCAACACGAAGCATATGAACTCTATCATGAATTGCTTAATGAAACATTGGATCTGTTTATCCAAGTACGTGCGAGTAATCAAGAACAAAGTTTTTTTAGAATTTTGCAGGGGAAAGCCAAGGATATCGAAAAGGCGTCACTTGATTATGGCTACAAAGCATCGATAGCGCAGAGTTCTTCGGCGCTTTTGACAAATGCGGTTGTCGATATTTTTAGAGCACTGGGGATCGCGGCGGTAGCGTATTCCGATCTGACGATTGGAATGATGATAGCTTTTCTTTTTTATCTCTCTGTGCTTGTGAATCCAATCCAGCAACTTATGGGATTGGTGATTCTTTATCGAAATACTGAGCCGGCTATGGAACGCATCAATGCACTGCTTTCATTTTCTTTAGAACCTCATTATCCCCATATATCCAACCCTTTTGAAAATCAAAAGTCTTTGTCGGTTGAACTTAAAGAGATTTCGTTTGCTTATCCATACAGAGAAGAAATCCTACATAAAGTCTCACTGAAAGCAAACAAGGGGCAAAAAATCGCCCTCATCGGTCCCAGTGGGAGTGGTAAGACAACGATCGCCAAACTTATGGTAGGCTTTTATCCCTCGCATAGTGGCGAGATCCTTTATGGTGGTGTTCCGTTAGAAAAGATCGGTCTGCCTATCATAAGAGAAAATGTGGCACTGATGCTGCAAGAAGCTCTTTTTTTTAACGATACGATACGCATGAATCTCCTGCTTACCAAAGAGAAAAGTGATGAAGCGATCTATGATGCGCTTCGTGCAGTGCAATTGGAAAGCTTTATCAGTCAGTTGGAACAGGGTTTGGATACACGTATCGGAAAAAACGGGATCAGGCTTTCAGGAGGACAACGCCAACGGTTGGCTATTGCAAGGTTAATCCTTTCAGATCCAAAGATTGTCATTTTTGATGAAGCGACTTCGGCTTTGGACAATGCAACAGAGTATATGCTTTATGAGACATTAGAGCCTTTTCTTGAGGGACGAACCGTTATTATTATCGCCCATAGAATAACAACGATCAAGCAGGCAGATTATATCTATCTCATTGAAGAAGGGAAAGTAAAGGCTGAGGGATTCTATGATACACTTCAAGTGCAGGGATTGATAACAGAGGATTATGATGTTATCTAAAATTCAAAAATTCATAGCATTGAGTCGTGAAGAAAAAAAGCTTTTTATAGAAGCATATATGACATTGGGCATCATGCGTGCAGCCATTTTAACGGTTTCATTCAAGCGTTTAACCCGTACGCTCCATCATCATACAAATCCCATCAAACCACCCGTCTTAACGGATCATCAGATACGAGTAGCCAGTGTGGTAGGGTTGGCTATCCATAGGGCAGCAGCATATACACCATGGAAAAGTAGCTGTTTGGTCCAGGCTCTGACGGTACAAAGGATGCTGCAGAAGCGTGGAATCCCGGGGATATTTCATCTTGGTGTAATGAAAGATAAAACGACAGATGATCAGATAAAAGCGCATGCCTGGTCGCAGTGCGGTGAGAATATCATTACCGGAGCAAATGGTTCTGAAAAGTTTACAGTTATTTCTATATTTGGATGGGGCAGAGAATGATCGTTTATGGAACAAAGATTAAAAGCGACATTGCGTTTCCTTTGGTGTTGCCGGATGATGTGCAATTTAAGTATGAAGTTTCGCTTTCATCACAAGTACCCGACCATCTAAAAAGATCCATCAGATGCGGTTTCCCTCTATATTTTGCACATGGACGTTCTGTTTATTTTTATAGTGACCGGTTATTTGACGGAAGCGATAGAGGACAGCCATGGTGTTATGAAGTCAAAGATGTCGTCCGTTTTTACTGGAGAGGCGGAGAAGAGTCGATCTATTATGAAATGGATGAAAAGGGTGATGCGGCTTTGCTAAGCTTTTGGTTTATTCACCTTCTTTTGCCTTTGTATCTTTCATTGGAGGAAAAGTATGATTTTTTCCATGCCGGGGCTGTAGAGGTAGAGGGGAGCCCCATCCTCTTTATCGCGCCATCAATGGGCGGGAAATCAACCCTGACGGACTTTTTTATCAAGAAGGGGCATACGCTGGTATCAGATGACAAAGTTGCGACATTCATCGAAGAAGATCGATTTATGGCCGTGGGGGCGCATCCCTATCATAGGCCTTATAGAAAGTTTGAAGATCTTGGATATCTTGTTGAGGATTTCAGCAGGGTTTTCCAGCCCATTCAAGCCTTTTATCTACTCGATAAAACGGAGCCGGATGCAGAAATCACGATCAGCGAGATAAAAGGTTTTGAAAAATTTGAGTCTCTTTTGCCTAATTATCTTTATATGTTTTCTTTTCTCAAAGCAAAACGTTTGAGGTATCTCTCCTTGATGATGAATGTTATTAAAGTTTTTCGTGTCAATATTCCCTGGGATCGGAACCGGCTGGAAGAAGTACATGATGCAATAGTAAAACATAGTCAAAAAATTGGTTCATAATTTTTTTTAATAAGTAATCTTTAAAATACATTATAATAACATCCGTATCCACTAAAAATATAATTTGTATAAACCATGTTAACTTGAGCTATTCAGTTGGCTATTTGATACAAAAAGGGAGGATTGTTATGAAGAATGTAAAAAGCAGTGAAGATATCCAAAAAGAATGTAGAAGGAAAAACTATCATGCACCTTGCTTGAAAAGGATAGGCCGGATCAATACTGTTACCAAAGGCGGTAACTTTGCATTTAGTAGCGATAACGGGTCATGGTTTCAGTCCTACACACAATCTTCTTAGTAAGAGCCTATAGTGTTATATCCAAAAATTCTTTTTTGGAAGGGAAGAATTTACAATACAGATGCATTATATTATCAGTTCTCGTTGACTGAACCTTTTTTGAATGATTGGGAGATTGTGCAGTATGGCTATAAAGAATTAAAAGAAAACATTTTAAATGAGCTTGATGGAGAGTTTGCTTTTGCACTTTTTGATAAAAGTAAAAATATCTATATGGCTGCACGTGATCCTCTGGGCATCCAACCGCTTTATTATGCAAAAATAGAAAATGAGTATTATTTTTCCTCCCAGATCAGTGATTTTTTTGCACTAGACCATTTTGTTAAAAGACCAAATCTGCGTTCGATGCAAAGTATGCTTTACAGTCGCACGGTAGCATACAGCGACACCATGTTTGAGGGGATATACCGTCTTCCACCCGGGCACTATATGATCATCAAAGAGGGAAAAATACAGATAGAACGCTACTGGTATCCTGAAAAGATCAAGATCAACTACCGCATAACAGAAGAAGAGGCTGCAAAAAAGATCCATGAACTTTTATCCAAAGCCATAAAAAGCCGTGTTTCAGATTTGGAGGAGACAGCTTTTGAAGTCAGCGGAGGCCTGGACTCTTCTTCGATCGTTTCGATTTTGGCTAAAAGTACGGTTCATTCTAAGATCGATACCTATTCGATGGATTTTGAAGGGCTGGAGTGTGATGAAAGTGAGTATGTCGAGAGTATTTTGGAAAAATACTCTTTGCATCATCAAAAAATACCTACTTCAAAACTGGATTATAAGTCAGACTACGCATTATCTCATTTGTATACTATCAGCCCACATTGGCCTGTTATGCTTACCTTTGCCATGTCTTTGCCTATGCTTGAGAAGATGAAAAAAGACGGGAAGAAGATCGTGATCACAGGACAAGGGGGCGATCATCTTTTCACAGGAAGCCCTTATGTGATCTATGATCTTTTCAGACGTTTTAAGTGGATGACACTTTACAGAGAACTAAGACATTTTCCCAAGCCGTATAGAATTCTCAAATCTTACTTACTTAAGCCCTTGTTGGGGAAACAAATTTTGAGCATTATGAAAAAACTCTATCGTAAAAAAAATGAAGACCCTTTTTTGAGTGAAAATGATTGGATAAAGGATCTCAGCCAAAGAGTGGGGATAACAAATCCGATTCATAAAAATGATCTCGATGTTCTCACATCGGCATTTTACTCTACCCTAATGGATGGTAATCTATTCCATTGTGCCGAAGAGCATTTCGGGATTGAGTTTCGTCATCCCTATTTTGATTTTGAGTTAGTGGAGTTTGTCCTCTCTTTGCCACCCGAAATGAAATACAAACAAAAGACCATCAAGTGGATTTTCAGAAAAGCGATGGCAGGCATCTTGCCAGATAAGATCAACTCAAGAACAGATAAAGCAGAATTTTCTGAAGTCATACGTCAACAGATAGAGTCCATCGATATTGATATATTGCTCAAAGATCCTTATATTGTCAAACTCGGTTTTATTGACCAGTCACTGATAGATCGGTATAAAAAAGAGTATGAAGATGAAACATTAAGATATATCAGTATTCTTTGGGGGATTATCAATATAGAATATTGGTATCGGTATAATTTTGTGAAGGATTCTTTGTCGGATTGATCAGAAGTAGAAAGGGTAGAAATGAGCGGTATCTTTGGTATTTTCAATCGAAATGGAAAACCGGTCGATCAAGAAATAGTGGATACTATACTTGAGATCAACTCTTACTGGGAGCCAGATGCAAAAGGAAGTTGGATAGAGGGTTCAGTAGCATTGGGCAATACAATGCTTTGGAGTACTCCAGAATCAAAATATGAAAATCTTCCTTTACATAAAAACACTCATGTATTGACTATGGATGCACGGATAGACAACCGTGAAGAGCTTGCTAAAGAACTTGTCTTACCTCATCTTCCGCTGGATCAGATAGGTGATAGTGAATTTATCTTGGCTGCCTATAAAAAATGGGGTGAAGAGTGCCCAAAATATTTGCTGGGGGATTTTGCCTTTGCTATCTGGGATCAACAAAAACAACAAATGTTCTGTGCGCGGGATCATATAGGGATAAAACCGTTTTATTATCATCTGGATGGTGATCTGTTTCTATTTTGTAATGATATGAAGGGGCTTATTGCTTATCCTGGGCTGTCTAAAGTTTGTAATGATGAGGCCGTTGCAATCTATCTTAGCGTAGGAGAGCTATGGCATCCTACCATGACTTTTTTTGAAAATACAAAGAAACTCCCCCCGGCAACAACATTGACAGTTACTAAAAATGGAGCAGTAACCAAAACCTATTGGCGAGTTGAAGAGAGCCCCAAAATTCATCTTGATTCGTTTGATTCTTATGTAGAAAGATTACGTGAACTATTGGAAAATGCCGTGCAGGTACGCCTAAGATCAGCTTATCCTGTTGCATCGCATCTAAGTGGCGGTCTAGACTCTTCCTCTGTGGCTGTACTTGCAGCACGTTTTCTTTTTAAGAAAAATGAATCGCTAAAAGTTTACAATTGGGTTCCTGCTCCTGATGTCGGGGATGATCCTCATTATTATGAATGGGCCAATAGCCGTGTTATTGCTGAAATTGAAAACATTGAACACCATTATGTGCAATTTGACGAAGATAAGTTGTTGGAGATTTTGTTACATCATGATATTGCACTGAATGATACCGTTGATCTATGGTACGAATTTTCTGTTCGCAAAGAAGCCCATAAAGCAGCTGTCAGGACGATGCTCTCTGGATGGGGCGGTGATGAGTTGATCAGCTATCATGGACGGGCTTATTTTACAGATATATTTCAAAAAGGAAAAAGCGTAACCGCGATCAAACAGTTATGGGAAGAGACATCTACTGGAAAACAAAGGTGGAGACATTTTGTTTCCAGATGTTACCGTGAACTATTACTCCCATTTTTCCCTTCAAAGCTGCACTGTTTATTTCCAAAAGTGATCTGTGGAACTCCTGACTATTCAGCGTGTGTACAAGATGATTTTATAAACTGCATTGTAAAAAAAAGACATAAAGAATCATCTGTAGGAAAAAAAAGCATCCGTGAAGATCAGTTATATCTATATCGCCAAGGACATATCATTAATCGGGTAGAATCATGGGCGTCATCAGCTTTTAAGGATCGAATAGAATACAGTTATCCTTTACTTGACAAGCGTATCGTAGAGTTTGCATTGGGATTGCCGCCGGAGATGTACTATCAAAACAAGAGAGGACGTTTTCTTTTTAGAGAGGTATTGGGTGATTTGCTACCAGAGCATATTCGATATGGAAATTTTAAGGCTGAACCCAAAAGAGTAAGTATGATGATCAAGATCATTATAAAGGCAATAAAAAAATGGGAAAACAAAGTAGCCGGTAAAAGCGAAATAGTAAGAATGAATAAAAATAATTACATAAATTTTGATAAATTA
>JACXUM010000008.1 GCA_014763895.1 Campylobacterales bacterium
GGTTAGAGTATAGGTTCCTACCGTATTGGTATTGACCGTACCGCTTACTTTAACATCAACGCTTCCGTCCACATCATCTGTTGCACTCGCGCCAGGATCTACAAATGCCGCTCCCTTATTTACACTCATAGGATTGGCTCCATTAAGCGTAATAACCGGCGGCGTTGTATCTACGGCTTTTACTATAATTGTTCTGATTGCACTAGCGCTATTGCCTGCTTTATCTGTCGCAGTATAGGTATAGTGATACGTACCTGCTACTGTAGTATTGACCGTTCCGGTTCTTTTAACTTCCAATGCACCTTCAAACGCATCATAAGCAGTAGCCCCGGCATCCATATAATCCGTAGTCGAATTGGCAGTTACATTAATAGTCACTGTACTTTCACCTAAAAGTGTAACCACCGGCGGTTCCGTATCTGATGCGTGCAAGTGATTTTTTGCCGTGGCAGCATTCACCAATGCCAAATTATCCTTGTCCAGAAGTGCTTGTACATCTTCTTCAAAAGTTGTACTGCCAAAATCAATGTTCTCTGTAATAATTTCTTTAAGCTTATTTAGATCAAGCGTAATAAACTCATCATAATTCCCATCATCATCTAAAGACAACAGCAACTGTGCCAATCTAATCGCTTTTTGCTCATCTTTCGGGAAAAGCTTATAAGGCGTAACCGGATCGTTAGCTTTAGCTTCGATAGGGCCTAGTATTGTAGAACCCAACTGAAAAGATACTTGGTCTCCCTCATTGCATGTAAATTCACCATTTTGGTTTGTTTGGCCACTTTTATTTGATGGACTACAAGTATAAGGAAGGTTTTGAACCAGTGCATCTTCAAAGACACTGGTTACCTCTTTTTCACTACTGCTCCCTCCGCCACATGCTGAAAGCATCAGTGCGGTTGAAACAGTACATATCGACAAAACAATATTTTTGTACGCCATTTACTATCCTTGATTTGATTTTTCAAAACGAATAGTAAATCAAACCCATTACAATTTGATAACAATTTACATAAACGTATGGTAGATTTGATGATCAAAAATTAAATGTCAAACTCGGAAAGAGACTTCATTCAAAGAAAATATGAAGTCTGATAGAAGCTATTTTTTATAAATACGTTGAATAAGATTTTTTGAAGAACTTTACTTTTCTTCAGGGTAGAGGTTGAACTTCGCCCCCTTGGCATCCAAAAACTCAACCACTTTTTTCTGCCCGAGTTTTTTGGCATAATCTTTGGCGCTTGCCCCCATCTTGTCCGTGATATCGAGTTTGGCTCCCGCATTGATCAAAAGCTCGATCATTTCAAGATCACTGAAGCAAGAAGCCAGCATTAGCGGCAATATCCCGCTTTTACGTTTGGTTTGATTAAGATCTATCCCTTGATCGATACAAAATTTGGCAACATCTTTTCGCTTAAACTTGATCGCCACGTCCAAAGCACTGATTCCGTCACTATCCACTGAAAGAATATCAGCACCATGTTCAAGAAGGAGTTCGATCATATCAATAGAAGCATACTTGCGTATCGCATAAAATAAAGGGCTTATTTCATCATACTCTTCAAGATCATACTCTTCCCCAATCAATATAGATTTGGTGGCGCTTGCACCGTTTTGCAGCAATGATCTCATCTTGACAACAGAATCATTGACTATGGCTTGTGCTATCTCATTCATCTTTTTCCTTTGTAACCGTTTGGTAACCTAAATCATTTATGATTTCATATCTCTAACGAGAAATACATTAAAAAAAGGAGAGATCAAGATGAAAATAAGCAATATACTTAAAAAAGTGATCAAACAGGACGGTTGTAGATCTTTAACATCAAGAAAGATCGCAAAATTACACTCATCCAAAGAGTTTAATTATCTAGTTGATATCAAAAAGATCTAAATTCAATTATTCCCGAAAGGGTTAAACCCGCCCATCATATTCATTGCTTGGGATTTTTTATTATCCTCTACCATCTTCCACACATCATTCATCGCACTCATCAGTAATATCTGCAATGATTCCTTATCATCCATCAAACTATTATCAATCAGGATATCAATGATCTCTCCAGCCCCATTGGCCTTGACTTCAACCATACCACCGCCGCTTTTGGCAGTCAGTTCAACCTTTTTAGCCTGCTCTTGCATCTCTTTGGCTTTTTCCTGCATCTGCTCCATGAGTTTGCCCATGTTGCCAAGATTCAACCCCTCGAACATTATTTCAAACCTTCAAATGTTTGTGCGATCGTATTGTCATCTTCCAAGATAACAATCTTTGGCCGATAGCTGTCCGCTTCTTCTTCGCTCATCGTTACATACGCAATGATAATGATCTTATCCCCTTTATGAACCAACCTTGCCGCCGCCCCGTTAAGACAGATGTCCCCTTTACCCGGCTCACCTGCGATGATATAGGTAGAAAAGCGCTCGCCGTTATTGATATTGACGATATCGATCTTTTGACCTACGCGCATATTCGCGGCATCCAGCAAATTCTGATCGATCGTAATGGACCCGACATAATTCAAGTTTGCATCCGTAACGGTTGCTCTATGAATTTTACTATAGAGCATGGTAATGTTCATCTCTTTTTCTCCTTAAGATAAGCAAAACTTTACTTTATTCAAAAATTTATTTGGAATTATACCAAAATCCGTTCCTATATCCTATTATACTTAAAATTGTGTAGAAATTGAACAGGGAAGAAGAGAGGAAAACCCTCTCTGTAAACGCTAGCGAGCAAGACTTGCAGGAGGAACCGGTTCACCCCACATTGCTTCCGGGATTACATACTCCTGAACGACATTTCCACCAAGAATATGTTCTTCGATGATACGATCGATCTTCTCTTTGGTCAATCCTACATACATTGTATGACCCGGTTCAACCAACATGACCGGTCCCTGCTGGCAACGGTTAAGACACCCTGTTTGGATCGGCTGCACTGTACCAATGATCCCTTTCATCATCAACTGCTGTGCCAAGTACTGGAATAGCTGCTGGGATTCGGGGTTATTTTGACTTACACAGCTTGGTTTTGGCATTCCCGGGGGTGCACTCTGCTGACACTTGAAAATGTAAAATGCTGGTTGTGGTACACCATTAATCATCATACGTCCTTTTTTTATTTAATTAGGAGTATTTTACTCTTATTTACTTAATGACAGATTAAACCGGCATTTTCTTTCTTTAACATAAGTGGTTTGATAACATTTCGAATAGATCATTCATGATGTTTCAAAAGTTCCCTAACAACTTCCCTGTCATCAAAATGATGTTTTACCCCTTTGATCTCCTGGTAATCCTCATCCCCTTTACCCAGGATCATCAGCACTTCATCTTTTCCCAGCTCTTCCAGTGCCATTTTTATGGCCCGTTTCCGGTCCGGCGTCGCAACGACATGATCCTTCCCGACCAGCCCTACCAGAATATCTTCCAAGATCATCTCGGGAACTTCATCTCTTGGATTGTCACTGGTCACATAGATCTTCTTGGCAAATTTTCCTGCAACGGCCCCCATCCGAGGGCGCTTGCTCTTATCGCGGTTTCCACCTGCTCCAAACACAACAGAAATGTCCCTGTCTTTAATACTGTCAAGCACCTGGTACATCCCGTCATCCGTATGCGCAAAATCAACGATTACCAACGGATCTCGGCTTACTACTTCCATTCTTCCAGCCACCCCGGCAAAATTCTCTACGACTTCACAAACCTCTTCGAGTTTTCTGCCTGTCAACATAACCACAGCACCGATTGCCGCCATGAGGTTAAAGAGATTGAAAAGCCCTACCATCGGAGAATAGAATGTCGCTTCCTCTTTAAGGTATTTGATACCTGCCGTGATGCCGTGCAAAAGTGAAAATGCCTGAACTTTGAAAGTTGCGGGTTGATCCACACCATAGCTTAACGCATTGATGGGATTATACGTAATGTGTTGAATATCATCTTTGTTAAGCAGTTTAGGGGTTTCATCTGCAAAGAAAAGACTCTTCACTCTTCTATACTCTTCCACCGTACCGTGATAGTCCAGATGGTCGCTGGTAACATTCGTATGTACCTTTAATGCAAACTTCAAACCTTCGATACGCTTCTGATCGATGGCATGGGAACTGACTTCCATGACAAAATAGTTACAGCCCAGATCCTTGGCCTGCTTCATATTGTAAAGCGTTTCAAAGATGGAGGGGGTTGTCATACTTTTTTCTTCCAACCGCTTTTCATGTGCGAAAAGACCTCTTGTCCCCTGCAATGCCGGCATCTCACCAAGATCGATCAAGAAAGAATAGATGGCCGCGGTTACCGTTGTCTTGCCGTTTGTTCCTGTCACACCAACCACTTTAAGTTGATCCAGCCCCCAAAATGCCATGAGTTCCCCTGGCGTGATAAAAGCCTTTTCACCCTCTAATGCATCATAATATCGGCTGTTTTGTGATGTCGCAAAGAATAACGTCTCATGATCCAATCGCTTTGTATCATCGGTAAGAAAATGATACCCATTTTTTTCAAAAGGTATTTTCACGATTTTGCCTCTTTTACGACATGATAAAGCGCCAATATATCCTGGTCATTTCCAAAAAGCGATGCACTCGCATCCAGATAGCCAAGCGCCATCTCATCAAAGCCCTCTTGTGAGAGTTTTCTCACGAAATCAATAAATTCATCTTTATTCGTAATCACAACTTTAGTAGAGAACATGATGTCTTCAAATGCTTTTTTAAAACTGCCTCGAGCTTTAACCAATTCCAAGAAATCATTGTAACGGATACCTTCGCCGTATTCAACCTCTTCCTCCAATGAACCGGTAAGAAGATCCTCTAACTTTCGTGCACTGTTATCCAATGAAGAGATCAGGCCATCAATAATCTGCACCGCATTCTCTTTTTCAGATTTGATAATCTGATAATAGTCAAACAAGGCTTGGGCTTCTTCTTCTCTTTCTACCCCTAGGTCACTGAGATAGACTCCTACTTTTGCTTCATCAAGAGTAGGATAATCTTTCAATATAAGGCTGTAGCTTCTTAATGCATCGGCATATTCACCTTTTAGAAATTGGCTCTCTGCCCGTTCTAATAAAATTGCTTTATTGATTTTGGCCATTTTAGTTCAATTGATCCAATTTATCTTCAAAACCTAGCGGTACGTTGATCACTTTAAGTTCCGGGTGTATCAAGGTCTGCATTTGTCTCTCTACACCAAATTTAAGTGTTGTATTGCTGCTGGCACATCCTACACAGGCACCTTGCAACTGTATATAAATAACACCGTCTTTAATGTCGATCAATTTAATATCTCCACCATCCAACTTAATCGATGGTCTAACCCGTTCGATCACACTTTGAACCGCTGGCTGTAATTCCTTATCTGTAAAAGGGATCAATATCTCTCCTTTATTTTTGTTTGATTTTCTATCATATATATTTTCTATAATTATAACAAATGCACGGTAAATTTATGACTATTCTTTGATACATCATGTTATACAAAAAAAGGGTAAGCTTGTCAATAGAAGAATGTTAGAGAAAATGAAGTATGTATAAAATATGCAAAGAAGGCAATGAGATGCCTTACAATGCTGAATCATTGCAGAGTGATTATACCAGTTCGATAATCGCCATAGGTGCTGCATCACCTTTTCTGATACGTGTTTTAATGATTCTTGTATATCCACCGTTTCTCTCTTTGTAGCTCGGTGCGATCTCTTCTACAAGTTTCTTTGTACATTCTTTGTCTTGCAACATAGAAAAAATAGCTCTATGCGCATTAAAATCACCAGCTGCCGCTTTTGTGATCAATTTTTCATAATAGCTTCTAAGCTCTTTTGCTTTTGGCAAAGTAGTCTCAATTTTACCTTCTTTTGTTAATGCAATAGAAAGGTTTTTTAGCAATGCTGCTCTGTGAGAAGAAGTTCTTCCCAATTTGCGGTAACCATGCTTATGTCTCATGTCAATCCTTTATAATCTGTACAACTATGCTTTAAGTTGATCTAATTTCTTTACAAGAGCTGCTCTTGTGTTGTCTGGAAGCTCAAAATCCGATCCAAATCCATGCTCTACTAGGCACTCATTGATTTCATCTAAAGATTTTTTACCGAGATTTTTGATATTTTTGATCTCTGTTTCACTCATCAATACAAGTTCACCGAGATATTTCAATCCTGCCCTGTCAAGAGAGTTGAATGATCTTGCGCTCAATCCCAAACTGTCTACTGTTTGAAGATATGGTTTTAGTTCACCCTCGTCACTGTTTCTTTTAACAGGCGTTGTACTGATATCAACATCCAGTACGCCACCAAATACAGAAAGCTGTTTGTTCATTACTTCTAGCGCATTCGTAAATGCTTCGACCGGCCCGATCTGACCGTCTGTTGCAATATCAAATGTGATCTTTTCATAATTTGGATTATCTTCTACCAATACCGGATCGATCTTATAGTTTGCTTTTCTTACAGGCGTAAAGAAAGCATCCAATGCAATAGCATCTCTCTCCACTTCGTCTCTGAGGTCTTCACTTGGTACATATCCGATACCTTTAGCGATCACCACTGTAAACTTCAATTCTGCATCTTCGTTAAGTATTGCAAGAGGAAGATCTCCGTTCACCACTTCAATTTGATCGTTATTAAGATCAAAGGCAGTTACTTCTTTATGTCCACTGAAACTGTATTTAAGCTCTACTCTATCGCTTTCGTCTTTGATTTTAAAACGAATGTTTTTTAGGTTGATAATAAATACGGCAACATCTTCATGCATCCCTCTGATATTATCAAACTCATGGGCAGCACCCTCTATCTTAACAGAAATCGGAGCATAACCGATAGAGCTCCCCAAGATAAGTCTTCTAAGTGGATGTGCAAATGTAACAGCATAACCGTTTTCAAAAGGGTAGGCAATGATCTCCGCTCTATTTGCATCGATCTCTTTGACTTCAACCTCTGTCGGCATATATGGTGCAACTTTAATTTTTCTCATTAGCTAGCCTTTACTAAGATTATTTAGAATAAAGCTCGACGATTAGACGCTCTTCAACTGGAATTGAAACTTCTTCTCTCTCTGGAACTCTTGTGAAGATTCCGAAAAGTTTTTCTTTATCCACATCAACCCATTCAACCATACCGGTTTGGTTAGTCAATTCGATTGCTCTGATGATTTGAGGATTGCTTTTGCTTTTCTCTTGGATTTCGATTTTCTGACCTGCTTTGATTCTGCATGAAGGGATGTTTACTCTTTTCCCGTCAACCAGTACATGCCCGTGGTTAACAAATTGTCTTGCAGACGCTCTTGTTGTTGCAAATCCCATTCTGTATACAATATTGTCAAGTCTCTGCTCAAGAAGTTGGATCAATACGTTACCTGTATTTCCTTCTTTTGCATGCGCTTCATTAAATAGTGTTCTGAATTGTTTTTCACTTACACCATACATAAATTTAGCTTTTTGCTTCTCCCTCAATTGGAGACCATAACCGCTAATTTTTGTTCTTCTTTGTCCATGTTGTCCTGGTGCATATGGTCTTTTTTCCAATGCGCTTTTACCGGCAAGCTTTCTCTCACCTTTCAATCCAAGATCAACACCAAGTCTTCTTTCTAGTTTTTCAACCGGACCTCTATATCTTGCCATCTCTATACCTTTTTATTTTTTCTATTTCAAAAAATAATAGTTTTGTAAAGTGATTCTTAATCTTATTCGTCACCCTACACTATTCACGCTACTGTCTTATACTCTTCTCTTCTTAGGAGGTCTACATCCATTGTGCGGAAGCGGAGTAATATCTTTTAGGAATGTTACACGGATACCTTCTGTACTACCGATAGATTTTACTGCAGTATCTCTTCCTGATCCAGGGCCCTGAACTTTGATTCCGACTTCTTTGATTCCATTCTCTTTTGCTTTTTCCATAGCATCCGCTACTGCTTCAGCTGCTGCAAAAGGAGTTGATTTCTTACTACCTTTGAATCCCAATGAACCGGCACTGCTCCATGAAATAACATTTCCCATTTCATCTGTTACAGTAACTACAGTGTTGTTGAATGTCGCAGCAACGTAAACGATACCTTTAGCAATATTCTTTTTAACTTTTTTCTTAGCCATATTTCTCTACTCCTTACGCTGCGCCAACAGTTTTACGCTTACCTTTTCTAGTACGCGCATTTGTTTTTGTGCTTTGTCCACGAACAGGCAATCCTCTTCTATGTCTAAGGCCTCTATAGTTACCTAGATCCATAAGTGCTTTGATATCAAGTGCCACTTTCTTACGAAGGTCACCTTCCACCATAACATTGTCTTGAATGTCATTACGGATTGTTGCCGCTTCAGCGTCTGTCAATTCGTGAACTCTTTTGTTGTAGTCAATACCTGTTCTATCTAGAATCTGTCTTGACGTTGTAAGC
This sequence comes from Campylobacterales bacterium, assembly GCA_014763895.1. Classification (GTDB taxonomy): domain Bacteria; phylum Campylobacterota; class Campylobacteria; order Campylobacterales; family Sulfurovaceae; genus Sulfurovum. The sequence goes on from JACXUM010000008.1 coordinate 8,379, forward strand.
CCGATACCGTAAATATAAGTAAGAGCATACTCCATTCTTTTCTTTTTAGGTAAATCAACACCTGCTATACGTGCCATACTTATCCTTGTCTCTGTTTATGTTTTGGATTTTTACAAATCACGCGTACGATACCTTTGCGCTTGATTACTTTACAATCATCGCACATTTTTTTAACTGATGGTCTAACCTTCATTGGTTACTCCTACGATATTTTTGCACCTCGAGTGAAACACCCTTTGTTTGCGTGGATTATTGAGCAAAATAATCCAATCCTTGAGTAATCGGTGCTATTTAATCAAAGATTCTTCACGCAGTTTATTCCCAAATTAAAGGGAGGAGTATTATACCCAAGCAATTATTAAATAATACTTATAATTTTCTTTGGATTTCAAGCATGTTCCTACTCGTTTGCCGCAGGAACAGTCAAATTAAAAAACTCTGAATCACTTATATCTAAAAGTGATACGACCTTTATCCAAACTATATGGGGTCAACTCAACTTTTACTTTGTCTCCAGGAAGGATCTTGATATAGTGCATTCTCATTTTACCTGCAATGTGGCAAAGTACAATATGCCCATTATCAAGTTCCACTCTGAAAGTTGCATTCGGAAGGGCTTCAACTACTTTACCGTCAATTTCGATCACATCATCTTTTGCCATTGTATTCCTTATTTATCGATTAACTTCTATATATGATACTTGTTACTTGACTTTTGCATTACGCTTCTGTCAAGATGATCGCTTTACCGTCAACTACTGCAACCTGGTGCTCATAGTGGCTAGATCTAAGTCCATCCTCACTGACAACAGACCAATCATCATCCAAGATCACAGGTTTACCACTTTTGCGACATACCATCGGTTCCAGACAAAAAACCATACCATTCTTGATCTTTGGTCCCTGATTGGGCTTTCCTTCAAGATAATTTGGGATATTCGGTTCATCATGCGGTTTCGTACCGATACCGTGCCCACAATAATCTCTCAAAGGAACAAATCCACGGGATGTAATAAAATCCTCAAGAATTTTTGTCAACTCTTTAAAACGCATTCCCTCTTTGATCGAAGCGATCGCATGGTAAAGTGCATCTTTAGAACAGGCGATCAACGCCTCATCTTCTCTTGAGATTTTACCGATTGGCATGGTGATTGCTGCATCACCATAATAGCCATCCACCTTTGCACCAATGTCAAGACCGAGGATATCACCTTCTTTAACGATGGTGTCATCGGGTACACCATGAATACATACTTCATTAAGAGAAGTACACACCGAACCGGTAAAACCGTAAAGACCCTTAAAGGAAGGTTCTGCCCCATGCTCCCTGATGAAAGCTTCGCCTAAAGCATCGATCTCTTTGAGTGTCATTCCCGGCTTGATAGTATTTTGAAGATATTGAAGTGTTTTACCGACAATCTCGCCAGCTTTTCTAAGCTTGGCGATCTCGTTTGGTTTTCTAATAGCAATAGCCATTATAGACCTACATTGCCCAATATATCATACTGGTTCATCGTTCTTTGTGCTTCAATCTTTCTCATCGTATCAAGAGCAACTTGTACGATAATCAGAACCGAAACACCGCCGAAATAAAAGCTCGCACCCATTCCGCTGATTAGCAAGAACGGTACCGTTGAAACGATCGCAAGATAAACCGCGCCCGATCCTGTCAGCCTGCTTGCCACTTCATTCAAGAACTCTTTGGTGTGTTCTCCAGGTCTTACACCCGGAATGAATCCACCCTGTCTCTTTAAATTGTCGGCGATATCTTTTGCATTAAATGCAATCGACGCATAAAAGAATGCAAAGAACATGACCAAAATAAATGTAGCTACGTTAAATACGATTCCACCCGGTGACAATGCATCGGCAATCGCGGTCATCCAAGGATGCGTGCTTGCCTGAAGCATTGTCAACGGAAACATCAAAATAGCAGAAGCAAAGATCGGAGGGATAACCCCAGAAAGGTTTACTTTGATTGGGATATAGTTCATCACTCTTTTGCTCTGATTTTGCATAATCGTCTTCCTGGAATACGAGATAGGTACCCTTCTCTCTCCCAGTTCAACATAGATAATAGCGAGTATCGTAACCAAAATGATGGCCAAAATACCCAATACAACCAAGAAATTGATCTCCCCTGCATTCAATGCTTTGACCGTATTAGAGATCGCTGAAGGCAATCCTGATACGATACCTGCAAAAATAATCAAAGAGATACCGTTACCGATACCTTTTTGCGTGATCTGTTCACCGATCCACATCAATAGCATGGTACCTGTCAACATCGAGAAGGTTGCCAATAATGTAAACATCATCGGATCGATCATTACCGCACTTTCACCTGCACGTCCGGTCATGCTCTGAAGCCCCATTGAAACCCCGACAGCCTGTACAACGGTGATAAAAATTGTAAAATAACGAATGATCTGCATATATTTTTGCATACCGTCACGTTCTTTTTTCATTTGTCCGAGTGCTGGGAATGTAGCTGCAAGAAGTTCCATAACGATGGAAGCAGTAATGTAAGGCATAATACCTAGGGAGATGATACTTAAACGCTCTACAGCGCCGCCACTGAACATATTGGCCAATCCCAAAGCATTGTTTGAATTGTTATCAAAGAATTCCTTGATAACATTCAAATCAACACCAGGTGTCGGGATGTAAGCTAAAACTCTATACGCAAAAAGGAATCCTAATGTGATCAGGATTTTTTGAGTTAAAGCGTTTCCCATCTTATTTTCCGCTTGTTGTAACAGCTTCGTCTTTGATTTTAGAAGCAAGATCTCTCGCGCTTGCACCAATCAATTTAACTCTCGTTACTGTTTTTTGTAACTTGTGTACTGATTTGATACTTTCTAGAGTGATCTCTGAAAGTTCAGCAATCGCTTTGATTCTCTCAACATTAATTACATAAGGTTTTTCGATATGAGATACGAAACCTACCTTTGGCAATCTTCTGTAAAGTGGCTGCTGTCCACCTTCAAAACCTCTTTTGTGGTTGTAACCAGCCCTTGCTTTTTGACCTTTGTTACCTTTTCCTGCAGTTTTACCTGTTCCAGAACCTTGACCACGTCCAATTCTTTTTCTTTCTTTAATTGAACCCGGAGCAGGTTGTAAATTATGTAAACTCATATTTTACCCCTTACGCTTTAATTCTAGTAAGTGCTTGGATTGTTGCTCTTACTAGGTTGTTTGGATTGTTTGAACCGATTGATTTGCTAAGAACATCTTGGATCCCTGCAAGTTCAAGTACTGGTCTCGCAGCACCGCCGGCGATGATCCCTGTACCTTCGCTTGCCGGTCTAAGTACGATTCTGCTTGCATTGAATTTATGTTCAATGTCATGAGCAATAGTTGTACCCTTGATGTTTACCGTTACAAGGTTCTTATGTGCATCATCCACAGCTTTTTTGATCGCATCAGGAACTTCTTTGGCTTTACCAAATCCGTATCCTACTGTACCGTTTTTGTCACCGATAACGACAAGAGCAGTAAATCTAAATCTTCTACCGCCCTTTACAACTTTAGTAACACGCCCGATGTTTACGATTACTTCTTCAAATTCTCTTTCAATAGTTTCCATCATGCTTCCTTAAAACTTAATTCCAGCTTCTCTAAGTGCATCTGCAAAAGAGGCAACAACACCGTGGTAAAGGTAACCATTTCTGTCAAATACAACGCTGTCGATATTTTTAGAAGCAAGATTTTTAGCCATCTCTGCAGCTACTTTCTTCACATCTTCTTTGTTCGCTTTAAGTCCAAGCTTTCTTCCATCGGCAGATGCCAATGTTGCACCAGCGTTGTCATCGATCGCTTGTGCATAGAAATGCTTATTAGACTTGAATACAGTCAATCTTGGCATCTCTGCAGAACCGAAGATCTTTCCTCTAACTCTAGCTTTTCTTTGAGTGCGAAGTTGATTTTTTCTTTTCTGAATACTTTTTAACATCTCTCACTCCTACTTTTTACCAGCTGATTTACCAGCTTTTCTGATAATAGTCTCATCAGAATATTTAACACCTTTACCTTTGTATGGTTCTGGCGGTCTGAATCCTCTGATCTCTGCAGCAACTTGACCCACTACTTGTTTGTCTGTACCTTCTACCGTGATGACGTTCTTTTCAACGCTGATGTTAATACCTGCCGGGATTTCATAAGGAACTTCGTGAGAGAATCCAAGCTGAAGTGTAAGTACATTTCCAGCTACAGCTGCTCTGTAACCAACACCGTTGATCTCCAAAGATTTTTTGAATCCTTGATCCAACCCGGTAATGATATTGTCAAAAAGCGCTCTGTATGTTCCCCAGAACGCTGAATCTTGTTTACCATCGCCGATCTTTGAGAAAGTTACTTCGTTACCATCGATACTGATTCCTACTCTTCCGTAAGTCTCAAGTCTTTTCTCAAGATTGCCTTTTTTAGCGATGAGAGTCGTACCGTCCAGTGATACTTCGATACCACTTGCCACAGTTACTGGTCTTTTTCCTATTCTTGACATTCTTTCTTCCTTACCAAATACTACAGATTACTTCGCCACCGATACCACGTTTGAACGCTTCATCGTTTGCAAGTATACCTTGGCTTGTAGATACAACCAAAGTACCATATCCGTTTTTAAATGTTTTAATTTCATCTTTACCTTTGTGAATACGTCTACCAGGCTTAGATATTCTTTTGATCTCATTGATCACGCTTTTTTCTTTGTCATCGTATTTAAGAACAACTTGGATCGTTTTTTTGTTCCCGTCTTCCAATACTTTATAGCTATCAATATAACCTTTGTTGGCAAAGATAGCTACAGTTGCTTCAATCGTGTTAGAGTGAAGAAGTGTGGTTACGTCTAGTCTTCTTTGAGCAGCATTTCTTAAACGAGTAAGAGAGTCTGCAATAATATCTGTCATCATCTTTTATTCTCCTCCTTACCAGCTAGCTTTACGTAGACCAGGGATTAATCCCTCGTTAGCCATTTTTCTTAGACACACACGGCAAATACCGAAATCTCTATATACAGAATGTGGTCTACCGCAAATGCTACATCTTGTATAAGCCTGTGTAGAGAACTTTGGTTTTCTCTTCTGCTTAGCGATCATTGATTTCTTTGCCATTAGTTTCTCCCTTTAGCGAAAGGCATACCAAGCTTTTCTAAAAGCGTGAATGCTTGTTTGTCATCTTCAACGTTTGTAACGATCGTGATGTTCATGCCGTGTGTTTTGATAATTTTATCATACACAACTTCCGGGAACATCAATTGCTCTTGAAGACCGAAGTTATAGTTACCTCTACCGTCAAACCCTTTTCTTGGCACACCTCTAAAGTCTTTCACTCTTGGAAGTGCGATAGAAACAAGTTTGTCTAAGAAGTTATACATATTTGCACCTCTAAGTGTTACCTTGATACCACTTGGGCTTCCTTCTCTTGCTTTAAAACCAGCAACTGACTTTTTCGCGTTTACGATCACTGCTTTTTGTCCTGCGATCAAAGAGATAGTGTCTGCCATATTCTGGATCAGTTTACTATCTTTACCTTCTTCACCGGCACCGACAGAGATAACGATTTTTTCAAGCTTCGGAGTCTGCATCGCATTCACAATTCCGCACTCTTCTCTAAGTGCAGGAGCGATGTCATTGTACTTTTGCTTCATTCTATTCATAGGATTAGCCCTCTACTTTTTTTACGTTAGAAACATGGATCGGCATCTCTTTGTTGACAAATCCACCCTCTTTATTTTGTTCGCTTGGCTTAACAGCTTTTTTAACCATTTTACAGCCTGCAACGATTACGGCATCTTTTTTAGGCAATACTTGGAGAACTTCTCCTGTTTTACCTTTGTCATCACCCGCGATGACCAATACTTTGTCACCTTTTTTGATTTTCAATTTTGTTGCCATTACCATACCTCCGGTGCAAGTGATACAATTTTCATAAAACCTGCATATCTTGTTTCACGACTTACTGGGCCGAAGATACGAGTACCTATTGGCTCTCTTTTGTCATCGATGATTACTGCTGCGTTGTCGTCAAATCTAATCAAAGATCCGTTTTCTCTTTGGATCTCTTTTTTTGTTCTTACAACAACTGCTTTAACCACTTTCCCTTTTTTTACTTTACCTGTAGGAAGCGCTTTTTTAACAGATGCGATAATAACATCACCTACTGAAGCGTATCTTCTTTTTGATCCGCCCAATACTTTAATACACATTACTTCTTTTGCTCCGCTGTTGTCAGCGACATTCAATCTTGTAAACGCCTGAATCATTAGATTTCTCCTCTCTTGACAACTTCAAGAAGTCTGAAACTTTTGGTTTTAGATAGCGGTCTACACTCGATCGCGCTAATCGTATCACCAACATTCACAACATTTGATTCATCATGAACAAGATATTTTTTAAATCTTTTTACTGTTTTGTGATATCTTGGGTGAAGAACTCTTCTCTCAACCAAAACAGTCGCTGTTTTATCACCAGCCTTTTTAATCACTGTTCCTGTAATTTGTCTTTTTGGCATAATTAACCCTTTACTTCGATCTCACAGCGGTTAATGCTGTTTGGATTCTTGCGATATCTTTTTTCGCTGCTCTCAACTCTGCAGTATTTGTCAACTGCATTGTTTTCAATTTTGCATTGAGCGTAAATATTTCAAGCTTTTTCTCTTTTAGCATAGCCAAAAGTTCTGCTTCGCTCTTATCTTTAATATCAATATAATTCATTACTATCCTTTGCAGTGATGATTTTACATTTGAACGGCATTTTATGAATTGCTAGTGTCAACGCTTCTCTTGCTAGAGATTCTTCAACTCCCGCCATTTCAAAGATGATTCTTCCAGGCTTAACGTTCATAACCCACTTCTCAACACCACCTTTACCTTTACCCATTCTGGTTTCTAGCGGCTTTGCAGTCAATGGTTTGTCTGGGAATACTCTGATCCAAGTTTTACCTTGTCTACTGATTCTACGTGTCATTGTGATACGTGCTGCTTCGATCTGTCTAGAATCGATTCTACCAGCTTCTACAGCTTTGATTGCGATCTCACCGAACTCGATCTTGTTACCTCTGAAAGACATACCGCGGTTACGGCCTTTTTGCTGCTTTCTCCATTTGGTTCTTTTAGGCATCAACATGATTATTCACCTCTTTTTCTAGATGGTCTTTTACCACCTTTTTTCTCTTCTTGTGGCTCTGCCTGGATACCTTTTGCAAGGACTTCACCTTTAAATATCCATACTTTAACACCGATGATTCCGTATGTAGTATGAGCTTCTGCAAAACCATAATCAATTTTAGCTCTAAGTGTATGTAGAGGCACTCTACCCTCTAGGTACCACTCAGTTCTTGCCATTTCAGCTCCACCAAGACGTCCAGATACAGAGATCTTAATCCCTTTTGCACCAGATTTCAATGCACCCTGGATTACTTTTTTCATCGCTCTTCTGAAAGCTACCCTTCTTTCAAGCTGAGTTGCTACGTTTTCAGCAGCCAATTGCGCTGAAGCTTGTGGACGCTTCTCTTCTTTGATGTTAAGCGCTACTTCTTTGCTAAGCATGTTTGACAATGTAGTCTTTAGTTTTTCGATATCTGCACCTTTTTTACCGATGATGATACCAGGACGAGCAGTTACGATACTAACTCTTAGTTTTTTAGCTGTTCTTTCGATGATGATATTAGAAACACCTGCGTAGAAAAGCTCTTTTTTCAAGTACTTTCTGATTTTGTAATCTTCAGCAATGAACTCAGACGCTCTACCTTTAGCCGGGAACCATCTTGACTCCCAGTTTCTGTTGATTCCAAGTCTAAGACCTATTGGATTGACTTTTTGTCCCATATTAAGCGTCCTCCCCTTTTTTACCAACTTCTACCAAAATGTGTGATGTTGGCTTCATGATTCTAGATGCAGTACCTCTTGCTCTTGGTCTGAATCTTTTCATTACTGCTGCTTTGTCTACTCTACAAGAAGTGATCACAACTTCCTCTGGTTCATAGTCACCGTTTGCAACTGCAGAAGCAATCACTTTAGAGATGATTCCAGCTGCTTTGTTCGGCATAAATTCAAGACTTGCAAGTGCAAGCTCTGCATTCATCCCTTGAACTTCTTTCGCAATCAATCTCGCTTTTGTAGGTGATACTCTAACGAATCTTAATAGTGCTCTACTCATCTTAACCTACCTTCTTCTGAACTGAGCCTTTGTGGCCCTTGAATGTTCTTGTTGGCGCAAATTCACCAAGTTTGTAACCTACGTGGTTTTCGGTTACGAATACTGGTACGAATTGTCTACCATTATGTACATTGATAGTCAAACCGATGAACTCAGGGAAAATCACAGATCTTCTTGACCAAGTTTTGATTGGTTTGTTCGAACCTTCTTCTTTTGCTTTCAATACTTTTTTCATTAGGTGACCATCAATAAATGGACCTTTTTTTGTCGATCTTGCCATTTTAGCCCCTTATTTCTTTCTTCTTGAGATAATAAGCTTATCGCTAGCTTTTTTCTTACGTGTCTTATAACCTTTAGTTGGCATACCCCAAGGAGAAACCGGATGTCCTGAAGAACCTGTTTTACCTTCACCACCACCATGCGGGTGATCTACCGGGTTCATCGCCGAACCTCTTGTCTGAGGTCTGATACCAAGGTGTCTGCTTCTTCCTGCTTTACCGATAACGATGTTCGCGAAATCCTCGTTTCCAACGGCACCAATTGTTGCAAGACATTCACCAAGGATATATCTCATTTCACCAGATGGGAGTCTAAGAGAAACGTATTTACCATCTCTACCCATAATCTGAGCATAACCACCAGCTGATCTTGCCATTTGACCACCACGGCCAGGGTTAATTTCGATGTTGTGTACCAATGTACCAACAGGAATGCTTTTAAGTTTCATTGCATTACCCGTTTTGATATCAAGTCCAGCTTCTGCTGACATGATCTTATCACCAACGTTCAAACCTTTTGGCTGAAGAACATATCTTCTATCGCCATCTGCATATTTAACAAGACAGATTCTACAGTTTCTGTATGGATCGTATTCGACTGTTGCTACTGTCCCTTCGATACCGAATTTGTTTCTTTTGAAATCGATAATTCTGTAAAGTTTTTTCGCACCGGCTTCTTTATGTCTTGACGTGATTCTACCGTTGTTATTTCTACCTGCTGCTGCCGGTAATTTTACAAGTAGACTTCTTACACTTGCTTTAGCCGTGATGTCACCGCTATCAAGGTTTGTCATATAACGACGCGAAGGTGTGGTTGGTTTATATGATTTAATTGCCATCTTCTATCCTTATACCGCTAAACTTTCGATTTTAGCATCTTCAGGAAGCTTTACATAGAACTTTTTAAGATCAGCCCTTTTACCTTCGATACCTTTAAATCTTTTTACTTTTCCGTTTACTCTCATAGAGTTCACTCTTACCGGGTTAATCCCGAAAAACTCTTTGAAAACTTCTTTAAGACCGTTTTTAGTCATTCTTGGAGTTGTTTGAACAACGATGACACCCTCTTCTTGAAGAGTCAAACTCTTCTCTGTATACATAATTGATTTAATATCTGTAATATCTGCCATCTTAACTCTCTTTAGTCAATTTTTCAAATACTGCTTTTTCGATTACGATTGCATGATAAGCCGCCGCAAGGTAAGCATTAAGCTCATTCTCTTCTACAAGGTATGCATTCTGAAGGTTTCTGAACGCCAAGAAGCTCTTGTCATCGATCATCTCTTTAACAACTAAAACATCTCTCTGACCCAAACCGTTTACAAATGCCAATGCGTCTTTTGTCTTACCTGATTCGATAGTAATGTTGTCCACTACAAACAGTTTTTCATTTGCCACTTTTTCTGCTATTGCATGATAAAGAGCCAATTTCTTTTGTTTTTTGTTCACCTTAAGGTCATAGTTTCTGTTTGTACTTGGACCGAATGCAACTGCACCACCTGTATAGTGTGGAGCACGAATCGAACCTTGTCTTGCTCTACCGCCGCCTTTTTGTGCAAATGGTTTTTTACCGCCACCGCTAACAGCAGATCTGTTTTTTACTGCAGCTGTATTTGCTCTCAAGCTTGAAGCATACGCTTTGCAATAAAGATAAAGGTTATGTGGGTGAACTTCCAAGAATGCTTTTGGTAGGTCACTTGTTTTAATTACTACTGTTTTACTCATTTAACAATCCTTACCAATCCTCTTGCACCATTGTGTCCAGGGATTGAACCTTTTAATACTAGGATGCCGTTTTCAGCGTCGAAAGAAACAACATCATTTTTTACAGTGATTTGCGTGTTACCGTATTGCCCTGGCATTTTTTTACCTGGCTGTACACGACCTGGCCATTCAGCGTTACCGATAGAACCGATTCTTCTACCGAATCTGTGTCCGTGCTCAGCTGGACCACCACCAAATCCGTGACGTTTCATACCACCCTGGAAACCTCTACCTTTAGTGTTCAATGAAGTTTTTACTACAGTTGCTTCAGCAAGTGCTGCAGGATTCAATTCGCCTGCTTCTGTACCTTCAGCTACTTCGATAGTCATAAACTTGTTGAACTCTTTAGAAACACCGTACTTAGTCTGCTGACCTTCGATGCTCTTGTTTAGTTTTTTACTGCTGTTATACGCTACAAGTGCTTTTCCGTCTTCTCTCACTTCGCAAACTTTCGCTTCAACGACCTTTAGAAGTGTAACTGGAACACTTGGTACATCAACAGTTCTACTCATACCAATTTTTTCAACGATAAATTCCATACTTTACTCCTATTTGTCCATTGATCTGATTTCAACTTCGATTTCCGGAGCAAGATCCAACTTCATAAGTGAATCAATAGTATCCGAAGTCGCTGAAACGATGTCGATCATTCTTCCATGAATTCTGATCTCAAATTGCTCACGGCTGTCTTTGTTGACGTGTGGCGATCTAAGAACAGTATAACGCTTAAGTTTAGTTGGCATTGGAATCGGCCCTCTAATCTCAGCACCTGTACGTTTAACTGCATCTACGATTGCAGCAACTGATCTGTCTAAAACACGATGATCATAAGCTTTAAGCTTCAATCTGATTTTTTCCATTTTTACCCTTTAAAAGAACTCGTTAGCTTAGGTGCCTATACACAGGGCTTAATGCCCCCTAACATAATTTAGGAACGCGAATTATATCCAAACTTTTCTCCACAGACAATACTTTTTAATTCAAAAATGGTACAATTTCTAAAAAATATTTCCTTTTAAAAAGGAATGGTTGAGATGCTTTTACTTGAATATTACCAAAACCAGCACTATTTCAATGAACTCTATGTGCCCAGAAAGATACAAATCCCTGATCAAGGCAATATCAATCTTTACGGAGTGAGGGGGTCAGGGAAAAGTGCCATGGTCCTGGACTTTATCAAGGAACAGGATCCCACAAAAACCCTCTATATCGATATGGAAGATCCCAATCTGCTCTTTGCACCCCTGACAGTGGAAATCCTGCAGAACTATATCAATAAAAGCCAAATTACCCTACTCGTACTGGACCACTATACGCAAGATGCCCTGGAGCGTTTTCCCTTGATCGACAGGTTGATCGTTATCACGCGTACCAAACTGGAAGGGACGGCACTTGAAGGGGTAGAGCTTTTCCCGTTGGACTATGAAGAGTTCTTGGCGTTTGAAAGCTCCGTTTCGGCAACGCACTCGTTCAACCATTTTCTTAAAACCGGTACCCTGCCGCAAATAGCAAGACTCCATAAGTCCAATATCTCTGCCATAAAGACATTTATGCAAAGCAAATTTGATACCAGCGAACACAAACTGCTCTGGGTCCTTGCACAGCATCATACCAAACATCTGACCGTCCATCAGATCTATACCTATGCCAAGGAAAAATTCAAGGTATCCAAAGACTGGCTTTACCGCACCATCAAACTCTTCAGCGATGAGAAACTGCTCTTTTTCATAGAGGACAGATACCAAAAAAGCGGGAAGAAAATGATCCTCTTTGATTTTGCATTTGCCAAATACTTTACGACGGGCCAGCCATTCATCATACAGTTTGACACGATGATCGCCTTGGCCTTGATCAAACATCACATTAGCTTTGAAACCTTGGGAATCCATGGATATATTACTTCTGAGTCCGAACTGGTTATTCCTGCCCCTTTCGAAAGCGAAGAAAGCCTTTGGGCAAAATCACAAAGCAAATTTTCTCTTTATAAACAATACGGCGTTAAAAAAGTTACGATTGTCACGGTAGCAAACCAATATGAATATGATATACAAAACATCCATTTTGAAGCATTGCCGTTTTATGAATGGAGTATATTAAATGAAGAATAAGTAGTACCTCCCCCCAGATCCCTGCGGCACACGGTAAAGAAAGGTGGGCTGCTATGTTCCCATCCTGACCCGCTGTCTCTCAGTACTGTTGCACAGGTCTAAGAAGAGGCAGGCGAATTATAACGGAAAAGAGCTTATAGGTGATTAAATTTAGTCTATTTTAAAAACGATTGGATATAATTTCATTCTAAACTTTATAGACAGGTGGCCGAGCGGTTGAAGGCGCACGCCTGGAACGCGTGTATAGTTAACGCTATCGAGGGTTCGAATCCCTTCCTGTCTGCCATGTAATATCTATAAAAATCCAAACTATGATTTGTCTTTCCAATAATCTACTCTTTTTTTAATAAAAATATTTCACAACCATATGCCATTTTTTAGATCCAGACAACTTTTGGGAAAAATTAATCGCCAATTCTAACGCTACACTATTGTGATTAAAAACAAGCAGTTAGATATATTGGCTTGCCAAGCCGAAGATCTTATCCCAATTAAATCTAATCATTTGTAAGTTATACTGTAATCAGATTTATACTTTGAGAAAAGAGTAGCAAAATAGTTATTGACTATCCTTTTAAGAGTAAGCGTGTGGGTGAGGGATAGAGGCTTTTTATGAGGATTTTTAAGCGTTACTCATATATTTTTGTCAAAAAGGCATAATTTATGTTTTCAAAGAAGTCATTATCTTCACATTTTCTGAATACAAAACAATATCCGGACACTTCGGATAATCTTGAATTTCAGCAGCTTCTCGAGGCAGGGCATAGCCTTGATTATGTCATTTTTGGTAATTTGATTATAGGCTCTATAACCATTTTCATAATGTTGAACGATCTGCCCAAAACGCTTCTTGGCTTTTGGATAGCACTGCTTGCTATTTCAATTTTACTAAGAATTGTACTTGCATCAACTTATCAAAAAGCCCGACCTGAAACACTGCGGCGATGGAAAGGCTATTTCATATCCAGCTCTTTATTTTCTGGCATCATATGGGGGATAGGTGCCCTTTTTATTGAATTCCATACCGGCCCTTTCTATCATGGTATTGAAGCTTTTATTCTTGGGGGATTGTCAGCTGGGGCCATCGTATCCAACAGTTTTATTCGTTGGAATTACCCGGCTTTTATGCTACCGATGCTCTCGCTTCTGACGATATCCTACCTTTACCAAAATGATATCGAATACTCTCTTATGGCTATGATGGTTGTAACCTTTATGATCATTATGGGGGTATCCGCTGCGAATTTTAGAAAACTTCACTTTGAAAAACAAAAAATGCTTCAAATAGCAAATGAAACACTCGATCAGCTTCAGGTTTCTGAACAACGGCTAAAAGATATTACTTCCAGCATGGGAGAAGGTGTATTTGTTGTGGATAAAACAGGACATTTGACTTTCATCAATAATGAAACAGAACGGCTGTTGGGCTGGCATTTCGAAGAATTAAATGGGGATCTGGAAGATATACACTCTAAAATTCATGTTCATATGCAAGAGGACCAAGAAGATTGTCCAGTAAAAAGAGCATTAGCCTATGGCCTGACTTTGCGCTCAGATAACGAGTTGTTCAAACGCAAAGATGGTACGCTGTTTCCCGTCCTATTGACCGTTGCACCTCTGCATTCAAAAGATGGTACCCATGAGGGCGCCGTTGTCCTGTTTCAAGACAATACCAGGCAAAAGGAATTGGAAAATAAATTGGCCAAACTCGCACTTCATGATGCATTGACAGGTCTGTATAACCGTGGGCATTTTGATCAAAAACTGCAAGAAGAGCTCAATCGAACCCTACGATACGGCAGAAGCCTCTCCCTTTTGATGCTCGATATCGACTTCTTCAAAAAGGTCAATGACACCTATGGACATCAAGCAGGAGATGAAGTCTTGAAAAATATCGCACATATCATTTTAAGCTCCATTCGAAACAGTGATTATGCTGCGCGATACGGCGGTGAAGAATTTGCTATCATTTTACCAGAAACTGACCCTACAGAGGCTGTTCAGCTGGCCGAAAGAATTAGGACGGCTATTGAACAGAACAAATTTAAAACTTCTGAAAACGATATCCCTATCACTATTAGTATAGGTGTTGGAACCAGTAAAAAAGAGACAACCCCAGAACTTCTGATAGAAGCTGCTGATAGTGCCCTTTATCAAGCAAAAGAAAACGGGCGCAATCAAGTGGTTTGCGCCTGATCATGCTTTTTGCAAAAAAGTTTTTTACACAGTAAATAATGAAATAAAGGAAATACCCTATCCTCCGTCTTCCTTTTACAAAGCATTTTCGTTGTATACTATTTTTCTATTCATTTACTTTCATAAAAATGGAGCACACAATGCGAACTTTAAAAAAATTTTTATCTTTATCATTTGTCGCTTTGACGTTGATCCTAAGCGGTTGTAATTCACCAGGATTATCAGGAGGGAAAGTCCAAAGGGAATACTTTACAGGAGGACAGATCCGTTCAGAATTTATCATGAGCGACAGTACCGGAAGGAACGGGATCTTAAAAAAATACGGTTATGATGGGAAAGTGACCTCTGCTGCCCAGATCCAAAATGGCAAAAAAAACGGTACAGAAACCTGGTACGATACCCAAGGCAACGTTATTATGACCGTACCCTACCTAAACGGGAGAAAAGAAGGTATTCAAAAAGTCTTTTATCCTGATGGTAAGCTCATGGTATACACAACCTATCGCAATGATAGCAAAGAGGGCAAAGCGGTCAAATATAATATGGATGGAAGCATTAACGAAGAAGCCTACTTTAGAAATGGGGAGAGAGTACGCTAAACAAATGTCTTCTCTTCTTCCCTCTTATACCCATATTGTCAATCCCAGACTCAAGCATGTCTATCTAAAACTTGATGCCAAAGGCAACCTCATCATCAAATCCCCAAAGATCAAACCTGAGCAGTTAGAGCGTATCTTGCTTAAAAAAGCAGATTGGATCAATCGTTCCAAAAATAAGCTTCAACATAAAAAAGGCAAACCTTTGGAGTTTAACGGCAAGGATATGCTGTACTTTTTAGGCAAAGCGTATGACATAGAACTTATCTTCCATTCTATGAAAAAAACGGTTTTTGTATTTGAAAAAGATCGGTTTACACTCTATTACCACAGACATGATCCGGTTTTGTTCCAAAAACATATCGACCGCTTCTATGCTCAAAAGGCACAGGAGCTCTTGCCTACATTAATCAATAAATGGTCTCAAAGAATGGAACTATACCCCTCTGCCCTAAAGTTTCAAAAGACCAAGAGGCAGTGGGGGAGCTGCAGCGGCAAAAATATCCTGAGTTTCAACACCATGGCCATGAAACTTCCTCTTGAAGTGATCGAGTATATCATTGTTCATGAACTTTCTCATATCCAACATAAACACCATCAAAAAGCATTCTGGGATTGTGTCGCAAGCTATATACCAAACTACAAAACCCATATTGCAGAACTCAAAACCTACCATTAAGTAAGGAAAACTATGAACACCCTTTATCTGATCCTCTTTTTGCTCATTATTTTGATCGGCTCTGTAGCCACCTATATTTACTATCTGAAAGAAAAGAACCATGAACTGGAAAGTATCAAACGGGGCTTTTGCCCCAAATGCGGCCAAAAAGGCATCATGCTGACAGATCAAAGATCCGCCGGCTGCTGCGGTCCCAAGATACTTACCTTTACCTGCCCCCACTGCGAATATACCAACAGCTTCTCTATAGAAACACCAAGCTGTAGCAGTTGACAAAAAAATATTCTGATATAACATGGCCAAAACACCGTCAACCCCAGAGTTAATCAAACCTCTTGATGCGTCTGTGACAATAGGGAGTTGTCCCTCTGCGTTCATAATGATCCTGGTGGGAAGCTTCCGCTTTGTAGAACGGTTTGGCCTCCAGTACTTGTGTCGCGATCTTCAATCCTTTCCTCTCCAATATCGCTATCAGCTTTTCTATCGTCTGCCTCTCCTGTATATTGTTCACAAAGACAGCTGATCTGTACTGACTGCCGAGATCTGGACCCTGCCCGTCAGTCTGGGTAGGGTCGTGTATCTCAAAGAACATCTTTGCCAAAGTCTCATAAGAGATGACAGCAGGATCATATACCACTTCTACTGCTTCATAATGTCCTGTTTTATGTGAAGAGACCAGTTCATACGTAGGGTTTTGTTCGTCCCCGCCCATGTAGCCTGAGGCCACCTCTTTCACACCTTTCAATTTTTCAAGATAATACTCTACTCCCCAAAAACAGCCGCCGGCAAAATAAGCCTTTGCCAAAGGCTGTTGTGTGGCATTATCCTCTTTTTTGTCAAACTGCAACGACACGGAGTTGACACAATAACGCACGTTCTTGGCTGTCAATCCCTCGCCCCTAAAAACATGTCCCAAATGCGCCCCGCATCTGGAACAGACGATCTCTATGCGTTGACCATCCGGATCGGGAAGTTCTTTAATGGCCCCCGAGACCGCGTCATCAAAACTGGGCCATCCGCAATGTGAACTGAATTTGTCCGAAGATCTGTAAAGTACCTGGCCACACACTTTGCATCGGTAGACACCCTCCTGGGCCATATTGACATATTGACCAGAAAAAGGCATCTCTGTACCTTTATCAACGATCACGTGGCGTTCTTGTGGTGTAAGTTTTTCAAGCGCCTTGGACCAGGGTTTTACATCCATTCCAAAAAGAAAAGCTATCCCAAAGAATACGTACATTATCGCAATTCTTTTCATATTGATTCCTTTTTTTAGGGTACTTTACCATATCCCTGTGCATTGAATGTGCACTAATCATGCAGTATGGCATATCTCCCTGATCCCAAAAAGACAATAGCCAAGGCTCCCATCCCGAAGAGTAAAGGGAGTTCGATACTCCATCCTCCCTGTGGATTTAAAGTAAACAGAGTACCCCATTTTGTCAGATAGATTGCTACGGACATATTGAAAACCACGATAGCTGCCCACCATCTGCTTTTCCATCCGATCAATAGAAATATCGGGGCAAGAACTTCCCCCACATAGACACCATATGCAAATATTTCGGGTAGATGCCCAGCTGCCAGCATCCCTTTGATCGGTGCTATGCCATAAAGCGCTTTATGTACCCCATGAAATAACAACAACCCTCCGACCATCAACCGAATGATCAATTTCCCGATACTCTCAGACATACTACACTCCTTCTAAAAAGATTATTAGACTATATTTCATGATTTGGAAAACCGCCTTTTAAACTGGGTGATCCATGGCGAAATGACCTGCACAGCTTTGATGACTATTAACCCCGATACCATCCCGATACACATCTGAAGGATGAAAATTACCAGCCATGCCAAACCAAAATCTTCCAATACCTCTTCAATACGATGCAAAATCCCAAGCTGATGATCCAGAATACCGCCTCCAACGGCCAGCATGGCAACCGTACCGATCACACCGATACCTCCGATCAGCCAGGGAACCGAAACGACCAGACCATCCCCCATGCGCTTAAGCAAAGTCAATTTACTCTTTTGTAAAAAGAACCCGATATCATCCAGTTTGATGATCACCGCTACAATGCCATAAACTCCCACTGTTGCAATCAGGGCAACGGCAAACAAGACACTCATTTTGACACCAAAACCTGCATCAGAGACCAGGCTCAAAGCCAATACCATAATCTCCAAAGAGAGGATAAAGTCCGTTTTTATCGCACTTGCGACCCTTTGAGACTCGAAATGCTCAACACTCAACTCCGCTATCGTCTCCTGGGCAGATGCATGTTCTTCCTCTCTATGCCAAAATCTCTCTATCACGCTCTCTGTCCCCTCATAAGCCAGATAAAGCCCTCCTGCGATCAAGATCGGGCTCATCAGCCATGGTACAAATGCACTGACAATGAGAATAAGCGGAATAATAATCAGCTTATTCTTGGCACTTCCCTTCGCGATCTTCCAGACTATCGGCAGTTCCCTCTTTGCCGCATTTCGCTTCAGCTCCACCAGCACTGCTTCACGCATCGCTGAGACCTCTTCAAAAAGCTTCTGCTGTTCATCAGAAGGAAGTTTGGCAATATGCGATTTAAATTCACTCAGGGAATGGGCATTCTGCAGTTCTTTTTTGAGAATATCGGAAGTCGTTTCATTGGTCATGCTCGATATGGCCGCCAAGTCATCGATCACCACGCCAGAAGACTTCACACTGGCAACCTTGGTATAAGTAGCGATATCATCGAGCATCAAGGTCATATCATCCAAAGAGGTAGCCATACTTTTGGATGCGGTCACCATCGTTTTGGAGGCAAGAGAACTAATATCATCCGCCAATGCTGCCAAATACCCTAATATCCCTGCCATTTTTATTACCTCATTTCTAATCTTAACCCATACATAATGATACGATTTTTTAACTTTAGATTGTAGCGTGGCTTTTGTTGAAAAAAGATTTGAACTTTTTATAAAAATTGAGGAAAATAGTTAATTGCAAGAAAACCCATGAACTCTTTTGTACAATGTACGAACGAAAAAGAATTTACTGGACAGACAAGATGGGTTCTGAGATACACAAAACGGTTTTTAATGAACAGGATTATGAAGCGTTTGAACAGGCATGTCTAGCAGAACTTGATTTTGTCAAAAAGCTCTTTGCGCAAGGCGACAAATATTTCAGCGAAGCTTACCGCATAGGCTATGAAGGGAGCGTAAATCTAACTGTGTAAATTCTAAAAATTAAATTTATTTGATATAGTGGTCAAGTAAATTATTGGAAAAAGGATTTACATATGAGCTTGCTAAATACAGAAGAGTTAAAAAGACAGATCAAAGAGGGGGCCTTTACCTCTTTGGATGATATTACCAATGAGTTCAAGGCGATACTTAAAGAGGTTATCCAGACAGCTTCAGGAGAAGAACTGACTTCTCACCTCGGTTACGATAAACACCAAACTTCAAACAATTCAAATTCCCGTAACGGATATAATGATAAAACGATCAACTCCAAATACGGACAATTTGATGTATCTATCCCCAGAGACAGAGAGTCTACCTTTGAGCCGCAGTTGGTTAAAAAGAGAGAAGTACTTTTAGATGGCAGTGAAGACCTCATTCTTTCACTCTATACCAAAGGTATGAGCGTAAGGGATATACAGCATCATCTTGATGATCTATACGGCTATGAGCTCTCAACAGAGACAATCTCTAATATCACTTCCAAGATCATCGAAAAAGCCAATGAGTGGCAATCTCGTCCACTTGAACCGATATACCCCATTATCTTTATGGATGCCACTGTACTCAAGATAAGAGTAGACAGAGTGGTTAAAAATATTGCTGCATATATTATGCTGGGTATCACACTTGAAGGCAAGAAAGAGATCATCGGCATTTGGATAGGAGAGAATGAAACATCCAAATACTGGCTCACTGTTTTAAACGATATTCAAAAGCGTGGCATACAAGATGTCCTGATCTTTGCGATTGATGGTTTAAATGGCTTTAATGAAGCCATACAGGCGGTGTATCCTAAAGCTGAGATACAAAGATGTATCGTACATCAGATCAGAAGCTCTTTAAAATTTGTATCATGGAAAGACAGAAAAGCAGTTGCAAAAGATCTTAGATCTGTTTATGCTGCACACAATGAAGAGGACGCACAAATTGCCCTGACTGAGTTCAATGAAATATGGGGTAAAAAATACCCCAATATCACCGCTTCCTGGACAACCCACTGGAATGAACTTGCCACGTTCTTCAAATATCCGGATTCTGTCAGAAAGCTCATTTATACAACGAATCCCATAGAGTCGCTCAATGCAGCTATTAAAAGAAAAACGAAATCAAAAGGCTCATTCCCTACTACGGAGTCTGCTTTTAAAATGCTCTACTTATCAACACAGGAGGTTCAGGAAAAATGGAATGCTAACAGTTTGAGAAATTGGCATGAGATATACCCTCAGCTTAGTATATTTTTTAGTGAAATTATGTCAAAATATACCAAGTGACTAAGGGATAGAAGGTGGATTTACACAGTTTATTTTACACTCTCTCCTGCACCTGCTATAACAACTTTTTTTCATCAAAAACTCCTCTGTTTTATCTAATTTGTAAAGAGATACTAACTCTCAAAAGTTTCAAATGCAGCTTTTGCACTGCCCATGACTGCACTTGTATGTGCATGCTTTACAATTCTTACCAGATAGGCAAGCTCCTCTTTTGTGATGCCCATTTTTTTAAGCATTCTTGTTTGCTCCATCACGCATTCATCACTACTAAGTGTTATGGATGTTGCCAATGCAATCATCATTGATGTTTTTGGATCAAACGGATTGGCTTCACTTTGCACACTCATTTTAGAACTGATAGCTTGATCAACTAAAAATTCTGGATCAATCGCTTTTGCTGCATTTAAAGAGCTTGGGAGTGCTCCCATCTTCTCAGTCATCATCGCTTCTACTTGTTGAGGTGTTGGTTTTTGCATTGTTGTTATCCTTTAGTTTCTTTTTTTGATGAGTAACTCATCTTCAAAGTACCCCCAAGGATACTTCAAAGAGGGGTTTTTTAATCGTTTTTCTTCTTCTCTTTATCAAAGATGTAAGCATACATCGGTACATAGATTAAAGTGAGTAAAGATTCTTAATGATAATACCAAATAGCAGCAAAATACCAAGCAGGCTCGGCATACAGCTTGGTTTCTCAAAGAGCAGCATACCCCAGCTTGCTCCTATCATGGAGAGCGGCAGTACAAGTATCATAATAAATGCCAGCCTGACCGACCTGTAGATGGCGATCAGTGCCATGAGCAGTATGACAATACCCAGACCTATGGCTTTTGTCATACGTTCGAAACTGTCATCTATCTGTGCCTTATCGCCTGTCTGAGTAAGCACAAAACTGTCATTCTTGATATTTTTGAGTGCCTCAAGCGTATCATCGGTTAAGTGCGTTACCGGTCTTTTAGCCCTGTATCCGTTCACATCCAAACTGTAGAGCATTTTGTCTCGTTCTATTTTTGCGTAGGTCAGTTCTTTTTTGATCGTCGCCATTTGAGAGAGTGGTATATCACCGAACTTGGTATGAATAGGCAGCAATTTCAGTGTCTCCAGATTTTTGGTGAATTTGTCTTTGAGATAGATGCGCACAAACTGTGTATTCATGGATTCAAGATTGGCATTAAGTGATGCCACTTGCCCTTTGATAGGGATCTGCATAGCAATATTGTATGGCGTAATACCATAACGCAACGCTTTGTTTCTGTCTATCTCTATAACATACTCGCTAAAGTCTTTGTCCCAGCTTGTAGAGACGGAAGTAAGTCCTTTGACTGTTTTCATCACTTCGGCGATCTCTTTGGAATAGTCACTCAAACCCTCGATCCCAGAGGAAGATATCCGTGTATCAACGGTTGCTTTGATGGAGGAGAGTGCCGTTGCCCCAAAATCAAAGACATCATTACGTTTGATCCCTTCTATATGTGAAATCCTGTCTCTGATCTCATTTTCAAGCTCCCAGATCGATTGGTCACGCTCAAAACGGTTCACACTGTTGATGGTAATCGTTGCTTCTGTCGGAAGATTTCCGCTTCCAAGACTCAATACACCCATTTCCCCTCCAAAGGCAACAGAGCTTTTTGCCGCCCAAGGCTGTTTGTGAAGCCAGGTTAAAAAAGGTTTGAGTTTCTCTTCTGCATGATCAACCGTCTCATTGGCAGAAAAAGCGATCTGTGCTTTAATGATACCCGTGTCCATAGGGGGCATTGCATCTTTACCGATGGTCGGCATGATATTTTTCAAAGAGAAGATCAAAAAGAGAAGTACACCAAGTGTCAAAATGACTCTTCTAGTTCTCTTCCATCCGTTGTTTGAAAACCTGATGACCCCCTCATAAGGGGCAACAAGCTTTCCGATGGTATGGCCATAGAACCACTTAAAGCCTTCCTCTATTTTGCTCTTTTTGACGCCATTCCTGTAGAGCCATGCCGAGAGCAGCGGAATGAAGGTAATGGACAAAAACCAACTCACCAGCAATGCAATGATCAGTGTTTCGATCAGCGGTTTGAAGATCTTTTGCGGGAAGCCACCTACGAACATCAGCGGAAACAAGATCGCGATCGTAGCGACCGTCCCTGCAAAAACAGGATTTAAGACCTCTTTGGTGCCGTTCTTGATGGCTGTTTGCAGGTCTTCTTTGGTCTCGATGAGGTGGCGTTCTATATTCTCCAGAACCACTACCGCATCATCAGTCAACATTCCAAGTGCCAGGATGATCGCTGTGTAAATAACGATATTGAGCTCTCCGCCTGTCATCCATATGATAGCGATCGTTGAAAAAAATACCATAGGTATAGAGAGCCCTGCGGCGATGATCGCTCTGAAGTTTCCCAGAAATATCATGATGACCAAAAGTGTATAGAGTATCGCATCTCTCAAGGCTTCGAGCATATTATCGTTGGCCTGTTCGATCAGGTCTCTTTGCGTATCGGAAATTTCAAACCGAATATTGGGATATTTTTGTTGCAGTTTTGCCATCTCGGCACGTGCTGCCTTTGAAACATCAAGTACACTTCCTCCAGGTGCTCTTTGCACCGCCATTGCGATAGATGCTTTACCGTTACCTATATAACCGCTGGTACGTTTTTGGTGCCCCCATTTTACATCAGCAATATCTTTGAGTCTGACATTGGGATGTATGAGCAGATTTTGAAGTGCCAGTACATTGTCTTTCTCGCCATAAATGGTCACTGTATAAAAACTGTTGTCACCTTTGATGAACCCTACCGGAATATCTTTGTTCTGAGCCATGATGACTTTGGAGATCGTCTCAAAATCCACCCCGTACTTTTTGGCTTTGAAAGGGTCTATCTCTACATTGATGGCACTTTGATACCCACCGAATACTTCAACATTTCCGATATTTTCGTTGCCAAGAAGAGAGGGTTTAATGAAAGAGTCCGCGATCTTTCTGATCTGATCGAGGTCGATCGTATCATTCTTGGGACTGAGTGCTATCACATCCACTGGAAGTGTAAAATCCCCCGCTGTATAAATGGCAGGATTTAGCCCGGAAGGGATCTTCGCTTTGGCAACATTAAGAGCATTGGCAACATCTACAGCCGCTTCATTCAGACTTTTTTTGTAACCGAATTCCGCAGAGACAATAGAGAAGTTGGCTACATTGATACTGCTTACATCTGTGACAAGACCAAGCCTTGCGATCTCCTCTTCGATCGGTTTGGAGACTGTACTGGCTACCACTTTTGCCGTAGCCCCAGGTACAGAAGTGATCACAACGACTTTTGGCGGGTTGGCATCGGGAAAGAGGTTTTTGGGCATTGTGGTCAATCCGACGATACCCATAATAAAAAAACCTGCGATCAACGCGTAAAGAAGATAGGGGCGTTTATAGAAAAATTCAAACATCCGTTTACTCCTTCACTTTAACTGCGATACCAGTCAGGAGTTTTAACAGAATGTCCGGTTTGGCAACAACGATCTTCTCTTTTTGAAGCGTCTCTTTTATGACAACTCCTTCTTCCCCTTTTTGTATGATATATACCTCTTTTGGAACTGCCTTGTCCTTTTTGACTACGAGTACATAGCTTTTGCCATTTCTGTCCAAAATGGCATCAAACGGTAATTTTGTCGCTTCACCTTCAAATACAACAACACGGATATCTACTGTCTCACCGACAGTCAGACCGGATGCATCAACATAAGCTTTATACTCGTTGAGTCCCTGGAAAGTGCTTCCAAGAGGATGGATCAGATACTGTTTCTGTTGAAAAATGATCGATTTGGGATTGATGGTGTCAGGAAGTCTTACGATCATGGAAAAACCTTTGGTTGCAGAGATATTGAGCAGCGGTTTGCCTGGCATTGCAATACTTCCATTTGAAACAAATGTTTTTGTGATCACACCTGATACCGGAGAGACAAGTGTCGCATAGCTCAACTGGCTCTCAAGTGTCCTGAGTTTTGCCTGGAGTGTCGCGATACCAGACTCCTCTTTTTGCAGCTGCTCGATAGAAGCCCCTTTAACCCTGTAAAGCGCTTGTGTTCTTTTGTAGGTTTTCCTCAAATTCGACAGAGAGACCTTTACTGAGTCGATATTGGCGGTCAGCTCATCTGTGTCAAGCTTGACAAGAAGATCACCTTTTTGTACTTTTTCCCCGCTGTTTTTGATCATGAGTACCCGTGCAGGCATACGTGAGGAGAGCATGACATTCTCATCGTTCTCAACCTGTGCAAGATAGGGAAGTGTCAATTGTACCTTTGAAG
This sequence comes from Campylobacterales bacterium, assembly GCA_014763895.1. Taxonomy (GTDB): domain Bacteria; phylum Campylobacterota; class Campylobacteria; order Campylobacterales; family Sulfurovaceae; genus Sulfurovum. Next base: position 32,936 of record JACXUM010000008.1, read on the forward strand.
GTGTCGCATTCACTGTTTTAACCACGATCGGATACACTTTGGCTACAGGTGCCTGTGCCTCTTTTGCTTTTTTGGCTTGGATGACCTTCATCCCTCCGACTACAATGGCTGCGATCACCAACACTATAAGCAATGTTTTAACTATTTTTTTTATCATTTTACTATTCCTTTCAGATCATTTCCATAGATGACGGCAAGCTGTGCAATATCCTGCCATTTTTGTGCATCTATTTTGTAAAGGTTTGCTTTGGCATTGGCCAGCGCATCTTCATAGCGCAGGTACTCCTCCTGTGTGATCACTTCATTTTCCAAAGAGACTTTGGCAACTTTCAGTAATGCTTTTTGATCCTTTATATTTTTTTTCGCCAGTTTGACAGAACGCTTGAGCAGTGTTATCTCACGGCTGAGTTCTTTGGCTTTGACACTCAGTGTGTCACGTGTGTCATCCACAAGGGACTTCTCTTTATAGTAGTTTAGTTTTGCTTCTTCCACTGCCGTGGACTTGCTGCTGTCGTAAAGAGGAATGTTCACATAAAGACCAATCATGCCATACTCTGTATTTATCGTATCATCATTATTGTAGGCATCGGCATGGCTGTAGGTATAGTTCCCCTTCATAACAAGCGTAGGGTAGTAGCCTTCTTTTGCAGCTTTAATACCTTTCTTGTTTGCCTGAAGTTTCTTTTCCAAAGGAAACAGGGCAAAGATCTTGCCTTTTTTGATAGGTCGTTTTTGATGCATAGGTACACTGTGCCTAAGTGCAATGCCTGTCAGTGTCTCCACCTTGGCAAAAAGGGTGTTCTTCTGACGGTCAATGTCGATGATATTTATTTTTAGTGCATTGATATGTGTATCAAGCGTAAGAAGCGCGCTTTGGGCGGTGCGTCCTTCTTTGACCATGAGTGCGATCTTCTTCCTGGTTGCAAGTATGGATCTCTCTTTGGCAAGAAGCGCGCCCTTGAGCGACTCCATGTAATGCAGGTATGCTACAGCGCCCACAACACCTGCTTCTCTTTGTATGAGATTGAGCCTTTTTTTGTCTTTGGCAGCCAGATGCATGAGAGAGGCTTTCTCTTTGAGGGTATAGAGGGACTTGACAAATACCGGCCAGCTGAACTGCGCACCCAGTCGGCTGATATTTTTACTAAAAGGAAATGCTGCATTTTGATTTTGCATTTCGGTTGGCAGCACAGGTCTCAGGTTCGAAGGCCGGTTGTAAACCTCATATCCGACAAAAGCATCAAACTTGGGCATGAGTTTGTCTGAGATCTTGCGTTCTCCCAGGGCTCCTCTTTGTACTTCGAGTGCATCGAGTGTGCTTTGCGGTCGGTGTTTGACTGCATCAAGCAAGGTGGTGATATTTGCAGCATGGACGAAGTGACCCGCCAGAAGCAACGATATTCCCATCTTCAAAGTATTATTTTTCATTTATTCTCCTCGTAGCATGAGTTTGATCTTTTTGATAATATACGCTGCGATCTCATCTATGTCACACTGCGCGCAGGTGTTGACTTCTATATCTTCCAATTGTGCGGCTTTGAGACGCAGAGGCTTGGTTGTGACCATAAGGTTGAGTGTTCCAAGGACCATGAAGTAAAGTATCATGGGGATGGCATCATGAAAGCAGCCTTTTTTTTCTCCGCGTTTGAGTATATCACTAAAGAGTGCAAAAAGCTGCCGCATGGAAGTAAAGAGCAGTTCAGGTACGACCGCACCGCTGTCACTGAGCTCTCTAAGCAACAGTGCAGGGAGATACGGATGAGAGCAGGCGAACTTCGCATAGGTACGGATGAACCCCTCAAGCTCCTGTTCTGGTGTCCTGTGGGTCTTGTTTTCTTCTATAATAGTTCTTTGTATCTCTTCAAGGACTTCACGCATGACTGCTTCATAGAGTCCTTTTTTGTTCTTGAAGTAGTAAAAGACCATCGCCTTGTTTAGACCGCACATACCTGCCAACTCATCCATAGATGCAGAAGCATAGCCTTTGCAGGAAAAGAGCTGTATGGCATTGGCGACAATGAGTGCCTTGGAGGCTTCGGCATCTCTTTTTTGTATTTTTTTGGACATGCTGTTCCTTATTAATTAACTGGTTAATTAATTATATTCTTTTGTTCTTATTATTTTCTTAAAGTGTTGGTTCTCTATTGTGTATCTATTTTTGAATGCAGATATTCTCTAATTGCCTCTTTATCACTTATCGCTGTAAGCGATCGGAGTGTGGAGTGAGGTGATAGAGAGATATTTTAAATCTTTCTCTCTAATCATTTATAAACATACTACTCACAGCTATATCTAAAACTATCGTCTAGATCTAATGGCAAAACCAATGTTTGAAATTGTGATGCAATAGCCTCTGCACACATAGCATCTCGTTGACCATTGCTATTGTCTACATATTCTTGTTTATACTCCGCATTGAATACAGATTTGTTTGCATCTATAAAGGGTTGTATTTTGACACACTCCTTATATGCATGACATTCTTCATTGACACTAAAATCATAATAGGGTTCAAGTTCTATGATCTGATCCAGATCATTTTTAAGCGCGACACTCAGTCCTCTTTTATGTGCTTCGTTGGCTATAAAAATATTCAACAATTCTTCCATTTTCAGCAGAAAAGTCGAGTGAATATTACGTTTTGATAGTAAAACTCACTCAATCTTTCTCATTTTCCAGATCATTTTGACCTTTTGTAGCCTTACTAACTGTTCATACCTAAAAAGGTTGTAGGTCAAGTTCAGCAAGCCGATAGCTGATTTGATCCTCTCTTTACCGATACACCGCATATGCAATGCGTTATGCATAGAGTTTGTCATGAAACCAAAGACGTGTTCTACCCTTGCTCTTATTTTGGATTTGATTGTATTGGATTCTCTTTGCTGTTGTGTTAAAGGATTGGCTCTATAGCCTTTCTCATGAATGAAGCTTTCGCAGTCTTTGTCTTGCAGATACTTCTCTATTTTTTCACTTCTATAGGCACTGTCTGCGTGCAATTGTTTATCTGTTTCATCGATAAGGTTCTCAAGTTCTGTAGAATCATGAGGAGAAGCACCGCTGACACTGTATTTGGTGATCAGTTTTGTTTTACTGTCTACATTCACATGGTCTTTATAGCCAAAGTGTCTTTCTCCGCCTTTTGTCATCCAGCTTGCGTCGGTATCTTTTTGTGAGAGTTTGCTGTGTTTACCATTTTTATCTTTTTTGCCAAATGCTAATGGTACGGCACCTTTTTTGACATCTGCATTCTCTTCTCTTGTGTTATGCTGTCTTGGCACATCAACAAAGGAAGCATCAACAGTACTTCCTTCTTTGGCAACGATGCCGTGACCCATAAGCTGCCCCGCAAAGAGAGCAAACAGTTCTTGTGAAAGGTTTTTTTCTTTGAGTTGTTCTTTAAAGAGCCGGATCGTCTTCTCGTCTGGTACTTTATCTCCGATCTGTAATCCAAGGAATTGCAAGAAAGAGAGTCTGTCTTTGATCTGGAATTCTGTTTGTTCATCTGAGAGATTATAGTATTTTTGGAGTATAAGGATTTTAAACATCATTACCCTGTCAAACGATGGTCTTCCACCAGGAGCTTTTGCTTCAACATAGAGTGCTTCTTCTATCGGCTTGCGGAATATCTCCCAGTCAATCACTTTATCCAGCTTATTCAGTGGTGGCTGATGGGCATTGATCTTTGCTAATTGATTCTCGTAGTGGGGTCATTCCACTTCCCATACACCAAAAGAGGTAGAGCCTTTCTTGGAGGAAGAGGTAAAGCTTTTAATTAATAATGCTCAAAGTGAGTTCTTAAAGCTATATTTAGCAGTTGGTTTTTATACTGGTTTAAGGACTGGTGAGATTTTAGGAATTATGCACGGTGATATTGACTTTGATAATAAAGTGATTAACATTAAAAGATCCATATCAGAGGGTAAAATTACCACACCGAAAACCCGAGGAAGTATCAGACAAGTACCTTTACTCGATGACCTTGTACCATACCTAAAGAAGCCCACTAAATCATTGTGGCTCTTTAGTAAAGATACTGGGTCTAATTTAGGTAGGTTTGGTGAAAACCGATATAGAGAGTGGAGGGCACTTTTAAAAGCGTGTAATCTTGCATATAGAAAACCTTATGTAACACGTCATACATTCATTGTGACGATGTTGAAAAATAGTGATCTATCTATCATGCAGATAGCACAGATGACAGGACATACTACAACACAGATGATTATCCAGAATTACGCTAAGTATATCAAGGGTGAACATTTAAAAGTTGATAGGAATTTAAAATTGTTTACTGACAAATCAGCTGACAGTACGGCTTAGAGTGCCTATTTTATGGCCGGGAGAGGGGGATTCGAACCCCCGGAGGTGTTACCCTCACCGGTTTTCAAGACCGGCACATTCAACCGCTCTGACATCTCCCGACATTGAAGAAAAGAATTTTATCTTAAAAAAGATAAAAAATGATTGAAAAAAAACATTTTTCTTTAAAAATGGAGGAGCCACCCGGATTTGAACCGGGGATAGCAGCTTTGCAGGCTGCGGCCTTACCGCTTGGCGATGGCTCCAAATAAGGTGGTGCCCGGAGCCGGACTCGAACCGGCACAGCTGCAATAGCCGGGGGATTTTAAGTCCCCTGTGTCTACCAATTTCACCATCCGGGCATTATAGGGCACCATTTTGTTCTAAACATTATAAAAATTTACTATTTTATCAAAATAATCGATTTTCGACTATGGAGCGGGCGAAGGGATTCGAACCCTCGACCCTAACCTTGGCAAGGTTATGCTCTACCCCTGAGCTACGCCCGCATCCTGGCATTGTCCTAAAATAGGAGTGAGATTATAGCCAAAAAATATCTTAAAGTAAAGAAAAACCCGATGATTTTCTTTAAAAAAATCATTCCTCTGCTTTTTTTGAGCGCGAAAGTGTTATAATCTTGAAAAATTATTTATAAGGTTTTGAATTATGAGAAGTGACGAGATAAAACAGGGGTTTAGTAGAGCGCCTCATAGAAGTTTGCTCCGTGCAACCGGCCTCAAAGATGAAGATTTCAACAAACCGTTCATCGGGGTTGCCAATTCATTCATCGAAATTATCCCGGGGCACTTTTTTCTTAACAAAGTTGCCGAAGTTATCAAAGAAGAAATCCGTGCAAATGGTTGCGTTCCTTTTGAATTCAACACAATCGGTGTGGATGACGGTATCGCCATGGGTCATGATGGAATGCTCTATTCCCTTCCAAGCAGAGAGCTAATCGCCAATTCAGTTGAAACAGTGATGAATGCACACAAGCTGGATGCCATGATCGCTATCCCTAACTGTGACAAGATCGTACCAGGGATGATCATGGGTGCGTTGCGTGTCAATGTTCCAACCATCTTTGTCTCAGGCGGACCGATGGAGAAAGGGTACACACAAGACGGTAGACCGATCGACTTAGCAAGCGCATTCGAAGCGGTAGGCAAACATGAGACCGGAGAGATCACTGACGAAGAACTCTATGACATCGAATGTCATGCCTGCCCAAGCGGCGGGTCTTGCTCTGGAATGTTCACGGCAAATTCAATGAACACGCTGATGGAGGCTATGGGTATCGCACTTCCTGGAAATGGGACTATCCTCGCGTTAACACCTGAAAGAACGGAACTTTATAAAAAAGCTGCGCGCCGCATCTGTGAGATCGCCAAAATGGAACCATCGCAAAGAGATGGGTATAAACTCAAAAACATATTGAATGAAAACGCCGTTCGCAATGCATTTGCCGTGGATATGGCAATGGGGGGAAGTTCCAACACGGTTCTTCATATGTTGGCTATCGCCAAAGAGGCAGGCGTGGATTTCAACTTGGAAGATATCAACACCATCAGTAAAAATGTCTCACACATTGCCAAGATCTCTCCATCGCTGTCAACTGTTCATATGGAAGATATCAACAAAGCCGGCGGTGTTAATGCCGTTATGCACGAGATGCAAAAAAGAGGCAAGGATATCCTTATCGATAATCCAACGATCTCAGGAGAATCACTCTATGAGAAGATTACAGATGCAAAGATCCTTGATACCAATATCATCCACACGATCGACAACCCTTACTCTCAAGTAGGCGGACTCGCGATCCTCTATGGAAACCTTGCTGAGCAAGGAGCGGTTATCAAAACGGCTGGTATCACAGGAGATCGTGTTTTCACGGGGAAAGCAATCTGCTTTAACTCTCAGGATGAAGCAATTGAAGGTATTCTCAAAGGAAAGGTAAAAGCCGGCTGTGTCGTTGTTATCCGCTATGAAGGTCCCAAAGGCGGTCCGGGAATGCAAGAGATGCTAAGCCCTACAAGCTTGATCATGGGTATGGGTTTAGGCGATAAGGTAGCGTTGATAACTGACGGCAGATTCTCAGGTGCAACCAGAGGGGCAAGTATCGGGCATGTCAGTCCGGAAGCTGCCGAAGGAGGACTGATAGGATTGCTTGAAGACGGAGATGAGATCTTTATCGATGTTGATAATTATATCCTGGAAGCAAAACTTACATTTGAAGAGATAGCAAAAAGAAAAGACGATTTCAAACCTATCGTAAAACCATTGGAGAGCAAATGGCTGAAACAATACCGTGCCCTTGTAACCAATGCAAGTTCAGGAGCTGTTTTAGAAGCGGAATAAACTATAGAACCCTCTTTGCAAGAGGGGTTTCTTAGAGAAGAAAAAAAGATTAGATATGAGAAGCGGGGACTACTCTTCTAGCCCCTTTAAATCTCTCACCGTAGAATGTTTTGTCAAGATTTGTAATGATCACTTTATGCTTTGCAGAACTTGCATGGATGAACTTTCCATCTCCGATATAGATACCCACATGGTTAACATACCCTCTTCTGCTTTTTGAGGTATCAAAGAAGACTAGATCTCCTTTTTTCAATTCATCTCTACTAACTTTCTTACCTACTTTAGACTGGGCAATAGCTCGTCTTGGCAGACAAATCCCATTTTGCTTACATACATATGTTGTCAAGCCTGAACAATCAAAAGCACCTTGATTTCCTGTAGCGCCCCAAACATATCTATGTCCCAACTTTGTTTTAGCAAGCTCAACGATTTTTGTTGATTTTGAATTTGGTGTATTTCTTGAAAGCATTTTCTTTTTTGAAGATGATTTAAAAAGAATATCTTTTAGACTGAATTTTTCAGATTTTGGTTTCGCATGCTGTGCAGCCAGCGGTGCAGAATGAGAAGCAATCGCCTTTTTCAGAGCATGGTTTTCCTGCTTCGCCTTCATGGCCAATGCTTTAATCGCTTTACGCTCATTTTGCAGAGTTTGAGATTTTTTTGCTATGAGAACCTGCTTGCTCCTAGATGCATTTTGAGGTATCTTGATCACTTCACCAAGTTTCAAGGCCTGACCTTTTTTGATACCGTTCATCTCGCTTAAAGTACCAATACTCGTTTGATGTTTACGAGCAATCCCAAAAAGAGTATCTCCTTTTTTGATCACATAAGAAACTGGTTTAGCATTCACTTTCTTTACATTCTTAACGATTTTTTGATTGGCCGAAGATGACGGGATAGTCAATACACGTCCCAATTTGAGAACTTCACCTTTTTTGACATGGTTGGATTGTTGGATTTTTTCTACGGAAGTGTGATACTTATGGGCAATTGTATAGAGAGAATCCCCACTTTTAATCGTATGTTTGACCGTGCTTGGTGCGGCGTGCAGTGTCATTGCCGAAAGCGACATAGTGAGCAATAAGGTCTGAAACTTATTCAAAAATACTCCTTGTTTCGTTTTTAGACTTTAACATTAAAATCTATAGTAATTAATATTTCAACTATTCTATCGAGCTTCCATTAACAAAAAATAAACACGAATTGAAATTTAACTTAAATTTTACGGCTTGCCAAATGGCTAAATCGCTTTACGATATGATCAGCGACCCTTAATGCATTGGCATAAATTGTCCAGGTATATGCTACAGAGCCCCCTGTAGGCATAAAGCTGGCATCGGCGACAAAAAGATTTTGAATATCATGGGATCGGCAATATTTATTTAAAACCGATTTTTGGGGATCATCTCCGAACCTGCATCCTCCTGCAATTAAATTTTGAGGGGGTGCGGCAGAGATCGAAGAGTAGATATTTTTTGCTCCCATCTCTTCAAGAATTTTTTCACAATACTTGGCGATATAATGCCCTACCTTCAGATCATGGGGATGCCCTTTGATGCGCAATTTCCCCACAGGCATTCCGTGCTTGTCTTTATGATCAGGGTCCACGCTGATAAAACAATCATCATGCGGCAACCAATCAGTAAATATTTCAAACCGAATGCTTTTGGTTTGCCTAAAACGTTTCAGCAGTCGTTTTGCCAATGCATCTCCCCAGAGCATCTTGCCCTCTTTATCTTCGGTATGTTTCCGGGCTCTTGAGATAATATTTTGATGTTCGAACATGAATTCAACCGATCCTCCCTTGAAGCGTCCACTCCACCAATCATCGATAAAATACCAATCCAACACCGACCGGTTCACAAACAACCCTCGTTGCATCAAGGCATCAAAAGTAATCTCTTTGAGATTATCTGCATGCAATTCTCCCTGTCCTGAACCTCCGGCCGAGAAGATGAGATTCTTCCCGAGTTCTCCGCTGCTGTTTGCCAGCCCTTTGGGATGATAGCCGTTTGCAGAATTCAACAGCAGCCTTACGCTCTCATGTGCCTGTGCAGCCACGATAAAAAGTTTGGCATATATCTTTTTTTCTTTCCCGGTCACGGTATCCACTACAACCGCACAATGCACCTCATCTTTGCCTGACTCAAGCGATTTGACATGGGTTTTTGTCATCAGTGTCAGATTGCCTGTTGCCAAAGCCGGGATAATAAATGCCTCTCTGGAACTTCCTTTTGCCCCTGAACTGCATCCATAGCTTCCACAGAAATTGGAATAGTAGCAAGCCTGCCGATACCCTTTATCTTTGGATAGCACCGCCCTTGGCGTCACCAACGGGCTGATGCCAAGACCTTTACAGCTTTTTTCAAACAGCTTGACTACCTCGTTTTCCTTGGTAGGTGGCTGCGGAAAATCTCTTGTGCTTCGTGGGGGCTCAAAAGGATGGGGGATCACTTTCCCGGATATCCCTACCAGTTCTTCAACTAACGTATAATAGGGTTCCAATTCATCATAACTGATAGGCCAATCCGCTACATTGGCATCACCGATCTGGCCGTATTTGCTCAAAAGCCTGAAATCATCCGGATGCAGACGATGGAACATGCCGCTCATGAGATTGGATGAGCCTCCAACCAAAGAACCATTCCAAAAGCTCCATCCCGACTCATAGGTAGGCGTTGAAACCCATTTGCCGTCAATCTCTTCTTCGATGATATGATACTCATCAAAAAGATTGGGTGTGATGATATCCCTTCGACAGTAGGCCAGTTCATCTTTACTGAACTCCTCCCGGTTAATCAATTTTCCTTTTTCAACCATAGCCACATCAAATCCAGCCTGTGTCAAGGTATAGGCGACCGCTCCCCCACTGGCCCCGGAACCGATGATGAGCGCATCATAGATCTTCATCGATATACCTTTTACGAGGTCTTGGCAATCCTCCTGAGGTTTCCAGGGCCTTCCAAGCTGCTCCATCTTGGTTCGACCCATAGATGGGATCGCTCAAAAGCCCTTCCATGCCAAGTGTCATCACCCGTGACAACCAAGATCTACCATAATTCGTTGCTTCATATGCACGTAAAGCCTTTTCTCTCATTTTCTCATCATAGCTGCAAAACGTTCCATCCGTTCTACGCTCAAGCTCTTTTGCTCCATCGATCACAAATGCTCTGATCTCCTGATCGAAACTTGGATGTGCCATAGTTTTCTGTACAAACCCGGACAACCTCATTTTCTTGGCTGAAGGAAGGAGCCCTCCCTCAGGAAAAAAATGTGCTAAAACCGCATCGATCGTTTCTCTGACCGATTCAAAGGCTTTATCTTTCACAATGGTTTCAGCTTTTAAACAGGAAGCAATACCTATCATGCTTCCCAATATCAAAAATCTTCTTCTTTTCATCTTTTCATAGCCATTTTGTTTCGTTTTTATTTTATATCTTTAAATAATTTATCGTTCATCACAAAAAATTATACTTTGATTGCCATAAAATATCCTAAATAACTTTTTCTGTGCTATACTGCTTTTTACAAATATATGAAAAGGATGAAAAGGATGAAAAAAGTTATAGTTGCCATCTTATTGGGAATCGGGCTGTTAAGCATGACCGGATGTACGGAATCATCACAAAAGAGCGATACACCTGCGGGTAAATGCGAATCGGGAAAATGTCAGGCCGGAAAATGTGAATCAGGAAAATGCGATTTCGGTAAAAACGCTTCAGAAAAAAATAATACAAATTAAGTTTAACTGCAACCAAGTTGCTTTATCTATACCACAGGGGGCATCCCCTGTAGGTATTCTCTTTTCATTCCACAGAGAATACACATCTTTCAAGTTATACTCTTTCTCAATAAACTTCTATACTGAATATTGGATATTTCCTAAAAAGGAGAGAAATATGTTATTCACACTTTATGTTACCCTCAAACGAATTTTAAGTCATCTTCAAAGTGTAGCGTTGTTAGGTGCCAGGCTTGTTGTCGCCTACGGATTTTATGGGCCGGCAATGATGAAATGGTCAGATATCCATGCAATTGCTGTATGGTTTGGCACATTAGGTATCCCTTTACCCACGCTAAATGCCTATATGGCTGCAAGTACTGAACTCTCAGGAGTGATTCTCCTCTCCTTAGGGTTATTTACACGGCTTATCTCTATCCCTTTGATCATCGTCATGATTGTGGCTATTATTACGGTACACCTTCCCAACGGTTTCAATGCGGGCAACAACGGCTTTGAAATTCCGCTTTACTATATGCTTTTTTTAACCATCTTTGCCAGTTTCGGCGCAGGTAAATGGAGTTTGGACCACCTTTTGTTCGGGCAAGAGCAGTAACATCTACTGCTATAGCTGCCTTCTGTTCTAAGGAAGAAGGGATCAGAGCGGCCGTTCTGCTTCCCTTTTCACATTTCTATCACAAATTCTTTGTATAATATAAAATCTTATCAAAGAAAGGGCGATCATGAGACAGTTGATGAGTGTTATTGCATTGATAGTTGCACTGAACGGATGCCAAGATGCGAAAGAAAAACAGGCAGAGCATGATGCTGAAGTAGCACAAGAGGCCAGAGAACAATTGCTTAAAGAGCTAAAAGAAAAAGAACTTGAAGAACAAAAAGCCCAAGAGGAAGCACAAAAAAACTCCAAGCTTTCGAAGATCGGTATCACTGCAGATCAAGGTGTTATCACGATAGATACCAATAAAACCCAAGGTTTTTTTAAACATATCGGCAAACAAATCGATACTAAAATGAAAGAGATCAACGAAGACCTTGAGGACGGGATATTCCGCCATGAAGAAGCCGGAATAGAGTTCAATAATACCCATATCAATATCGATCTTAATCAAACAAAAAGCTTTTTAGATGAATGGAGCAGAAGGATGGAGGGATTTGTGCGTGAATTTGACGAAATGGCAAAAGAGTTGGAAGAAAAAACGGATAATCCCCCAGATCAATCAGATGAATAAAATAATTTCAGGGATTGTATGCAGTTAATTTGTTAAAAATAAGAGGTCACGCTTTTGCGTGACTCTCAAAAGGCGTTATTGTGCCAAAGCAGCTTTTGAGGCAGCTGCTACTTTTGCGAAAGCTTCAGGAGCATTCATCGCCATATCGGCAAGAATTTTTCTATCCAGTTCGATATTTGCGACTTTAAGACCATGCATGAATCTTGAGTAGTTCATGTCGTTTAGTCTTGCAGCAGCATTGATACGAACGATCCAAAGTCTTCTGAAGTCTCTTTTTTTCTGTCTTCTGTCTCTGTAAGCATATACCAATGATCTTTCAAGCTGTTCTTTCGCTTTTCTGAAGTGTTTTCTTCTTCCGCTATAGAAACCTTTAGCTTGCTTTAATAGTCTTTTGTGTCTTCTTCTTCTTACAACACCAGTTTTTACTCTCATAAATTTTCCTTTACCTTATCTTGTACCCTGTGGGTTTTAGTAGGTGTCAAACCATTTGATTTGAACTTGCCTCTGGATGATCAGAGGGAATACTACTTTACTGGATCAACCTTAGTTGATCATCTCTTTGACTCTATGCACATCTGTTGGATCAACATGCTTCGGACTTCTCATGCTTCTGTGGTGTTTTCCGTCCACTTTAGTAAGGATGTGGCTTCTAAAAGCTGTTCCTCTTTTGATTTTACCGCTTTTTTTGATCTTAAAACGCTTTACAGCGCCTTTAACACTTTTCATTTTTGGCATATGCTTACTCCCTGTTGGATTTTTTCTATAGTTTTCACAGAAAATGGGACGATATTATACCCAAATTTTCTAAAAAAATTCTAAAATTAAAAAACGGTACTTCTCTAACCCTACTTGTGGTAAAATCTATCCAACTAGAAAAAGGACAGGCAGCAACGGTGGACAAGGTCACTCAGATACTTTCAGACAAAAAAAGCTTTTAACCGAGATCTATTTTGATCTTCAGCGCCATTTTGAAAAAAAGTACGGTAAAGATGCCCTCATACTAATGGAGATCGGAAGCTTTTTTGAAGTTTATGAAGTCAATAATGATGACCTCAAAATCGGAAAGGCCAAAGAGATCGCCGAACTGCTCAACATTCAGCTTACGCGTAAGAATAAAGCTGTTTTGGAAAACTCCATTTCCAATCCTCTCCTTGCAGGAGTCCCTTCCGTATCGATCGAACGCTATCTTTCCCGACTTATCGCAACCAAAAAATACACGATCATTCTGGTCAAACAAAAAGGCGAAATGCCCAACGTCAAACGCTATGTGGCCAATATCATCTCTCCTGGCACCAATTTCGAATACCTCAGTGAACCTAACGAAAACAATATCGTCTCCCTCATCATCGACGAAAACATGGGTATCTACTCCGTAGGCTATGCCGCGATCGATGTCAGCACAGGCAAAACGATCACGAACGAGATACATTCTACCAGGGATGATAAAACCTATGCGCTGGATGAGGCATTCAATCTTTTACAGACCTATTCAACCGCGGAGGTGATCCTTACTTTTGAAAGCAAAGATATCGATCCTGAGTGGATCATCCACTATCTTGAGCTGGGAAGTATGCACTACAGTATCAACAGCAAACGTTTCAAAATCAACTTTCAAAATGAACTCTTCACACGCATCTTTCAGATCAACTCGTTTCTCTCAACAATCGAATTTTTAGATCTTGAACGCTATCCCTATACGACTGAAGCCTTAAGCATCCTGATAGATTTTATCATCGAACATGACGAAAGTATCATCGAGAAGATGAACCGTCCTCATTTCCTAGGTTCCAGCCGTTTTATGTATATCGGCAACAATGCCATGGAACAGCTCTCTGTAATCTCGAGAGACCCGACAGAAATGACCCTGCTTGACCTCATCGATAAAACCTCAACGGCATTCGGAAAGCGCCTTCTTAAAGAGCGTCTTCTCAATCCCGTATGCGACAGAGCACTGCTGGAAACACGCTATGATCTGAGCGAACGCCTTCTTCCCAATGTCGATCGTTTTGAAACACACCTCAAACAGATCTATAATCTTGAACGGATCGCAAGACGGATCAAACTGCATAAACTCCATCCTGTTGAACTCACCTACATTGCCATGTCACTTGAATCGATCCTAAGACTTTTAGATGATGCCAAAGCAAATGGTCTCGAAGTGGAGGAATCCCTCTTTGATGCGGCGAGTGAAATACTTAGGGTGATTCAAGAAACTTTTGAACTGGACATGTGTGCCAGATTCCGGATCGAACAGATCAATGACAATATTTTTAAACGCGGAGTCTATCCGACGATCGATACGATCGTTAGATCACAACAAAAAGAGGTTGATAAGCTTGATAATGTCGCTGTACATGTAGACTCGCTCTTTGAAAAAGACAAACTCATTTCTGGCAGTACACGCTATACCACGGTCAACTACCTCGAGAGCGAAGGATATTTCCTCAATCTGACCAAAAACCGTTTTACCCTTATTAAAAAAACACTCAAAGACTCTTTTGTCACGATAGAGAACCAGCATCATTTCTTTAAGGATTTTTCCTATAAGTACCTCAAAAATGCGGTTAAGATCCATGCTCCGCTTTTTGATGAGATCACCCAAACCTATGAAGCCTCACAGGTCAAACTAATCTCTCTTGTCAAACAGCGCTACCTAGAAAGTCTCGATATGCTTGAAAAGCGTTTCTCCCTTTTATTGGATAAGCTGATAGAGTTTATCGCGGGTATCGATGTAGCCATCTCCAATGCAAAATGTGCCAAGAGTATGAACCTTACCCGGCCGATCATTGAAAAAGGAAACTTTTATGAGGCCATAGGACTAAGACGCCCCATCATCGAATCCAATGAAGAGCGTGGTATCTATGTGCCAAATGATATCTTTTTAGGAGAGAATACCCTCCCTTCGCATAACCACATCACACTCAATGCCAGTAACGAAGAAGATGTTCTGGGTGTTTTGCTTTATGGGATCAACTCTTCTGGGAAATCCTCTTTGATGAAAAGTATTGGGCTTTCAGTGATCCTTGCCCAAGCGGGTTTCTTTGTCCCGGCAGCCGAATTGCGTTTTGGACTCTACGATAAGCTCTTCACCCGTATCGTCTCTAAGGACAACCTCTATAAAGGTTTGTCAACCTTCAGCGTGGAGATGATGGAACTCAAAAATATTTTCAACCATGCCAACGCACGTTCGCTGATCCTGGGTGATGAGATCAGCCAGGGGACTGAAACACAGTCTGCTCTTGCAATCGTCTCTTCAACGATCCTCAAACTCCTCTCATTAAAATCGACCTTTATTTTTGCGACACATCTGCATCAGCTTGGCGACATTTCACAGCTACAGAATGTCAAACACCTTATCTTCCTGCATCTTGGGGTACGGTATGATGAATCCAGTGATCAACTGATCTATAACCGGGTACTGCAATTAGGCAAAGGAGACAGCCTCTATGGCCTTGAATTTGCCCGTTCTTTGCATATGGATAAAGAGTTTTTGCAGACAGCCAAAATCATTCGTGAGGATCTCAGCCATTCCCAAAGCGATATTAAAATGATGAGCAATCAAAAAAGAAGCAAATACCATAAAGAGCTTTACATCGGCAAATGTGCGTTATGTGAAGAGCCTGTCGAGGAGGTACACCATATCGTCCAGCAAAAAGACGCTGATGAGAACGGCAACATAGACCACTTTCACAAAAACCACAAATACAATCTCATCCCACTATGCAAAAAACACCATCAGTTGGTGCATGAAAAGAAGATCGTAATCTCTGGATTTGTGATGACATCTGGAGGATTAAAACTGCATTATGAGATAAATGAGTGATCAATCTTTTCGTTTAAAAGATAGAATAAAAAGCAACAACCCTACTTTATGCAAGACGGGTGCTTGATAGTTGAAGATTATTTCTTCGGTGTGACATACATATTGATATAACGCCCTTCTTGATGTGCATCTTTTTCAAGATGTCCCACATCCTGAAGCATCGGCCAGACACGCTGCAATACTTCAATTCCCCATTCAGGGTTTGCCATTTCACGACCGCGTAAGAACACTCGAAGCTTAACATGCTTCCCTGCTTCAAGGAATTCTCTAGCATGTTTGACTTTATAATTAATGTCGTTTTCTGCTATTTTACAAGAAAATTTAACCTCTTTGACTTCAATTTTCTTCTGGTTCTTTTTAGCTTCTTTTTTCTTTTTTTCGATTTCGTATTTATGTTTTCCATAATCCATAATCTTAGCAACAGGAGGCTTGGCATCCGCAGACATCAGTACCAGATCCAAACTTTTTGACTCAGCTATACTAAGTGCTTCTGCTTTGGAAATGATCCCGAACTGCTCGCCATCTTCACTAAGCACTCTTAGTTCATTTGCACGGATCTCATCATTCATGATGACATCATCGCCCTTTTTTCTACCTCTGTTTCTATCGTTTTGTTTACTCAAATTTTACCTTCTTGAAGTTGTTGTTTTAATTTTACCATAAATTCGTCTTTTGTAAGATTATATTGTTCTTTGGCTCTTCTGTCACGTATTGCAACGCTTTGGGTATTGACCTCTTCATCCCCAAGTACCACTACATACGGCACTCTCTGCTTTTCTGCTGTTCTGATTCGCTTGTTAAGAGAGTCATTTTTATCATATACCTCAACATCAATGTCTTCCATCATCAGCTCTTTCTTAAGCGTATTGGCATACGCTACATGACTCTCAGCGATCGGAACGAAGATCACTTGTGTCGGTGCCAAGAAGAAAGGGAACTCTCCGGCATAATGTTCTGTCAAGATAGCGATAAAACGCTCAAAAGAACCCAAGATCGCTCTGTGGATCATAACAGGCTGCTTCCGCGTGTTGTCTTCAGCGACATACTCCACCTCAAAACGCTGAGGGAGGTTAAAGTCAACCTGTACTGTACCACACTGCCACTTTCTTCCAAGCGCATCCGTGATCTTCACATCGATCTTTGGCCCGTAGAATGCCCCCCCGCCTTCATCGATCGTATATGGAAGGTTATTGCCATCCAGTGCATCTTTCAAACCTTGTGTTGCCAGTTCCCACACGCTGTCTTCACCGATGGCTTTTTCCGGCTTCGTCGCGATCTCCATCGTATAGTTGAATCCAAAGAGCTTCATCACCGAATCGACAAACTCAACCACCTCAAGAACCACACTGCTGATCTGTTCAGGGGTACAGAAAATATGGGCATCATCTTGCGTAAATTCTCGGACTCTTAGCAATCCGTGCAATACACCTGATTTTTCATGTCTATGCACAACACCGTATTCATAGAATTTTAACGGAAGATCACGGTAGCTTTTTTGTGTCTGCTTAAAAATCTGGATATGTCCGATACAGTTCATCGGCTTGATACCGTATTCCTGTTCGTCAATTTCGGTTAGATACATATTTTCGCCGTAACATGCATAATGCCCCGATATTCTCCACATATCCGCCTTGAGTATCTCAGGGCCGCGTACCGGAACATAGCCTCTGATACGGTGTGCTTTATGGAGTATCTCTTCAAGCTTTACTCTTAGTTTTGCCCCTTTTGGCATCCAAAACGGCAATCCTGCACCTGCCTCTTCATTAAACATGAAGAGTTCCATTTCACTACCGATCTTTCTATGATCGCGTTTTTTAGCCTCTTCAAGCATCGTCAAATGCGCATTGAGAGACTCTTTATCCGCAAATGCGATCCCATAAATACGAGTCAGCATCTCAGCCTTCTCATCACCTCCGAGGTAAGCCCCTGCAACACGGGTCAACTTGAAGTTGTTGAGGAATCTCAAAGATGGTACATGCGGTCCCCTGCAAAGGTCTTCAAACTCCCCTTGCCTATAGATCGAAACTTTTTCATCCGGGATTCTGGAAAGAACTGCCTGCTTCAAGTCATCCTTGGCAAATTTTTCAAGCGCTTGGGCTTTGCTGATCTCATATTTTTCGATCGCATATTTCTTCTTGATCAGCTCTTTCATCTTTTTTTCGATCGTTTTGAGATCATCTTCGGATATTTTCTGATCTACCCTAAAGTCATAGTAGAATCCTTCATCTACAACAGGCCCTACGAAGAACTGTGCATGAGGATAAAGCTCTTTGATCGCTTGCGCCATCAAATGGGCCGTTGAGTGACGGATAATCTCTAATGACTCATGAGAGTTGTCAAACTCTATAGGAGTTGCAGTGCTAGACTCCCCTGCACTTTGCGTGTCGATAATGTTACCCTGGTTGTCGATATAACCAATAATATTTTCGCTCAAAATAAACCTTTAATCATAGTGGTATTTAACATAATGTTTAAAAATGGGGATATTATAACTAAAAGTTTGATAGAAATAAATTAAAAGAAGATGGTGATCACGATTGGACTCGAACCAACGACCCCTACCATGTCAAGGTAGTGCTCTACCAACTGAGCTACGCGATCATATTATCAAAAGCGGATAGAAGTATAGCCTAGAGATGCTTAAAATTAATTTTTGCATACCCACGGGCTTTCTTTGCATAGCTTGTCAAGATACATACTTGCTTCGCTTTTGCCGTTCTCCACCGCTTTTTGTAGATTTTCATAGGCTTTTAGCTTATCCTGCGGAATACCTTCGCCCCAAGCATATAGGACCGCAACATTGACCTGTGCATTGGCATCTCCCATTTGTGCAGCTTTCTCAAAAAGCTCGAAGGCTTTTTGGACATCTTTTTGTACGCCTTTGCCCTCCATATAGAAAGACGCCAGATTGTTGTAGGCCTCTTTTATCCCGGACTCAACTGCTTTCTCATACCAATACTTTGCTTTTTCATAAGCATGGATATCCGCCTGATCATGTTCTTTCGCATGATAAAGCTGTGCCAAGTTATATTGGGCCTCCCCATTGCCTTGCTGTGCTGCTTTTTCATACCACCGAATCGCTTGCTGGATATCACGTTTTACGCCTTTGCCCTCTGCATACATCATCGCGATATTGAACTGGGCTTTATCGTTCCCTTTCTTGGCATATTCATAAAATGCATTCAGTGCTTTGAGATAATTGCCTTGTTGATAATCTTCCACCGCATCAGAAAACTCAGCCGCAGACAGACTAAGACCTGCCAATAAAAAAAATACTGCTAATTTCTTCATCTCTATCCTGCTTCGAATTTTTACGATTATTATATCAGGGTCTCGGCAACAAACGTCTTAGTCACTTTGCCTCCGAACCGATAGACACCATTTTCATAACTGACATAAAGCTCATCCCCGCTTTTTGGATGAACTTTAACCTGGTTAGGAACCCTACCTTCGATATGATTACGGATGAAACAGGCAACCATCCCGGTTCCGCAGGCCAGGGTTTCATCTTCAACCCCCCGCTCATAGGTTCGTACATACATCGTATCGCCCTCTACCCTGCAGATATTCACATTAGCGTTGTATTTCTGGCGCAAAGCCCTGGCTTTTTGGATATCAAATTCATCAATACTCTCCCTAACGGCCACCAAATGAGGCACACCGGAATTGATCAGCCACCATTGTTCTCCGTCTTCTTGGATATTTTGATCCAATATTTTGGGCTGTACCATATCGCTGACAACATACATCCCGTTGATCGTTGCTCGTATGACACCGGCCCCTGTCAGAAATTCGGCCTTGCCATCTTTTGAAATCCCTTTTTCATGCGCAAAGTGTGCCACACAGCGAGAAGCATTCCCGCACATGTCTGCATGGCTTCCATCGGCATTATAGAACTCCCATTCAAAATCATACTCTGGATGAGGCAATACGACCACCATGCCATCTGCACCCACACCGTTTTGTCTATGGCATAACTTCCTGGCCAATTCGCTTCGGTCAGCCTTTTCCTGAGCGATAAAAATAATAAAATCATTGCCATTACCAGAATATTTGGTCACCGTCATGAAAAATCCTTTAAAATTGCTTCTTTGACACGCTCGCACTCATGCTGTAATTGTTTCAGATCACCGCTATTATCGATCACATAGGTTGCTTTTTGGCGTTTGAGCTCGATATCCATCTGCAGGTCGATCCGCTTTCTTGCCTCAGCCTCATCGTAACCGTCTCTGCGCATTAAACGTTTAAGCTGCTCTTCTTTTGGAGTATAGATCACCAGAGACTTTTCGATCGGATAACGCTCTCCTTCAAAGAAAAGAGGAATATCGATGATATAAGGTTTGCGAAATTCTTCCTGTATGAGGGCCTGACATTCGATCTCTTCATAGATCAGGGGATGAAGAAACGCTTCCAGTTCTTTTCGTTTTACAGGATCGGAAAAGACGATCTTGCCCAACGCTTTCCTGTCGACTTTGCCTTCATAAACCAACTCTTTGCCAAACATTTCACCGATAGCGAATGATTGCTCATCAAGGATCTGATGAGCAATCTTGTCTGCATCGATAAAACGGAAACCGTATAAAGAGAGGATAATGGTTGCTGAGCTCTTGCCTGTGGCTATCCCGCCGGTGAGTGCTATCGCGTATTTGAAGGCCATTTTAAAACTTGATCAATCCTGCGAATCTCTTTTTGCTAACCGTTGGAACCTGAAAAGTTCCGATAGCAATATCGGAGTTATAATATGCCATCCCTTCTGTCAGATCCGCTCTTTGAAGGTTGATATCTGCCGTAGGGTGGTAAAATTTACTTGCCAATAGAAGATTTTTGCAAACCAGGTGCCCATCATGTGCCAGAGCCTCATAATGATAAGGCATTACGATCTTGAAGAGCTCCCCCAGCGTTTTGAGCTGTGCTTCAAAAACATTCTCTTGCGTCAGCATCGTACTCGCCATTGCGGAAACGACACCTTTTACATTGAGTGCTTTATTGAGCAAGCCCCAAAAGAGACGATCCACTTCGAATCCTTCAATCGCAACGATAGCCACATCAAAAAAGTTTTCTTCAAGCTGTGCCATTTGATCGGCGATATTGTCTGTGATCACAACAACCTTATCAATCCCCTTATGCTTCAGCACTTCCCCTTTAAGATTTTCACATCCGCCGATGATCAATATATTCTTAGGGTCGGCATGTGTACACATCGGCACATGTGCTAGCATTTCGTCTTTGATATAGTGTAGTTTTTCCATAATTATTTCCTTCTTACTTTGATATCAATGCAAAGCGATTGTATCAAAAAAGTATCCAAATAAGATTAAATTAGTCTTATTTACCAATTTCTAAACGACGAGAGTTGCATTTTGTCATATCCGTAGATATCATCTCTAAACTGCAATTGCCCATCATAATCAACCCATGCGGTTAAATAAACGACATCGATTGGCACTGTGTTATTCAAGTTCAAAAAGGTTCTGCTCTTTCCTTTCAGAATCTGTTGGGATTTATCAAAATCCACCGTTGAATTAAACGTGGAGAATGTTTTTAGCAGATCGATCGGTTTTGAAAGCCTGATACATCCGTGGCTGAATGCCCTGACACTTCTAGCAAACAAATGTTTTGTCGGCGTATCATGCATATAGACCGAAAATTCGTTCGGAAACAGGAACTTCACTTTTCCCAACGCATTATCGGCTCCAGGCCGCTGAGCAAACCTAAAAGGTACGGTTTTACTATAGCGGTATTGTCTCCAATCTACGGTTGAAGGATCTATTTTCGCGTCATTTTCTCCCCAGCCGTTACGAATCTCTATGTGCTCTCTTGCCATTGCATTGGAATTACGTAAAAGTTTTGGTATCATCTCTTTTTGTATGATGCTCTCCGGTACATTCCAATACGGATTAAGTACGATTTGCCTTACCCGGTTACTGAAAACTGGCGTAGGATTTGTCGGTTTCCCCGTGATGACACCCATTTGCAAGCGCAATCTACCGTCTTCTTCAAGATAGAATGTAAATGCTGGAATATTGATCATGATATGACGTTTTTCATTGCGTTCGTTAAGCCATTTGATACGATCAAGATTCAATCTGATCATCTCAATACGCTGTTGTACACTTACATTCAATGCTTTGGTCGTTGAAGGGCCCAAAATACCCTTTGCTTCAAGGCCGTTTCTTGCCTGGAATCTGATCACAGCCTCTTTAAGACATTTATCATAAACAGTTCCTTCTCTTGTTCCGCACGACTGATAATCACCGGTTGCTCTCAATCTTTCTCGAAGCATCGGCACCGCGCTATAGGATTGCCCCAAAGAGAGCGTTCCTTTTAACGGTACAGGCGACCATCCACCGCTCTCTTGTATCTTCAGGTATCTGATCAATGCTTCTTTAAGCTGCTTATAGTGATACTCTTTGGGTTCAGCATTTTCAAATTCTTCTTCGAGGCTTCCGTTGATCACCGCATTCTCAACAAGCGAGACAGGACTCTCTTTTGGTTTATAGGTTACCCAACCTGCATGAACATCACTACCCTTAAGATTGGAAAGCCTTGCCTTAAATGCACCCCAGTTGATACTACCATAAAGATTATAGTTCGCATATCCCTCATAAAGCTGCGCGATTTTAAACTCCAGATCTACTTTCTGGGCAATCGTACTTGAAGATGCGTATATCTCATTCGCTTTTTCTTCCAAGGCTATAGCATCACGATAAAGTTTGGTATGATGACCCAAGGTTTCATCGGACTTGATTATTTCAAAAAGCTCATGAGAAAAACTTGAAAGCGAATTTTCATTTACCCAAACCGGTACAAAAAAAAGCTTCGTATACATCTGCCTCAAAAAATTCTTTTTGGGCTGCGTCTGAAGTGAATTGATCATGATATCCGAAGCAGCTTCATGAAACTGGACTCCCGTGATACTTGCTGCCGCATGAGGAGCTGTCGACAACATGACCGCCGTAATCAATCCCATCATTTTATTTTTTAATTGTGTTCCCATTGGTGTTCATCCGAAAAAAATTTTTTAAAGTATAGCTAAAAATATGTCAATCTATGCTATGAGTTCACCAGTAGAGAAGAAGAAAAGATGGGTTTAAAACAGGATTCTAAAAATCCTCTTTATTTTAATTTGACAGATAAACCATTATGCCAAAATATCTTTATAATTTTCAGAAGGATCTATTTTAAGCTTTCCTTCTATCTTGGATAATCTCTTGTCACCGTTTTTATAGGCTTTTTTCAGACGTTTCTGGGCCTGAGCAATCTCTTTATCTTTAGTAATACCCTGTGCTTTGAGAAATTTTTTCATCCCTACCCACTGATACTGCGGCCGCTGTGCTTCCAGAGGTGAAACCGGGGATACGTCTATTGTTTCTTTTGGCAATGATTTTGGTTTCATCTGCTCGATCTGGTTGACATAAAGTGTACGCATTTCATAAAAAGCCTGTTTGAGCAGATCAATCTCTCCTCTAAGGGTTTGGGACATCTGTTTATTGCTCTCTTTAAGATCATCTACCGTATTTTTAAGCACCTGTATCGTTTCATCTTTTGCAGCCAAAAGCCGTTTATATTCCTGCTCATTGACCTGTTTTGGCAAAGTTTGTTTGGGCTGAGTGTTGGTTTGCAGTTTAGAAGCGAAGGTATCGACTGTAGGTTTTTCATTCGCTTCATCGGTAAGGACAAGATAGAGTTTCCCCTCTACCGTTTTGGTCTTGAGAATCCCCCGTTTGATTTTTGCATAGACCGCCTGACGCGAAATACCGACTTCTTGCGCATATTCTGAGGGCTTCATTAGCTTTGCCATCATCCTTCCTTTGCACTTGTGATGGCCAATCATAACATAAAGTTAATGAAAAGTGTCAACTACTTTTGCGTTCCATCCAAGATCGGAACAAAAAGACACGGCTCTATCGCTTCGGAGGTGATTCGCCCGTTACGTTTATAAAACCGGGTAATGATCTGCATTGGCCCCTCCTCTACCGGGGCAAGCAGTATCCCCCCTTCTGTCAACTGCTCGAAAAGAACGGGAGGTATCTCTTTGGCCGTGGCAGAGAAGATAATACGTTCAAACGGCGCATACTGTTTCCATCCCCTTTGCCCATCGTCAAAACGGGTAAATATATTTTGCATTTCCAACGATGAAAATCTTGTTTTTGCCTGTTTAAGCAGCTCATCGATCCGTTCAATGGTAAAAACCCGTCGACTGATCTTGCTCAAAATTGCAGCCTGATATCCGCTTCCGCAGCCGATCTCAAGTACTGAATCAATCCCTTTTAGCTCAAGGTGCTGAGTCATCTTGGCTACGGTAAGCGGTGAAGATATCCATTGGCTGGCTGCCAATGGCAATGCATCAAGCTGATA
Organism: Campylobacterales bacterium; assembly: GCA_014763895.1. Lineage (GTDB taxonomy): Bacteria > Campylobacterota > Campylobacteria > Campylobacterales > Sulfurovaceae > Sulfurovum. The sequence goes on from JACXUM010000008.1 coordinate 56,742, forward strand.
GGCAAGATGCTTAAATCCGCTGGGAACAAATGCCTCTCTGTCAACAGATAAAAAAGCTTCTTTAACATGCGGGTCCAATGGAAAATGGGTTTCTATCTGTTCTACCAAATGCTGCAGCTGTCTGGCTGTTGCTGTTGTCATATATGCCCTTCTAAGGTACTCTAGGGCAAATTCTATCAAAAATGTGATTAAATTATCAGTTCATGACGATATAGCGGCGGATTTTTTTAATCTCCCGAAAATCAATACTGCCTTCGATCCCATCGGCATCATCATTTTTGATCATATCCCCATTGGGTGAGATAATCGCAGAAGAACATGCCATATCTACATCACGGCTATCGGATACGACAACATAGCACTGGTTCATGACTGCCAATGCGCGTGAGAGGATCTCAAGATGTTGTTTCCGCGGTAATCCCCATCTTGCAGGGACTATGACGACATCCGCCCCTTCTATCTGCTTCCATAAGGCCTTAAAACGCAGTTCAAAACAGATGAGTATCGCATAGGTAACCCCTTCTATCTGGAAAGGTTTGATCTGCTTTTTCTTCCCCGCTACAAAATAAAGGGTTTCATTCCCTAGGGCAAAGAGTTTGAATTTATCCTGTTTATGTACAATCTTATGCTTATGGATAACCACAGCGCGGTTGACAAACCCCGCTTTCTCTTCCAAAACAACTGTCAACACAACAATCTGATCATTGACGATTTTTTTGAGGAGCTTCAGGGCTTTGGCAGAAAATCTTGCGGCTGTTTTAAGATGAATATAATCAAATCCGGTCAAACAGACCTCGGGTGCAATGACCAGATCTTTGTGAGGATTCTTTTCTATTTTATGTATCAGTGCATCAAGATTATCTTGATAACGCTCTACACATTCAAGCTGAAGGGAGAGAACCTCCATGGTTTTGAAATTTCCCATGGGCAGAATCAATTAGAAGTCATCTAGATTCAAACTTCCTTTGGAATAGTTCGTCACGTTCCCTTCAAAGAAGTTTGTTTTCTGATCATTGAATTGGGAGAAATTATCCACCCATTTGATCGGATGTTCTACATTGTACAGTTTTTTAAGTCCCACAGCATGAAGCCTTTTATCCGCAAGATACTGAATATACTGCTCAATAATCTTATCAGTAAGTCCGAGAATCTGTCCCTGTGTGATATAAGCCCCCCATTCACATTCAAGTTTCACTGCATTTTTAAACATCTCATAAACTTCTTCGATCAGCGCTTCCGTAAAGAGTTCCGGGCGCTCTTTTTTAGTCGAGTTGATCATATTCTGGAACAACAAAAGATGGGTTACCTCATCTCTTTGGATAAAACGGATCATCTGTGCCGATCCAAGCATTTTACCCGAACGCGCCAAAGTATAGATATAGGAAAAACCGCTATAAAAATAGATACCCTCCAAAATCTGGTTGGCAAACATCGCTTTGACGATATTGGTATCGGTAGGATCTTTGGAAAGATCTTCATACACTTTGGCGATCGCATCATTCTTATGTTTGAGCATCATGTCCCGCCGCCACAACTGATAGATCTCCTGTGAGTTGGTAGAGATACTGTCCACCATGACTGCATAACTTTGTGAATGCAATGCCTCTTCAAATGCCTGTCTGACCAATACCAGGTTGATCTCCGGAGAAGTAATAAACGGGTTGAGATTATCAATGATGTTATTCGTTTGAAGTGAATCCATGAAGATAAGCTGTGCTAACACCTTGTCATAAGCCGTCTTTTCGGCATCTGTCAAGTGCTTATAGTCATTGACATCCCTGGTCATATCAACTTCTTTAGGGAACCAGGTATTGTTAAGCATCATTTCCCACAAATTATAGGCCCACTGGTACTTAATGTCATTGAGCTCGAATATCCCTGTCGGATCCCCGCCGAAGATCTTTCTCTGGCTTGTTTTTTCCTGAGATTCAGGGTTATATATTTTTTTACGTATCATCTTTTCCCCTCACTGCAATTTTAATTCTGTAATTGAAAAATATTATACACTTTTAGCCTGATTTTTAGCTATTCTATCTCTTATGAGAACATTAAATCAAGAAGCACTGATCAAACTTTTGGGAATGGTCGTACCCTATCCGGGAACACGTATTGCACATTTTAGCGACAGTGGGGAGATGATGTGTGAGGTTCTGGCTGATTTTTGCATCCAGCATGACTATGACTATCAGCTTAACTGCACACAGAATGTATTCTACGAGAAAATGCGTTCATTTTATGCCGACAACCCGCATATTAACACTGTTTTCTTTTCTCTAAAAAGACCTCGCTATATGACAGGTGGCGTTGAATATGAATATCTTTTTGTAACTGCTCAAATTCCCAAAGAAGAGAGAAGCGCTTTTATCGAAAAATGCTACCACATCATCAAAAATGCAGGCAATATCATCATCTTTTTACCTAAAAATGACTATATGACACGCTATGAGTGGATGGATCTGCTGCAGGAGCATTATTATGTGGCAAGCAACAAAATAGATGATCTTTTTGATGAATATGATGTCCTGATATCAAAGAAGATGCATGGATGGGGAAATAAATAACGTCTCTTTCCAGACTGGCTAACAGAGGAGTAAATCATCTCCATGCATCTGTTTGGGAAGGTGGTGCTCCATTCTGGGGCGCAGCATGTTAAAAAAAAGGGGGGGAGAAGGAAGGAAAAACACGCTGCAACCTTCTTACTAATCATTATAGACTTTTTTTGTGTATTGATCGTGTAATTACAGATACGAACAACAGTAGTCAACCATACCATTCATTTTAACTTGAAACTTGCTGTTCGCAGGCACGTTGAACGACTCTCCGCCCCTAACCTTGATCCACTCATTACTTCCGGGAAGTTTCACTTCTATTTCACCGGATGTGATCTCCATCAATTCTGCAGCTGCTGTACCGAACTCATACTCACCCGGTTGCATAAATCCTAAAGTCTTTTTGCTTCCGTCAGCAAAAAGGATCGTACGGCTGGTCACCGCCCCCTCAAAATAGCTGTTGCCTTCAACTGCAACGGTTACGTTTTCAAATGTTTTCATGCTCATCCTTGATTTTTGCGACATTATAACCAAATATCATTATACGCACAGCATCAGAAAAGCAGTTTCATAGTCTCTCACAGGAGCAAAAATGAGCGTATTTTTTAAATTTATTAAGGGGTAAGGTTAAAAAAGTGATAAAAAGCGTTTATTTTTGATTTTAGATAGGATAATGAAGATTTTATACTTTTTACATGAAATAGATAAGAATTTCTAATCTTTTTTCACAAACGCCCTATGGCGTAACGTGAAAAAAGAGTTATTGACACCCTACACACTCTTGACTTCTGTCTTCCACGTCACTTCTGCTTTCTGGTGACTGGCTTCTGAGATAGTATGTTGACTTGAGTCCGAACTTCCATGCATCCATATAGATATCATTGAGGTATTTACCGCTTGCTTTATCCAGGGTGATGAAGATATTCAAACTCTGCCCCTGATCGATCCATTTTTGCCTGATCGCAGCAGCACGGACAAGTATCCTTTGATCCAGGTCATAACTTGGCGTATAGTATTGCCACGTATCCGCGGAGAGGTTCGGTGCAACAACAGGGATAAGTCCGGAGAGGTTTTCTTCAAACCACTTTCTTTTGTACACCGGTTCGATCGCCTGAGTGGTTCCTGTTAGGATAGAGATGGAACTGGTCGGTGCTACAGCCATCAGATATCCATTTCTCATCCCGTCGGTTTTCACCTTTTCCCTAAGCCCTTGCCAATCATGGAAATATCCAAAGAGCCCTCCTCTATCCACCAGTTTACAGGCATTTTCATTGGCTTTGTCGATCGGGAAGATCCCTTTGCTCCAGTCTGAGCCTTCATAGGTCGGATACTTGCCTTTTTCCAATGCAAGATCGCTTGAAGCACGAATCGCATAATAGGAGATCGATTCCATCACTTCATCAACTTTTGTAAAATGTTCATGACTTCCCCAGTGGATCTGTGCCTCTGCGAGCATCTGCGCTTCACCCATTACACCAAGTCCGATCGCTCTGGACTTATAGTTTGTCTTTTTCACTTTTGCAAGCGGATAAAAGTTTAGATCGATGACATTATCCAGCATACGGATAGCTGTCGGTACAACCCTTGCGATATCCTCTTGTGTATGGATCTTTGAAAGGTTGATGGATGCGAGGTTACAAACGGCCGTATCCCCGTCTATCTTCTCTTTGTCAACGATCCAGATCTGTTTACCGTTAAGGCTGTCAAGCGCGGTTATTTTTTTGGCCGGTTTCGTCATCCCGCTGTCAACAGTGAGCATCTTGTCTTCTTCATATGCTTCTGTTGTACCATCTTCAAAAGTAAAGCGTGTTTTATAATGGTTCGGTGCTGTATTTTGGAAGATCTCCGTACATAGGTTCGAACTTCTGATCACACCCACATGCTTATTCGGATTGGCTTTGTTTGCTGCATCTTTAAAGGTCAAGAATGGGCTTCCTGATTCAAAATAGCTTCTAAGGATATCTTTCCAGAGTCCCTTTGCAGATATCTTCTCTTTTGTGATTCCTTCGGCCTGCTCAAGCTCAAGATAGCGCGCCTCAAATGCTTCACCGTAAAGCCCAGTCAATTCAGACACTTCGAATGGATCAAAAAGTGTCCACATGGCATCTTCTTCGACACGTTGCATAAACAGATCATTCAGCCATAATGCAGGGAAAAGATCGTGTGCTCTTCGTCTTTCTTCACCAGAGTTCTTTTTAAGATCGATAAAATCCCTTACATCGATATGCCACGGCTCGATATATACCGCTATCGCACCTTTTCTGGTTCCAAGCTGGTCAACGGCGATCGCTACATCATTGGCGATTTTGAGGAAAGGGACGATACCGCCTGCAGCATGCTTATGACCATCGATAAAGGACCCCATCCCACGTACCAGTGACCAGTCCCATCCAATTCCGCCTCCGAATTTTGAAAGCAATGCCATCTCTTTGTATCCATCAAAGATCCCTTCGATATTATCCGGTGTGGAACCTATATAACAGGAACTGAGCTGATGTCTTGGAGTTCTTGCATTCGAGAGTGTCGGCGTTGCTGCCATCACCTCGAATTTGCTCAGGATATCATAGAATTTTTTTGCCCATGTCTGACAGTCAAACTCATTTTGCGCCAAAAACATCGCTACCGCCATAAAAAGCTGCTGCGGAAGCTCGATTGGAGTACCCGATCTGTCTTTGATAAGATATCGGTCATAAAGTGTACGAAGCCCCAGATAATTAAACTGTAGGTCTCGTTCTGGTTTAATATAGTCATTCAGGTCATCCAGATCATACTTATCTTTCAATCCAAGTACAATTCGCCCTTCTTTCTCACCGCGCACCAAATACTCTCTTAAATGGTTATAACCAGTAAATCCGCTTGCTTTATGATAGATGTCATACAAGAAAAGCCTTGCAGCAACAAAAGTCCAGTTTGGACGGTCGATGTCAATCTTGTCAACCGCTGTCTTGATCAATGTTTGCTGAATTTCTTCAGAGCTGATCATGTCTCTAAACTGAAGTTTCGCATCGACCTCCAACTCACTTTGACTTACGCCATCAAGCCCCTCTACCGCAGCAGATGTGTATTTTTGAATCTTAGTGATATCTAATGTCTCCACTCTTCCGTTTCGTTTCACAACCCTGATCATTGTATGCTTTCCTCCCGAACTTGAAACAGCTAAAAAATATATGATGCTTTTTGAAAAACTTTAAAACTTTTAAGCTTTCTTTGTATAATAGCCTAAGAAACGCTCAAGTTTTTCATCATGCATTGCACTTCTAAAAATGCTGTTTATCTTTTAAAAATTAATTGATTTTACTCAAATTTTGCTTGTGTGTTTTTGAATTTCTGTATCATTTTTAGACAAGTTTTTTATAAGAAAAATAAATAGATTTAAAGCGACTGTTTGAATAAATAAAATCTAGTAAAAAGTTAGTTTCATTTGAAAACCTACAAGGTTTTGTTTTTTTAACCTTGTAGAAAAAAGATTACTTAAAGACTCTTGCAAAGATCTTGTCAACGTTTTTAGTGTAATAATCATAGTTAAAACACTCTCTGATCTGTGCTTCGCTCAATGAAGCTCTTAACTCCTCATCAGCCAATAGATACTGAAGGTATAGTGATTCCCCTTTTTCGTTGGTAGTCGGTTTGCCCTGCTGGATCTCTTCCCATACTTTCATTGCATTTCTTTGAACGATCCTATAGGCATCTTCCCGGCTTACACCCGCTTTTGGCAGTTCAAGGAGCACTCTTTGCGAGAAGACAAGTCCGCCAGTCAGATTCAGGTTTTTCATCATATTCTTAGGCATAACAGTCAAATTTGCGATCACGTTGTTCATGCGGTGAAGCATAAAATCTGTCGTAATAAAAGAATCCGGCAGCCAGAACCTTTCTGTTGAAGAGTGGGATATATCTCTTTCATGCCATAGCGCCACATTTTCCATTGCCGGGATAGAATAAGCACGGATAATACGTGCAAGCCCCGTCACGTTTTCTGTCAAAATAGGATTTCTCTTATGAGGCATAGCCGAAGAACCTTTTTGCCCTTTTGCAAAATACTCTTCACACTCGTACACTTCTGTTCTCTGCCAGTGTCTAACCTGAACAGCAAATTTTTCGATACTGGAAGCAAGCAGTGCCAAGGCTGATGCCAATCTCGCATAACGGTCTCTTTGGATGACCTGGTTAGAAGCCGGAGCCGGCTTTAATCCTAGCTCTTCACATGCAAATTCTTCAAGTTCTAAAGGTGCATGGGCAAAGTTTCCCATTGCACCGCTGATCTGACCAACGCGGATCACTTCCATTGTCTGCTCGAGATTTTCAAGGTGTCTTGCCATCTCATCGTACCAAACTGCAAGAACTAGCCCAAATGTGATTGGCTCTCCGTGGATACCGTGGCTTCTTCCCACCATTAAGGTCATTTTGTGCTCCATCGCTCTTTTTTTGATGGACTCCATGATCATTTTGACATCTTCAATGATCAGTTTCAATGAAGAGGTCATCTGTAAAGCAACTGCCGTATCTACCGTATCAGAGCTGGTCATACCATAGTGAAACCAGCGACTCTCCTCACCAAGTGTCTCTGCAACAGAGGTTGTAAATGCGATCAGGTCATGTCTGGTTACTGCTTCGATCTCATCGATACGTTCAACGGAAAACCCTGCATTTTCTACGATTTTTTTCGCATCCTCATCCGGGATCAATCCAAGCTTGTTCCATGCTTTTACTACAGCAAGTTCAACATCCAGCCATGCCTGATATTTCGCCTGCATCGTCCATTTGCTGCTCATCTCTTCTCTAGCGTATCGTTCAACCATATCTCTTTTCCTATTCAACTATTTTGGATATTATTCTATCAAAATCGCAGTTATAGAGAGGTAAAGATGCCGTTTGTCAAAGAAAAATTTGTTGTCCCTAAAGAGATGCCGGCCTTTTCGTATATCATGCGGACATTCAACCTGACACAGGCCAAGGCCCAAAGCCTGATTAACAGAGGCAGACTTTTGATCAACGGCGAATCAATGTTCAGGCCCGGAACAAAGATCATTGGAGAGATCGAAATCGTCTATTTTAAACCTTCAGCTAAGAACCATCGCCCACTTTTTCAAAACAATGATCTCATGATCTTTGAAAAACCCTCCGGTGTTTTGGTGCATCCAAAAACAATGTCCACACCCTACTCGATGCTCGACGAGATAAGACATACTGCCGGAGACGATGCCAACGCCATACACCGTATCGATAAGGAAACATCGGGTCTGTTGCTGGCAAGCAAACATAAAGCATCCGAAACCTATCTTAAAAATGCATTTGAAGCCAAAACGATACAAAAAAGCTACCTTGCATGGGTAGACGGAAAAGTGGCTGAACCATTCAGTGTCTCCAAAGCCATAAAGGTCAACAACAACTATAGCCAAACCAAACACAAAGTCTTTATAGATGATACGGGGCGGTACGCACATACCGAATTTGAGCCGATTTACTATGATGAAAAGCTTGATGCTTCATTGCTTGCCTGCTACCCTATTACAGGGCGAACCCATCAGATCAGAGTACATTTGTTTCACGTGAAACATCCTATTTTGGGAGACCCTATTTACGGAACAAGTTTTGAAGCAAGCAATGATTACCTGGATGAGATATTAAGTCCTCAAGACCGCCTGATCCAGACCGGAGCAAGCCGGCTGATGCTGCATGCCCAGAGCTTGCACTTCAATTACGGATCAACATTTTATCTTGAGAGCAAAACGGATTTTAAACAAATGAAAAACTTCATCTGTGAGAAAGAAAAAAGACGGTTTAACCGTCCCTAAAAAACCTATAGTCTACTATTTTTTATCATGTCTGTTTGCATCGAAAACAAACCAACCGCCGCCGACCAATACAACTGCGATAATAAAGATCACCAAAAATTCATCTACGCTTGACATCATTTTCCTTTTGTTCCAATTCTTGTTCCCTTAGCTGACCGCATGCCGCAGAGATATCAAGCCCCTTGGACTCGCGAATCGTGCATAATAATCCTCTTTGCGTTAAATACTCCTGAAACTTTACCATGTCCTCATAATCAGGCCTTTTGAATTCAGTTCCCCCGTAAGGATTAAAGTAAATAAGATTGACCTTAGCCTTAATACCGTCCAATAAAGATAAAAGTTTCTTGGCTGCTGAGATATCATCATTGACATCTTTGATGACAAGATATTCGAACATGACCCTTTTTCTATCATTGACAGGAAAGTTTTTCACTGCATTGATGATCGACTCGATATTGTAAGCCTTATTGATCGGCATCAATTTTTGGCGCAATTCATCATCTACCGCGTGCAAAGAAATCGCCAGATTGACACCCAGATGCATTTTGCCAAGCTTTTCTATCTTACTGCTAAGTCCAGATGTTGAGATGGTCTGACGATGGACAGAAATGGCCATACCGTCAGGATCGGCAAAAATTGTGACGGCCTTGGCAACATTCTCCAGGTTGTCAAGAGGCTCTCCCATCCCCATATAAACAAGGTTGACACGGCGGTTGGCATCGATATCGTTATCTTTTTTAATCATCAGAACCTGCGAAACAATCTCACCTGCGGTCAGATTCCTTACAAAGCCACCTTTTGCAGTCAAACAGAACGCGCACCCTACCTTACATCCTACCTGAGAGGAAATACATATCGTATAACGCTCCTGATGCTTTAGGGAGCCATCTTCATGGTATTCTTTCTCTTTCATCAAAAGCAAAACGGCTTCTACCGTATGGCCGTCGTGAAGCTCAAAGAGATATTTACGACTTCCGTCTTTGCTGTTCTGTACCGTAACGGTCTTCAGCGGGGTCAAGGTATACTCTTTTTCAAGGCTCTCGCGCATCTCTTTGGGAAGATTTTTCATCTCCTCAAAACTATCGGCATATTTGTGATAGATCCACTGAAATATCTGCTTTGCACGAAAAGCCGGTTTTATCTTTTCGCTTAACTCTTCTTTGGTCAAATCCTGAATAATTTTTTTATCGCTCATGGTTGTCTTGCTACTTTATAGTTGTTCTTATTTTCATATACTTGCCAAGCTTTTTCATTGCTTCTGCATGGTTTTTGACAAAATCTTTATGTGCATTCGCATCACAATAATTGGTGACAATAAATACCCCACCCGCTGGAATCCCAAACTCTTTTGCCACTTTTAAAACTGCATAAAATTCCATATTTTCAAGATGGATATTATGGGATAGATACTCTCTGGCGATCTTGAAATCTGTCGTAATGTAATTAGAGGAATTAATGAGTGTTTCACGTGAAACATCATCTGCTGTCGATACGACATTATCAACGGGAGTATATGCCCCACTAAAAAAACTATTCTCTATATTTGCCGCTGTACGAGACTCTATGATCTCAAAGATCTTTTTGTCCCCATAACTTCCTGCGGTCCCGACAAACACAATAAATTCTGGAGGGTTCATGATACATAATCTAGTCAAATTAATTGCTACATCTGTCATCCCAATCCCGACAGGAGTGGCAAAATCAAATGTTTCTCTTTCCCCTGCACAGATTATCATTTTAAAGCCTTACCGGGATGTGTTTATCGTGCAGATAATGTTTTAGCTCCATGATATCGATTTCTCTAAAATGGAAGATTGATGCAGCCAATGCGGCATCGGCATGCCCAATCGTAAATGCTTCTTCGATATGCTGCATCGTTCCTGCTCCACCGCTGGCGATCACTGGGATATTGACACTGTCGCTGATTCTACGGTTAAGATCGTTATCAAAGCCCGCTTTGGTACCGTCTGCATCCATAGAGGTCACCAACAGTTCACCTGCTCCCCTTTCATAAGCTTCTTTTGCCCACTCAATCGCATCGATACCCGTATCGTTGCGGCCTCCATGGGTAAAAACATGCCAATTATCGGAACCGACCCTTTTCGCATCGATGGCTACGACGATACATTGCGAACCAAAACGCTTGGCACCCTCTTCGATAAATACCGGTCTTTTAATCGCTGCCGAATTGATACTTACCTTATCACATCCTACATTCAAAAGATTGTAGATATCCTGCAATTGACGAATCCCTCCCCCTACGGTTAACGGGATAAAAACCTCCTGTGCTACTTTTTTCACCACATCCACGATCGTATCACGACCTTCATGGCTAGCTGTGATATCTAAAAACGTAATCTCATCCGCACCCTCTTGATTATAGCGTTTTGCCACCTCAACAGGATCTCCGGCATCACGCAAACCAACAAAATTTACGCCTTTAACGACTCTTCCTTCATTCACATCTAAACAAGGAATAATCCGTTTTGCAAAATAATCCATAAGAACTCTTCTCACCTAAAAATATAATTTTAAAATCTAAACTGCTCTGTGAATCCTACCATTAAAATATAATATTTGCAATCTTATGGCAGGATAAACGGCAGAATCTATCAAGAAAATAAAATAGAACTTTTATACATTTTCCAAGCGTTTCTCGAAAAACACTCTAAATTATGGTAAGATTATACAAAAATTATCCATCAGCGTAGTTTATAAAGGTATATTGTAGTATGATTCATAAGGATTTGGCGAGTTTTGCAGACAAAAAATTTGGTCAAAACTTTCTTAAAAATGGTACTTATATACGCAAAATCATCCAATCGATGCCCAATGACGATCTTAACATCGCAGAAATTGGGCCTGGATTAGGTGATTTAACCAAAGAGCTTGTAAAAGCTAAAAATGTCACAGCATTTGAGGTCGACAAAAGGTTATGTGAGCATCTTAAAAACGATTTTGAAGTACCTATGCACGAAGGTAGATTCAAGCTCGAATGTGGAGATGTGCTTGAGCGTTGGGAGTCGGGTAGCTTACTGAATGAGCCTTATCATTTGATAGCGAACCTACCCTATTATATTGCCACCAATATCATCTTAAAAGCATTAAAAGATACCAATTGCAGGTCCATACTGGTGATGGTTCAAAAAGAAGTTGCCGACAAATTTGCTGCAAAAGCCAAACAGAAAGCCTTTTCTGCGCTTTCTGTGCTTGCCAGCAGCGCCGGCAAGGCAAAGGTTTGTTTTGAGGTTGAACCCGGAGCATTCATTCCGCCCCCAAAAGTGACTTCTGCGGTGCTTTTGATTGAAAAAGAACAGACCATAGACGACAGTATGTTCGAAATGTTTCTCAAAATCGCTTTTGGGCAGCCTCGAAAAAAACTGATTCGAAATCTTATGGCTGCTTTTTCTAAAGAGATAGTGGAGCAAACTTTTAACAAATTGGGATTAGATTCCAATTTACGACCTCATGAAGCTGAGACATCTATATATCATCACTTATATAATGAATTAAAGGATTATTTAGATGAACAATCAAAACAACGAAAACATCAACAACAAAGAAAACCAGCCGCAAAGACCACCGCGCAATAGAAGACCGAACCCACATAGAAGAAATAACCAGGCACAGAATGCCCAACCTGGAGAGGGGCAACCTAACAAAAGACCTCATCAGCGAAGACCGTATCCAAACAAAAACCAAAGTAATGCAGAAGAAACCGCTGTTAACCCATCTATGCAACAACAGGATTCTCAAAGCAATGCAGGGCAAAAACCCTATAACCCAAATAAACCGAAACAAAAGCCAAGCAATCAGAACAATAACCGAAGGAAAAATCCTACAACGGTCAGTGAAGAGATGAGAGCTTCCCTGGATGAGAACAAACGCATTCAGGATGCCAGAATGCAACCCTGGAAACAAAAACTTGATCTTAACAGCAAAGCAAAAATCCGTTTTACACCGCTTGGAGGACTCGGAGAGATCGGTGGGAACATGGCGGTACTTGAGACAGAAACAACCGCTATCGTGATCGATGTGGGGATGAGTTTCCCGGACGAAACGATGCATGGTGTGGATATCTTGGTCCCAGATTTTTCCTATCTTCATACGATCAAAGATAAGATAAAAGCCATCATCATCACCCATGGACATGAAGACCATATCGGTGCAATGCCTTACCTTTTCAAAGAGTTGAAATTCCCTGTTTACGGGACACCGTTAGCCCTTGCCTTGATTGAGAATAAATTCAATGAACATGGTCTTAAAGCCGATACAAAGTACTTCAATTTCGTCACAAAAAGAAAACCGTATGAGATCGGTGATCTTAAAATCGAGTGGATTCACATGACACACTCGATCATTGATGCATGTTCTTTGGCGATAGAGACACCAGCCGGAACGATCGTCCATACGGCAGACTTTAAGATCGACCATACGCCGATAGATGGCTATACTTCAGATCTTCAACGTTATGCCTATTACGGTTCAAAAGGGGTATTGTGTCTTTTATCAGACTCGACCAATTCTCATAATCCAGGATTTACCAAAAGTGAAGCTGTAGTAGGGAAAACATTCGATACGCTCTTTGAACTTGCACAAGGAAGAGTGATCATGTCGACTTTCTCTTCCAATATCCACCGTATTTACCAGGCGATGGAACGCGGGGTAAAAGCCGGAAGAAAAATCTGTGTCATCGGTCGCTCTATGGAGCGAAATGTTGAAACGACCAGAGCATTGGGTTATGTGGATATTGATGATAAGCATTTTATCGAAGTGCATGAGGTTTCCAAGTATAAGGACAACGAAATCCTCATTGTCACTACCGGTTCACAAGGCGAAACCATGGCCGCACTTAACCGTATGGCTACCGATGAACACCGCCATATCAAACTGAAACCTAGCGATTCGGTGATCATTTCGGCCAGTGCGATCCCAGGGAATGAATCTTCTGTATCAAAACTGATGAACCTTCTGATGAAAGCCGGTGTCAGTGTATACTATAAAGAGTTTGGCGATATCCACGTTTCAGGCCATGCCGCTCAAGAGGAACAAAAACTGGTACTCAGACTCATTCAGCCTAAGTTTTTCCTTCCTGTGCATGGGGAATACAATCACATCGCCAAACATGCAAAAACAGCTGTCAGCTGTGGTGTAGAAGAGCGCAATATCCTGCTCATGAGCGATGGTGATCAGGTAGAGATCACACCAAAATATATCAAAAAAGTCAAAACCGTTAAAAACGGCAAGACCTATATCGACAATCAAAACAACATGAAAATCGAAAATGATGTTGTCCTTGATAGACAGAAACTGGCTGAAGACGGTATCATCAATATCGTAGCTCAGATCTCTCAAGAGAATCAAAAGGTAGTCGGAAAACCGATCGTAACTTCGCATGGACTTGTAGCGGACAAAGATGATAAGAAATTTGCCAAAGAGATCGAAGTATTGCTTGAGACGATGATGCTTAATATGAAACCAGAAGCACTCAAAGATCATAGAAACATTGAAAATGAGATCAGGAACAGTGTCAGAAAGCATGTGGTTAGAATCAAAAAAAGATATCCGCTTATCATCCCTACTATCTTTATCATCTAAGGCATTTAACCTGTTTTTCACCTTCAAAAAGGTGTTTGACGGGTTCTCTTCAACTCTTAGACAACCTACCCATTTAGTGATAGCTTATGCTATAATTTTTGTACCAGAAGAAAGAGTATATTATGGACCTTATCAAAATTGCACAAGAAACATTCTATATCGAAGCACAGGCTCTTGAACGTGCTGCCGAACGTTTAGATCAAAGTTTTTTGGATGCTATTGAACTGATCATGCAGACCAAGGGAAAGCTCATCATTACCGGTGTAGGCAAATCTGGACTTGTTGGTGCCAAAATGGCTGCTACCTTTGCCAGTACAGGCACGTCTAGTTTTTTCCTGCACCCTACCGAAGCATTGCATGGGGATCTTGGGATGATAGGCAAAGGAGATACGCTTATAGCCATCAGCAACAGCGGTGAAAGCGAAGAACTTACCAAAATCCTTCCCCATATCAAACGTTTTGATATCCCACTGATCGGATTGACCGGGAATCTGGACTCTTCGTTAGGCCGCTATTCTGATGTCTGTTTGGATATTTCTGTAGAAAGAGAGGCTTGTCCTCTAAATGTAGCGCCTACCGCTTCTACTACATTGACAATGGCTATCGGGGATGCCCTTGCCGTAGCATTGATGGAAAAGCGGGGATTTAAACACGAAGATTTTGCTTCGTTCCATCCCGGGGGATCCCTGGGAAAAAGGCTTTTTGTCAAGATCGAAGACCTGATGCGTACAACAGAACTTCCTATCATAAAAAATGACACGACCCTAAAGGAAGCAATCGTCACCATGAGCGAGGGAAAACTGGGAACCGTGCTTATCGTTGATGATACGGGAAGACTAAATGCCCTACTCAGTGACGGAGACGTTCGCAGAGCGCTTATGCAAGAATCGTTCAATCTTGAGCATCTTGCTATCGAATATGCCACCCGTGATCCAAAAAGCTATCATGATACCCAGCTGCTTGCCAGTCAAGCGCTTGAGATCATCGAGAATGAACGTATTCAGGTACTGCCTATTACTGATAAGGAGAAAAAGGTTATCGGCCTTTTACATATCCACGATCTGGTCAATGCAGGCATCAAAAGTAAATAGGAACCATTTTTATGAGACTAAACAAATATATTTCACACCATACCAAGTACTCCAGACGTGAAGCGGATAAACTGATCGAATCAGGCGAAGTGACACTCGGAAGAAATGTCATTAAGGATTTTGCCTACGAGGTTCAAGAGAGTGATATCATCTCCATCAAAGGCAAACCGATCAAAAAACGCACCGAACTGACAATGATCGTTTACAATAAACCCAAAGGTGTACTTGTCACCAAAAAAGATGACAGGGGGCGCACTACGGTCTATCACAAACTTCCTGGGAAATTCAGACACTTTACTCCGGTTGGAAGACTGGATTATGCTTCAGAAGGGCTTTTGATCTTAACAGACAGTCCTGCAGTTGCACAAGCCCTTATGGAAAGTGAGCTGGAACGTACTTATAACATCAAAATAGATAAACCGCTTAGCAAAGAGATGATCAACGCGATGGAAAACGGGCTTATCCTTGATGATGCCAGAGCCGGAGCACATGAAAAGAGTACGATCACCAGTATGGAGTTTGCTCCTTTTGTCCACTATGAGATCAGAAAAGAAGGCAACAACTTTACAAAACTCCGGGTTACCATAGCCGAAGGTAAAAACAGAGAACTTCGCCGCTTTTTTGCCCATTTTGGCGCAAATATCCTTGATCTGAAACGCGTAGCTTTCGGAGGGATAGAGCTCAATAACCTACCAACCGATAAAACACGTTTCTTCTCACGCAAAGAGTATGACGATGTTCATAAATTTATGAAAAAATTCAGACAAGAGAAGAATAAAACCAGATCTCAACATAAAGAGTGATCCTTGAGAAATCTCGCACTCAAATATCGTCCTAAAACATTAGATGCGATGGTGGGACAGCCTCACCTACTGGGGGAAGCAGGGATTTTAAGAAAATCTGTCGAATCGGGTGCACTTTTGCATACGTTTTTCTATGGGCCGCCGGGCTGCGGTAAAACCACCCTCGCCCGCATTATCGCTACACAGATGCAAAGGCCTTTCTACGAGATGAATGCTACCACATTCAAGATCGATGAACTTAGAAATATACTTAAAAACCATACCCATGCACTCCAAAAACCATTGATCTTCATCGATGAAGTCCATCGGTTGAGCAAGAGTCAACAAGAGGTTCTTTTGCCCTTCATGGAAAATCAATCCGCACTCATCATAGGTGCTTCAACAGAAAATCCCTATTATTCTCTGACAGCAGCGATGCGTTCCAGATCCCATCTTTTTGAACTCAAGCCTCTTGCAACCAAAGAGATGATGCACTATCTTGAACATATTCTGCAGTCAGAAAAGATAGAAATCGGCAAGGAAGCCAAAGAGTATCTTGTTTTTTCCAGTGCAGGTGATGCGCGTGCCATGCTCAATCTGCTTGAAAGTGCTAGCATGATCAGTTCACCTATCACGCTTGATATGCTAAAAAACATCCGGCCACACGCCATACAAGCGGGAAGCAGTGAAAGCGAAAGCCATTATGAACTCACTTCGGCTATGATAAAAAGTATCAGGGGAAGCGATATTGATGCTGCGATCTATTATCTTGCCAGACTGATAGACGGAGGAGAAAATGCGGAATTCATTGCAAGACGCCTTTGTATCCTTGCAAGTGAGGATATAGGCAATGCAAACCCCCATGCACTCAACCTTGCCAGTTCAGCACTGAATATCGTTAAGCACATAGGCTACCCGGAAGCCCGTATCACCCTCTCTCAGCTGGTTATCTATCTTGCCTCTTCACCAAAGTCAAACAGTGCTTATCTTGCCATCAATGAGGCGATCAAAAACATCAAAAACGGGGAAATAGACCCGATCCCTGATCATATCAAAACCCATGCAAAAAATTATCTCTATCCCCATGATACAGGAGGATGGGTCAAACAAAACTATCTTATGCGGCCCAAGCATTTTTATCATACCAAACAGATCGGTTTTGAAAAAACACTTTACGAATGGCATGCAAAAATCACTAAGCCATAACACAATTTAACCACATTTATATGCTATAATTTTTATAATTTTTGAACAAGAAAATAAGGAGATTTATTGATGAAAAATCATCTATTAAAATTGGCTTTAGCAAGCAGTCTGGGTATCTTTGTCTTAAGTGGATGTACCGGAGAGGAAGCCGCACCGAGAAATGCAACGCAAACTGGTGCAGTAACAGGCGCCGTAGCAGGCTCTGTGATCGGATATAATGTTTCTGGCCGTCATAGAGGCCGCAATGCCGTGATCGGCGGTCTTTTGGGCGCTGCTGCAGGAGGAGCGATCGGAAATTCAATTGATGAGAAAAATCCTGAACCGCAACCTGAAGATAACGGATGGGAATGAAATATTTTAAATTAAAGGAGTAATAATGAAATTAATAAAACCCGTAATTGCATGTACGATGGGGGCATTCCTGTTGGCTGGATGCTACAATGAGCCGGGACTTGTTCAGGACAGCAGTTATGACCGTACTAAAACCGGTGCCGCAACAGGTGCATTGGCAGGTGCATTGATAGGATACAATACCCAAGGTCATCATAAAGGCCAAAGAGCGCTAATTGGGGGACTTCTTGGGGCTGCTGTAGGCGGAGCGATCGGTTATAGTATGGATCAACAAGCCAATGAAGTTGCCCGTGCCCTTGGAACTGGCGTAGATAATGATCCTTTGGCTGCTCTGGATCCACGAAGAGACATTATCGTTTCAAAAGCAAGAGACCATGTGAAAATTATTTTCAGAGACCGCATGATGTTTGCAACCGATTCTTCAACATTGCAACCAAATGCACGCTACAAAGTGGAAAAAATCGCAAGACTACTCGAACGTTATCCACAAACGATTGTAGGGGTAGCAGGATTTACCGATACTCAAGGGAGTTACGAATATAACAAAGGCCTCTCACAAAGAAGAGCAGCAACGGTTGCCAATATCCTATCTGTAAACGGTAGACCATATACAAAAGGATGTTCATACGAGAAAGCAATCGCTCCTAATGATACTGCGCAAAATCGTGCACTCAACAGACGTGTAGAAGTTTATCTCTATGGAGATAGAAGTAGAATGGGAGATCCTTGCTATTGATAGCAACTCTCCTTTGGAGGGGATAAGATTATTTTAAAGTATCAAGCTTTTTTTTGGCATCTTCAGCATTAAGGGAACCGCCAAAATAGCCGGTTTCTGTCTCATTGATTGTTTTTAAAAGCTTTTGCTTAAACTCATCTCCACGGATTCTTTCTTTAACAAACCGTTTCATTTCATCAAAATCAGGGAAAAGTTCTAAAAACTCTTTTTTTAACTTACTTTTTTGCCATGCTTCAATCTGAGTTTTTTCATCAACATCACTCAATACCAGAATATCTCTGCCAATACTGTCTTTCTCTTGATATTTATCATATTGATGCTCAATTCTAAAACTTTGATTGCTCAATTTATCATCTTCTTTTTGCAAATCACCAAGAAAGTTAATAATAAAATAAATAAATGCCAAACCCACTGCTACATATAAGATAAATGTTTTATCCATTTTCTATCCTCTCTCCCGACCTTTCGGCTGCGAATTTATATATTATACAACATTTCCATAATATTTTAAAACTGGAACAATGAGATCGCTTCTTTCACTTCATACGGTGCATTATGCTGATCCTGGTGTGTTTCTGCCAAACTCCTAAACGTACCCCTGAAGCTGTGCATTGTCTGTTTAAGTCCTTTGGCTGCATCGTTGTAACCTAATGTCCTGAGAGCCTTGTTCCCGCTCTCTTTGTTGATCGGCTTCCCGTCTATGGAGAAAATATACTCACTCCATCCGCTGATAGGTTTCAGCTCCTCCAGGACTGCCATAGCCTGATCTACCAAAGGCATAGTAAAATCGTTGAGGTTCTGATCTTTGACTTTCATCTGTTCACGGGGGATAGTGATCGTTTTGTTCTCAAAGTCCACATACTCCCATTTAAGCGTTACCAATGTTGAAGCCCTCAGCATTGTATAGGTAACGAATTGCAGGGCAGCTCTAACAACCGTGTTACCTGTATAGCCGTCAATGTCGCTGAGCAACTTACCTAATAACTTCTCATCTGTGATCTTGTCGATATGCTTCACTTTTGGAGACGGCAGCACCTCATCACTGATATTCTCGATAATATTATTCTCGCAATAGCCGCTGGTAACGGCAAAAAGCCAAACACGCCCTAAAAACTGTTTCAATCTCTTAGCGCTGTATTCTGTCTCTTTTGCTTTTTCCTTAAGAAGATCGGTGATCTGATGGTGTTTTATATGACTGATAGGAGTCGAAGAAAGTATCTTACCTTTTGGGGTACTTTCACTAAATGCAGGTAAAAGATTATTATAGAGTAACGCCCGTGTTTTACGTGCCGTGTAATCCGTCACTTTTTTATCGTGTAGTTCCAACCACTCATCTACTACCAGGTGAAGCTGTGTTTTTTGATCAAACTCGGTGTTTTGCTTCTCTTCTTTTCGTTGCAGCTTTCTGACTTTTTTCTCTGCAAGAGGATCCATGCCTTGGCTGATCTCTCTTTTCACCCTTAACGCTTCTTCTCGTGCTTCTTTGAGAGTCATAACCGGGTATATGCCTAAGCTTATCTCTTTACGTGCTGCATCTATCTGATAATCAAGCTTCCAGCTCTTTGTACCTTTTGGATTTACGATGAGGTAAAGACCTCCACCATCATGGAGTTTATACTTTTTTTCTCTTGGTTTGGCTTTCTGAACTTCTTTATCACTGAGGGGTGTCGCTATACGTGGCATAGTCCTATCTTTGTCTATTTTTTAGCAGGGTGGGAAGAGGGGTAAGAAAATCGAACCAAGCCAAAATTCAAAACCCCTCTTTAAGCCCCTCTAAAAATTATAGCTTCAGTTGAATTAAGTTAGACTGTGTTAAATTAACAATAGGTTTTAATGATCGTGTTTTAGGGAGTTTGTTAAGAATTTTTAGGTTTTGTTAGATTGTGTAAATATGTAAGATGGTGCGGATGAGAGGACTCGAACCTCCACACCGTAAGGCACTAGATCCTAAGTCTAGCGTGTCTGCCAATTTCACCACATCCGCATGTGATTCTTAAAAGTGGTACGTCCGTCAGGATTCGAACCTGAGACCGCTCGCTTAGAAGGCGAGTGCTCTATCCAGCTGAGCTACGAACGCATCAATATAATTAAACTTTTTTCTCTCGATGGTACGCCAGAGAGGACTCGAACCCCTAACCCTCAGATCCGAAGTCTGATGCTCTATCCAATTGAGCTACTAGCGCTTCTTCTTTAGGCGGTTCATAATCATTAATGGGGTGGACGACGGGGCTCGAACCCGCGACACCCAGTGCCACAAACTGGTGCTCTACCAACTGAACTACGTCCACCATCTATTGGTTTTCTAATTATATTGTATTTTAAAGATCTAAATTAATGGTCGGAGTGAAAGGACTCGAACCTTCGACCCCCTGGTCCCAAACCAGGTGCGCTACCAGACTGCGCTACACTCCGTTCGCCTGAAAAAGGACTGCAATTATAATCAAAAGAAAATGATTTGTCAATAGAAAAAAGAGAGAAAATCACATTTTTTCATTTTTTAGTGTTTTAGAGGGGTACTTTAACCCTTAAAGAGTATAATGGTTGGTCAATATATGCATGGAGAAGTTGGTAAATGAATGACCTATTTGAACAGATCAACGGTTTTTTAGCCTCATTTTTCTTTTTTGATATTTTCGGAGGAAAAGTAGAAGGCGGAGGAATGCCTTTCATTGTGGCATGGCTTATCATCGGGGGCGTCTTCCTTACTTTCCGATTTGGTTTTATCAATGTACGTATGTTCTCTCATGCATTCAAGATCCTGACGGGAAAATATAAAACTGCCGATGATATTGGAGAGATCACTCCCTTTCAATCCTTAAGTGCCGCCCTTTCAGCAACTGTTGGTCTTGGAAATATCGCCGGTGTGGCTATCGCGATCTCTATAGGCGGTCCTGGAGCTACATTTTGGATGATCCTGGCAGGATTTTTCGGGATGACACTCAAATTTACCGAGGTGACACTGGCCCAGATCTACCGGCAAAAACGTCCTGACGGGCATATTATGGGCGGGGCAATGCAATACCTTTCCAAAGGATTGGCTTCCAAAGGCTATGCCAAAACTGGTAGTATCCTGGCTTCTATTTTCGCTTTTTTGGCCATAGGCGGCTCTCTGGGAGCAGGGAATGCCTTTCAAACTTCACAGGCTCTGGGAGCACTCAAAGAACGCATAGATCTCTTTGATGGTTATCCTGTTATCTTTGGCCTGATTATGGCTACCATTGTAGGTTTTGTTATCATAGGGGGAATCAAACGTATCGCACAGACTGCCGAAAAGATCGTTCCCTTGATGGTATTTGTCTATCTGAGTGCATCTTTGTGGATCCTGATTGTACATGCTTCTGCACTTCCTCATGCAATCTCACTCATTTTTCAAGAAGCATTTGCACCGACAGCGGTTGCGGGAGGCATGATAGGTGTACTCGTACAGGGGTTTAAAAGGGCTGCATTCTCCAGCGAAGCAGGAATCGGTTCAGCGGCTATCGTGCACTCCACTGCCTCAGTCAAATACCCGGTTAGACAGGGAATGGTAGCACTTTATGAACCCTTTATCGATACGATCGTTATTTGTACGATGACAGCCCTTGTGATCGTTACAACGGGAGTTTATGATCCAAGTGGTGAATTTGCAAATCTTGTAGCTACCAAGCAGGGGGCTGCTCTTACGGCTGCAGCCTATGGAACGGTCATTTCATGGTTCCCGATAATCTTATCTTTCTCTATCGTTCTTTTCGCGTTCAGTACGATGATCTCCTGGTCTTACTACGGAGAGCGTTCATGGACCTATCTCTTCGGGGAAAAATATACGATCGTGTACAAACTGATCTTTGTGATCTTCACGGTATTGGCATCTGTCACCTCTGCTTCAGCACTGCTTGATTTTTCAGATTTGCTAATCTTGGGAATGGCATTGCCTAACCTCATAGGACTTTACCTACTTCAAGGCGATGTGAAGGCAAACCTGGATCTTTACATGAAAAAGCTGAAAAACGGGGATTTGGACAGAGAGGTCATTGCTTAATCATTTGATAAAAAAGAAGAGGTATTTATTCAACGGGGAGTGGATTTTCCCCGAAGAATATAATATTTAGGAAGGCTAGATCAGTTCCACGCCTTTGGTACCTTCAGCAAGCTCACCGATCACATAACCATCAGTACCTGCCAGGACTGTTTCCACGTCCTGCGGCTCTACAACCCAGATCATTCCCACACCCATATTGAAAGCCCTGTACATTTCATCTTCATCCACATGTTTGGCCATAAAATCAAAGATTGGAAGGATACGGATAGATGATTTGTTTACTACGGCTTTAATACCTTCTGGAAGTACCCTAGGAAGGTTTTCCACAATCCCTCCCCCGGTAATATGCGCCAGGGCTTTGATGTATGGTTTATTGGCTTTAAACTCTTTAACGTAGATACGCGTAGGTTCCAAGAGCGTTTCAACCAACGGCTTGCCTTCAAATTCTGAATCCAAGCTCATTCCTAGTTTATCAAAAAAGAGTTTTCTTACCAGAGAATACCCGTTTGAATGAACGCCTGAACTTGGCAATGCGATCAATACCTGTCCCGCTTTTACATTGCTTACTGTATCCATCTCGCTTCGTTCTGCGATCCCCACGGCAAATCCTGCAAGATCGAAATCATCTTCACTGTACATCCCGGGCATTTCAGCCGTTTCTCCGCCTACCAATGCACACTCTGCCCTTCTGCATCCTTCAGCGATACCTGCAACCACCGCCTGGGCATTTTGCGGAACCAGTTTTCCTGTTGCGTAATAATCCAAGAAGAACATCGGCGTTCCCATATTGCAGATCAGATCGTTCACGCACATCGCAACCAGGTCGATACCTACCGTGTCAAATTTTCCGCTCTCGATCGCTATTTTCAGTTTTGTTCCTACCCCGTCTGTAGCAGAGAGGATAACCGGCTCTTTATACCCTGCAGGCAATGCATAAGCACCTGCAAAAGATCCGATTCCCCCGATCACATTGCGATCAAACGTTGATTTGACATCGCTTTTGATCGCTTCTACAAATGCATTTCCCGCATCGATATCCACTCCGGCATCTTTATATGAAATATTTGACATGTTATGATTCCTTTTCTTGACTTTCACAGGATGGAAAGATTTTTTTGAGGATAATCAAACTCGGACAAAAACCTGTTATTCCTGCTATCAACAGCATCAGCATCATTGCCAACTGTAAAAGAAATGCCGCCTTGAGCATACCCATTCCGGCTAGTCCCATGACAAAGCCCAGGATAATCGCTTGAATGATGCGTTGTATTTTTTCGGCACACATGCTTATTCCCCTGTGAAAAATTTAAAGTATTATATCAAAAACTTTATATACTATCCCGACCTTCAAAAGACAAATCCAAAAATATGCCCTGCTAACGCTTCAATAGGCAATAAATAAACCGGTTACATTATGAATGAAGCTTCCGTCCCAATTTGCCTTCAACAGCCCCAACCTTTTTTTGCAATCTTCCGACATCTCCTGTACGATAGTCTATCTTGATCGTACTATAGATACGCTCACAATCCTTTTGCAACTCCTTATAGGCTTCGTTGACAACAGCTAAAACCTCTTCTACGCTCTCTCCCTCTATGATCGTACCCATAGGGGTCAGCTGATAAGGCAAACCGCTTTTATCAACGATATCCAATACTCTGGCTACAAAAGCGCTTTTACTCTGCGTTTTTTCTGTAGGGAACATCGCAAACTCTACCAGTGCAGACATACTAACTCCTTCATTTTTATAGATCAATGGCTATAATACCTTATGAAGTCTAAAAAATTTCTACTTATTTTGGCACTTATGGGAATACATGGGTGTTCAAGCGATTATGACCCATTTCTAAAGTCTCTTAGACAATCTCGTTCGGATTTTCACGCCACAGAACAGAAACCTTTGCATCCCAATGACCCATTCATAGCAATTTACAAAACATCCGATACGACCATTAGTCTTGGCAATAAACTTCGCTTTAAAAAACAATTTTAAAATCATTTTTTGTTCAATAGATAGCAAAATAATGGAATAAAATTTTAAGAGTTTTGATAGAAAGAGTGATATGTATAAAATAATGCTTAGCAGGAAAAGGTATCTCCTGCTAAAAATGTAGAATTATTTTTCGTTTTTCTTATCTCTTTGAAGACGTTTTCTCATGGCTGGATCAAGATATTTTTTACGGATACGGATACTCTCTGGTGTTACTTCTACCAATTCGTCATCTTCGATCCACTCCATCGCCGACTCAAGCGTGACCGGTCTTGGCGGGATCAATTTGATCGCCTCGTCCGCACCGCTTGTTCGCATGTTTGTCAACTGTTTACCTTTGAGCGGGTTCACTTCAAGGTCTCCAGGCCTTGAAGACTCGCCAATAACCATTCCGTTATACACTTTATCCTGAGGCTTGATGAACATAACCCCTCTGGCTTGAAGGTTAAAGATAGAGAAGGCAACTGCCTCTCCATCATCCATAGAGACCAATGCGCCAGGCGTACGGCTCTCAACTGTACCAGAATACGATCTATATTCCAAGTAAGAGTGGTTCATGATCCCTTCGCCTTTCGTATCTGTCAAGAATTCATTTCTAAATCCGATCAAACCGCGTGCCGGTATCTCGAACTCAAGTCTGACTGTACCATCAGGCATCGGTGCGAGTGAAGTCATCTCTGCTTTTCTTTTACCCAGTTTTTCGATCGCTACACCTTGAAACTCTTCAGGTACATCAACAACCAAATGCTCAAACGGCTCCATTTTGATACCGTTTTCCTCTTTGATCACAACTTCCGGTCTTGCAAGAAGGAACTCAAATCCTTCTCTTCTCATATTTTCAGCCAAAATACCGATCTGAAGCTCACCACGGCCTGAAACCTTGAAAGAGGCATCTCCCATCGGCTCCATTCTCATCGCAATATTGGTCTCCATCTCTTTTGCAAGTCTTTCTCTGATCTTATTGGAAGTAACATGTTTTCCTTCTGTTCCCGCCAACGGCCCGTCATTAACCGAGAAGATAACGGAAAGTGTCGGCTCTTCGACGTGCATTGGATCAAGCGGTACTGGATTTGAGGAGTCACAGATACTATCTCCCACATCGATATCCGAGAATCCTGCGATCGCTACGATATCCCCTGCTTCTGCCTCAGTGATGTCTATTCTCTCAAGCCCTTTAAACCCAATCAGTTTACTGATACGGCCCTTTGACTTCTCTCCTGACGCTTTGACCAATGCAAACTCATCACCTTTTCTCACTTTTCCGTTAAAAATACGAGCGATACCGATACGTCCTACAAAGTTGTCATTGTCAAGCGTAAAAACTTGGGCCTGAGTAAACTCTTCGGCTGAACCTGTCGGATAGGGAACGTGCTCCAAAATCGCTTCAAAAAGCGGTGTCATGTCTTTATTTTCATCTTCCATGTTCCACTTGGCATAACCGTTTCTTGCTGCAGCGTACAATACCGGAAATTCAAGCTGCTGTTCATTTGCATCCAAAGCAACCAAGAGATCGAATACCTCATCCATTACCCTGTCCGGCTCTGCCGCTTCTTTGTCGATCTTGTTGATCACAACGACCGGGATCAATCCCAGTTCGATCGCTTTTTTAAGAACGAATTTTGTCTGAGGCATAACACCCTCTTGTGCATCTACAAGGAGCAATACGCCATCCACCATCTTCAAAACACGCTCAACCTCTCCACCAAAATCGGCGTGGCCCGGAGTGTCGATAATATTAATCTTGTGATCTCCATAGGTGATGGCCGTATTTTTGGAAAGAATCGTGATCCCTCTTTCTTTTTCGATACTGTTGCTGTCCATCGCTCTTTCCTGGACTTCCTGGTGCGCTGCGAACGTACCGCTTTGCTGAAGCAACTTATCTACCAATGTCGTTTTACCGTGGTCAACGTGTGCGATAACGGCAATATTTTTGATTTTTTGCATAAATTTTCCTAAAAATGGGAAACTATTCCCATTATATTTTTCGCGAATTATATCCAAAACTTACTATGTATAAGATTTACCGAGAAATTTTCCTCTGTTTCAAAGCGAAAATCCGTAGAGTTCATGATAGGTTTTCATCGCATACCGGTCCGTCATCGCAGCGATATAATCAGCGATCACCCGCTGCTTGTTGCGACTTTCAAACAATGCTTTCTGGTGAAGAGGCAACAGGTCAGGATCTTCACTGAATGCCCGGTACAACCCTTTGATACACTGCTTTCCGGCATACATTTTTTTGACAATCTTCTCGTGTCTGTAGAGTTTCTGAAAAAGAATTTTTTTCAACCGTTTGAGTTCTGTAGTCGTTTGATCCGAAAATCCTAGAGGCAATGGCTTCGATGCATCCAAAGTTGCACAAATAGGCTCTTCTTGACGATGCTGTTGGGCACCCTCTTTTGAATGTTCGATGAAATCCTCGACCAGTATCTTGATCAATCCGGCCACAAAACGGTGACGGTACAGCATGTCATCCCTTCCGATCCCTTCTTCTTGCACCATCGCATCCACCCGTAAAAAAAGTGCATCTTCTTGTAGATCTTCAAAACCGATCAAGCCGTACTTGATCCCATCATCAATATCATGGCTGGTATAGGCGATCTCATCGGCATGATCTACAACCATCGCCTCCAAAGAAGGGTGTTTATCAAGAGCAAACCGTGGATCCAACCCCTCCAAAAACGGTTTTTTATATGGGAAAGAGTGTTTCAATACGCCTTCAAGCGTCGCAAAAGTCAAATTAAGCCCATCAAACTCTTTATACCGTTTTTCCAATCTCGTCAATACTCGAAAAGATTGAAAATTATGTTCAAACCCCAATGCTCTGCCGTCATCTTTAAGCAATTTATCCAGTTCATCCCCACCCACATGGCCAAAAGGGGTATGTCCAAGGTCATGGGAAAGTGCGATCACCTCTGCCAAAGTTTCATTGAGTCCAAGCATTCTTGATAGGGTACGGGCAATCTGGCTGACTTCAAGCGAATGGGTCAATCGTGTACGGAAATAATCCCCTTCGTGATTGAGAAAAACCTGTGTTTTATACTCCAGTCTTCTAAAAGAACTGCAGTGCAATACCCTGTCCCTGTCCCTGGCATAAGGTTCTCTGAAATCCGCTTCAAAACTAAAAAACCGTTCATCCGGCCGCATGTTTTATCCTTTAGATAATAGTGTTATAATTGTACCCAAATAATGCGGGAGCACCCTATGCAGATGTACCAGATAACCTATGAAAAACCAAAAGTTACCCTTTTGCAGGAAAGCGGGCTGGGTGTTGCGGAAATCGCGGCACGTACCTGCTATGACAGTTTCGAGAACAGTGAAAATGAATGTGTTCGCAATGCCATGACGACTTTGGATTCCCAAGAGATCAACCGTATCGAATCTTCCGATCTTCTCGCAAATCTTGCATGGGTTCATCACCACCATTCGATCATCGAACATGCCACATTAAGCTATCTGATACAGGGAACTTCCAGGGGCGTACTCCAGGAGCATGCCAGACACCGGATCCAGGCGATCTCTGTACGCAGCACGAGATACACCATGTCCAGCGTAATCAATGCTTTTGTTGCTTCTTTGGAAAGTGAAAACGGATTTGAATTTTTCTTAGAAAAACTGCTTGAACTTCACCTCTTTGTGATTACGGATAAAGCATACTTGGCCATTGAAATTCGTGCCATATATGAAAAACTCAAATTCCAATACGACAGAGACGGTGATTTTATCAACAATGCCGTCGCAAAATCCTCCCTACCTCTGATCGAAGAGTACAAATACAATGCCAAAGCACTCTACGAAGCCTTGGAAGCGGGAAAGAAAAAAAGAAATGTCGGTGATGCCTTTAAACATATCGTGACCGATAACTGGAAGGTAGATATGGTCGTAACTTTCAATATCAGAAGCCTCAAAAACTATTTTGACCTCAGAGATTCGGGAGCTGCATGGTTTCAGATACAGTGGCTTGCCCAGGCAATGAAAGAGGTTACTCCGGTGAAATATTTAAAACTTATCGACAAAAAATATAAGGATTGCTAACAAAGTTTTTTCTTATTAAAAACTGGTTTAAAGACGGGTTTTAAAGGAAAAAATAGAAAGTATGATTATCTTTCTAAAAACAAAAAACATTCATTTTTTCTATATCTTATTTTCACTATAATTTTACTATAATACGCTCCAAAAAAAGTACCATCATTGGAGAAACCCTTGCGTTTTATTTATGCCTTCCTTTTACTTCTATTATTAGAAGGTTCATTGCATGCCCAGATCATCTCAGTTGAAACGATCTCATCAAACATTCAACAGAGTTTACAACAACGCCTCAAAGGTCAAAACAAACCGATCGTCCAAGCGCTTTATCAGCAGGCAGGATATAAACCGTTGTGGATCGGTCCGGAAAACCGCTCTAAAATGAACCAATTGATCCTGGCACTTCAAGATCCAATGTTCAATTATAAAAACAAAGCATTCGATCAACAAAATATCGCCCAATACCTTTATAAGCTGGACAACAACCAGATCAATGAAGGCAATAAAGCCGCTGTTTATGCGAGGGTTGATATGATGTTGACCAACTCTTTTGTGAGACTGGTACGTTTTATCGTACAAGGGGATGTGAACTGGAATCTGGTACAACAAAAACTCTATGCACTTAAAGCAAGCAATGATATCACTGCCCATTGGGATATGACTTTCAAAGCCCTTCCTGATACCTATACACTTTTTTCTGCCATTGCAAGCGGAGAGATATATCCCTATCTTAATTCACTCATTCCGATGGAAAAACGCTATAAAGCACTGATCAAACTGCTTAAACGCTATCAGTCTATGCCGACATTCCCAAAAGTCGAATACGCTAACGAAACGTTAAAACTGGGAGACAAATCCGGACGTGTTGAACAGGTCAAACAAAGATTGCAGGTTGAGGGAGACTACCCTAAAAATGCGCCGATCGACAGAACATTTACCAAAACCTTGCAACGTGCCGTGGCTTCATTCCAAAAACGCTATAACATTGCCGTAGACGGAAAAGTGGATAAAGTAACGAATTACTATTTAAATTTGCCTATCAGCGATAATATTCAAAGCATTATCACCAACCTGGATAAGACCAAACTCTATCCGAAAAGTTTTGAAGATGAGTATATCGAATCAAACATTCCTGATTTCAGACTTACTTACTATAAAAACGGCGTACCATCCAAGAAAATGGCACTGGTTGTAGGAAGGATCGACCGGCCTACGCCGCTCTTTGAAGATAAAGTCCGTTTCATGGTGCTCAACCCCACCTGGACCGTTCCTGATAACCTTATCAAGCGGGATTTGATCCATGTTCTCAGAGAGAACCCTTCTTATCTTGAAGAAAACAACATCCATGCATTTGCAGGCAATAATGAGATCCGCATCACACAGGCCCAGCTCGACCCTTATGAAAACAGCGACCGGCCGGTTCCTTACCGATTTGTACAGTACCCCGGAGATAAAAATGCCCTGGGAAGGGTCAAATTCATGTTCCCGAACAAATACGACGTTTATCTTCATGATACGGATAATAAATCCCTTTTTGACCAGCGTTATAGGGTTTACAGCTCAGGTTGTATGAGGGTCCAAAAACCGATGGCATTGATGAGTACACTTTTAGAGCACGCTCAAGGAAGCTATACCAAGAGTAAAATCGACCAGATTTTTGCTACCAATCAGCCTGTAACGATCAGTCTGTCCAAACCGGTACCGATACATATCATCTACTTTACAGCCTATGAAGAAAATGGAAAAGCTTATTTTAGAAACGATATCTACCTCTATGACAAGATCATCGAAGAATCTGTTGAAGGCAACAGCAAACGGACTTTCACTGTACCGTCCAAACGCTTGATAGATATCAAGAAAAACGCGCAGACTGTTAAAACAGTATCCAATTAAGATTTTCTCATCTTCACCCGTTGAAGATGGGTCAATGCGATCGCCATCGCATCAGTGATATCCAACGGTTTAATCTCTTTTTTAATCCCCAGCAATCTTTTAACCATAAATGCGACCTGCTCTTTTGCCGCTTTTCCGTTACCAGTCACCGCTTTTTTAACCTGCAAAGGGGTATATTCATAAAAATACCCGATCTCTTGAAGTATTTTAAGAGAAAGCGCACCCCTAAACTGTGCCAGTTTTAAAACAGTTTTTGGATTGAAAGCAAAAAAGATATCCTCAATGGCAACCTCATCAATGGTATGGGCCTTTAAAATCACATCCAAACCCTCTACAAGCTCGACAATCTGCTCTTGTAAATTTTTTGTCTTTATTTTAAGCAAACCTGCTTCGACCAGTGAATAACTTTTTCCGTCCCACAAAAGTATACAATAGCCTAAATTACGGCTTCCGGGATCAATTCCTAATATTTTCATTCACACCTTTGTTCACAGAGTGAATAATTTTCTTCACTCCTCTTTACTAACGCTATTTTAGCTAAAATTGGCTAAAATGCCTAAAGTTATTCACATTAAGGTTTCATACTTTATTTTATTTACTCACATCCAAAGGAATGTTACAATGAACATCGGTCAAAAAGTGATCTTTGAACTCAAAAAAGAGATCAGCGAAATAGAATACGAACGCTATATCAAAAATCTTGTCTACGATGCCAAACATTCCAGAAGCAATATCGTTTATTTCAACGCACCCAATATGCTTGTGGCCAAATGGGTTCAAACCAAATATACACAAAAACTTGCCCATCTTTTCGAACTCCAAAATGAGATCAAACCTGAAATCAAGATCATAGTAGGCAAACAGGCTGTATCTGCGCCTGTAGTACAAAACAAACAAACTACAGAAAAACAAAGTACCAAAAGTACCTATCTCAATCCATCCCTGATATTTGAAAGCTTTATTGTAGGGGACTCCAACCAATTTGCCTATACCACTGCAAAATCCGTTGCCGAAAAACCGGGTAAACAATATAATCCTCTTTTCATCTATGGAGGTGTTGGACTTGGTAAAACACACCTGTTGCAAGCCATTGGAAATTACCAGATTGATTTGGGTAAAAAAGTGATCTATACTACCCTTGAGCAATTCATGAATGATTTCACATCCCATCTTCGTTCACAGACTATGGACAGATTCAGGGATAAATACCGCGATTGCGATCTTCTGCTTATAGATGATATCCAATTCCTTAGCCGAAAAGAACAAACCCAGGAAGAGTTCTTTCACACCTTCAACGAACTATATAATGCAAATAAACAAATCGTGATGACAGCCGACAGAGCACCAAATAAAATTGCAGGGCTTGTAGACCGACTTAGAACCCGTTTTGAATGGGGACTAATGGCGGATATCCAGCCTCCTGGACTTGAAACAAAGATCGCCATTATCCAGAAAAAATGCGAACTTGACGGAATCAGACTCAATAATGAAATCATCAATTTCATTGCAACCCATATGGGCGATAATATCCGGGAAATCGAAGGTACTATCATTAAACTTAATGCGCTTAGCTCCATGCTTAACCAGGAAATAACACTTGATTTTGCACAAAATGCGATCAAAGACCAGCTTAAAGAGAAAAAAGAAAACGTTACCATCGATGATATCATTAAAATCGTCTCAAAAGAACTCAATATCAAACCATCCGATATCAAATCAAAAAAACGAACCAAAAATGTGGTCGATGCAAGACGTACAGCGATTTATCTAGCGCGTAACCTCACACCCAATTCCATGCCGCAGATCGCTCTATATTTCGGTATGAAAGACCATACTGCAATTTCCCATGCCATGAAAAAAATCAATGAGATCATTGACAGCGATGAAAATTTCAAAGTCCTTTTGGAAGAACTTTCCAACAAGATTCATACCGATACCCAAAAATCAGAACTTTAAAACAATGAAAACTTGAATAAAAAAAAGATATAATTTTGAAAGTGAATAAATGTGAATATTCAAAACATATTCATCACAAAGGCAAATGCCGAAAAATAGGGCTTAAAAGCAGTTTTTCACAATTTCAACCGGTGCTACTGCTACGTACTAAGATTATTAAAAAATAAGGAGAGTTAATGAAAATCAGAGCACAAAAGCAGATGATTGAATCCATCTTGATTAATCTACAACCTTTTCTGGAAAAAAAAGATGCAAGCCAAATTACTTCACATATACTCTTTACAACTCATGACGGAAAGTGTATTGTTAAAGCAACCGACTCCGAAATCGGATTAAAAATTACTACCGATCATATTACAATAGAAAATGAAGGTTCTTTTACAGCCCATGGGAAAAAACTGCTTGACATTATCCGTATTTTAAAAGATGATGAAATTACACTTGAATTATTGGACAATACACTTGTTATTAAACAAAAAAATTCAAAATTCAAACTTCCTACGTTTGATCCAAGTGCTTATCCTGCTTTTCCAAGTATCGATAACAAACCTCAAATTTCTTTGGATTCACTAAGCCTTATTCAAAATATCAAAAAAATCTCTCCCGCTATTGATACCAACAACCCAAAATTTGAACTTAACGGTGCTTTGATCAATATCAAAAATAACGCAACAGATCTTGTAGGTACAGATACCAGAAGATTGGCTATCGCAACGATTGAAAGTTCAAATGATGAACCACTCTCTCTTATCGTACCTAAAAAAGCAATTTTAGAAATTCAAAAACTTTTTTTAGATCAAATCAATATCTATTACGATGAAACCAATTTAATCATTACCAATGATAACTATTTCTTTTATACAAGATTGATCAATGGAAAATTTCCTGATTATCAAAGAATTATTCCATCAAGTATAAAACACACCGTTGTTTTACCAAAAAAAGAGATGATCGATGCCATTAAAATGATTACAACAATTTCACAAGAGATTAAAATGACTTTGCTTTCAGATACAATAATTTTTAATTCTCTCAGTGTAGATAATGTAGAGGCTAAAACTGAAATAGAAGTCGAAACAGGTCTAAATGATAAATTTGAAATCAGTTTCAACAGCAGATATATTTTGGATTTTATCTCTCAAATCGATAAAAATGAATTTTTAATGCAGTTCAATGAACCAAATCTGCCATTTGTTGTAAAAAATGACAATTTCATCACAATTATCATGCCAATTGTTGCATAAAATTAAAGGGAATAAAGTTAATGAGTGAAAACAACACGAAATATATTTTTGTAACCGGCGGTGTTTTAAGTTCACTGGGAAAAGGGATTACTGCGGCGAGTATCGGAACGCTACTCAAACAGACGGGATTGAGAGTCGCTGTTCTAAAACTTGATCCTTATATCAACGTAGACCCTGGTACGATGTCACCGCTTGAACACGGCGAAGTTTTCGTAACAAAAGACGGTGCTGAAACAGACCTTGACCTTGGACATTATGAAAGATTTTTGGATACTTCTTTAACCCAGAACAATAATTTTACGACAGGACAGGTTTATAAAACCGTTATCGAAAATGAACGAAAAGGAAAATATCTTGGAAAAACAATCCAGGTAGTACCCCATATCGTCAATGAAATCAAAGAACGTATCGAAAAAGCAGGTGAGGGCAAAGATATCCTTATCGTAGAACTTGGAGGAACAACAGGAGACATCGAAGGATTGCCATTCCTTGAAACAATCCGTCAAATGAAACATGAACTTGGAAAATCAAATCTTATGAATATTCATGTAACACTTTTACCGTATATCAAAGCGGCAGGTGAACTCAAAACCAAACCGACACAACACTCGGTTCAGGAACTCAGACGTATCGGAATTGCACCGCATATGTTGATTCTCAGGGCGGAAAAACCGGTACCAAACGGTACCAAACGTAAAATTGCCTATAGCTGCGATGTAGAAGAGGATTCTGTCATTGTTGCAGAAGATGCAGCAACGATTTATCAAGTACCGTTGAATTTTCTAAGACAAGATATCCTAACACCGATTTGTAAACAGCTGAAACTCGAAAACTGTCAACCTAAGATGGATGAGTGGACCTCACTGGTCAATAAGATCATTATGCCAAGTGATGAAGTTAAAATAGCATTTGTCGGAAAATATCTTGATCTTAAAGAATCTTATAAATCTCTTACTGAAGCTTTGATCCATGCTGGAGCACATTTGGATTTCAGAGTCAATATCAAATGGGTAGACAGTGAAAAGGTAAAAGAAGAGGGTGCACAAAAGTTCCTACAGGATTGCGACGGAATACTCGTTGCCGGCGGGTTTGGTGAACGTGGTGTTGAAGGAAAGATCGAAGCGATTCGTTATGCAAGGGAAAACAAAGTACCATTTTTAGGTATCTGTCTTGGTATGCAGCTTTCATTAATTGAATTTGGAAGAAATGTGTTGGGGCTTGAAGATGCTAATTCTGTGGAATTTAACAAAGATACCAAAAATCCTATGGTTTATTTAATCGATGAGTTTATCGATGCAAGCGGAACAAAACAAGTTCGAACGACCAAGTCCCCAATGGGCGGAACGCTTAGACTTGGAGAGTATGAATGTCATACCAAAGAGGGATCAAGACTTCGCGAAGCTTATGATTCAAACGTCATTTATGAAAGACATAGACACCGCTATGAGGCTAATCCGAAATATAGGGAAGCGTTAGAAGCCAACGGTATGGAGATCACCGGAGAATCGGATGGATTGATTGAAGCAGTCGAAGTTAAGGACCACCCATGGTTCCTTGGTGTACAGTTCCATCCAGAATTTACTTCCAGATTACAAAATCCAAATCCATCTATTTTAGCCTTTGTCAAAGCGGCTATCAAATACGCTAAATAAATGGACTCCCCTTTAACGCTTGAAGCGTTGGAGCAAAAGCTCAAATTACGTTTTAAAGAGGGATTTCTCTCTTTAAAAGACCTGCCCCTTCCTGATACCTTCAAAGATATGCAAAAGGCCACAGTGCGTATCGTGGATGCTATAAAAAATTATGAAAAAATAACAATCATCGGGGATTATGATGTAGATGGTGTAACATCTACAACGATCATGAAACTTTTTTTTGAAGAGATCGGTTATCCGGTTGAATGGATTATTCCTAACCGTTTTACGGATGGCTACGGTCTTTCAGTCAATATTATCCCCAAAATCAAAGGGACCGATCTGGCTATCACGGTAGACAACGGAATATCGGCCATTCATGCAGCCCAGCTTTGCAAAGAAGAGGGCATAGAACTTATTATCACCGATCATCATCTCTTATCTTTTCAAATTCCTGAGGCTTACGCGATTATCAATCAAAAACAGGAAGCCTGCGAGTTTCCCTATGAAGATGTGTGCGGTGCGCAGATAGCCTGGTATTTGGCTGCTTCGTTAAAAAATGCGCTCAATGTCAAAGTCAATATGGTCGAATATCTCGAATTGGTTTCCATTGCGATTATTGCGGATATGATGCCGCTGCAGCATATCAATAGAGCAATGGTACAAGCAGGGATCAAAGCCCTCTCTCAAAGCAGCAGGCCGGCGATCAAAGCTTTTTTGGAATATCACCAAAAAGAGTATCTCAACAGTGATGACATTGGATTTTTTTTGGCACCATTGCTTAACAGTGCAGGGAGAATGGATGATGCTTCCCATGCCGTAGAATTCTTAACTTCTACCAATATCTACGATGCAAGAGTACGGCTTGCTAAACTGGTAGAATTAAATACACTGAGAAAAACGACCGAACAGACCTTGACCCATCAGGCTTTATTGCAGGTTGATACCAAAGATGATGTGATTATCGTAGTAGGCCAGGAATGGCATGAAGGAGTTGTAGGTATCGTGGCATCCAGAATCGCTCAAATATGCCAAAAACCTTCAATTGTACTAAGCGAAAATGAAAATGGAGTGCTGAAAGGAAGCGGAAGAAGTTTCGGCGAATGTGATTTGTTCGGTATTGTGGATAGCTGTAGGGAACATCTGGAAAAATTTGGAGGACATCAAGCTGCAATAGGGCTTACTTTACATAAGGAAAAATTAGAATGGTTTAAATCTAAAATACAAAAAAAATACCGATCGAAAGGCTATAGTCAAAAAATTTTTGATCCGCAAATTACAGGTGCCTTGTATTTTTCACAGATAGATTTTAAACTGACAGCATTGATAAAGAAATATGAGCCTTACGGATACGGCAATCCTATGCCAAAATTTATATCGTATGATGTAGAAATTCTTCAAATACAAACTATGGGAAAAAAAGGCGAACATATGCGTTTATTGCTCAAACAGGAAAATGTAGTTTTGCAAGCTGTTTGGTTTAAAAGCAGAGGGGATGTTAAAATCGGCCAACAAGTACAACTTTTTTACACCCTCAGTGAAAACTATTTTCAGGGTAAAATATCACTTCAACTTATAATTGATAAGATAATATAATTGAAATAAATAAATTATTTCTTTAATAATTTAAGGGGCTTGACTAGTTTAGAGGGTCATTTCTGAAGATTTTTAACAGTAATTTGTATAAATCTTCACCTCTATAATTGAACCTAAACTCACACTCTTTA
>JACXUM010000024.1 GCA_014763895.1 Campylobacterales bacterium
TGGAATGACACCCTTTTGATAGACACTTAGGTATTCGACAACACCTCAAGATTGGTCTTCACCCAATCTTAGGATAATTCAATTATGGAGATTTTCCCGTTGATGCGATTGTAGCATATTCTTTTGGTGTCATATCATATGTTTTAAGACCCCAAACCGCTACCTGTTATAATTTGTTTCATGTTGAAATAAAAGATGTCAATATGGCATTTTTTATAAAATGCAATCTCAGAAACGTTATACTTTCTAAAAAATAAAAAGGATGGATATGATCGTAGGAATTGAAGGAACGATTGAAAAAAAAGATCCTACGTTTATACATATTAACGTACATGGAATAATCTATGAAGTGATGGTCTCGATCCATACTTCCAATGCCATCAAAGAGAACAAAACCAAACTCTTTGTGACGCAGATCATCCGTGAAGATGCGCATCTGCTTTTTGGTTTTATGGATATGAATGAAAAAAAGATGTTCGATACGGTATTAAAGATCAATGGAGTAGGACCTAAGGTGGGTTTGGCGATCTGTTCCACTTTTACGCCTCAAACTTTTGCCAAAGTGGTAGCGTCTAAAGATGTGGGTATGCTCAAACGTGTTCCGGGAATAGGTCCCAAGGCGGCAAGCCGTATCTTGGTCGAGTTGGCAGATTTCATTGTGGATGGAGGTACCGAACTCAATGTCTCATCTTCCATGACTGAAGCAGTGATGGCTTTGGAAAGTTTAGGATTTAAAAAAGATGCCATCCAAAAAGCGCTCAGCGGGTGTAGCGGAGATACGGCAACGTTGGTAAAAGAAGGTCTTAAAAGACTTCAGAGGCTCTAAAAGCAGCTTATCCTCTTTTAAAGATCATCGATTTGACGTCTTGGCCGATCGCTTCAGCTACAACATTACATTTGACCACAAAAAGAAAATAGATGGGCCTTTCTACCGATCCGTAAAGGCTTTCAAAATTTCCCATTCCTTTGGAGAGTATGATATCGGCACGTTCAAAGATCGCTTGTGCGGTTTCATTGGAGAGGGTGATATCGTATCCGGGTGTTTCGACTCCGGTATCGATGATCGTTGCAAAGGGCTTGAGAATATCGGCTTCATCTACTGTGATGTCATTGATGATCGGTTTGCCACGAACAAAATAGTAGACGGCAAGATCATAGTGTTTTTTGATCATCTCTATCATTAGTTTGTCAAAGATATGCTCACCCACATTGTCACCGATGATAACAAGTTCTTTTGCCTTGCTCAACTCTTCTTCAAAAAGATCAAAATCATCAATGGCAAAATCCTGATGAAACTGTTGTTTGATCATCTCTTGAAGATCGAACTGGTTTTGCGCACCAAAATCGATCACATTGCCGATAATGGAAAGTTTGATAGCTTCTTTCATGGTTTTGACAAAAGTAGTATCAATTTTGAGCGCTTCTTGTGTTGCAACTATCTTGGCGTCCAAAACAGGATCGGCCAGACCGGTAAGATCCGATAGGGTTTGGTAAATCTCTTTGGCAATCTGCGGAGGAGTACAGGACATATCATGTCCGATCAAAATACGTGCTGCCTCATCCAGTACTTTTTTACCTGTGATATCATCCAATTTTAACAGTTTAGTAACTTTGAGTGTTTGATTCATCAAACAGACGATGCAATCTGGCTTAATATTCAAGTGGACTCTTTGAATTGAAATTATGGATATAAAAAGTATATCCTAATAAATTTTGTTACGAAGTATGATGCAGTATTTTTTTAAATACATATATCTAAAAATAATAAATATCATAAGTACTACAAAAGAATGAAGATGCTATGCTTCGCCAAAATATCGGGAAAGGAAAAGAGTATGAAACAATTGTTACTCAAAATCATATTCTTTTTTTATCTTTTCTCTTCGTTACTCGGTGCCGTGCATATTCACCTGGATCAGGAGGAAGCACACGAGTGTAAAGTCTGTATCGTTGTCAATACGATGCATTATACGGATGAACCCAAACAGCATCTTTTTGATCTCTTTATTGAGATGGGGTATGAAGATATTTTGTTCATTCAAAATTCTTATGTTTATCGTCCAATCAAAGGTTTTTTTGCTACGGCACCTCCTTTATATTCTCTCTAGCACATACAAAACAGTAAACAATAATTTTAACTCTATAAAAGAATGAAGGATAGAACCAATGACTATTGTCAAAATTTTAGCAGCAGCATTTTTGCTTGTTGTATCTGCTTACGGACATGAGCAAAGCAGTGCACTCAAATTTACATATGATACGATCGATTTTGAAAACTCCGCAAGAAAAGATAAAGGAATGGCCTATGGAGTTGCCGTGGATTATAAAACCGAAAATGCGTTTTATCAGTTATTTTATGAAAAGACCGATACGGATACCTATCAGCCTCCTTTGATGGATGATCTTCATGTACAGAAGTATTTTCTCAAATATACGTGTCAATTGGATCAACGGCAGGCATTTCATATCAGTTACGCCACGATCAGTGATAATATCATGAAAGAAGTGGACGGCGGAAACATCTATGGAATCGGATACAACTATCAAAATGTCGATTTGACCCAGTATGTGAGTGATTATGAGCATTTCAACGTTTATCAGACGGATCTCAAACTGACACTCAAAAAAGAATTCGGCCAAGTTAAAACAGCCACCTCTTTGATGGGAAAGTATATTGCGTTACAAAACAGGGATAGCAATCCATTTAGCAAACAAGCCAATAAGAACTATCTGACACCCGGGATAAAAATACATGGCCATTATGAGGATTACCACTTTGGGGCAGGTGCATTTTTCGGAAAGCGTATCTTTGCTGTGATGGATGACGGTTTTAAAGTACAACACCACGCAATGGAATTTGAAAAGACCTATATGTGCGGGATTGGCAGAAAATTTAACGATGTCGATCTACAGGCAAAATATGTCTATCAAAAAGCGACAGAAGTACCGATAAATAACAGCAATATCAAAGTACAAAACATCATTTTCCAGTTAAGCTACAGCTTTTAAAGACGATGAGGTTTATCTGATTTCTGTTTAAGCAGATACACAGGTTTTAAATATATAATTTACTTATAAAAAACATAAGGATATAAAATAATTAATAGAATTTTGACTTCTACTTTAGTGTCAGCGTTGTTTGGGATCAATGCGATCGCCTACGATGCCCTAAAAGTTGAAAACATGAATGTTTTTTACAGTCATTTTACACAATAGGCGTGCGCAGATTCCAAACTTTTTATCGGTGCAGATGAAGCAATAAAGATGTTCAGGGATAAGGTTGACTTTAGCCTTTTGGATATCCGAACCGATGCAGAGAGTTTGATCGTTGCGGTATCATCGCAAAACAGCGTACATATTCCATTGGAAAAACTATTTACTAAAACGAATCTTGATCGTTTGCCTACCGATAAGCCGGTGATCATTATCTGCCATTCCGGTACACGTGCCACGATGGCAGCAGTAGGACTCAAACAGTTGGGTTTTAAAAATATTCAAGTCCTCAAAGGCGGTATTGTCGGGCTGGCTCAGGAAGATACCCCTAAAAACGCTCCAATGAAATAATTTATCTTGGTACATTTACATTTTTTAAATGTACCAATAATTTATTTTACTTATAAAAAAATATTCAATCTTCTTCAATTTTATTTTTAAAATAATCATTATAACTTTTATATGTCTATGATAGAATACATAAAAATATAACTGTAATGTTGGAAGATTATAGTAAGGGGAAAAGGAAAAAGACGTGAAAGTAAAACTGTTTGTTGTTTGGACACTGTTTGGTTTGATAAATTTAGCTTATGCAAGTGTTGAATCAAAGCAGCTTATGGATGATACATTTTGGGTTTGGGTTGCATTATTTGCACTGGGTATGATAGGTATTTTCATTTTATTTATCACGTCAATTCAGATTAAAAATCTTCAAAAAATTCATCAAAATATTATCGGAAAAGAGAAAGAGATCGAACAGAAGCAAAGCATTATTTTGACGAGTATGAGCGAGCAAATTTATGAGATTGCCAAACAGACGGCCCAAAGTTTACATGATACAAGAGAAAATTGTCCTTCAATTTCTAAGGAAAATGAATTTGAAACAATCGTTGCTACCATTGAAAACAGGTTATTGGATGTGACAAATGATTTGATTGAATTTTTGAAGATCAAATCAAAAAAAGTCCAGATAGACCATGAAGTCTTTAATCTGAACAATGTACTCAATGAGATAGCCGGTACTTTAAGTGCCGGTTTTGCAGATAAGAACAAAGAACTGATCTTTGATATCAATCATGATGTCCCACGTTTCGTGATAGGTGATTCGATCCATTTGGGGCAAATTTTGACAAATCTTCTGGAATATGCCTTGCAAAATACCGCAGAAGGGGAAGTAAGGCTCGTTATCTCAAGATTTAATACCTTCCATGATAGCATGGAACTCCAATTCCAGATTATTGATATGAGTGAAGGTCTGGAAGATGAGAAACTTGAGACATTGTTCACCCCGTATTACGATGATGAAACAAAGCAGCATGTAGGGCTTGGACTTTTTGTAGCCAAAGAGTTAACCGGCTTGATGAAAGGTGAGCTGACTGCCCAAAGCAGCATAGGAAAGGGGAATGTCTTTACGATTACTTTGCCTATGGAGGCTGTAGTTGAGAACAAGAACCGAAAATATACTCTCCCTGAGAAAATTCTAACTACCAAAAAAGTACTGATCGTAGATCGGTACTATAATTCATCTTTAGCCCTTAAAAAACTCTTTTCTTATTTTAGGCATGAAATAAAAATCCTTAACATCA
This sequence comes from Campylobacterales bacterium, assembly GCA_014763895.1. Classification (GTDB taxonomy): domain Bacteria; phylum Campylobacterota; class Campylobacteria; order Campylobacterales; family Sulfurovaceae; genus Sulfurovum. The sequence goes on from JACXUM010000024.1 coordinate 4,800, forward strand.
AAGAATTTGAAGAACATATGCCAAATCTTTCTCATTTTGATCTTGTTGTTCTTCATGAAAGTATGTTTAATATCAGAACCAATCTTTATATTCAAAAAATCAAAGAGACCCAGCAGCTTAAAGTGATCGGATTAAGTAGTCTATTTGATACTGCTGAGTATCAAATAGATGAAAATGTTGTTGACAAACGATTGAAGACACCGTTGAATCAAGAGGGTATTTTTGAAGCAATCGTTGATCTTTACCGTATTGATCTTAAACAATTTCAGCCTCTTGCAGAAGAAGAAAAAACTGAGCAAAAAGTGTGTAGTGTCTATCGGGGCCCTATCGTAGAAACCAAGAAAGTCACATTGGAAAGTTTTGCCGATTTTCAAGGATTCAAGCTGTTGATCGTTGAAGATAACGTTATTAATCAGAAAGTCCTATTTAATGTACTGAAAAAATCCGGAATGTCTATCAGTGTAGCCAATAACGGGCAGGAGGCTGTAGGCATGATCGTGAATGAGAAAAATATCTATGATATTGTCTTAATGGATATCAACATGCCTGTAATGGACGGATATACTGCAACCCAGATTATCAAAAGCGATGAGCGTTTCTACGCTTTGCCGATCGTGGCCCTGACAGCTCTTGTTTCTGAGAATGAAACGAACAAAATGTTTGAAAGCGGTATCAATGCATATCTTGCAAAACCTTTGAACATTGGTCAACTTTATACCGTATTTGCTATGTTTATGGCAAATGAAAATATCATTAAAAGCAAAGAAAAACCTAAAGAAATTATCGTTGAAGAAGTGATTCATATAGATGGTTTGGATATCAACGATGGTATTAAAAATACAAATAACAACGAGATACTTTATAAAGAGGTCTTAAGTGAATTCCTGGATGCATATGGGGATAGTGATGAGCTGTTCCAAAAACTGGCCGATCAAAACCGTTATGAACAGATTAAAATGTTGTGTTTTGATTTGAAAGGGTTGACAAAAACACTCGGCGCAAATTCTCTTTTCAGGGTAGTTGATGAGATATATAAACTGTTTCTTTACAATAACCAGCATTTGGTACCTTCCTATGCGCAAAGATATAAAAAAGAGCTCAATAAATTAAGAATCGGTATCGAACAGTATTTAAGAAGAACATGATCAGAGGCAAGTAAAAAGGAAGAGTATTTAGACTTCGTTGAGGACTCTTCTTGCAGTTACAAATTTATCTTGATAGGAACCTTCATAGAGTGGCGATATGATGATCCCCTGTTTTTTGGAAGCAGCATGAATGAATTTTCCTTCTCCGATATAGATGCCTACATGAGTGACCGGTATGCCTCGTGACTTGTCTGTCAAAAAGAAAAGCAGGTCTCCTTTTTTGAGGTTATTGATGTCGACAGGTTCGCCTTTTTGTGATTGTTCATAGGCAGTCCTTGGCAAGTTGATGTTGTGTTTGCCGTAAAGATACTGTACATACCCGGAACAATCAAAACCTTCCGGAGATGTTCCTCCCCAAACATACCGCCCGCCTTTATAATACTTGGCATCGTTAAGCAGCTGGATTTTATCGGTTTGGCTGAGTTGGTAGGATGTTCCCGCTTTTTGGGCTTGGGCTTTTTCTCTTACTATACGTTCTTCTCTTTCTTTTGCAGCTTCAGCAAGGCGGGCGAGGTTCTCTGCACGATGCAGCTCATCATAGATCGCCTGCAGGGAATATTCGGTTGCTTTCTGGTTGATGAATTCGTTTTTTTTATGTTCAAGCGTTTTAGAGTGAAGCACTTTGCCACTTTTGTCAGTCATGATAAATAGATTGGCATATAAAAGACTTCCAGACATCATCAAAACGCTTAACACTCTCATTTGATTTCCCTATACTCTATCCCTTTTTTACATTATAGCACAGAAAATCAAATGTAAATTATCTTAATGATGTGTTCCGCAGAAGTTTCCATCACAACCGTGAACTGTACCTGAATATTTGGAATTGTCTATGAGGAATTTACGTAGTTTTTCTTTATAACTTTGGAACAGGGTACTTTTAAATGCATTCATACCTTCAGATTTATCTTTATGGAGTTTCAGCATTTTCTCTTCATTTTCAAAGAAAAAATCCCAATCATCCTCATCAATTTGTTTTGCCATATAAAACGGTGTCCCGTGACATTTTGTACAGAGTTTTGTCAGTATTCGGAAAGATTTGACGTCGTATTTTTCTGCTGCATTGATTCCCTCTATACCAACTATCAAAATAAATGACAAAACCCAAACCATTTTATCCATACCTACTCCTTTTTCTAATGATAGTAGACCAATAATGTGCAATCGGTGTGTAGTTGGTTATAATACCGTTTATGAATAACGAGATCATTATTATAGGGGGAGGGGCAAGCGCATTGATGCTTGCTTCTTTGCTTCCTCATCATACCGCAACCTTGATAGAAGCCAATACCAAAGTCGGAGCAAAGATCCTTGTTTCTGGCGGTGGAAAATGCAATATCACCAATGAGGTCATGGATAGCAGTTTTTATGCAGGGGATCGTGAGTTTATACAAAAAAGCCTCAAAAAATTCAGCCAAAAATCGCTTTTGAGATGGACTGAACAAAGAGGGCTTTATCCGGTAATGAGAAAAGGGACACAGTATTTTTGTCCCAGCAGTGCAAAGGAATTTGTGGATATCCTGATCCAAGAGAGCAAAAAACAGACGATTTTGCTGAATGAAAAAGTTCTCTGCGTTAGGTATGAAAAAGATCATTTTATCGTTAAAACAGATAAAAGAGAATTACGTGCCAAAGCCGTGGTGGTTGCTTCCGGTGGATTGAGTTACCCGGTTCTTGGAGCAAGCAGTGTCGGATATGAGATCGCTACAACATTTGGGCATACGATCATCAAAACGGCTCCTGCACTGGTAGGATTTACCGTTCAAAAAGAACAGTTTTTTTTCAAAGAGCTCAGCGGTGCATCGGCGGAAGTGGAGATTACGGTTGGAGAACATAAATGCAAAGGTTCTCTACTGTTTGCACATAAAGGGATCAGCGGCCCTGCTGTGCTTGATGCTTCGCTGTATTGGGAGAAAGGAAGCATTACGATCAACTTTCTTCCCGGTTTTTCATGGAAAGGGATCATTTCAAGTAAAAAACAGCTCTCGTCGCTTCTTCCTCTGCCTAAACGGGTTACCAAGGCATTTTTGCTACAATTTGGTATCGAAGACAAAACAGCATCTACACTTTGCAAAGAAGAGATAGAAACACTTAAGATGTTGAGTGCCTATACATTCTCACCAGCAGGGACATTCGGATATACCAAAGCCGAGGTGACCAAAGGCGGGATTTCTACTGATGAAGTAGATCCCGATACGATGATGAGCAGGAAAAAGGAAGGGCTATATTTCATCGGTGAAGTGCTGGATGTGACCGGAAGGCTTGGCGGATACAACTTCCAGTGGGCTTTTTCGAGTGCTTATACCTGTGCAAGGGCACTGACAGGCAAAAAATAAATGAAACGGTAACGGTAACATGGCATCTAAAGAGATAATCTACAAAGAACAGACTTTTCAGCTCTCCTATGAACTTATAAATTCCGCACAGCAAGAATCAATAGTGATCCTGCATGGATGGGGAAGCAATAAAGAGATCATGAAGCAGGCTTTTTCTAAAACGATGCCTCATATGAAGCATGTCTATCTTGATATGCCAGGTTTTGGCAACAGTACCAATCCGATGGTTCTAAAAACGGCTGATTATGCCGCTATCGTACAGCTTTTTTTAGAGGCAATAGGTATCAAACCTGAGATTGCGATGGGACATTCATTTGGAGGCAAGGTTGCGACACTGTTGAAAACACCCTGTCTCGTACTGCTTTCTTCTTCAGGGATATTGGTACCTAAACCTTTTAAAATACGTATGAAGATAACACTCTTTAAAATGCTCAAACCGTTGGGACTCCAAAAGCTGCGCAATCTCTTTGTCAGTGATGATGCGAAGGGGATGAGCCAGCAGATGTATGAGACTTTCAAAAATGTGGTCAACGAGGATTTTGAAGCCAATTTTGCTGCTTCTAAAAGCAAAGCACTGCTTTTTTGGGGTAAAGACGATACAGCGACACCGCTTTGGACTGCCCAGAAGATTGCAAAAATCATCAAGGAAAGCACACTCTATCCATTGGACGGGGATCATTACTTTTTTTTGAAGCACCCAGCGTTTATCGCACAGACCATTACAGAACAGTGCAAGGAGTCAATAGGACTTCTTTTCTCGCCAAGGACGAAGCTTTAGTGATTGATGTTGTCATGAACTTTGCTTATGATGGCAGAGACTTTAATAATAAGGATACGCATTAATGTTGATACTCAATATAATCGGTTATAGTTTTTTCATTGCAGCCATCGGCTACTACTTTATCACAAACCTCCAGTGGTACAGTTATAAAATTGAACGGGTAATTTTCCATCATACCAAAACATGGTGGCATTTTGTCTATTTCCTGATACCGTTTGCGCTCTATATCCTAGCCGACTATGCAACTTCCTATTCATTTGTGGTGGTTGGTCTTTATCTTGGGCTTTTATACCATTGGTATCACGGTCTGGACAAACCGTTGGTGTTTACTGGGCGGGTCAAACGTTTCTTTGCGGCGCTCTTTTTTATCGCATTCTTCATTGCGGTTGTGTTTCACCATTTTGGCGTGATTATTCCGCTTTTTGTCGCTTATGTGGTCTCCGCATTGATAGAGAAGATGCTTTTTAACGGCTTCAAGATCAAGGCAAAAAAGAAGATCGATTCGATGCAGGATCTCATCGTTGTCGGGGTGACGGCAAGTTATGGAAAGACCAGTATCAAAAATTACATCGAGCATCTGCTTAAAGCCAAGTATAGGACCTATGCAACACCGCGTTCGGTCAATACGCTTGGCGGTGTGATGAAAGATATCAATGATGATCTACCTCTTGATACACAGGTTTATGTAGTTGAAATGGGTGCCAGGGGGGAAGGGGATATTGCGGAGATCACGACATTTGTCAATCCTCACTATGTAGTCGTCGGAAAGATCGGACCGGCACATATCGAATACTTCAAGACATTAGAGAATATCCGAAATACCAAGATGGAGATCCTTCAGACCAAGAGGCTTAAAGAGGCATGGATCCATGAAAGTGCGATGGTGAAACCAGAAACAACTATTCATGTTTTCGGCCCTGATATTTCAGATGTCGAAGCGACGCTTGAGGGGACCGCTTTTACGCTTGATGGGGTACGTTATACGGCCAGTATTCTTGGGGCATTCAATGCGATGAACCTTGCAGCCGCAGTGAAAGTGGCCAAAGCTTTAGGCGTCAGCAATGAGCAGATACAGCAGCAGCTAGGATCGCTCAAGGCAGTCGATCACAGGCTGCAGCGTATCGATGCTGGGGGCAAAGTGATCCTTGATGACAGCTTCAACGGCAATATCGACGGAATGATGGCTTCCTTTGAACTCGCATCTACTTATAAAGGAAGAAAAGTCGTTATCACGCCCGGGCTTGTGGAAGTAGATGATACACTTAACATTCAGGTAGCACAAAGGGCCAATGAAGTGTTTGATCTTGTCGTTGTTACGGGCGATTTGAACTATCCGATCTTTAAGGCCCATGTCGACGCAGGTAAACTTGTCAAGCTTGAAAGCAAAAGCCAGATGGAGAGTATGCTGGTTGAACAGACTCGTCCCGGGGATTTGATACTTTTTGCCAATGATGCCCCAAGCTTTATATAACTCTGATAATAGAAGGTAGCAATGATACGTAGATGGATGGTTGCAGCAGCCTTGGGTTTGGGAATGGCTTGGGCCTCCAGTGTTGAACTCTCAAATTCACAGGCCCAATACATTGCACAGAAAGTATGGCAGAATGAAGGTGCAGGGCAGGACAAGTACCTGGTACACTGGAATGACGGTGAGGATTTTGCATCAGTAGGGATCGGGCATTTTATCTGGTTCAGTAAAGGGCATACCGAACGTTTTAGGGAAGTATTTCCTTTGGTACTGCGCTACATGGAAGCCGAAGGCGTGAAGATGCCCGTCTGGCTGAATGCCAAAACGCCTTTGCCATGGAACAGCAAAGCAGAGTTTTTCAGAGCAAAAAATGCACAAACCAAACAGTACATGGAGCTATTGACATTCCTCAAGATGACCAAGTCCTATCAGGCAAGATTTATGGCAAAACGTATGAATGAAGCGCTGCCTCAGATGCTCGATACGCTGCATGACCCTGCCCAAAAAGCGTTGATCAAAAGGCGGTTTGAACAGGTGATGTACCGTCCTGACGGTTCAGTCAACGAGCGGGGTGTTTATGTGCTTTTGGATTATGTAAATTTTAAAGGCGAGGGTACATTGGAAAGTGAACGCTACAAAGGAGAGGGATGGGGGCTTTTGCAGGTGCTTGAACATATGGACCCAAAAGAGCCAAATACACTTAAATCATTTGCTGATTCGGCTAAAGCCATGCTGGACAGACGCATCCGAAACTCTCCTCCCCGGCGCGGAGAATCACGCTGGCGTCTTGGATGGTTTAAACGTTTGGACACGTACTGGAAGTAAATATATCATATGAAGAATATTTTAATAACTTACGGGGACAGGCTTTCAAAATATGCAGGATTAAGTGCAGCGGCATTGGTTGTTGTACTTTCGCTTCTTGTTGCGTATGATGCCGTGGCACGTTATCTCTTTTCAGCAGGTTCGGTGGCGTTGCAGGAACTTGAATGGCATCTTTTTGATGTGATCTTTTTGCTGGGGTTGTCTTACGCGCTTAAACACGATAAACATGTACGTGTCGATATCTTTTTTGAACGCTACAGCACCCAGGCCAAAGCCCTCGTTCAGATCTTTTCTATGCTTTTGCTACTCCTCCCCTTTGGGCTATTCTTCCTGAATGATGCTTGGGATATGGCATATCAAAGCTATCTTCAGCATGAGGTCTCATCTGATCCGGGAGGATTGAGGCATCGTTATCTCATTAAAGGGATGCTGGTCATTGCATTTGTTTTGTTACTCATACAGGCGGTCAGTGAGATACTCAAGGCGTATCAAAAAGTGGAAAACAAAAGGCTTGTGTGGCAGCTATCGGCTCTTTTACTGGTAGTCGGATTAGGTATCTATACCCTATGGTTTAACAGGGTGGCCTATTGGATCGATCCTGTATTGCTCCTGTTCGCACTCAGTTTTATCCTGTTGATGGCAGGTTTTCAGGTAGCGTTCGTTTTTGCAAGTACGGCACTCTTTTTTGCTTTGATCAGCGATGAGGTCCCGCTGGAAGTACTCCAGATGCTGCCGTATAGAACGTATGGGATCATGAACAATGCGACTTTGATGGCGGTACCGTTGTTCATTTTCATGGGATTAATCCTTGAAAAGTCAAAGATGGCAGAGGGGTTGATGCTCTCTTTGGGCAAACTCTTTGGCAACATGCGGGGCGGACTTGCGGTTTCGGTTGTAATGGTCGGTGCGATATTGGCTGCCAGTACGGGTATCGTTGGAGCTTCGGTCGTGATGATGAGCCTTATCGCACTACCGTTGATGCTCAAACACGGTTATTCGCCTTCATTGGCTGCGGGTACGATTGCAGCCAGCGGTACTCTTGGGCAGCTCATCCCCCCTTCCATTGTTCTAATCGTGCTGGGGGACCAAATGCACCTGAGCGTGGGTGATCTTTTTAAAGCGGCCGTGGTTCCAGGTCTTCTACTTATTTTGCTTTATGTGGTCTATATTCTCTTGGTAGCCTGGATCAAAAAAGATATGGCACCGGCCATTGTTTCGGATGAGGCGTATGCCAAAGTATTTCAACGAGCCCTCAAAGAGATCATTCCGCCGTTATTGCTCATTGGGGTTGTCCTTGGTTCTATCTTTGCAGGTATCGCATCGGCGACCGAGTCGGCGGCTATCGGCGTGCTTGGTGCGGTCATACTGGCTTTAGGCAAGGGTACTTTTTCTTATCAGTTACTCCGGTATGCAAGTATAGAGACTGTCAAACTTACAGCAATGATCTTTATGATCCTGATTGGTGCGACGGCATTCTCGCTGGTGTTCAATGAACTGGGCGGTGGGGATATGGCATTGGAGTTTTTCTCTGGGGATGTCGGTGATAAGTGGATGTTCATCTTCATTGCGATGACTGTGATTTTCCTGCTTGGTTTTTTTATCGATTTTATCGAGATTGCCTTTGTTGTCGTACCGATCCTTGTTCCTATCGTCGCATCTTTTGGGATCGATCCTGTGTGGTTTGGCATACTCATCGCGATGAACCTGCAAGCCTCTTTCCTGACTCCGCCATTCGGGTTTGCACTCTTTTATCTCAAAGGAGCTGCAGGAGATACAGTTGGTACAGGAGATATCTATAAAGGTGTCGTGCCGTTCATCCTCTTACAGCTTTTGGCATTGTTGATCATTGCATTCTATCCGGATCTGATCTATCTATTTGGAAAGTAGATATTCTTTTGATTAAGGATTTGGTATCCAAGGATTTGGTAGTAATTCTCTCAGGGTCATAAAGCGGTTTTTATCAATATAGACCTTTGTATGCAGATTTTCATGGTTAATCTGGAACATCAACTCCCTGCATCTGCCGCAGGGTGGGATGATGGCATGTTCATTGAGTGCAACAATCATCTCGATGCGTGTTTCCCGGTGTTTAAGCATCTGGGCGATGGCAGAGTGTTCTGCGCAAAATCCGATACCACAGGCGAGTTCAAGATTCACTCCTGTATAGAGGTTGCCTTTTGATGTCACAAGTGCCGCACCCACCTTTGCAACTTTAAGATCGGGATGGCTCAAAGTATACTCTCCAACCACCTTGGATGCTTCTTCGATCAATCTTTTCGGTGTCACGCTTGATTCCTTTTTTTTAGTTAAGAACAGCAGTATAACAAAATAATGCATTTGTTTGACAAGAAAAAAACAGAGGGGTTAGGGTAAAATAACCCTATGGAACAAGAGATACAGATAGAATTCAAACACAGCACGGTAGAAAACCTGCTTACCTTTTCGCAGCTTTTAAAAAAAGATATCAATACCATCTTGGAAGAGGCACTTGAGCGATATTTTGAGCAAGAGACCAAAAGGTTACAGGCTAAAAATCAGGATGAGGAAAATATGTTCACCAATCTTGATTTTGACGAATTTTGGGACGGTGTGGATATTTAAACGATCAAAATAAACGAATACAAAGGACAAAGATGACGCCTAAAGAAGCCATAGAGCTTTTAGAGCAGAGAATGAACGAAACGATCATTGGGCAGGAGCATATCGTTGAACGGTTTATCATGGGACTGCTTGCCGATGGCAATATCCTTGTTGAAGGGTTGCCGGGCCTTGCCAAAACAAAAACGGTCAAGACGATGGCAGACATTATTGAGTCGAAGTTCTCGCGGATTCAGTTCACACCAGATCTTACCACATCGGATATCCTAGGTGTTGAAAAGGTGTATGAAGAGAACGGGAAACCTGTCTTTCGTTTTGAACCAGGCCCTATCTTTGGCAACATTATTTTGGCAGATGAGATCAACCGTGCTCCGGCAAAAGTGCAGGCAGCGATGCTTGAGGCCATGGAAGAGCGTCAGGTAACCGTAGGCGGGAAAACCTACAAACTGCCAAAACTCTTTATCGTCATGGCGACGCAAAACCCCTTGGAACATGAAGGAACCTATGTACTCCCTGAGGCGCAGAAGGACCGTTTTTTGATGCATGTGAAGATCTCTTATGTAGATATGGAATCGGAGTTCCAGATCATTAAAAAGGCGCATGAAGCCAGAAATAAAGATCAGTCGCCGCAGAGCGGTGAGACAAAGATTCCGCAGGAGATGATCTTTGCAGCACGTGATGAGATAGAAAAGATCACCATGAGCGACAGTGTGGAGAAGTATATCGTCGAGCTGGTATTTGCAACGCGTTATCCGCTTAGATACAGCAAACAGCTGGAGATGATGATAGAGGTAGGGGTCAGTCCAAGGGCTTCGTTAGCGCTTGATAAGTGTTCGCGTGTACTTGCATGGATGCGTGGTAAAGAGAGTGTGACGCCAAAAGAGGTACAGGACATCGTTCATGATGTATTTCGTCATCGTATGATCCAGACAGAACATTCGCGTAACAATGACTATACGCATGATGCTATCATCGATATCGTTCTCAAACAGGTGCCTGCCCCAGAACAGTATTAAGATTGGATATCCGAAGTGATACAGGGACTTCAAAAACTCTCCGAGCTGTTAGATAAAGAAATCGATTTAACCGAATTTTTGGCAGCCGGGCAGATAGGGAATATCTATAAGATAGAAGTTGATAACTGATCCTACGTGGTTAAAGCCTTTTCATCCGGCGAGATGCTTCGGATTGAAAGAAGCATGCTTGAAGAGCTTAAAAATGCAGAGGTTCGGGTTCCTGATATCATCGCTTCGTGTGATAGCTGTTTGGTGATGGAGTATATAGAAAATGTTTTTCTGCCTTTACAGGATAGGGAACATTATGCCGCCGATATGCTGGCTGCATTGCATCAACACAGTAATGAAAGCAGGATGTACGGGTACTACTATGATACGCCGCTTGCATCATTCATGCAAAAGAACGAACAGACGCAGTATAATTGGGGATTGTTCTTAGGCCAGATGCGTATCTTGCCTATGGCACGCGAATGCTATGATAAAGGAGTCATAGATAGGCAACTACTTGAATCTTTGGAACTGCTTTGCCGTGATCTATACAGGCGTATCGATATGAGTCGCATTTATCCTTCCCTGTTGCATGGGGATATATGGAGCGGAAATGTGCTTTTTGAGGAGAAAGGAGCCTGTCTGATCGATCCGGCGATCTATTATGGCGATAAGGAGATGGAACTGGCGTTCATCCTGCTATTTGATACTTTCGGCAAGAGTTTTTTTTAAAGGTATACAATGAGACATCCTTTGAGCGAAGAGTTTTACAGTGTCAAAGTCCCGCTTTACCAGCTCTATCCGCTTTTGGTACATGCTGCATTGTATGGCTCTTCATACACTCCTCAGATCCGTCAACGACTTAAAATACTGGGGGCATTATGAACATTTCAACGCTGAAAAAAAGACTCAAAGAGGCTTTGATCTGGATCATCATCATTACCGTGGCAAGCAATGTGATCAGCTATCTACGCAAGCCGTCTCTTTCTAGCGATATGCTGCCATCCATTAAAATGGCCATGATAGACGGCAGAATATTTGACAGCAAAATGGTTGAGGGCAAACCGTTGATCCTGCATTTTTGGGGTGTCTGGTGTCCGGTATGTAAAATGGAAGCATCCAATATCCAAACATTATCCGAAAAATATACCGTCATTACCATTGCTGTCAATTCAGAAAGCAATGAGGAGATCAGGGAGTATATGCAAAAAAACGGATTGGACTTTGATGTCATCAATGATGAAGAGGGCAACTTAGCCAAACGTTTCAATGTGGAGGTTTTCCCTACAACATTTATTTATGACGGAAAGGGTAAACTGAGATTTAGTGAAACGGGATATACCACTACGGCGGGACTGCTTAGCCGCATGGCGATAGTCAAATAGCGATGATATCTATCGATGTTGAATGCCTATTGGAATTTTGATGACAATACAACTCAAAAAAGTTGGAAACTATCCCAACTATTTAAAATATAATAAATATTAATTAAAAATTATAAAAATATGATATTATAAATTTAAAGTACATTCATGAATATTCTGAAAAATAAGCTTATGCTATTGAAGCAAAGGGTTGGGGATATTCTAGTATAAAAGAGTATGAATGTATAGCGTAACTTATTGAGGTTATAAGATTTTTGAAGTATAAAATCTTATAGATGCATTCTCTCTTGTAAGAGGTGCAATAAAAAAGAATAACCATACCGAAAGGAGTTTAAAATGCAAAAATCCAGAAGAAGCTTTTTTAGATATATGTCTATACTTGGACTCAGTAGTTTCTGTAGCATACCTCTTTATGCGAAGACGTCAAAAGATATTGTAAAGTATCAAACACACCCAAATGAAGGTAAAAGCTGTAAAAAATGTTTACATTTTGTTCCTGCAACAAATGAATGTAGGATAGTAGAAGGAAATATTGATCCAAATGGGTGGTGTACGGCATTTTTTCAAAACCCAAACTATAATGAAGGAAATATCACACAAAAAACAACATAATCAGTATTATGGTAGTTGAGAAGATAGAACTTACTCTTTGGTTCACCTCTTTTGAGGTGAGATGCATACCACATTTCTACCAGCAATTCAACTTAAAAAAAGGAAAGCCGTACTCTTTATTGTTTTGAAAAATACAAGTTTTAAAACGGTTTTGAATAGCGATCCCAAAAATGCTGCAGAGTTCGTTTGGATACATGGCCAAGATATGAAAACCTGACTCATATCAGTTATGATGATTCAAAAAAAGCGTGATAAGTAACCTTGAAAAAGAGATGTCCAAGAGGGTATATTTTTGGGATTTTAAACCAAAAAGGGTAAAATACCCTAAATTTAATAAAGGATGAATATGAGTATAGATAAAGCATTACTGGAACGAAGCGGCGGGAAGTGTGAACTCTGCGGGTCAGAGGAAGGGTTAAGGGAGTATCAGGTAACACCCAAAGATGAAGCTATTGTGATTTGTGAAACCTGCAGTGCTTCTATCGAAGATCCTACGCAGGATGCTACACATTGGCATTGTCTATCCGACAGCATGTGGAGCATGGAGCCTGCAGTTCAGGTAATGGCGTACAGATTGCTAACGAAACTCGGAGCGCAGGATCAGCTTGATATGCTCTACCTGGAACCTGAAGTGCTTGAGTGGGCGCAGGCTGGACTTCAAAGTGCCGCCGCTGACATCGTAGTAAGAGACTGCAACGGTAACCTGCTCAACGAAGGTGACAGTGTAAGCATCATCAAAGACCTTCCTGTAAAAGGTGCCGGGTTTACGGCAAAGCAGGGGACAACCGTTAAGAACATCCATCTGGTTGCAGAGGATCCGACACATATCGAAGGCCGTGTCAACGGCGTGAAGATTTTTTTGAAGACCGAGTTTTTGAAAAAAATATAATACGTAAAAACTTTTGTAATGGTTGAGAGATGATACGGCTGATCAGTTACTTTATACAAAACAGCAGGCTCAACCATGTTCTGCTATTTTTTATCCTCTTTTTGGGTATTACATCCTATGTCAGTATCCCAAAAGAGCTTTTCCCCGAAATTTCTTTGGATAAGATCATCGTCAGCGGCGGATATAGCGGCGCGAGTGCAGAAAATCTTGACAAGATGGCCGTGAGGGATATCGAAAGCGAACTGGGCAACATCAATGGGATAGAGAAGATCGAGACGGTGATCAAGCCGGGGACGTTTATGATCACGATCTCTCTGAGCGAAGGTGCGGATAAGAGCGATGCCCTGGATAAGACCAAAGATGCGATCGCAAGAACCAGACAGTATCTGCCTTCAGACATGATCGAGCCGACGGCACAGATACTCAACCACAATCGTCCATTGATGAGCCTTTCGCTTTCAAGTGCAACCCTTTCACAGGGAGAGCTGATCGAAACGGCTAAAGAGATCAAGAACAAGATCGCCCGCAATCCTTATGTCAGTGAGGTTGTCATCTACGGAGATGCCGATCAGGAGGTCTCGATACAGCTGGATGAAGAGGCGATCAGGGCTTATGGTCTTGATCCCTCTGCCGTGATCAGTGCCATTTCCCAGCTTTCCTATATCTATCCTATCGGTGATATCAAGCAAAGCGGAAACTATATCTTCCTCTCTACCGTCAATGGTAAAGCAGACGAGCAGGGATGGAAATCGGCTCTCATCAAGATAGAGGACAAACAGATCCGTTTGGGGGATGTGGCCAAAGTGCAGATCATTTATCCGCAGGATCAAACACTTTCTACCTTCAACGGACGTCCCAATATCACGCTCATTATCTCCAAAGGGCCGCAGGGTAATGCCATCTCTTTATCCAAAGAACTTAAAGAGTATGCCAAAGAGAAGTTGAGCAAGGAGTATCCGGGAGTTTTTTTTGACTTTTATCAGGATACTTCTAAACCTGTCGAGGACAGGCTCAATACGGTGATTTCAAATTTGATGCTGGGACTGATACTGGTTTTCATCTCCATGGCATTGATGATCAATCTCCGCATCGCTATAATCGTGGCGATGGGGATACCGGTTTCATTTGCGATCGGATTGGTCTTTATCTACTTTATGGGTTATTCGATCAATATTGTTTCGTTGCTTGGCGGATTGATCGTGATCGGTATCGTGGTAGATGATGCCATCGTCGTAGCGGAAAATATCCAGCGTTATCTCAATGAAGGGTATTCAAAGCATGAAGCGGTTATGCGGGGTGTCAAAGAAATGATGCTGCCGGTCTCTTTGGCGACATTGACCACAATAGCCGCTTTCTTGCCGCTCTTTATGCTTACCGGCGAAATCAAGAATTTTATCGTCTTGATCCCTATCGCGGTAATCATGATATTGATCGGGTCATTATTGGAGAGTTTTGTCTTCCTGCCTTTGCATGCGCAGGAAATACTGATCAAACAAAAGAATTTTATGGATTGGAAACCCCTGCAGGATCGGTACGAGAGGCTCTTGCACCGGATGATCCAGTATAAATACCGTTTTTTATTTACCTTCGTGATCTTAATACCGATGTTGACCCTCTTTACTGCCAAGATGCTTCATTTCCAATTCTTTCCGGGATTTGACGGGAATTATCTTTATGTCTCAGGAAAGGCTGATATCGACACACCTTTAGAAGAAACACAAAAGATAGCCAAAGAGATCGAAGCAGAGATACTCAAAGAAAAAAACAAACTTTCACTCAAAGCCACTTCGACCGTAGCAGGATCCCGCAGGGCCTTTTCAGGAGAAAATGAAGAGGGAGACCACCTTTTTTATGTGACGATGGAACTCTATGATATGGAGCCTCAAAACTTTATCGATGCCTATATTACGCCGATCCTCAATTTTACATTTGATTTTAATGATCCGGAGCATATCCGGGCAGAACATACCTATGAACTGGCAGAATACCTTAAAGGCAAACTCTCTCAATTTAAAGAGAAATATCATCTTGAGGAGATGGGCGTACTTGAGGATAAACCGGGTCTCATCAAAACCGATATCCAGATCAATCTAAGCGGCAAAGATAGCCAAAAGATCGCCGAGGCGATCCAGTATATAGAGGCTAATCTGTCTGCGATCCCTGATGTAAAAGATGTCACCGACAATGCAAGGCTGGGAAAGATGGAATATAAGCTTCGCATCAATGCTTACGGAGAGCGGCTGGGAATGAGTGAAGCTTCTATCGCCCAAACGCTAGCAGGGTATTTTCTTGACAGCCGTAAAGCAATGACATTCAATGAAAACGGGGTCATGGAGATCAGGACAAAGGCACGTGAAAAGGACTCAGAAGAGACTTTTAGCCATTTTATGCTGCCTACACCATCGGGAAGTTTTGTAAAGCTTACCGATGTGGTTGATATCGAAAAGATCAGAGCTTATGAGAAGATTGATAAACTTAATGGCGATACGGTTAAATCGGTCTTTGCCAATATCAATAAGAAAACAACGACTGCAATGGATGTGCTTACACAGATCAAACCGGTGCTTGAAGCAGTGAAAAAAGACGGGGTGGATGTAAGTCTTTTGGGAGAAAGCGAGAAGAACCAGCAGCTCAAACACGATATGATGCGTGCGGTCGTCATAGCCATGTTCCTGATCCTGATCGCTCTGCTTTTCATCTTCCCGCGTATCCGTTATGCCTTGATGGTCATGTCGGTGATTCCTTTTTCGATGCTTGGAGTACTTTTAGGACACCTGATCGTAGGAGTAAATCTTTCGATGCCTTCGGTCATAGGCATGCTGGGTCTTGCAGGCGTCGTCATCAACGATGGTATCATTATGCTGGATTTTTTGCATGGTACACACAATGCAGAGACGTTTTATGAAAAAGCCAAACTAAGACTGCGCCCGATCCTGATCACTTCGATCACAACCTTCCTGGGGCTTTTCACATTGATCTTCTATGCGACGGGACAGGCGGTGATCTTGCAGCCTATTGCGATATCGCTTGGTTTTGGTCTGCTGTGGGGAACGGTACTTAACCTGGTCTATCTGCCGGCACTTTATGCCGTGGTCAACAAGATCAAACCTGTAAGAGAGTAAAATCAAACCAAAAAGGAGCAACTATGAAAATAGCCGTACCGGTCAAAGATGCAAATCTACAGTTTTTTGGCAATGCAGGGCATACGCCGTACTTTGCCGTATTTACCCTCAAAGGGGGCGGAATGTTCAGGTCGTTTGAACTGGAAGCATTGAGAAAGAATCCAAGAACTGACCTGGATGAGCATGAAGAGGATGAAGGGCATCACTGTTCGCATGATGAAGAGGATGAAGCGCATGTCAAAGAACATTTAAAGATGGGAGATGCATTGGATGACTGCGATTATATGGTGGTCAGACGTGCATGTAAAAATACCGCCAGATCGATGGCAGAACACGGTATCAAGATCAAAAAGTATAACGGTGAGGCGATCGATGCCAAACGTATTTTGCAGGAACTCTCGGCTGAGTTTATCTAACGTGTGAGGAAAGGTTATCTCTTACCTTTCCATCAATATCTCAGCTTCGCTTCGAAGTTTTTTTGTCATGAACTCTTTTTCTCTGTCAGTTAAACTGTCCTTTTCTTTTTTTTCTGACGAAGGTTTTGATCTTTTCTCAGTTTCGTTTTTTTTATTTTTTTGGATCCTTGCTTTTTTGTCTTGATCCTGCTTAAAAAGTGTCAAAAGCAGATAGGTCGATAGTCCGATATTGAACAGGATAATGATCCATTTAAGAGGTAAAACAATGTTGAGGTATCCGATTTTTCCGGTCAGCTTAAGATACTCGACGATATCTCCGTATATCCATTGGAACAATAAAATGATCGAAATGAGTACTGCAACGATACTCAGTCTTTTCCTGAACTTATAGATGAGTGTCCATAAAATAGCTGATTTGATCTGTCTGAACATCGGTTACACCAAAAAGTCTAATCCCAAAAGTGCCAATGCCGCTACCAAGGACCTGTTTTTTAGCTCATGAATGATTTTGTCTTTTTCCCTAACAAGCATGATCTCCAGCTCCTCATCGGTGTAGTCATCAAATGTTTTATGTCTCATGGCAAGTTCTGCTTTCAGGTTTAAGACGGCTTTTTCCTGAATCTTGGCATCTATTTTCTCTTTTATCTTATCACTTTTGATCTTTGCATAGTCAAATGTTTTGTCAAACTGTTCTTTGGTGAGGTTGATGATATCGGATGTTTTCGTTTTTAACCTGTCAGTAAACTTCATATACAACCTTATGATCTTAGAGAGATTTTGTTATTTAGATTGTAGCATATTTATATTATCGTATTTTATTCCGTGTGATAAGAGGAATGAAATGAGTATAATGTCCCTGTTTGTCAAGACAGTTTTTTGAGAACTTCTTATTCCACCTATCATTATGCAGCCTGATCCATTTTCTTCATATAGACACTTAACG
>JACXUM010000009.1 GCA_014763895.1 Campylobacterales bacterium
TTGCTCATCTTTTTTCCTTTCCTAAATTCCTCATTTATTGTATCATTTAGGAATAAGAAATGCTTAAGTCGCTGTCGAAATTTTCCGGGACATTATAGTCGCCGAGTCGGATCTGGCTGATAAGGAATACCAATATTTCAATTTTGATACGTTTGCCAAAAAGATACTTGATCAGAAGTATCAGCAGGGAAAAAACTGAAACTGGTTATCAAACCCACTTCTCCAGCAGGCACGAAAAGCAGGATCGTTGAATGGAGTTCCGATGCGGAATTGATCGTCAAATATATCCATAAAAGGCGTTCAGCGCCACAGGCAGTAAAAAACCTTCGGATTGTCAAGGAGAACAGGATGATTAAACTGACATGGGACGGGATTAACGATGAAGCGCTGACTGGGTATTATGTCGTACGTAACAGTTTCCATACACCCAAACACTTCATGGACGGTGTGAAGCTTTATGGAGGGAAAGACACTTATACCTATGACAATTTTGCTTCGATGGAGAAAAAAAGTATTATGCTGTTTTCAGCTATGACAATGTCCCCAACTTCTCAGAGCCGGCAAATATCATTTATGATCCTTTGGAAAAATATTAGGCATGAGAGGTTTTTCCTTTGAAGAAGACCTTTTATATAAAATTTTGTGAGATGCGAAGATAGATTTTTGAAGTATAATTTCGAACTATGTTGGTATGTTACAATTACTTTGGTGAGTTCTCTTAAGTTGAGATTTCTTGTGTGAGGGGACTTCTCTTCTCTCTTAAAAATTATGGTGGTATGCAATAATGGATATCGATTCTATCGACCTCTATCTGGAAAAACTTAAAAACGGTACTTATGATAATCATATGCAAGATGCTGATCTTGCAGATTTTCTAGAAGTGGTAAAGCTGCATGATGAAGAGAAATTCTTTGCTTATATCAACCTATTGAAACTGGAACAAAGAGCCCAGATACTCATGGAACTTCCGGTTCCATTTATGATAGATTATATTCTCGCAACGGATGGGACGGCACTGGCTGAAATAATAGAAGAACTGGACAGTGATGATGCAACCAACCTCTTTGGGATAATTGTCAAAAATGATAAAGACAAAAGCGACAAAATTTTTTCTCTTTTAGCTAAAGAGATACAAGATACCATCATCCATCTCATGAGTTACACGGAAAAAGAAGCAGGTTCGCTGATGCAAACAGAACTGTTTTCAGTCCCAAGTTACAAGAGCATGGCCCAGGCCATAGAGCTGCTTGCTCAACTCAAACAGGAAGGGATCGGGATGGTTCAGCATCTCTTTGTGACGGATGAACGAGGTAAGTTCATTAAATCAATTCCCATCGATGATCTGCTTATAGAAGAGCGTGAACAACCATTGGCCCAAATCATAGAGAAATTTCCTAAATCATGCAGTCTGCAAGCACATGACCACATTGATAATGTCATTGACAGTTTTACCAAATATAATCTTACGACACTCGCAGTCCTTGATCATAAAGGCTATTTGCTTGGCCGTATTACCCATGATGATGTTGTGGATTTAATGCATCAGCAAGCAACACAGCAGCTTTACAATCTTAACAAGCTACATGAAAATGAAGAGATCCATGAGAGTTTTATAAAATCAAGTAAAACAAGATCGATATGGCTGGGTGTCAATCTGGTCAATGCGATCATTGCATCCCTGGTCATCGGTATTTTTGAAGAAATTCTCTCTACTATCGTAGCCTTGGCGATTCTCATGCCTATCGTTGCCAATATGGCAGGAACGGCTTCAGTTCAAACAATGACGGTGATCATCCGTCAGATGGCATTGGGAAATATCAATCTTGAAGCACTTCGTCCCATTTTTATAAAGGAGCTCAATATCGCACTTGCAAATGGGATTCTTTTTGGATTTGTGAGTGTTGCGGCTGCGCAGGTTTGGTTTGGAAATTGGTTTGTTTCGATGGCTATAGGGCTTTCGATGCTGGTAAGCTTTGTGCTTGCGGGATTTCTTGGTACGACCGTGCCGATAGTACTTAAAAAAATGAATTTTGATCCTGCAATTGCAAGCTCGGTGATCGTGATTACGGGAGTTGATATTATAGGCTTTTTCAGCTTCCTTTGGTTCGCCGAGATGATAGCTTTATAAGTTTACTAATTTTTTGACAAATAAGAAACCTCATAAATGAGCGTATAGTAAGAAGATTGATTTATCCTCTGAATAATCCCAAAAGTTTAACGATCGCTTCTTCATCGGTGAAGATTTTCGTGTACCGTATGCCGTAGCGTGAGAAGTGTTCGATGAGCTTTTCATCATGTTCTTTGAGTTTGGCAAGGTAATTTTTGATGCTTTTGTGTGCAAAATAGGTATTGATCGTTGCACTGCTTTGCGGGTCCTGCAAGATCACCTCTCCGAGTTTTTGTGGATGCTCTTCTTCACGGTGGCGTACGATGATGGCGATCACTTCATGTTTTTGTGCCAATAGCGAGAGATCGACATTTTCCAAAAAATCCCCGATCACAAAGAGTAAAGAGGGTCTGGATATCCGATAGAAAAGTGTTTGAAGCGTAGCCGTATAATCTACTTTGCTCCCCAATGTATCGCAGATAAAGAGAGTGTTGGAAAACTGTTCGATGTGGTATAGCTGTTTGGTAGGCGGCGTTGAACGTATTTCCGAAGCCGTGCAGCAGTGGCCAGTAAAAAGATCACCGCTCTGCCTTGCTGCATAGCCAAGGATCGTTGCTATTTCGCTAAGGGTGTCCTGTTTGGCACGGTCTTTGGCAAAATGGAGGCTTCCGCCCATCATCGCGGCGATTACGACTGAAAGCTCACGGTTACTGTGCAGTTCTTTGATATAGGGTTTCCCCAGTTTGGCGCTGATGCTCCAGTTGATCTTTCTGACATCATCCCCTATATGATACTCCCTGAGCTCTGAAAAATCATATCCTTCCCCATGCTGTTTGGAAAGATGGTTGCCTGAGAGCAGAGTATAGACCTGCTGTCTGGCTTTGATCTGCAGGGTCTTAAAAGCGTATGAGCGTTCCATGGGTTTTTTCTTTACGGAATGGGTACGGTTTTAATGATCTGAGAGATGATCTCATCAGCCTGCATACCCTTGGCTCTTGCCTCATAGCTTAGTACGATACGGTGCCGTAAAACAGGGTAGGCTACCAAAGCGATATCAGAAGGGCTTACATGGTCATGGCCGCGTAAAAAGGCTTTAGCCTTGGATGCTTTATACAGGTCGATGGAAGCCCTTGGACTTGCACCGAACATCAGGTCATTTTCTATCGTTTCAAGCTCAAATCGTTGCGGATCTCTGGTGGCACTGATAAGCTGGATGATATAGTGTTCAAGTTCACTATCGATATGTACAGCATTGACGCCATCTTTAAGTTCGTTCAATGTATCTGCAGAAAGGACAGGTTCAACCTTTCCAAAACTTTTGGTTGCCGCTTTTTTCATGATCTCATATTCTTCATCAGCTGTGTTGTGCCCGACTACGATTTTCATCATAAAACGGTCAAGCTGGGCTTCCGGGAGTGTATAGACACCTTCTTGTTCAATAGGGTTTTGTGTTGCCATGACAAGAAAAGGTTTTTCTATCTTGAAGGTCTCTTCACCAATGGTGACCTGTTGTTCCTGCATGACCTCCAAAAGTGCCGACTGGACTTTAGAAGGGGCTCGGTTGATCTCGTCAGCCAGCAGAAGATTGGTAAAGAGAGGCCCTTTTTTAACCCTGAAAGTTTGGCTTTGGGGATCATAGATCTGAACCCCGATGATATCGCTTGGAAGCAGATCCGGGGTAAACTGTATCCGTTTGGTTTGAAGATCAAGCGCTTTGGCAAGGGCATTGACCGTCGTGGTCTTTGCAAGGCCGGGAACCCCTTCGATGAGAATATGCCCTTCGCTTAGCAGACCTATCAGCAATCCGTCGATCATCTCTTCCTGTCCGATGACCGCTTTATGGAGTTCAAGTTTGAGTTTGGTGATATACGGATTCATTTAGCTTCCTTGGTGTGATTAAGTTGGGTTGAGATCTCTTTTTTTATTTTTTTAAGATCGATTGTATCATTTGAATATAGTGCTTTTTCCAAGATGGTGATGCCCGAAGCATATTGGGAATCATTTGTTGCCAAAAGTAGCTGTAAAAGTTCTTTGGCATCTTTGGCATCCCGGATCTGCCCAGTAAGTACATCTATTTGTGATGCGGTTTTTGCTCTTGGAGTAAACCGGATGATCTTCGCACTGAAAAAACCCGCAACGAATACAAGCAGATAAGCGGCCAATGAAGTGATCCAGGTAAAGTCGTTTCGGGCTGGTTTCGGTAAATCTACTTTGTCCACAAGGTCCTGTTTTTTAGGTGCTTTTATGTTGAAATGTTGTGCCGGAAAAGTGAGTTCATAGGATTTTTCACTCTTTGGATTGAATGCTTTGATCGTAAAGCCTGCAAGATCAAAATTTTGGGTTGCACTGAGTGCCATCGGGTAGGTAATGGTATTGGCTGTTCCTTCTTTGGTGTGGAATACTTTAATGAGAGGTTTTTCTTTAAAAAGGATGAAGTCGTCCGTTTGTCTGATGGGATCAAACAACCCGGGCGTATAGCCTTTTCCTTTAAGGGTTAATGTCAAAGGAAGAGGTTCATAAGCCTTGGCTTTATGGTTTTTTAACTGATGGGAGAGCTGAAAATCGCCGACTAGCGTGGTACCTTGAGGTAATGCTTTGACTTGCAATTTGATTGGATCTAACGTAAAGGATATATTTTTGGCATTGAGCCTTTTAATATTATCACGATCGCCTGAAACACTGTAGGCAAGTTTTTCATCGGTCGTGATCGATTCTATGAGATCAAAAGTGACATTGATTTCTCCCGATCGAAGCGGGTAAAGCAGATAGAGGTATTGTACTTTTGCAGCATGGTATGTGTCAGATTCTTTGGTATCAAGGCGATGGAGTTCGTATGCATCGCTTTTTTTTGGGATCAGCTTGAAAAAAATGATCTTGTCATGATTCGTCTGTGTCAGATCAACCGTGATGACAACCGGTTCTTTGATATAGGGAGTAGGTTTGTCAAAAGTTATTTTGGATGTAAAATCATCAGCTGCATGCACCCAAATCATGAGTATTAAAAGCATCCATTTGATTTTACCAAGGCTGTTTTTCATCGATATATCCTTTATTGATCAGCTCATAGACTTTGGAGCTGAGGGGATTGGTTTGGGTAGTCTTCGATTGGGTTAAGATTTTCTTATCGCTTTTCTTTTTTTGTTTTCCTTCGCTTCCCCCGCCGGAACCGGAAGCAGATTGCCCTTCATCTTGTTCATTTTTATCCTCCTGCGTACCAGAATTTGGTTCCGAAACAGCGTTTTGACCTGTTGAAGGCGGCATGGTTTTGAGCGTTTGCGATGCTTTGTCTTCGAGCAGGGCGATAAGATTTAGATTATAGCGCGCATCTTCGTCATTACCAAGTTGCAAAGCTTTTGCATAATACGCTCTGGCTTTATCATATTGCTTGCGTTTGGCATAACAGTTGGCGATATTGTAAAAAAGCTGCTGTTTGATCATGGAGGATGTGGATCGTATCCCCAGATAAATCCCAACGGCTTTTTCATAATATCCGCTTTTATAGTATGCCGCCCCAAGAAGCATTTGACTCTGTAAGGAGCTTGTATCGATCTCTCTAAGGGTTTTGATCGTGGCGTTATAATCATGGCTATCATAGGCATGGTAAGCATTTTGCAGCCGATAAGCATCCCATATTGAAGCCTCCGCCTGTACGCCAAAGAATGTCATCACAAGGATCAGCCATCGCATCGCCTTGGTATGCATCATTAAAAAGAGGATTGCAGCCAACATTAAAGGAATCTGATAAAGTTCAAGATAACTAAGTGTGGTTTTGGTGATCTTATGGCCTTCTTTTGTATCGATCGATTCAAGCAGGGCATCGGCTGTTTTGGATGGTGTGGATGAAGGCAGGAGATAGGAGGCATTTGGCAAAACGGAAGCCAACTGCTCAAGCAGGGGATTGATACGTGAGATCACGAGGTTGCCTTCTTTGTCTTTAATCGCTTTCCCATCCGTATCCATGATAGGTGAACCCTGTGGTGTTCCCATGGCAAGAATAGTCAGATTGACACCGCATTTTCCGATGAGATCACTGAGTGTCTGTATACCATCCTCTTCTCCCCCGTCAGTGATCAAGACAAGATGTTTATCCTGTAGCTGCATCGTTGAGAGTTTTTCAAACAGGTGCCTCATGGAAGTGCCGTGTGTGAGGATATATTCGGGATTGAGATTATCCAATGCCATGGCGATCAGCGTATGATCGGTGGTAGGCGGAGAGAGTAACAACGGATTGGTCGTAAAAGCCCAAAGCATGATATTGTCGGTAGTATCACTATCCAGTAATGCTTTGATCGTTTTTTTGGTAAACGTATAGCGGTCCGGTGTGATATCTTGAGCCCTCATCGAGTAGGAAACATCCACGGCAATGATGATATCCCTTGCAATGATGTCGCTTTCTTTGGGCGCCTGAGAAATTACTGGTCTTGACAGGGCAAGTGTGATAAGCAGGAGTATCAAGATATGGAGGGTCTCTTTGAATTTTTTTGAACGTTTAAGATAAAGGATTGTTATAGGGATTAAAAGCCATAAAAATATCGGTTGAAGCAAGATCATCATATGGCCTTTTGGAACAAAGAAGGGTTACGTTCCCATAGTATCCAACCAAACAAGATGATCCAGACAATCATCAAAAAATAACCATAGAGCAGATGGGTGTTGAGAAAGTTTTCACTGCGTATCAGGCTTGGTTCAAGGGTATTGATCGTCTCGTAAACCTCTTCAAGGGTTTTGGCAGAATCGGCACCGTAACTTTTGCCTCCGGTCTCTTTGGAAATGGTTTCCAAAAGGTTTTTGTCATAATCCCTGCTTTTACCTATCCCGATAGTATAGATTTTGATACCTGATGCTTTTGCTTTTTCGACAGCCGCCTTGGGAGAGGTTTCTCCGGCATTATGGTAGCCATCCGTCAGGAGTATGATCGCTTTTTGGGTAGCTTTGCCCTGGGAAAGGGTACGGATAGACTGTATGATCGCCTCTCCAATAGCCGTACTTTCACCCGCCATACCAATATCGGTAAGCTCTAGCAGATAGGCAAGGGAAGACAGATCATAGGTCAGGGGCGAAGCCGTATAGGCAAAGGTACCGAAGATCACAATGCCCATATTGTCATCAAGACGCTTCTTGATGAAATCTTTTGCAAGCAGCATATTGGTATCGTATTTGTTTTTAAAACGGTCTTTTTCATCAAAACCGCTCTGTGCCATTGAACCGCTCGCATCGATCGCAAGAATAAGGTCTCGGCCCTTTTTGTTGCTATTGGAAGCAGCATCATAGAAGAATGGGTTTGCCAAGGCGATGACCATAAAGGCGAACAAGACGATTTTTAGCCAGGTTTCCCAGGATAAGAGTGGATTTTCTCTGTCAACCCAGTGCCATTGGGAAAAATAGTAGGTTTGAGCTGTATTCCGGCATAAAAAGAAGCAGGGGATCAATAACAGTAATACTAGAAAAAATAAAGAAGCAAATCCAAAGTTCATGAGGGGGATTCTATCATGCAAATAGTTATAGTTTGACATAACCTAGATAAATATTTTTCAATTAAAACCCTTTCATTACAATATCATACAGATAATGGACATCTTTATCATCAAGATGAACCGTTTTTTGTGTTTCAAAGAGGATACGGATCTTTTCTTTGGAAAGTGAAGCACTGTAGAGACATTCAGGATGCGCAGGGATAAAAGCCTGCATCAAAGCTATATGATCGCCTAAAGGAGCTTCGCAGATATAGCAGCTGCTTTCATCATGCAGCCGACCTTCATAAGAAAGCAGTTTCAGATAGCTTTCACAGATAATCCGTTTTGGATTTTGCCGATGCCATTTTTTTGCTGCATTTAGAAGCAGATCATAATAAAAACTTTCGATCTCTTCTGCTTCTTTTAGATGAGGTTCAAACTTTTTGATGAAATTATGCCACGCAAGAAGCCGGTTTTTGTCAAATATCCAGGGAAAACTGATTTGTGAAAGGCTTCTTAGACGTGGAAGAAAATGGCTTCCTTCTCCTTCCACTTCAAAATCGATCAGGTTCCCAAGCTGTAAGATAGAGTGTCTGGCACCAAAAAAACGGTAATAGGTCTTTACCTCTTTCGGGGTCAAAATGACAGCGATCGAATCTTCATTCTTGACTTTCCGAAGAGCGAGTACAAATCCTTTAATGTGCTTCCTTTGCTATGGGGTATATTTATCTATTAAGTAATTAATTATAATCAATTCATGGTTAAAAATGGAGAAGAAAATCAGATTTCCTTTGCAAGTAATGTTCTATAAGTAATTAAACTTTAACCGTATTTTTAGTATAATCGACCCTATTTATAAGGGAATTTTACAATTCCTAGCGAAACTAAACTAAAGGTTTGCTTATGAGAGATCTATTTACCTCATTTAAAGATAATTGCGGCTTTGGATTACTTGCTTCCATTGACAATATTCCATCACATAAAAACTTGGAAGATGCCATTACGTCTCTATCACGTATGATGCACAGAGGTGCGATCGCTGCGGACGGTAAGACAGGGGACGGTTCAGGACTTTTATTGTCCATTCCAAAAGAATTTTTTGCAAAAGAAGCAAAAAAAGAAGGGGTCACGCTTCCAGACGTTTATGCAGTGGCAATGGTCTTTTCAAAAAATGACAAAGATTTTGATGTCATTAAAGAGATCTGCCAGAACAATGACCTTAAAGTCGATTTTATCCGTGATGTTCCTGTCGATACTGAAGCACTTGGAGAGCAGGCCTTAGCCAAACTTCCAAATATTAAACAGGTTTTTGTTTCACCGTATTCGCTCATAGGTGCTAGAAGATTTGATGCACTTGTCTATCTTTCAAGAAAAGAGATCGAATCAAAGCTTTCTGAAGATCGTGATTTCTATATTCCATCTTTTTCAACCTCAGTTGTTTCGTATAAAGGTTTGGTGATGCCAACACACATCAAACACTTCTATAAAGATCTGAATGATGAAGCATTTAAGATCTCTTTCTGTCTTTTCCACCAGCGTTTCTCAACCAACACCCTTCCGGAGTGGAGATTGGCTCAGCCGTTTAGAATGATCGCGCACAACGGAGAGATCAACTCGGTAACTGCCAACAGATTTAATGTTGCTGCAAAAAGCGAAGCACTTAAGAGTAATATTTTCTCAGATGAAGAATTAGGAAGACTTTTACCGATCATCCAGTCAGGGATGAGTGACTCTGCAAGTTTGGACAACTTCTTTGAATTTTTGCGTATCAATGGTATGGATTTCTTTAAAGCAGCACGTTCTCTCTTGCCGGCGCCTTGGCAGAACTCTCCGCATATGGATGCAAAATTAAGAGCATTTTATGAATATGCCAGTACCTGTTTTGAGCCGTGGGACGGTCCTGCAGCTGTGAGTTTGACGGACGGACGTTATATCGGATGTATGTTGGATAGAAACGGACTAAGACCATCCAAATATATCATTACGACGGATAACAGATTGTTAGTGGCTTCAGAGTACGGTGTGCTTCAGACTCCTGAAGAAGAGATCGTTGAAAGAGGCAGATTGCAGTCTGGTGAGATGATTGGTCTGGACCTCAAATACAAAAAAGTATTAAAGAACGAAGATATCAATCACTATTTGAAAAATATTGATCCGTACGATAAATGGCTCAATGAAAATATGGTTTATCTCCAAGAGCATATCAGCAATCCATTCTCTACAGTTGATATTCCAGAGAAAAAGGCTATGGAAGCGAAGCAGCGATTCTTCAACATTACGCTTGAGGTGATCGAACAAGTCTTTGAACCGATGGTTAAAGAGGGGAAAGAGGCGACTGGATCAATGGGTGATGATACACCATTGGCAGCATTCTCAAAAGTACAGAGAAACTTTTCTGACTTTTTCAAGCAGAAATTCGCTCAGGTAACCAACCCGCCGATCGACCCGATCCGCGAGAAAGTGGTTATGAGTTTGAATACCGGATTTGGTGAAGTCAGAAACATCCTAACCGATGATGCGGAACATGCCAAAAGGCTTAAAGCGGTTTCTCCGATCCTTTCATTGGAAAAACTACAGCTTTTACAGTCATTTGGAGATGAAAAAGATCCAAAATATGATGCAAGCTATAAGGCAAAGGTCTATTCAACTGCATTTAAAAATGATTTACAATCATCTTTACGCGTATTGGTGGAAACGATCATCAATGATGTTAAAAATGAGGGTGTCCGTACCGTTATTTTAGATGATAGAGCATTGGATGCTGACAACAAAATTATGCCGATGCTGATGGTTGTAGGACGTTTGAACCAGGCATTTCTCGATGCAAACGTACGTCACTGGGCAAGTATCGTGGCGGCAACAGGTGAGGTTTATGATTCGCATTCAGCTGCTTCTATGATCGCGTTTGGTGTTACGGCTATCTACCCGTATATGCTTTATCAGACAGTTGCGATGGTAGAGAAGAGAAAAGACGAGCATGTAGACCTTGCATCGATCTTGAAAAAGGTGCGTAAATCGATCAATGCTGGATTGCTAAAGATCATGTCAAAAATGGGTATCGCTACGATCTCAAGCTATAGAAACTCTAAACTCTTTGACGTGATCGGTTTAAGCGAAGAGATCGTAACAGAATGTTTTAAAGGGGCACAGTGCCTGCTTTCAGGGCTTGGATATGAAGATATCGAAGAACGTATCACAAAAGCACATGACGAAGCTTACGCAGAAGAAAATACACATCGTATCTTCCCGATCAATATCGGTGGATATTACAAGTATCTTGACGGCGGCGAGTACCATGATTATGCACCTGCAACTGTCCATGCGATCCATACACTTTCCAAAACTGGCAAAAAAGAGGATTATGAGCATCTCAAATCATTGATTAACGGTAGAAACAGAAAGTTCATCCGTGACTTCTTTGAGCTAAATAGCGACAAAGAACCGATCAGTATCGATGAAGTAGAACCGCTAAGTGCGATTTTTAAGCGTTTTTCAACTGCAGCGATGAGTTTGGGATCGATCTCTCCGGAAGCACATGAATGTCTTGCCGAAGCGATGAATACGATCGGCGGACAAAGCAATTCAGGTGAAGGTGGAGAAGATGAAGTACGTTTCGGTACGATCAAGAACTCTGCGATCAAACAGGTCGCTTCAGGTCGTTTTGGAGTGACTCCGGGATACCTGCGTTCTGCTAAAGAGCTTCAGATCAAAGTTGCTCAGGGAGCGAAACCCGGTGAAGGCGGTCAGCTTCCGGGGCATAAAGTAAGTCCGCTTATTGCCAGACTTAGACATACGATGCCTGGTGTAACATTGATCTCGCCACCTCCGCATCACGATATTTATTCTATTGAGGATCTTGCACAGTTGATCTTTGATCTTAAACAGGTTAACCCTGAAGCTAAAGTTGCCGTAAAACTGGTATCGACTGCCGGTGTTGGAACGATCGCAGCAGGGGTGGCAAAAGCCTATGCAGACAAGATCATTATCTCGGGTGCAGACGGTGGTACGGGTGCAGCCCCTGTAGGATCCATCAAATTTGCGGGTAACCCTTGGGAACTTGGATTGATCGAAGCGCACAATGCATTGAAAGCCAATAACCTTAGAGGACAGGTACTTCTTGAGACTGACGGTGGTCTTAAAACAGGTCTTGATGTGATCAAAGCAGCTATTTTAGGTGCAGAAAGTTATGCTTTCGGTACAGGTGCATTGACAGTGATCGGTTGTAAGATCCTTAGAATCTGCCACTTAAACAGATGTTCTGTAGGTATCGCGACACAGGATGAGAAACTGAGAGAGTATTATGAAGGTAGTGTTGAGCGTGTGATCAACTACTTCACGTTGCTGGCTGAAGATGTGAGAGAGATTCTTGCAAAACTTGGATACAGCAGCATGGAAGAGATCATCGGTAGAAACGATCTTCTCTCTGTGATCGATGATGAATTTGCAAAGAAATTCTCATTTGAAAGACTGCTTTATAAGCTTGACGGTGTCAATACGCATCAAGTGGAGTTCAATGAACCGTATGACAGCAATGAGTATGAAAAAGGTATCTTGGCTGAATTGTTGCCGACGATTAAGAATCCGGATACACCGATCGTATTGGAAAAAGAGATCTCTAACCTAAATAGAAGCTTTGGTGCAAGAATATCAGGCGAGATCGCAAAATACTATGGAGATAAAGGGCTTCCTGAGGGAACGATAGACTTGAAGCTGACAGGAACTTCGGGGCAGTCATTTGGTGCATTCCTCTCGCATGGTATCAGCCTTCATCTTAACGGTGCAGGAAACGACTATATCGGCAAAGGGATGAACGGCGGGCGTATCATCATTACAGCCGATAAGAACGGTTCAAACTATGCATTGGGCGGCAATACGTGTCTTTACGGTGCAACAGGCGGTAAACTCTATATCAATGGTGCGGTGGGTGAGCGTTTCGGTGTTCGTAACTCGGGTGCAATCGCTATCGTTGAAGGAACCGGGGATCATCCTTGTGAATATATGACAGGTGGTGTTGTGCTTGTCTTGGGTAAAACAGGTGTGAACTTCGGGGCAGGTATGACAGGCGGTGTGGCATTTGTCTATGATGTTGAACACGAATTTGTAGAACATATCAACAGAGAGCTTGTAGAACCCGCACGTATCGATACGGAAGATACGGATATCGAAAGATATTACCTTAAAAAATTGCTAAAAGATTATTATAAAGAAACAAAGAGCCAAAAAGCTAAACAGATACTCGATAACTTTAGAGTTGAGATACGAAACTTCTGGTTGGTAAGACCAAAAGATATGAAGGTTCCTTTGAAGATAGAGGAAGGAGAATAAGATGTTACGATTTTATGATATAGAAAGAAGTGATGCTAAAAAAAGAGATGTCGTAGAAAGAACGAAAGATTTTGATGAGATCTATGAAGTTTTCAAGCCGGAAAAAGGTTCAGAGCAGGCAGACAGATGTATCCAGTGCGGTGATCCATACTGCCATAACGGATGTCCGCTTCATAACTTCATTCCTCAGTGGCTTAAAGCAACGGCAAGCAATGATCTTGAATTTGCTTTCATGCTTTCCAATGAGAGTTCTCCGTTTCCTGAGGTAATGGGCCGTATCTGTCCGCATGACAGGCTATGTGAAGGAGCATGTACGCTTAATGACGGGCATGGTGCTATTACGATCGGTTCTGTTGAGACCTATATCAATGAAGAGGGGTTCAAAAAAGGATTTAGACCGGCATTTTCAAAAGAGAAGACCGGTAAAAAAGTAGCGATCATCGGTGCAGGACCGGCAGGTCTTTCGGCTGCAACATTCCTTCTTAGGGAAGGTATCGATGTTGAGATCTTTGATAAACAGCCAAGAGCGGGTGGATTGCTTACTTACGGTATCCCGGGGTTCAAGCTTGACAAGCATGTCGTTAACAGAAGGGTTAAGCTTCTAAAAGAGGCAGGTGCAGTATTCCATCAGAACGTTGAGATCGGCAAAGATAAGAGTTTCGAAGAGTTGACAGAGAACTTTGATGCGGTATTTATCGGGGTGGGTGCAACTAAAGGGAAGAAAGCGGGATTGAACGGGGAAGATGCAAAAAATGCATATCTTGCGATGGAATTCCTTATCGATCTGCAAAAAAAGCTTTTCAATGAACCAAGAGATAAAAAGATCGATGTAAAAGATAAGAACGTTGTTGTTATCGGCGGCGGTGATACGGCAATGGACTGTGTACGTACATCATTACGTGAGAATGCAAAGTCTGTCAAATGTCTTTACAGACGTGATGCACAAAATATGCCTGGAAGTAAAAAAGAGTATGTTAATGCCAAAGAAGAGGGTGTAGAGTTTGAGTTTTATGTTTCTCCAAAATCTTTGATCCTTAATGATAATGGAGAGATCATTGCGATTGAAATGATCAAAACCAAACTTGGTGAGCCGGATGCATCAGGTAGGCAGCGTGTTGAAGAGATCGCAGGAAGTGATTACAGAGTCGATGCAGATGTCGTGATTTTTGCACTGGGATTTGATACGGTACAGTATCCGTTCTATGCAAGCAATGGCATTGAAACAGACAAATGGGGTGCAGTATTGGTTGATGAGAACTATCAGACAAGTAAGCCCGGCATCTATGCAGGCGGGGACTGCCATCGTGGTGCTGACCTTGTTGTAACTGCAGTGCGTGACGGACGTGATGCCGCAAAAGCCATTATTAAAAAATTACTCTCTTAAATGACAGACTTTATACAAGCCTGCATTAAAGCAAATGTTGAGATTGCTTTAAAACTCAAAGAGGGGTTTGACCCCTCATGGTATCAAAAAAGCCATAGGGGAGCAGGCGGAGACCTGAGCTCAGGTCTTGATCTGATGGCTGAAGCTGTTTTTGTCAAATATCTCAGTCCATTTGGAAAAATCGAATCGGAAGAATCCGGAATCATCGGTGATGGAGAAGATACGATTATCATCGATCCTATCGACGGTAGCGCCAATGCTTTGGCACACTTTCCGTACTATGGTACCTCTATAGCGAAGATAAATGCAGAAGGTATGTTGGAAGCAGCAGTAGTCTGTAACCTCGCAAACGGGGATATCTTTGTTAAAGCACATGACGGGGAGGCAGTACAGGGTAAACTGTATGAAAACGCTTTCCGACCTTTGTCATCTTCAGAACATGCTACGATAGGAATTTTTGAAAAAGCCTATGCCAATGCCCAAATGGTTGATGCGTTAAATCATAAAAACCTAAAATTCAGATCTCCGGGTGCGGTTGCCCTTTCTCTTGCATATGCCAGAAATGTCAAATATGTCTTATTCGTCGGAGTGTTTCGAATCTATGATTTTGCAGCGGGTTTGGCACTTTGTGAAGGACTTGAAGTTATCGTTGAGCCCGATTATGTTATAGTATCAAAAGAAAAAGAGATCGCGCATCAGATAGAAGCGCTTCTTGCCCAGTTAAAAAAGTAGGAGAGTCCCAAAATGTTTGGAAATCTTTTTGGAAGAATGAAACAGCAAGCCGCTGCCCCTGAGGTACCGAACCAGTGGATTAAATGTCCCAAATGTACTTCATTGATGTACTATAAAGAAGTTGAGGCAAAACAGAACGTTTGTCCAAAATGTAACCATCATTTCCGAATCAGCGCCGATAAGCGCGTTGCATCGATCTGTGACGAGGGTAGCTTTGAAGAACATGATGCATCACTTGCTCCGATAGACCCGTTGAAGTTCGTCGATAAAAAACCATATAAAAAACGTATCGAAGAGGCTAAGGCACAAACCGGGAAAACCTCTTCAGTATTAAGCGGTTCCTGTACAATCAATGGAATGGAAGCGGAACTCGTGATCTTTGACTTCTCTTTCATGGGTGGAAGTTTGGGTTCAGTTGAAGGTGAAAAGATCGTTCGTGCCGTTAACCGTGCCATTGCCAAAGAGTGCGGTGTGGTTATCGTAAGTGCGAGCGGTGGGGCTAGAATGCAGGAGAGTACCTATTCTCTTTTGCAGATGAGCAAGACTTCTGCAGCGTTAAACAGGCTGCATCAAAAAGGTCTGCCGTACATCTCTATACTCACAGACCCGACGATGGGTGGTGTAAGTGCCTCTTTTGCGATGCTGGGTGATATCATCATGGCTGAACCGGATGCCTTGATCGGATTTGCAGGACAAAGGGTTATCAAGCAGACGGTGGGCGTGGATCTACCAGAAGGTTTCCAGCGCTCAGAGTTCCTGCTTGAGCATGGGCTTATCGATATGATCGTTGATCGCCGCGATATGAGAAAAACGATCGGTGAACTGCTTAAACTCTTCAACAAAAAAACGGCATGATCTATGCCCTTATAGATAAAGAGACACTTGAAAAGAAGGGTGTTTCTCTATCCGACCTTCTTTTGCATATCTGCTTTTTGGATATCCCTATTCTCCAATACCGTAACAAAAGAGGCTCTCTTGAAGAGAAACAAGCCGATCTCCTCTATATTCGACAACATTATCTGGGTAAACTTATTATCAACGATACGATAGAACTGATCGAGTATGGAGACGGACTGCATGTAGGTCAGGAAGATATCCGTTTATACTCTGAAGATAGCAAAGAAGCTGTTAAGCTGATACGTGCCAAAATAGGCGATAAGACCCTGGGATTATCTACCCATAATAAAGAAGAGATACTCCAGGCCAATGAACTTGATCTTGATTATATCGGTTTGGGAGCATACAGGGAGACAGGCACTAAAAAAGAAGCAAAAGTGAACGGCGAGGCACTGCTTGAAGCGGCAAAATATTCCAAACATCCTGTAGGCATCATCGGGGGGGTGCGATTGGATGATAAGTTTGAAGCACCGATCGTGTATAAAGTGATAGGATCAGATCTGTATAAAGGACTAAAATGACTAATGATTTTGTGAAAGCGATGGATTTTAGGCATGCTTGCAAAGTCTTTGACGAGACAAAGAAGATCTCTGAAGAAAAGATACGTTATATCTTGGAAGCGGGAAGGAAGTCCCCTTCTTCTTTTGGAATGGAGCCGTGGAAATTTCTGGTGGTCACCAACGAAGAGCTCAAAGCCAAACTTCGCCCAGTATGCTGGAACCAGGTGCAGATCAGTTCCTGCTCTCATCTGGTCGTGATCCTTGCGGCTATCAAAAATGCACGCCCCCAAAGCGGTATCCCAGCCAAACGGTTTGCAAGACGGCCGTTACCTCAGGAACGTATCGATGCCTATATCGAACTTTATAGCAGGCATCTTGCCCATTCATTCAGCAGCGATGAAAATACTTTAGCGTGGACGGCAAGGCAGACTTATATTGCACTTGCCAATATGATGACGGCTGCAGCTTTCATCGGTATAGACTCCTGTCCGATCGAGGGATTTGAGAAAGAGAATGTCGAAGAGATTCTCGGCCTTGATACAAGTAAATGGCAGGTGAGTGTGATCGTACCGTTTGGATACCGCTTGAATGAGCAGTCAGAGCAGATTAGACTGGGGTTTGACGAAGTAGTGGAGTTTATCTCCTGAAAAACTAAAGGATACCAGATGAAACAGACGTTTGAAATAAGAAATGTCAAATGCGGCGGATGTGCGGCCACACTCAAAAAAGAGCTTGCCAAAGAGTTTGGAGAGATTGAGGTGAATCTGGAGGTCGAACCAAGGCAGATCACGCTTGAAATCGAAGATGAGAAGATTGAATCGCTCAAATTCAAACTTAGAAGTCTCGGATACCCGCTTACAAGCGATACGCTTACGACGTTTCAGAACATCGGTACTACGGCTAAAAGCTTTGTTTCGTGTGCCATAGGGAAAATGGAGAATGACAAATCCTGATCTTTTAGGTTTTTTTGAGGAACTGTTACGCTATAATCGGGCAAAAACAAAGGAATAGCATGGCGGAATCTTTGAATGTGCTGGGCGAGCCTTTAGAGCCCTGCAGTATGAAACCGTTGACTGGATTTTACGGGGACGGCAGTTGTCATACGGGTCCGGATAACCGTGGACTTCATGCTGTCTGCATCTACGCTACCAAAGAGTTTTTAGAATATTCTAAAAAAGTGGGCAATGATCTTTCTACGCCTATGCCCCGGTATCATTTTGCAGGTGTAAAGCCGGGAGAGAGCTGGTGCCTTTCAGGACCTCGTTTTGTACAGGCTTTGGAAGATGGTATGGCTCCCGATATCTTTATCCATTCTACCCATGAGAGGATGCTGGAACTGGTTGATATCGATACCCTAAAACAGTATGCAATAGATCTGTAAAGGATAGGTATGAAACAATTTGGTTTTCTTTTGATATGTTCTGTTTCTCTATCCTGGGCGCAAAGCCCGTTCGTACTGACCGGTGTAAAGCAATACGCGCCTGTTATTTCCATCGAGACTGATAAAGTGGACCCCAAGATCAAGAGCGAGATACTTGAATCGATGGGTGAGACAAGCAAGGAACTCGGCATTACTACCAAAAGTGACAGTCCAAGAGCATTGGCTTTTATTATCAAACGCATCAGTGTCGGAGATACGATCGCACTGAAGATGGATCTTGTGATGGGAGAGAACCTGCAGAGGGCTGAGGATAAAGAGCAGATCTTTGTCCTTTCATATATGGATACGCACATTTTTGTTCCCGAAGAGATGGAAGATGATGTGATGGATAACGCAGATGAGATGCTTGAGACTTTTGCACGTCAGTATGAAGAGGACAATGCAAAAAATTTGCCAAAGTCTCAAGGCATTTCCCGTGAGTCATTTGTACAAACGATGCAGTATGAGACGGCCTATCAGACCGCATTGATAAAAGCCAAAAAAGTAAATAAGCCTTTGATGGTTTTTATGACGATGAACTATTGCCCATGGTGTCGTAAACTTGAAAGCCAGGTACTTTCAAAACCATCTGTGGATGAGGATGTCAAGCGGTATTTTGTACCTTTGATGCTTAACTTCAGTGAGAAAAAATTTCCTGAATTTTTAAATGAGATCGCTATGACCCCTACGCTTTATGTGATAGATCCCAAAACAGAAAAGATCGAACAATCATTTGTCGGTTATAACAATCATGAAGATTTTCTACAGTTTCTTAAAAAAATAAAGTCAAACGATCAAAAAGGGAAAAAATAGTGAAAAGTATACATTATGCTGGTCAGACACTTTTCCCTTCCAAGGTGGTGTGTATCGGGCGTAATTACGTTGAACACATTAAAGAGCTTGGCAATGAGATTTCAGAAGAGATGGTTGTCTTCAACAAACCAAATTCAGCCATCAGTGACAGACTTTATTTTATCAGTGAAGATACGCGTTTTGAAGGCGAGATCACATTTTTGATCCAAGAGGGTAAAATAGCCGGAATAGGGTTTGGACTTGATCTGACAAAGGCCAATATCCAAAACTATCTCAAGTCAAAAGGATTACCATGGGAGAGGGCCAAGGCATTTGATTATTCGGCAGTTTTGAGCGAGTTTGTACCGTT
Organism: Campylobacterales bacterium; assembly: GCA_014763895.1. Taxonomy (GTDB): domain Bacteria; phylum Campylobacterota; class Campylobacteria; order Campylobacterales; family Sulfurovaceae; genus Sulfurovum. The sequence goes on from JACXUM010000009.1 coordinate 18,981, forward strand.
TGATGGAGATTTGAGCAGTTTGCAGATGAAGCTTTATATCAATGACAACCTTGTACAGTTTGCTAGCTATGAGTTGATGATGTATAAACCCCAAATTATGATCGATGAGATCAAAAGCTTTATGCATCTTGAAGATGGAGACGTCATCATGAGCGGTACACCTAAAGGTGTGGGAACCTATAGGATTGGTGACAGGTTTGTCGGTCAGGTTTTCAGCAGTGAAAAACTTTTGGTGGAAAAGGTCTGGATGGCAGAGGATCAGAATGCTGTTTGAAATCGCAGAATACATCGGTATCGTCGCTTTTGCCACAAGTGGTTTCTTTGTGGGGGTTCAGAACCGATTGGATTTTTTAGGTGTGCTGATATCGGTTTTTCTGACGACGTTAGGTGGAGGGATTATGAGGGATATTATCGTTGACCGCACGCCTTACACCTTTACTCACGATGTGCCAGCCATTATGATCGTCATAGTCATGGGCGTGTTGATTTTGTTTGGATTTCACAGAAAGGACAGTATAGAGAATAAGTCCTATTTTATCGTGAGCGATTCGATAGGATTGATTTCATTCAGCATTGCCGGGGCGTTGATCGCTATTGAAAACCATTTCAATCTGACAGGAGTGTTGGCTTTGGCTTTTGTAACGGCTGTTGGGGGCGGGATCATGAGAGATGTGATCATTAACCAGATCCCCTTTGTTTTTAAAACCGGGTTTTACGGAACGATCACACTCTTAATAGGACTTTGCCTTTATCTCTTGAATCAATTTGATCTAATCAGCGTCTATACGACAGCGATTTTATTTGTAGCAGGAGTCATCCTAAGGCTGGTAGCATACTATAAAAAATGGTCTATCCCTCTTGTTTAAGAGGCCGGGTTAAAAGATATCCACCGATAAGTACGGGAAGAATACCTACAATCTGTCTGAACTTTGGAACCTCTCCCAGATAAAGATAGGCAAAGCAAAGAGTCATAACCGGAACCAGTGCCGTCATCGCCGACATTTTGGTAATACTGATGCGATAGAGCGCTTCCATCCACATGATCTTTGAAATACCAAAAACGAATAGACCTACAAGGATGACATAGGGAAGGGCTTTGTAAAATGATGAGGGTGTAACGGCCGGTTCCAGCCACCATGCCATTCCCGCGATAAATGGAAGGGCTGCAAGGGTTCTAAAGCCTACGATCGTCTCAGAAGAGCAAAAATTCCTTGCTCTTTTTGCATAAAGATTGGCTATGGGTGCAATAGCGGCGGCGACAAGAATGAGGATATCCCCTTTGTTGAAACGCAGATCGTTAGGTACCAGGATAACCAATGCCCCAGAACCCATAAGCAAGGCGCCCATACTATGGATCATATTCATTTTTTCTTTGCCTAAGAGATTGAAATAGAGGTAGGAGAAGAGAAGCTGCATAAAAAGAATCACAGACATGTTGCCTGCAGTTGTATACCCCATTCCTACAAAGACCAGTGCAAAGAGCAAGGTGATCCAAAAACTGGTTAGTAGCAGGTCTTTGTAGGCCAAAGGATTTTTTAGTTCACTGTAGAGCCCACGTTTGTACATCACGAGAAGGAAAAAGGCAAGTGCCACGACAGACGCATAGGTATAGGTGTACAGGGCACCGATATGGCTAATCGATACGATTGAAAGAATCGGAAACCAGCTCTCAAAAAAAGAGAGACCTACTACCAGCCATTCTCCTTCGCGTTCTTTTTTCATAGGATTCAGGCTTTTGGCATTTCAAACAATGCGATAAAACGCATGCTGGCTATAGGGGATGGTTCTTCAAACGTTTCAAATGAGAGTTCTTTAAGGCCATATTCACTGAAAGCTTTCAGTTCTTCTTCATAGAGAGGCCATGGGGGTCCGTCAAAACGTTCATCCTTTTTTTTGCCGTGTGCGACAACCAAAAGTTTGCCTCCAGGTGTCAAGGTCTGTGAGATTGCTTCGATCATTTCGTTGCGGTATTTTACCGGCAAGGATTGAATGGTCAATGCTTCAAATACGAGATCAAAATGGTTCTGATAGTGTTCTGGCATTTGAAGGATACTATGTTCTTCAAAAGAGATCGATGTATCATTGAACCGTTTTTGTGCCCATTCAAGAGCACTTTTGGAGATATCTATCGCCAAAGTATCATAGCCTGCATCATGAAGAGCTTTGGCATCATCGCCAAGCCCGCATCCGATCACGAGCGCTTTACCTTTATTTTCATCATTATTGTTCAAATAATATATCAATGCATCATTGGGTTTGAGTTTTGCCCAGGGAATTTTGGTAGTATCTTCATTGCACTCTTTGTAGAGTGTTTCAAACCAAGCCGTATCCTGAATGTGATCATGTTCTTTTTTCTTTTGTTCCATCATGGGCCTTTTTGGGCTTTTATAAACTATTTTTGCTTATAGAAAACTTCAGAATATGTTTTAAAAATCAATTTTTTGCATCCTCTTTGATCTTGCGAAGAAGTTCCAAGAACTCTTCTTTATTACCGTATCCCTGCATCTGGTCGATGATGGTCTTGCCATCGCTGTTAATAAAATAAAATGAAGGGGTTCCCAGTGACTTCATGCCCAAAGGAAGTTTGTCCTGGATCACATCCATTTTGACAACGACAAAATCTTTGTTGAGAGCATCGACGACTTCTTTTTCGACCATCACTTCTCTGTCCATTTGGATACACCATTTGCAAAACGGAAGGACGCCGCGTATCATGATGATCTTATGTTCTTTGGCTGCAAGCTCTTTTGCTTTTTCCCAGCTTACGACAGGGGCACTGTGTGCAACGATCATCTCTTCGCCATAGTCAAAGATATAGTTGCTCAGCTCCTCGATCTCATCTTCATCCAGTTGTCCTTTCATTGATGGCATATCAGGGAAAAAACGGGTCATGTCTGAAGGGATGACGCTTTTGTTCCGATCCGGCGTATCTACATAAGTACCGATGAAATCTTCAACCTCCAAACGCTGCGAATCTTCATCGGCTTTTCTGTCACCGACATTCAAACGCATGCCGAAAGAGAGCTGGTTGAGAGTAGGGGCTTTGATGTTGAGGATCGTGTTGTTATGCTTGGCATTGTTGATCAGTTGACCAAGCGGGATATAGCTGCTGTGGCAAGAAGCGCATTTGCTCTCGAAGATTACTTTCCCGTCTAGTGCTAAAAGTGCGGAACATCCCGTTAATGCCAACCAAAAGATTTTATTCATCACGACTCCTTTTTCAAGTGTGAAATCATAGCAAAAAAACGCAAATTTTTTCTCCGGATTTTCAGACTGAAAATCCGGAGAAAAAATAGGGGTCAGGAACATCGGCTCCTCTGAAGCCGCCAAAATCGCCCAGTTTGTAAACATTTTGAAATCCAAATGCCTAGAGGTCAGCTTTGTTCTTAGAATCCAGGGCCACAATATAGTCAAAATAATCAATATCGTTTTTTGAAACAGGACGTGAACGCTGCATACTGATATCGATACCGTGATTTTTGGCTACTTTGATGGAATGTTTGCAGGGCGACTCACCTTCATGGCAGTTACTTGTTCCGGCCGAATCGATCTGCATCGTAAGTGCTTCATCTTTAAGAAGACATTCTGCAATTCCTTGTGCAAGGGGTGAACGGCAGATATTGCCAAGGCAGACAAAAAGAATACGTTTCATCTTAGCTGTTTCTCCAGCCATTCGAGGTACTTTTGATTTGCCGTTAGAATGGGCGTGACAATGATCTGGGGAACTTCATAATTATGCAGATCTTCTATAGCTTTTTGGATTTTTTCAATATCATCAAGCCGGCATTTCATGTTTAGCACGATCTCTTCGTCGTTAACAAGCGCATTATCCCAATAATATTGGCTGGTAATGTTATGGGACTGTACACATGCGACGAGATGATGTTCTAAGAGGACCGAAGTAATCTTTTGGGCGGTTTGTTTGTCGTTCGTAGTAGTGCTTATCAGTATATAGTCTCTCTTTTTCATGCAGGTATTGTATCAAATTTCTGTATAATTCGTTTCAAGAAAAGAGGGACAGGAAATGAAAATTAATGTCATTATTATCGATAAAAAGGGCAAGGATAATCTTTATGCACCGTTAATCGAGCATTATAAAAAGATCGCCAAACCATTTGCAAAAGTTGAAGTGATCGAGGTTTTTGACAAGGATATCAGCAAAGCACAGGATATTTCTGCAGAGATGGCACAGCAATCTTATACCCATGCGTTGCAGAAGTATCTTGGGTCAGGTAAAAATATTGCTTTAGATCCTTCTTCAAAAGAAGTAGACAGTTTTGATTTTGCAAAATTGCTTAAGGATAGCGCTGAAGTAAACTTCTTTATAGGCGGTGCATACGGCTTTGAAAAGGATTTTTTAAATAAATGTAATAATTCAATATCATTTGGTAAAATTACGCTTTCACACAAACTGGTGAAAGTGGTATTGTTAGAGCAGATATTCAGGGGTCTTGCCATCAACAATAACCATCCATATCACAAATAGGGAAGAGGAATATGCTTAGTAAAACTTTAATAGAAGATTTCAAAAACAAATTGACTGCAAGAAAGGCGCAGATAGAAAAAAACCTTGCAGGGACCGCACTTGAATTGGATGGAATGAGGTCTCTGGAACTCAATGATGAAGGTGATTTTGCTGCGACTTTTGCAGAAAGTGCTGTAGATAGTGCTATTTTGCTGCAACAGCGTAAAGAATTAAACGAAATTGAACTTGCTTTGGATAAAATAAAGAAAGGAACTTACGGAATTTGTGAAATGTGCGAGGAGCCGATCGGGCGGAAGCGTCTTGAAGTGAAAAATTTTGCACGTTTTTGTATCACATGCCGGGAGATCAACGAAAAAGAAAATAAATAAAGGACAATAGATGAGGCTGGGTCTGTATATTTTTGCCACACTTACTTTAACTGCGATCATCGGTGCATTTGCCTATACGATCAATTCCGGTAATTACGTGCTTGAACTGATGGGGATCAATTTCAATCTTCCTGTAGCAGTGTGGTTTGTCTTACCGATGTTAGTTTTACTGGTATTTACAATCTTGCATATGCTTTTTTATGGATTGAAGAACTATTTCAAGTTAAAGAAATGGCAAAGAGATGCAGCAACCTTAGATGATGCTCTCTATTGGGCTTTGGTGCATGAGCCTAAAGATCAAAAATTTATATTGGATGAAATCAAAAATTCAGCTGTAATTCTTTCCAAAGCTTCTATTGATATTACAGAAGGAGTTGAAGGGCTCAATCCAAGACTGACAAAAGTGCTGGGGATCGTTCAAAAGATAAAAAGTGGAGAATATGTTGATCTGAAAGAACAGAAAATGGCAAAAGTTTTCAGCGAAGGCAATCCTCTTTTGATCCAAAACAGATTGAACCGTTTGGATGTAGACAAAGAGTTCGTGGAAGAAGTAATGCGTTCGGCAACTTCATATTCCAAGCTTGTACAGAAAAAAGCGTTAGAGCTTTTTGCCGGCAGCGAAACCTTCTACAAGGCACGCAAATATGCCAAAGTATTTGATGTAACAAATTTTAAAAAGATGCTTGCCAGAATCAACGGGAATGAAGGTATGGGATTGAGTATGGAGATCCTGAACGAGTTTATCGAAGGATTGCCGCTTGGGTGTATGGATTTTGTATTTATCGCTGATACGATCAAGAAGCAGTTCACACCGGATCAAAATCTTGCCTTTTTCAAAAGACTGCAGCAAAATAATCCGAAAGCACAAAATGCCTATCTTTATTTGCTGTTTGAATATGAGATGCTGGAAGAAGTCGATCGGTACCTTGATGAACAGGGTGAAGATGAGTTCATTAAATTCAGGGCATTGTATGAGTTGAAGCAAGAACACAAAAATTATAAGCTTGAAGACCTGGTAGAGGTTGATACTATCTGTAATGAAGCTTGATTTTTCCAAACCCCTTTACGCGTTAGCCCCATTAGCGGGCTTTACGGACCTTCCTTTTCGTTCCGTTGTTAAAAAATTCGGTGTTGACTTGACTGTAAGCGAAATGATCAGCTCCAATGCTTTGGTTTATCAAAGCAAAAAAACGATTAAAATGCTTGAAAAAAGTCCTTTGGAAGATCCTTACAGTATCCAGTTGGCCGGTTCTGACCAGGATGTCATGAGAAGAGCCGTAGAGTATCTGAATGCACTGGAAGGTATTGGCTGTATCGATCTTAATTGTGGTTGTCCTGCTCCAAAGATCGTAAACAATCTTCAGGGATCTTCACTCTTGACTGATTTGCCTAAGATGGGTGAAACCATCAGAACAATCAAAAAATATTCCAACAAACCCTATACTTCGGTAAAATTTCGATTGGGATTTAATGAAAAAAACCATATTGAGATTGCTAAAATATGTGAAGACAATGGGGCAGATTTTATCGCTGTTCACGGAAGGACAAGAGCAGGTAGGTATAAGGCGCCGGTTGATTATGATGCCATCCGGGAGATCAAAGAAGCTGTTTCTATCCCCGTTATTGCTAACGGAGATATAGACTCTCCGCAAAAAGCCAAGTGGGTGCTTGAATATACCGGTGCAAACGGTGTGATGGTAGGCCGTGCAGCAGTAGGAAGGCCTTGGATTTTTCACCAGATGAAAGAGGGGATGGATGAGGTTTCTTCAGAGCTTATCAAAGCGATTGTTTTGGAGCATTTCGATCAGATGATCGCCCATTATGGAGAGTATGGAGCCATCATGTTTCGTAAACATCTGCATACCTATTCAAAGGCAGGGTATCAGGGGGCTTCGGCATTCCGAGATATGGTCAACCGTATCGAAGATGCGAGTGAAATGAGAGACGCGGTCAGTTTATTCTTTTCCCAACCTTTTCTGACACATCTGTGAAGAAACACTACTTTTTCCTTTTTGCTTTTTTGTTTGTCTCCTGTACAAAGAAAAATATGGAAGTCATTGCTCTGGTACCTGAAGCATCTGGAATTTGTTACTCTACAAGAACCGATACTCTTTTTGTTGTAAATGATGAAGGTAAAATCTATGAAGTTTCTAAAAATGGAAAGATTTTATGTGCGAAACAGCTTGGGAAGTATGATCTTGAAGGTGTGGCATGCGATGATGTTGCAAAAAGACTTTATTTTGCAGTCGAAGGCAAAGATAATATATTGATCGTTGATCAGAGAACGCTTCAAGTACTCAAAGAAATGGATGTTGATAGGGTTTATCATGGTAAAAAGCTGCTTATAAAAGACAAAGAACAGGGGTTGGAAGGGATTGCTCTGGTTAATGATAGAATCTATCTTGCAAATCAGTCATAAAATCTTTATCCAAAAGATGATCCTTCTATGATTGTCGCAGTTGATAGAGACAATGATAAAGAAGTCCAGATTGAAGAGGTCATTGACCCTAAACACAAAGATATCGCCGGATTGGGTTTTATAAAGGGTATCTTTATATGCTAAGTGATAAAGAAGACCTTTTTATAAAGTATGATTTGAAAGAGCATCGTATGGTTTGGACTAAAAAATTGTCAGAATTTGCACAGGAAGGTGTGACTTTCGATTCTGAAGGAACAATTTACTTTGCAGATGATCAGGGTCGAGTACTAAAGTACCGTATGGATGATCTATAATCATTTTAAATATAGATCTTTTAATGTCTATAGATCTAAGTTTGAACAAATCAACCATAAAAATGCTATAATCTTGACTTTCAAAAAAGGAATCATATATGTTTATAGAATTGGCATTGCTTGGTATTTTTGTCGGTATTATGTCAGGATTCTTCGGGATTGGCGGGGGAACGGTCAGTGTTCCTATTTTGCTTTATCTTGGATTTGACATCAAAGAAGCAATCGCAATATCGGTTATGCAGATGGCGGTGAGTTCCGTTGCAGGCGCTTTGATTCATAGAAAAAAACAGACTTATGCTTTAGGAGATATGCAGTATTTTGGTTATGGCGGGATCTTGGGTGCGATGGTAGGAGGATATCTTGTTTCAGTTCTCCAGGGTGCGATCCTGGGATGGATCTTCCTGGGCCTTGTAGTCTTTACCCTAGTGAAACTCTTTTTGGCTAATCCGGAACCAACCCATAAAGAGATTGTCAATTATCCTCTTTATCTGTTGATTGGAACGGGTGTAGGTGTCTTTTCCGGGATGCTTGGTGTAGGCGGATCGATACTTATGACACCGATTTTGGTGAGTTTTATGGGATTCCCGCTCAAAAAAGCATCATCTGTTGGTCTATTTTATGTTATGTTTACATCGATCTCATCCTTTATCACGCTTTCCTGGCTAGGAATGATGCAGTATCATGCCGGTGCCATGATGGCTTTAGGTTCGTTAATAGGTATTTGGGTTGGTATTTGGCTTTTGCATCAGATCAAGATCACCCATTATAAAATGACATTGGTTATTTTTTATGTGATCATTTTGATCATTACTGCAAATAAATTGCTTTTTTAGGTTAGAGAATGATAGATACGATTAAAGTCTTCGGGGCAAAAGAGAACAATTTAAAAAATATCAATTTGGAGATTCCAAAAAACAAATTGGTTGTCTTCACGGGAATCAGCGGAAGCGGTAAATCGACATTGGCTTTCTCTACACTTTATGCTGAAGGTCAGCGCCGTTATATTGAATCGCTTTCTTCCTATGCCAGACAGTTTCTGGGACAGGCAGGTAAGCCGAATGTAGATAAGATCGAAGGTTTGACACCTGCCATTGCAATTGATCAAAAAACTACGTCAAAAAATCCTCGTTCAACTGTTGGAACGATCACAGAGATATATGATTACCTTAGGTTGCTTTTTGCCCGTGTCGGAAAACAGTATTGTCATGAGTGCGGAAAACCGATCTCTTCGATGAGTGCCAGTGATATCATTGAAGAGGTGCTCAAACTCCCTGAAGGCGCAAAGTTGGTCATTACGGCTCCCTTGGTCAAGGAAAAGAAGGGAACGTTTGCAGACTTGTTTGAATCATTGCGTCATAAAGGGTATGTCCGTGCGATGGTCGATGGAGTCATGGTGCGCTTGGATGAAGAGATTGAGCTTTCAAAAACCAAGAAGCACACCATTAAAGTGGTCATTGACAGAGTTGCTGTGAAAGAAGAGAGCCGTGACCGAATCGCGCAGGATGTTGAAAAGGCACTCAAAGAGAGTTATGGGGAAATGGAGATCGAAATACTCAATTATGAAGAATTGGCATTTGATCAACAACATATCCATTATTCGGAACATTTGGCCTGTTTTGACTGTAAACTCAGTTTTGAACCTTTAGAACCTGTCAGTTTTTCGTTTAACTCTCCTAAAGGAGCCTGCCCTGCCTGTGATGGGCTTGGTATCCGATATGCACTTGATCTCAAAAAGATCATCGATCCTGATCTGAGTATCGATAAGGGTGCGGTCAAGATCATGTACGGGTTCAATAAAAGCTACTACACGAAATTTTTGAATGCTTTTTGCGAACAAAATGATATCGATATCAAGATACCTTACGGAGAACTGCCTGAATATCAGCAAAAAGCGATACTTTATGGTCTTGGCGGAAAAGTTGACTTTACGTGGAAAAGGCATCATCTTAACCGTGAATGGCCCGGTGTCGTGAAATTTGCCCATGATATGTTCACCGAAGAGAAAGACCTTGCGGAGTATATGACCGAAAAAGTATGTGACCAGTGTCACGGACATAGATTGCGCCCCCGTTCTTTGGCTGTGCGTATCGAAGGGAAAAACATTGCTGATATCATTGATATGCCTATCGAAAAGTGCTATGAATATTTTACAGATCCCAAAAGTTTTTCCCATTTGAATGTTCAGCAGAGCATGATAGCAGAGTCGATCCTTAAAGAGATACAGGAGCGTCTATTCTTTCTTTATGACGTGGGACTGGGATATCTCTCGTTAAGCCGTGATGCCCGAACGATCTCGGGAGGAGAAGCACAGCGTATCCGTATCGCATCTCAGATCGGATCGGGTCTTACGGGTGTCATGTATGTTTTGGATGAGCCAAGTATCGGTCTTCATGAACGTGACACGATGAAGCTAATCCGTACGCTCAATTCACTGCGTGATAAAGGCAATTCTGTGATCGTGGTCGAACATGACAAAGAGACGATACTGGCAGCGGATTATATCGTTGATATCGGACCTGGTGCAGGAACATTCGGCGGGGAAATTGTATTTGCAGGTGATGTTCAAAAACTCTCGAAAGCAAAGACTTTAACGGCAAAATATCTTTATGGGCAAAAAGAGATTAGCTATTCGCATGATAAGCCGCAAAATGAATGGATCGAGATCAAAAACGTTAGTTTAAATAATATCCATGATCTAGAGGTAAAGATTCCATTGAAAAACTTTGTCTGTATAACGGGAGTGAGCGGCAGTGGGAAAAGTTCGCTTATCTTACAGACATTGCTGCCTGTTGCCAGAGAACTGCTCAATCATGCCAAAAAGGTCAATAAGGTCGATGGTGTAGAGATCAACGGATTGGATCAGTTGGATAAAGTCATTTATCTTGACCAAAGCCCTATCGGACGTACGCCAAGAAGCAATCCCGCAACGTATACCGGCATTATGGATGAGATACGAAAACTTTTTGCACAGACAAAAGAGGCAGAGTTACGCGGATACAAAATAGGGCGCTTTTCATTCAATGTCAAGGGCGGACGCTGTGAAAAGTGTCAGGGAGACGGACAGATCAAGATCGAGATGCACTTCTTGCCGGATGTCATGGTCAAATGCGATGCGTGTAACGGCACGCGTTACAATGCCCAGACACTCGAAGTACATTATAAAGGCAAATCGATCGCAGATGTGCTTGCCATGAGCATTGCCGAAGCGATGGAGTTTTTCAAAGCAATTCCTGCTATTGCCGTGAAGTTAAAGACTTTGTCGGATGTGGGATTGGACTATATCACGCTTGGGCAGAATGCCACAACACTTTCGGGCGGGGAAGCGCAACGTATCAAACTGAGTAAAGAGCTAAGCAGGAAAGATACAGGCAATACGCTTTACATACTAGATGAGCCTACGACCGGTCTTCATTTTGCCGATGTGGATAGACTAACCGGTGTTTTACACCATTTAGTTGATTTGGGAAATTCGGTAGTCGTGATCGAACACAATCTTGATATGATCAAAAATGCTGATTATATTATCGATATGGGACCGGAAGGTGGAAATAAAGGTGGATTGGTAATTGCTACTGGAACGCCTGAAACTTTAGCTAAAGAGTTTAAACAAACCGGCAGCTATACAGGCGAATACTTGGCAAAAGAACTTGAAGAGATGCAAAAACGTGCAACTTCCCCATCCTCTCAAAAATCAGTTTGAAGAGTATAAAATTCTATACTCTTCAAGATCTTCTAATTAGGTTGAATGAAATCGCGTTTTTAATAATCATCAACAGAATCAATGACGCGATAAGTTGATACCCGATGGACCATGTCATTATAAAAGCAGTGTCGCCATTCAATGATAAGAATATTTTATAATTTCCTTTAGAAATATAAAAAAATAAAAATATCATACCGGCAAGATAGGGCAGAATGATAAAATAGATCATTAAAAAGAATTTTTCCAGTCCTGCAGGAAAAAAAATCGGTAACTTGCTAAAACTCAATTCCTGTTTCAAATAGGAATTGTTATTTTTTGAAGATACTTTTCTTCCGGAAACAGATTGCGTTGCTTGAGCAGTTGTATGTACATGCCGATTGATATGATGCATAAATAAGTCCCCTTTCCTTTTTTAAGATGCATAAAAATCTCTTAAATTAGTACTCTTGAGTAACCCGGCTGTCTGACAAGAGATCCGTGGCTTTCTGACCTATCTTCGCAGAATAGTGTAGCTTTTATCGATAATTATCATAACAATTTTTATATTAAAAAAAATTGAAATGTTTGATTTATTGAATTGAAGTTTAAAACCCTGTGGTTTCTAACAGAGAATAGGTTAAAATAGATTTTAAATCACTATCAGGCTCAACATTGAAAACTATTACGATTATCGATACTTTTGGATTCTTTTTCCGTTCCTATTTTGCACTTCCTCCCTTGCGTAACTCGGAAGGATTTCCTACAGGGCTTTTGACAGGATTTATCAATTTGATTGACTCTCTTCACCGAGAGCACAGTACTGAATATCTTGTTTTTGCACTTGACAGCAAGGGAAAGACTTTTAGAAATGATCTATACGGCGAGTACAAAGCCCATCGTGAACCGCCACCGGAAGATCTGGTCAAACAGCTTCCGATTGCCATAGAATGGATAGAAAAGATGGGGTTTGCCAATCTTTCTTTTGATCGTTTTGAAGCAGATGATGTGATCGCTACCGTGACGGCAATGGCTAAAGAGCAGGGATTGAAAGTGAGGATCGTTTCACATGACAAGGATCTATATCAGTTGATCGATGACGGCAGGGTTGTGATGGTCGATTCGGTAAAGAAAAAGGAGATCGATGAAGCAGGATGTATTGAAAAGTTTGGTGTAAAACCTTCTGATTTTGTGAATTTCCAAGCAATTTTGGGAGACTCTTCGGATAATGTTCCAGGGGTTAAGGGGATCGGCCAGAAGGGTGCAAGTGCTTTGATCAATCAATATCATACCCTTGAGGCAATTTATGCAGATATAGAAAACTGCGGAACTGCACGTACCCAAAAACTTCTTTTGGACGGCAAGGAGAATGCCTTTCTGTCACGGGAACTGGTGAAAATGCGTACGGATGTATTTAATGAAATGGACCTGAAAAATTTTGTATTTGAAGATCGGAATTATCTCTCTTGTCTAGTAGATGAATTTGAAAAGTATGAAATGAAGCAGGCCATTAAGAAAGCCCAGATCAGGGATGGAGAACTGGGATGTCCTACCGATATACCTGAAAAGTCTAAACCTGTTTTGACATTTGAAACAGTTCTTTTGGATACGATTGAGAAGCTGGAAAATGTTGTCAATGCTATCGGTGATGGAGAGATCGTAGCGTTTGATACCGAAACGACCGGATTGGATACTAAACATGATAAACTGGTCGGGTTCAGTTTCTGCACCTCTCCTGAAAAATCCTACTATGTCCCCATAGGGCATAACTATCTTGGAGTAGAAGCTCAAATTCCGCTTGAAGAGGCACAGCGTGTTTTGAAAAAATTGTTGAGACACAACATTGTGGGGCAGAATTTGAAATTCGATCTCTCCTTGCTTTATAACCAATATGGTTTTTCGCCGGTCTTTCCGTATGCCGACACCATGATCATGGCATGGTTGATCGATCCAGGCAGTAGGGTCGGGCTTGATGCCCTGGCGGAACGGTATTTTAATTATAAGATGAAGTCATTTTCAGAGGTTGTGAAAAAAGGGGAAGATTTCTCTAGTGTAGCGATTTTGGAAGCAGCTTTTTATGCGGCTGAAGATGCATGGATGACCTATTTGCTTTATGGTGCTCTAAAAAAACAGATGGAACTTGGCAGTTTGGGACATCTGTTCAATGAAGCCAAGAATGTAGAGTATCCGTTTATCAACACGCTTGCACGTATGGAAAGTATCGGGATCAAGGTTGATATTGCACATTTGCAGAAGTTACAGCAGCGATTGCGTGTCGATCTTGAAAATCTGAGCCAGGTGATCTATGCTCTCAGCGGAAGCGAGTTCAACATCAAATCAACCCAGCAGCTGGGTGTGATATTGTTCCAAAAGTTGGGTCTTAAAGGCGGTAAGAAGACAAAAACCGGATACAGTACCAATGAAGCGGTACTTCTTTCATTGAGACACGAACATCCGGTTATCGAAAAAATTTTGGTATACCGTGAGTATCAAAAGATGCTTTCAACCTATGTCGAACCGTTGTTAAAATTGGCGCAGGAAGATAAAAACCACCGTATCTATACCTCCTTTATACAAACGGGTACGGCTACAGGAAGGTTGAGTTCTAAGGAGCCGAACCTGCAGAATATTCCCGTACGTTCAGAACTTGGGAAAGAGGTAAGGGAAGCTTTTGTTGCCAAAGAGGGGTATAAGCTTGTCAGTATCGACTATTCTCAGATCGAGTTGCGTTTGTTGGCCCATTTCTCAAATGACCAGGCTTTAAGTGATGCCTTTCAAAAGGGAGAAGATATTCATCTGGCAACTGCCATCAGGCTTTTTGGTCAAGAACAGGCTAGAGCCAAGCGTAATTTTGCAAAATCCGTGAACTTCGGCTTGCTTTATGGAATGGGTCAGCGTAAACTGGCAGACGATGCAGGCATTACAACAGCTGAAGCCAAAGAGATCATTCAAAACTATTTTGCCTCTTTCCCGACAGTCAAAAACTTCCTCGAGGAGATACAGGAGCATGTCAAGCGGGATGGATATGTGGAAACGATTTTGGGAAGAAGACGCCTTTTTGATTATGACAATGCAAACGGGATGCAAAAAGCTGCATTTTTACGGGAATCTGTCAATACCGTATTTCAGGGAAGTGCCGCGGATCTGATAAAACTTTCGATGAACCAGATCGATACCATGATTATCGAAGAAGAGCTGGATGCTTCGATGCTTCTGCAAATACACGATGAATTGATTTTTGAGATCAAAGAAGAGAAGGCAGAGGAGCTTGCTAGACGCTTTGCCTATATTATGGAGCATATTATGGAATTGAATGTTCCCTTGGTTTGTTCGATCAGCCTTGGTAAGAATTGGGGAGAGTTAAAGTAACAGATAGGCTTATAATGGAATAAAATAACTTTTCTTAATGAATAGTTAACAAAGCTTGGCTATAATCCGCTAAAGTGATTTGATACGAAAGGTTTTGAAGATATGAGATATATTTTTTCAATGAAAATGGCGCTTGTGATGCTTTTTGCATTCGGTGTCATTATCGGGGCGGGTACATTTATCGAAAATGATTATGGTACCCAGACCGCACGGGCTTTAATTTATAAAGCGCAATGGTTCGAGTTCTTTTTGGCTTATTTTACCGCTATTTTGGTTTACAATATTGTTAAATATAAAAGTTATAAGAACAAACCTTCCATTTTTTTATTCCATTTTGCTTTTTTGGTCATCGCGATAGGTGCTTTTATCACACGTTATATCGGCTATGAGGGAATCATGCATATCCGTGAAGGGCAAACGGTCAACACAATGGTCTCAGATGAGAATTTTTTTGAAGCATTTGCAAGCTATGAAGGTAAAAATGCTTCACTGGAAAAATCTGTCTATTTCTCAAGCATGACCAAGAATCACCTTGAAGAAGAGTTGAATCTTGGCAGTAAAAACGTGCATATCTCTTTGGTCAAATACCTTCCGACAGCCGAAAATGAAGTTATCCCAGATCCAAACGGAAAAACGATCCTTGAAATGAAGGTTTCTTCAGGCATGCAGGGGCAGATACATTATTTGAGCAAAGGTGATCTGGAAGACCTCGGAGGATTTTATATCGGTTATGATGTGGAATTGCCTACCGATAAACCTACCTTTCTTATCAGAGAAGAAAACGGAAAGTTCAAAGTTACTTTTCCATTCAAGATGTCTTATCTGAAAATGGATGACAGAAGTTCGGGTGAATTTGATGCGGGAGACAATAACCTGACAACAAGGGTACTGTATCGTTTTGGAAGCAATGCAGTTGTCTTAAAAGAGATTCATGAGAAATCAAAACTTCAAACCGTATCGCATTCTCTTAAAAATCAATCGGGTCAACCTGAATATGTTGAACTTGATGTAGGGGTGGGTGATAAGCACCAAACTGTCATAGCCAAGCCGGCAAAAGGCCAGATCGGTGAATTGAAAAAATTTGATATTGACGGTGTTCATATCGAGCTTCGTCTTGGATCAAAAGTATTTGAGGTACCGTTTGGTATCAAACTGGACAAATTTACGCTCGAGCGATACCCGGGGTCCATGACACCGGCTTCTTATGCCAGTGATGTAGTCCTTATAGACAAAGAAAAAAATCTGACCATGCCTTATAAGATCTATATGAACCATGTTCTTGATCATAGAAATTATCGTCTTTTTCAATCCTCTTATGATCCGGATGAAATGGGTACGGTTCTTTCGGTCAACCATGACCCTGGTACACTGCCGACCTATCTAGGCTATATCCTTCTGGCTATCGGGATGATCTGGAGTTTGTTTGCTCCTAAAGGAAGATTCCAGATGTTACTCAAAGGGGCACGGAAACTTCAGGGATCGGCTGTTGCTCTATTGATGGCTTTGGCACTGTTCAATGGTACCAACCTTCATGCAGCCCATACAGAGCTGGACCCAAAGGTACAAGTAGCTATTTCGGCTTACAGTAAAGAACATACGGAAAAACTGGGGAGATTGGTCGTTCAAGACCAGATGGGACGTATGAAACCGCTTGATACGGTAGCCCATGAGGTTATTGCCAAGATAACAGGAAAAAGTTCGATGTTTGGTTTGGAAGCCACCCAAATGTTCCTTGGGATGATGACACAGCCTGAAGTATATCAGTCGATCCCGATGGTCAAGATAGGGCATAAAAAGATCGCGGTTACCCTGGGATTGCCCGAAGATACGAAATTTGCAAAGTTTACCGATTTTTTCAATGAAAAAGACGGCAGCTACAAGATATATAATGATGTGACCGATGCTACGCGCAAAAAACCGTTAGACCAGAGTACGTATGACAAAGAGCTGATCAAGATCGATGAGCGCCTGAATGTCTCCTATATGGTCTATCAGGGATCTATTTTGCGTATTTATCCTAAGGCAGATGATGCAAATAACAAATGGGTTGCACCGCTTGATGCAATCAAAACCTTTGATCCAAAAATGAGCGATCTGGTCAAACTCACTATTGCTGCTTATTTCCAGGGTGTCGGAGAGGGCTTGAGTACAGGAAAATGGGAGAATGCAGACTTGGCACTCAAAGGTATAGAAAAATACCAGCAGACCTATGGGGCAGCGGTATTGCCAAGCCAGAAACATATTGATATGGAGATCGCCTACAATAGACTCAATCTTTTCAGTCAATTGGTACCGCTTTACCTCATGCTCGGTCTGATCTTATTGGTATTTGCATTTATCCATGTATTAAAACCTCATTTCCCGATAAAGTGGGTGATGCGCAGTGCTTGGGCTCTATTCATAGTCGGGTTTGTCTTGCATGTGGTAGGCCTAGGGATTAGATGGTATATTGCCGGGCATGCGCCTTGGTCGAATGCCTATGAATCGATCGTTTTCATTGCCGGGGCAACGGCTCTTGCCGGTATCATATTGGCTAGACGTTCACCATTCGCGTTAGCCGGGACCGCTATTTTGGCAGGAATCACGATGGGTGTTGCGCATATGAGCTTTATCAACCCGGAGATCACAAACCTTGTACCGGTACTGAAGTCTTACTGGTTGATGATCCATGTTGCAACGATCATTTCAGGGGATGGTTTCCTTGGATTGGGATCTATTTTGGCTTTACTGGTATTGATTTTGTTCATTGTAAGAAGTAAAAAAGGACATGAGAATATTGACCGTTCTATCAAAGAATTGACCAATCTATCGGAAATGGCATTGATCGTAGGTCTGTTCCTTCTGACAGTTGGGAACTTCCTGGGCGGTGTCTGGGCCAATGAGAGCTGGGGACGTTACTGGGGTTGGGATCCCAAAGAGACTTGGGCAGCGGTAACGATCCTGATCTATGCAGGCGTATTGCATATGCGATTTATACCGGCACTTAAGTCGGTATTCATTTATAATGTCGCAGCAACTTGGGCTTACAGTACCGTGTTGATGACTTATTTTGGAGTGAACTATTATCTTTCAGGATTGCACTCCTATGCAGCAGGCGATCCGGTACCGATTCCGATGTGGGTTTATTATGCTATAGCAGGATTGCTTGTGCTGACCCTTTTGGCTATGAGAAACAGAAAATTAAATTAACTATAAAGTAATGTTAAAGTATAATATTTTGTAATCAACTAGGAGATATCTCAATGTTTGAAGAGTTTAAAAAGTTTTTGATCCAGGGAAATATGGTCGACATGGCGGTAGGTTTCATTTTTGGAGGGGCATTTGCCACGGTAGTCAAATCGATGGTCACCAATGTAATCATGCCTCCAATCGGGCTTTTGTTGGGTAAGGTTGATTTTTCCCAGCTTTTTATTGCACTTGATGGGAAAGAGTATGCAAATATGGAAGCTCTGGATAAGGCAGGAGCACCCGCAATCAAGTATGGGATGTTCATTAATGATATTATCTCATTTATGATTCTCGGATTTGTTGTTTTTATGTTTATAAAGGGCTATAATAAACTCAAAGAGCCTGAACCGCAACCCAAAGCACCTGCACAGGAAGTTCTGCTTACCGAGATCAGGGATCTTCTAAAAAAATAGTTTAACAGCCTGACTCCACTTTGCATGGAAGTTCGGGCTTATTCTGTCTCTACAAAGTTTCTAAAAGATCTGCTTTGATCTTTACAACTACTTTTTTGATCTGTTTTGGGGTATTGTCTGTCATAAGAGCAGCCATATGGGCATCATGCGGATAGAGCATGATGAAAGTTCCTGGAGTGATGTTTGCAGAACTTCGTCCGGGGCTCGAACGTTGATATAGTTCGATATCCTTGGTTGCATCATAGGGTTCTTCGATGATCAGATCGTCACGGTTGGCACACTCAAACCGTTCTGCTCCGTCCAAAACAGTTTGGATATCAACATATTTTCGGTGTGATTCGAGCATAGATGTTTCAGGGGTACCGGTAGAGTAACACATGACGATCGCAAAGATATCATCACCTTCTATGGTGTATTTTCCTTCAGCTGTTTGGGGTGTCAAAGAGTCCAAAAATGTAAATGCTTTGTTCCATGCAGGTCCGAAATGGTAGAGATTTTTGTTTTGTAATGTATCGATGATCATGACATTCCTTTTTTATATTCAGACATTAAAGAGAGTAAATCATTTCTTTTGGATAATTTTTTTAATGGCCTCTGAGCAGATCGTCAGTCCAAATGCCCCCGTGACGGCCACACAGGAGCCTTTTTCTTTGCATTTGTCCTCTTCAGGGGAAAAAACAACGGTGAAATTCCTGTCAAATTTGGCTTTTTTGAGTTCATTGCGTATTTTTCTGGCAAGCGCATCGCCATGTGTTTTCCAGATCGAAGCCACTTCGATCTTGGAGGTTTCAAAACGTTTGGCAGAACCTAAAGACATGATCAGTTTTTTATAGCATTTTTTTGCAATCTCGATCTTCACCTTGGTTGTATCAGCCGCATCGATGATAAGGTCATAAGGCTCAAAATCAAAGGATGCCACCCACGCCATATCCATTTTTTGATGGATCGCTTCAATGCCTGGATAAAGCTCTTTGAGTCGTTCCGTTTTGAATGCGCCCACCGCATCCGAACCTATCTGCCTGTTTTGATTGGTTTCATCATAGACATCATAATCCACGATGGTGATATGATGAACACCGCTTCGATAAAGACAGTCAAGCGCGTAGCTTCCTACTCCGCCAACCCCAAGAATGAGAACTTTGGCCAATTGAAGCTTTTGAAAATCTTCTTCGCCAAACAGTATTTTACAACGTTGAAATCTCATAACCACTGCTCTAATATGTCAATATCATCATGACTGGTCATATCCAAATGTACCGGAGTGATGGAGACATAACCCTGATTGACCGCTTCAAAATCTGTGATATGTCCGTCAGTTATATGCCAATCAAGCCTAGGCAGGCCTATCCAAAAGTATTCATATCCCCTAGGATTCCAATGTACATGTGCGTCATTGCCATAAGCCCGTTTGCCAGCACGTGTGATCTTAAAGCCTTTACACTCATGAAGTGGAATCGGAGGAACATTGACATTGAGAAATTTACGTTCAGGAAGCGGGAATTCCCCTTCAAAGATACGTTTGACAAGCGTAGTTATCGAATCTTGGGCAAGTTCATAACCCAAGTCATCAATATTTTGGCATTTATCATGGCATACCTGTGAAATAGCGATGGCTGGTATTCCCTGAAGGACGGCTTCCATTGCAGCTGCTGCAGTACCTGAGTAGGTGATATCCTCACCCATATTGGCGCCTTTATTGATACCTGATATTACAAGATCTGGCCGGTGGGTATCATTGAAAAGTTTATTGAGTGATAGAAAGATACAGTCAGTAGGCGTACCGTCATCGAGTTTGAAAAAATCATCATCCAATTCGATGAAACGAAGCGGACGGGTAAGCGTAAGTGAATGGCCACAGGCGGATTTCTCTACAGTCGGTGCTACAACCGTAACATTGCCTAACGGTTTGAGTGCCTCTACGAGTGCATGCAACCCTTTGGATTCGAAGCCGTCATCATTGGTTACAAGTATTTGTTTCATTATACTGCTTTTCTTTTGGATTTTAAAACAACAAAATATTAAACCTATTTATCATTAAGGTAAGAAGATGCTGTCTTAGGGATCAAATTGATTATAGTTGCTATTATAGCCTGTTTCTGTATAAAGACAAATCTTTGGTATAATACTTTCCAAAGACAAAGATAGAATAAATTCGCTATATAAAGGATGTTGTGTGCAAAAAGAACCGATGTTGAAAGAGACCTACAATAAATTATCAAAAGAGTTGGAACGTTTAAAAACGGTCGAGAGGGCTGCTATTGCAAAAGCGATCGATGAGGCCAGAGAACTTGGCGATCTTAAAGAGAATGCCGAGTATCATGCCGCTAAAGAAAGACAAGGTTTGATGGAAGCACGTATATCAGAATTGACTGATATCGTAGGCCGTGCTCAGGTGGTGGATCCTTCAACCTTGGCACATATACGTGTTTGTTTCGGTTCTACCGTTGTTTTAACAGATCAGTCAAGCGGAGAAGAGGTTTGTTATACCATCGTCGGAGGGCAGGAATCCAGTCCCCAAAAAGGTTTAATCTCTATCCAGTCACCCATGGCAAGAGTTTTGTTGGGAAAAGAAGAGGGTGATGAAGTGGAACTGACATTGCCAAGCGGACAGAAAACCTATGATATCGAAGAGGTATGTTATAAAGAGATTATTCTAGAGCAAAAGTAAAAAGAGAAGGTAGTTAGATGATAAAAGTGGGTGTAGTAGGGGCGAGCGGATATACCGGTTTGGAACTGGTCAAAATGCTTGTTTCCCATCCCGGATTTGAGTTGACCTATCTGGCAACTACGACGGGTGATAGTATGATAGAGCAATTACATCCTTCGTTAAGCGGTGTGATTACGATGGATGTATCCAAAGCTGATCCTGCTGACGTTGTAAAACATTGTGAATTGGTATTTCTTGCACTGCCTCATCAGGCTTCGATGGGATTTGCAAAAGAGATCATCGAAGAGGGTGTAAAAGTAGTTGACTTATCTGCCGATTACCGTCTTGAGCTTGATACGTATGAGAAGACCTATTGTAAACATGAAGATCCGTCGCATCTGGATGAAGCGGTTTATGCTTTGATTGAGTATTATAGGGAAGATCTTAAAAAAGCAAGAGTGGCCGCAGGACCTGGATGCTATCCAACCGCAACGCTGCTTGGTATCTTACCTTTTATTCCGTATATTGACAGTTCGGCACCTTTGTTCGTCGATGCAAAATCTGGGGTAAGCGGGGCTGGGAAAAAGCTTTCAGAAACGACCCATTTCGTAACGATCAATGACAATATCTTTGCCTATAATCCATTAAAACACCGTCATGCTCCAGAAATTGCCGAAAAGATTGAAAAAATTCATGGCGCCAAAATGAATGTGAATTTCGTTCCCCATCTCATCCCTGCAACAAGAGGAGAGCTCATCTCTGTCTACGCGACTTTAAAAGAAGATATCGATCCGATCGAGATACTTAAAAAGCATTATGCCAATGATCAGTTCATCCGTATCCGTGAAACTCCTGTCGATATCAAAAGTACGGCGGGTACACATTTTTGTGATATCTACGCGGCAAGAAATGGTAACGGGCTTTTTGTGAACTCTGCCATTGACAATCTTTTGCGTGGAGCCAGCTCACAGGCATTGGCAGCAGCCAACCTGATGTGCGGCTATGAAGAGGGGATGGGACTGCCTATAATTGCGTATGTTCCATAAGATAAAGGTTGAGAGTAGTGGAGAGTAGAGAGATCAAAGAAGGTGCGATTTTTGTCGCCGACTCTCACTACCCCCATCATGGAGATGCTTTTTTATCTCTTCTTAAAAAGCTTGATCAGGGTGAGTTGTATACGCCCCAGCTCTTTTTAATGGGTGACAACTTCGATCTGCTGTTTGGTTATAACGATTATATCCGGACTTTTTCCACTGAGGCCATTGTACTTTTGCAGAAACTCTCCCATAAACTTGAAATTCACTATTTTGAAGGGAATCATGATTTTTGTCTTTCAGGTCTTTTCACAAATATTCATGTCTACAGCAGGGAAGAACAGCCGGTATGGTTCGCACTGAATGGAAAAAAAGCAGCGCTTTCACACGGGGATAAGTATACGATGGGATGGGGTTATGATCTATATTGCAACTTGCTTCGCAATCCTCTTACACTTCGCATGTTAAAGCCTTTGCAAAAACCGATCATCGATTATCAAATGCGATTACTCTCCCAAAAAAATATTTGTCAATCTTTTGAAGGATTTGAGAAACGTGTTGACAACATCCTGAAGCATTATATGGATGCAGATATTGTGATAGAAGGGCATTTCCATCAAGCCAAAAAGATAGGAAAATATCTCTCTCTCCCTTCTTTGGCGTGTCAGAAAAAAATAGGTGTCATCCAAGACGGCAACCTAGTATTCTATCCTTTCACCTAAGTATTGATTCGCTTAGAGTGGAAGGGTAATTTCTTTAATAATTGTCGTACTTTCCTGCATTGATATCTCCACGCATCACATCGATCTTTTCTTGGATAATATCGATAAGAATTTCTGCAGCTTTTCTATTATCCGCTTCAGCTACATCCCAATTGGTTATCTTCATATTAGCTTTAAATAATAATTCAACTTCATTTTGAATCTCATCTTTACGACTGTGTAACTCTTTTTCAACAATATCCATTTTCTACTCCTTTGAAATAAATTTATTCTATCATAATTTTAGTCTACTATGCATATCATTTTTCTCTACAAACAAATATATCGGTTTTTGAAAGCGATAGTATGTTTTTTACTGCCATGTCAAGGAGGGTATCTTCTGTTGCAAGAATGACAAGGATATCGGCATTATGTTTTTTGGATTCGGCTACGATATCTTCATCGATACTGAATTCGCTGAGTTTAAATGTTCCTTCCAGCCCATGCTGTCTGCAAAAAAGGTCAAAATGGCTTTTTTCTGCTCCGATGACCTCTTCTTCTTCGACCATTTCCAAAGTCGTGTCGTAGGGAATCATCCCTGATGATATGAACGGATCGGTCAGGGGATAGAAGAAATACTGTTCATTCTGCAAGAGATGCAGTTTGCTGCCTTCAAATAATGTTTGAATAAAGGGAAGGCAGTAGTTTTCAACCCGCGTATTGTCCAATGCCACCAAAACTTTTTCATACGTTTTTTGACTTTCTTTCAGTATCAGTGTAGGAACATTACAAGAAGTTAGCAATGCTTTGGTGATATTCTCTTCAAAAGGTGTGATGATCATGGTGTGATGTTCATGTTCAAGTTCGAGCATTGCCCGGCCTACGGTATCGTTTTC
Organism: Campylobacterales bacterium; assembly: GCA_014763895.1. Classification (GTDB taxonomy): domain Bacteria; phylum Campylobacterota; class Campylobacteria; order Campylobacterales; family Sulfurovaceae; genus Sulfurovum. The sequence goes on from JACXUM010000009.1 coordinate 42,535, forward strand.
GTAGACAAAGACAACGATCCCATCCATTCCTGTCTCTTTGGCCTGGGAGTGTAGAGTTTGTTTGATCGTTTCGATATTTTCATGATTTTCACCATAAACAGGGAGCTCAAAGAGGGCTTTTTCGATCACAAAAAGAAAAGTGAGTGATATATCATGTGCTTTTGCTATCTGTGCAGCTCTCTTGAAAAGCATTTGAGATTTTTGGATGTCGTTGCATACACATAGTAACCTATTGATTCCCTTCATCCTATCCCCTTTATCATCGTTTTTTTTATTGTAGCACAATTTGGGAGAATATGGTATCTAAGGGAAAAGATTGAAGAGATCTTATTTGGCGAAAGCAGGTTGCAGCTCTTTGACTTTGCAGAGCTTTTCAGTATAAAAACTTCCAAAAGGGATCAGTGACAAAATGAAAAAGAAAAGGGTTTCTTTGGGACTGAACGGTATGGCTCTTTTTGCTTCCAAAAGCTGATAGACAAATGCGATGAAGAGTAGCCCGTGAATCATTCCTGTGATCTTCGTAGCCATTGGATATCCCATCATGTATTTCACCGGCATCGCGATGAAAAGCAGGATAAGAAATGAATAGCCTTCGATTTTATTGATAAGACGGAATTTTTTTAATTCAGACATAAAAATTATCCAATCAACTCACTACAAAGATCAAACCGATTATGTGTCATGATATGCACTTTGGGGTGGATTGCCATGATTTCATCAAAGATACGCTTGGAAAGGGCAAAGCCGACTTCCTGCTCTTTGGCTTCGCCATCCATCGCTGCAAGATTCATCTCATCAATGATGGCTTTTGGAACCGTGATGCCCGGTACATGGTCACTGATGAAGTTTGCTGTTTTTGCACGCACGACAGGGAACTGTCCCAGGATGAGCTGGGCATCTTTGGCTGTATCCCTGATACTCATCTCCTTGGCCTCTTCGAAGAGTTCCAAAAGCAGTTTGGCATTTTCAAGATCGTAAACAGGTTGCGTGATGATCGCTCTCGCACCGTAGTCCAGCTTTTTGACGATCTTTTTTTGCAGCCGTTTCATATCTTTGGCATAGGCGTTGCTGACCGCAAACGGGTAGATCGGTTTGGGGGCCGGGTTCAGCGGTTTGTTGCTGTAGTCAACCCCTCTGTTCAGATGGTAGATGATGCTTAAAAGCAAGGTCGAGTCGCGCTCCAAAACGCCTTTTACTTCAGGTTGGTCCGAATATTTTGCGGGGTCCCCAGTCAGAGCCAGGATACAGCGCAGGTCAAAGTCATTTGCACCCAATAGGGAAGATTGCAGTGAGAGCTTGTTCTTATCCCTCATACTCATGGTAGCAATGACAGGTTTGTTCAATGACTGTTGCACTTTGATTGCTGAGAGGAGACCGGACATCTTGAGTTTTGCCAATGGATTGTCCGTGGTGGTGAACCCGGTTACTTTGTTCTGAAGATCGTGTTTTTTGATCTCTTCGATGATCGGGGTGATGGATGCACCATGCGGGGGATTGATCTCGACGGTGATAAATGGCTGTGCGCTGCAAAGCGTTTGACAAAATTGTTCAAACATGATGATTACTCGTACCTTTTTGGTTTATTGGCTATAATTTTATCGAAAATAAGCATAGAAGGTTATTATGGCGGTGAGAACGGACTGCTATGATAAAGGACATAAAGAGAGAAAAATGAATAAACTGGCTGTATTTGATTTTGATTCGACTTTGATGGATGGTGAGACCATTGATTTTTTGGCTGCACCGCTTGGTCTGGAAGAGCAGGTTGCTTCGATTACCGAACGTGCGATGGCTGGAGAACTTGATTTTTACAAAGCGCTGGTAGCAAGGGTGGCACTGCTTGAAGGGCTGCATATAAGCAAGGTCGATGAGATCTGCAGTGATTTGCCTATGATGCCGGGGGCATCCGAAGTGGTTGCGGGACTTAAAGAGAGAGGCTATAAAGTGGTTTGTTTCTCTGGAGGCTTCAGAAATGCGACATCTCCGGCCGCCAAAAGACTGGGTATCGATGCCGATTTTTCAAATATCCTGCATGATGATGAGGGGATATTGACCGGAAGAGTCGGAGGGGATATGATGTTTGGTTTCTCCAAAGGGGATATGATCGTCAGATTGCAAAATCTTTTAGGCATCGACCGAAGCAATACCCTGGTTGTAGGAGACGGCGCTAATGACCTGAGCATGTTTGCCCATGCGGATACCAGGATCGCCTTTTGTGCAAAGCCTGTCTTAAAAGAAAAAGCAACGCATTGTGTCGATATCAAAGACCTTAGAGAAATCCTCAAGATAGCCGATAGCATCTGATGAAACGGCACTGTTCGATCAAAGGGATTTTAAGCGAGCTTTCATCCTATAAAAAAGAACTAATATTAGGAAATATTATATCGATTGTTGCTACTGTATTGGTAGTGATGATCCCTCTTTTCATCCCGCTTCTTGTTGATGAACTTCTTCTTGGCAAGGATCATCATTTTCTCTCTTGGATCTCTGAACATTTATGGCAGAGTGATACCAAAGGGTATATCTTTGGCATATTGGCCCTGATCCTGTTTTTAAGGGCTTTAAGTACCTTTCTCTCTATCATTCAGACTAAGATATTTGTTTCCATATCAAAAAATATCACATACCGTATGCGTATCGCATTGTTACAGTATCTCAAATTGGTTTCCCTCAAAGAGTATGAGATGCTGCGGGTTGGGTCTGTGACATCCAAATTGGTAACCGATGTCGAGACCATTGACAATTTTGTTAGTTCAACCGTTTCAAGGGCGATCATCGCTGCACTGACATTGCTTTTCTCTGCGGCGGTATTGCTTTGGATCCATTGGGAGTTGGCACTCTTTATCCTGATTACCAACCCGATCGTCGTCTTTTTTACAGCCAAACTTTCCAGAAATATCGGAAAGCTTAAAAAAGAGGAAAACAGGGCGATCGATCTTTTCCAAGCTTCTTTGACAGAAACTCTGGAACTCTTCCATCAGATACGTGCGGCAAACAAAGAGAACTACTTTTTTGACAAAAGCAAAGAGGACGCACAAGAGCTCAAAGATCATGCGATTGCCTACGGATATAAAAGTGATGCGGCGATGAAGTCTTCGTATCTGATCTTTTTGGGAGGATATGAGGTTTTTAGAGCGGTAAGCATTTTGGCTGTTGCCTACAGTGATCTGAGTGTAGGATTGATGCTGGCAATCTTTTCCTATCTTTGGGTGATGGTAACACCGACACAGGATATCATCAATTTTCAGTATGCCGTCTCGACGGCAAAAGCAGCCTGCGAACGTATCAACAGTATCTATCTCCTTGAACAGGAGCCTATAAGAACTGAAATAACAGATCCGTTTGCTGGGCAAAAGGCCGTGGGGATAGAAGTGAAGGGGCTTTCATTTGCATACTATGAAGATAAGAATATATTAGAAAATATTAATTTGGAGATCAAGGAAGGTACAAAAGTAGCCATCGTCGGTGCAAGCGGGAGCGGGAAGACGACACTGGCCAATATCCTTGTGGGATTTTATCCGCTCGATAGAGGGGAGATCTTCTATGGCGGTATTTCCAACAGGGAGTTGAAACTTTCGACGATCAGGGAAAACATCCACTTGATTTTACAACATCCTAAACTCTTTAATGATACAATGCGTTTTAATTTGACCCTTGGAAAAGATTACAGCGATGAAGCGATACATAAAGCACTTCAGATTGCACAGCTTAAAGAGGTAGTCGAGGGGTTAAAGCAGGGGTTGGATACCTTGGTAGGTAAAGATGGGATCAAGCTCAGCGGCGGCCAGCGTCAGCGTGTAGCCATAGCTAGAATGGTTCTGAGCGATCCAAAAGTAGTAATATTTGATGAGTCGACTTCGGCTTTGGATGTGCATACCGAGGCAAAACTGTTCGGTGCATTGCATGACTTTTTGAAGGAAAAGACCGTGATTACGATCGCGCATAGGCTTAGTACGATCAAGAATGCCGACTTTATCTATGTGCTTGAAGACGGATGTTTGACAGATAGCGGTACACCTGAAGCATTGTTGAAAAAAGATGAGAGCTACTTTAGCAGAATGATTTAAAAAAGGAATAGTGTTGGATGTCTTACAGGCTGTTATCATCGGCATCATTGAAGGATTTACGGAGTTTTTGCCTATATCGTCGACCGGGCATATGATCGTTGCCAGCCATTTTTTGGGAGTATCACAGGATACAGTGACCAAAGCATACGAAGTGATCATTCAGTTTGCCGCCATTATGGCGGTTATGCTGGCATATAGAGAAAAGATGAGTTTTAAGAAGATACAACTGTGGCAGAAACTTTTCCTGGCATTCTTGCCGCTTGCGATCGTAGGCTTTATCTTCAAAGACCAGATCAAGGCACTTTTTACAGTAGAGATCGTTGCATGGATGTTTATCCTTGGAGGGCTTATCTTTTTAATCGTAGAGTATTTTCATAAAGAGTCAGAAACTTTGATAAAAGATGTTGAGTCGGTCAGTTACAAACAGGCTTTGTGGATTGGCATTGCGCAGGTATTTTCATTGATTCCGGGTACAAGCAGAGCAGGGGCTACGATCATTGGTGGGCTTTTGGTAGGTCTGGATAGAAAGATTGCGGCAGAATTTTCATTTTTGCTTGCTATTCCCGTGATGGCTGCGGTCAGCGGTTATGATCTGCTTAAGCACTACCATGAATTCGCCGATGCGCACTGGGGGGCCTTTTTGATAGGGTTTATGGTTGCTTTTGCAGTGGCATATGGTACGATCAAACTCTTTTTGGTTTTTTTGCAGCGTTTTACCTTTGTCGCTTTTGGTGTATATCGGATAGCATTCGGGGTGTTGCTGTTGATGTTAATGTAGCCATAAAAGATTGGATTTATCAAAATTCTTACGAGGATTTTGGCTAAGTTCAAAGGTTGATTTGAACATTGATATGAAGGTATTATAATGAAATTTAGTGATTTTGATTTTCACCCTGAATTGTTTAAAGGGGTGAAGATAGCGGGGTTTAAAGAACCAAGCCCGATTCAAGAGATGGCCATTCCTATCATTGCCAACGGTAGTGATATGGTAGGTCAAGCCCATACAGGAACAGGAAAAACGGCAGCCTTCGGTTTGCCTATGATGGATAAGATTGCCAAAGATGCAATCGAATGCGCACTTGTGATCACCCCTACCCGGGAATTGGCAACACAAGTGGCTGATGAGCTCTACCATTTGGGGCGATTTGCGGGTATTCGAACATTGACAGTTTATGGCGGGGTTGGATACGGCAGACAGATCGCTTTGATCAACAAAGGTGTGCAGATCGTTGTAGCGACACCGGGAAGACTGAAGGATCTCTATAAAAAAGGAAAGATCGAAAGTTTCAACCCCGAGATCGTCGTTTTGGATGAAGCCGATGAGATGCTGGATATGGGATTCCTGGATGATATCAAGGAGATTTTTGAATATATCCCCCAAAACAGGCAGACATTGCTTTTCTCTGCAACAATGCCAGAACCGATCAAAGCATTGGCAAACGATATCTTGTATCATCCGGAATTTATCTCGGTTGTGGACGAAGAAGAGACCACTAATAACGTCATTGAACAGCGCTATTATGTCATCACTGAGGATCAAAGAGATGCAGCGTTGGTACGTTTGCTTGAAACGGAAGATACGGATAAATGTATCGTATTTTGCCGTATGAAACGAGAGGTTGAAAGGGTAACAGAACATCTTGAAGCGATAGGCTTCAATGCAAAAGGACTTCATGGCGATATGGAGCAGACTGAGAGAGACGAGGTCATTAAAGGTTACAGAAAAGGACAGGTTAAGATCATGGTAGCAACAGATGTTGCTGCGCGTGGACTTGATGTAAAGAACGTAACCCATGTGTTCAACTACCATATTCCTTTTGACCCACAAAGCTATGTACATCGTATCGGTCGTACGGGACGGGCAGGTAAAAGCGGTCAGGCAATCACACTTGTCACCACTGAAGAGTTTAGAGAACTACAGCGTATCCAAAAAGAGGTAGGTGCCCAAATGCTTCTCTCTACTATAGAAGGAGATGAGGGGATCAATGAAGAAGGGCGCGAATATCTCGCCGAACAGATCAGGGATATCCCTGTCCATCCGGATGCGGCAAATATGATTGCGTATATGGGTGAAATAGATCAAAAACTGCTGCTAGAGAAGCTGATGTCAAGGTTGATCGAGCAGGAACGTCATATGGTCACGGAACAGATCGGATTTGATCAAGAAATGGTTGAAGATATGATGCAGGCATATGTTGAAGAAAAAAAAGCTACAAGAGTGAACAATCGAAGAAAAAAACGAAGATAATTTCATTTTTTTACCTCGGCGCAAGCTAAAGTATTTTAGAATTTGGCTACAAAATTGAAATAAGGTTGTCTCAATGGATATAGTTGGTGAAAGCATAAAGTTCATGCTGCTTGGAATGGGAGTTGTCTACGCTTTCCTTTACATTCTTGTATTGCTTACGGGCTTTCAGGCAAAAATCATTAATCGATATTTTCCTGATAAAAAAGAGGCGGTAGTTTCATCTGCTTCTTCGGCTACAGCTTCAGTCCCGGCTTTGGATGCGGATGAAGAAGAATCTCGCCGTATCGCAGCGATCACTGCAGCAATTATGGATTTTCGTAAAAATAAATAACAAACAAGGTATCGTAAATGGCTAAAAAATATATCGATGTAATGGATACTACTTTCAGAGACGGTTTCCAATCTGTCTTTGGGGGTCGTGTATTAATGGATGATTTTTTCCCTGCTGTCGAAGCGGCGAAAAAAGCAGGAATTACACATTTTGAATTTGGCGGGGGAGCAAGATTCCAGTCTCTCTTCTTCTATCTCCAGGAAAATGCATTTGATATGATGGATGGTTTCAGAGAGATCGTTGGTCCTGATGCAAACCTGCAAGTACTCTCTCGTGGTATCAATACGGTAATGCTTGATACAGGAAGCCGTGAGATGATCGATCTTTTTGCAAAAATGTTTCAAAAACATGGAACAACAACCGTACGTAACTTTGATGCGCTGAATGATGTGAACAATCTTAGCTACAGTGCAGAGTGTATCAAAAAATATGGTATGAATCACGAGGTGGTTGTCACAATGATGGATTTGCCTCCGGGATGTAAGGGTGCTCACGATGTTGGTTTTTATGAAAAAACACTCAGAGAGATCCTTGACAGCGGTATCCCGTTTGATAGCGTCTGTTTCAAAGATGCATCCGGTACAGCTAACCCGCAAAAAGTTTATGAGACGATTTCCATGGCAAGAAGATTGCTTGGAGAGAGCGTGCATTTGAGACTCCATACACATGAAACAGCAGGTGTTTCGGTTGCTTCTTATCTTGCTGCACTTGAGGCAGGAGCAAACGGTATCGATATGGCAGCATCACCAGTAAGCGGCGGTACGTCTCAGCCGGATATCCTGACAATGTTGCATGCGACAAAAGGGACAAACTATAACCTTGGTGACCTTCAGCTAGACAAAGTTCTCAAATACGAAGAGAGACTCAAAGAGTGTTTGGCTGATTATTTCATCCCACCTGAAGCGACACAGGTTTCTCCATTGATCCCATTCTCTCCAATGCCTGGCGGCGCATTGACGGCTAACACGCAAATGATGAGAGATTCAGGAGAAATGGATCAATTTGAAGAAGTGATTCTTGCAATGAAAGAAGTGGTTGAAAGAGGCGGATACGGTACGTCTGTGACACCGGTAAGCCAATTCTACTGGCAACAGGCTTATGCAAACGTGAAGTTTGGTCCGTGGAAACAGATCGCTCCAGGATATGGACGTATGGTTCTTGGATATTTCGGGAAAACACCTGTTCAGGCAGACGAAGAGATCATCAAGCTTGCAAGCGAAAAACTGGGGCTAGAACCGACAACGGAAAATCCACTTGATATTGCAGATCGTGATGAGAACAAATCGATCGCATATTGGACAAAAGTGTTGAAAGATGAAGGTTTGGAAACAAATGATGAAAATATCTTCATTGCAGCATCATGTGATCAAAAAGGTATAGCGTTCTTGAAAGGGGAAAGCCCTCTCATGGTAAGAAAAGGTCAGCAACAACATCATAATCATAACGGAGAGTGTCATATGTCAGGAAATTATAAAGTAGTAGTAGATGGTAAACAGTACAGTGTACAGGTAGTAGAAGGTGATGCAGAGATTCAGATTAAAGAGGTATCGACAGTTACAGCACCGGTAACGGCACCTGTAGCAACGCCGGTAGAAACAGTCGGAGGCGCGGGAAGTTTTGAGATCCACTCTCAGACTCCAGGTAACGTTTGGAAAATCCTTGTCAACCCAGGTGACAGCATCAATGAAGGTGATAAAATCATGATCCTGGAAGCTATGAAAATGGAGATCGATATCGTTGCTCCTAAGAGCGGTAAGATCGCATCTGTCAATGTCAAGGTGAATGATTCCGTATCGGATGGTCAGCTTCTGGCAACGATGGAGTAACTAATTATGGTCAAACTAAAACATATATTTCTCTCAATATTGATCGCCTTTATGGCATCAACAGCTTTCTCTCATGCAGAATCTCATACTGCAGCTCAGGCCCAAGAGGCTCAATCTGAAGTTTACAAAGAAAAATCTCTAGGTGAACTTGCTTCAAGCTTTTTTGACACAACCGGTCTAAAAGCGATGATATATCCAAAAGATACTGTCACAAACGGTGAAGGTGAAAAAATGTCTCCTTTTGCACAAAGCGGGGGAAGAGTTATCATGTTCATCATTATTTTCTTTCTTTTCTATCTTGCTATTGCTAAAGGTTTTGAACCGTTATTGCTTTTACCGATAGCATTCGGTGGTTTGTTGGCAAATATTCCTGTCGCCAACATGACAGGCGAGCATGGAATGCTTGGTATCATTTACAATATGGGTATTGCTAATGAATTCTTCCCGCTCCTTATCTTTATGGGGGTTGGTGCAATGACTGATTTTGGTCCATTGCTTGCAAACCCGAAAACAGCATTGCTTGGAGGTGCTGCCCAGTTTGGTATCTTTGGTTCATTGGTAGGTGCGGCGATGCTGTCTGAGTATACCGGGATGGTTGATTTCTCATTGAAACAATGTTCTGCAATCAGTATTATCGGTGGTGCGGATGGCCCGACTTCTATCTTTATCGCATCTGCACTGGCGCCTGAATTAATGGGGGCTATTGCGGTTGCGGCTTATTCGTATATGGCGCTTGTTCCGGTTATCCAACCTCCGATCATGAAAGCGTTGACCACAGTTGAAGAGCGTAGAATCGTGATGAAGACAGGACGTAAGGTACATAAACTTGAAAAGTTGATCTTCCCATTGTTGGTTATCGTGATGACCTTTCTTGTTCTGCCGGATGCTGCACCGTTAATCGGGGCTTTTGTATTCGGTAACTTTGCAAAAGAGTCAGGAGTTGTGGACAGGCTTTCAAATGAGATGCAAAACTCTTTGATCAACATTGTTACGATTTTCTTGGGATTAGGGGTAGGTTCTAAGCTGGCTTCTGATAAATTCCTGGTTATGGAGACATTGGGGATCATGATTATCGGTATTCTAGCATTCGCTGCTGGAACTGCAGCCGGTGTTATTATGGCAAAATTGATGAATAAATTTTCCAAAGAGCCTATTAACCCGCTTATCGGGGCAGCTGGTGTTTCTGCGGTTCCGATGGCAGCAAGGGTTGCAAGTAAAGTCGGTGCAGAAGCAAGACCGGGTAATATCTTGCTGATGCATGCAATGGGTCCGAACGTTGCAGGCGTTATCGGTTCAGCCGTGGCAGCCGGTGTATTGTTGTCAATATTTAAATAAATTAAAGAGGATTATATGAGCACGAAGACGCCCAAAGGGCTTGAAAAACTAGGATTGGAAAGTATTGGTGAGATATATTATAATTTGAGTTTTGATGAACTTCACGCACATGAAGTAAATCGTGGAGAGTGTAAAATCTCCACATCAGGTACAGCGATGTGTGATACGGGTATCTTTACAGGTAGAAGTCCAAAAGATAAATATTTTGTGGATCAAGAGCCGTCAAATAAACACATTGCATGGGGTGATGTGAACAGACCTATCAAAAAAGAGATATTTAACGAACTTTTTGATCTTGCCAAAAAAGAGCTTGCCGGGAAAAATCTTTATATTAATGATGTCTATGCAGGTGCCAGTACGGCCAGCCGCAGACGTATCCGTTTTATAACGGAAGTCGCATGGCAGTCTCATTTTGTAACCAATATGTTCATTAGACCAAGCGAGGAAGATCTGGAAGATTTTGAGCCTGACTTTGTCGTGTACAATGCATGTAAAACCGTAGATGAAAACTATAAAGAACACGGTTTGAATTCAGATGTATTCGTTGTTTTTGATATCGAAGATGCTGTTTGTGTAATTGGCGGGACATGGTATGGAGGAGAGATGAAAAAAGGTATCTTCTCTATGATGAACTACTGGCTTCCGCTTGAAGGTAAACTGCCGATGCATTGTTCGGCGAATGTCGGGAAAGAGGATGACGTATGTCTTTTCTTCGGTCTTTCCGGAACAGGCAAAACAACTCTTTCAACAGATCCTAACAGAGCATTGATCGGTGATGATGAGCATGGATGGGATGATAACGGTGTCTTCAACTTTGAAGGCGGATGTTATGCTAAAGTGATCAACCTTGATCCAAGAAGTGAACCAGAAATCTATAATGCGATCAGAAAAGATGCTTTACTTGAAAATGTTGTTTATGATGATATTGGGAAAGTGGATTACACTGATGCAACCAAAACAGAAAACACACGTGTTTCTTATCCTATAGAACATATTGAGAACTTTAAAGAGGGACTGCAGGCCGGTCATCCAAGCAACATTATTTTCCTTACAGCAGATGCATTCGGTGTACTTCCTCCTGTAAGTAAACTGACTAAAGAGCAAGCAATGTACTATTTCCTAAGCGGTTATACTGCCAAGGTTGCGGGTACGGAAAGAGGGATTACTGAGCCAGTTGCTACATTCTCCGCCTGTTTTGGTGAAGCATTCCTTCCGTTGCATCCAACGGTTTATGCCAAGCTACTTGGTGAAAGAATCGATAAGTACGGTGTAAATGTATATCTTGTCAATACCGGTTGGACCGGTGGTCCTTACGGGACAGGAAAGCGTATGAGTATTAAAGATACAAGGGCATGTATTGACGGAATCTTGAACGGATCTATCAATAATGCCGAATTTAATACGCTTCCTACGTTTAACCTAGCGATTCCAAAAGCCTTGGAAGGTGTCAATGATAACAGGGTTTTGAACCCGAGAGAAACATGGAACGATAAAGCAGAATATGATGCAATGCTTGCAAAATTGGCTAAAATGTTTCAGGAAAACTTCCGTCGTTATGATGATAGAGGTGATGAATTTGACTATGCTTCGGCAGGTCCTCAACTGTAAACTGCATAAAAGACTCCAATATGGAGTCTTTCTCTCTTATATTATTCTAAGAAATCTATAGTATAGTTTCACATTATAAATTAAAGGAACTATGATGGATGTAAATAAAATCAGAAAAGTATGCAGACCAATTAGAATTGTGGTTGGGCTTGCTCTTATCGGTGCAGGTGTCTATACTGGTATTAATTGGTTCTATTTGGGTATTATTCCGTTGATTGCAGGATTGGCAAACTTCTGTCCGCTTTGCATCATTACCAAAAAGTGTGATGTTCAGTAAACAAACAGGAGTGTTCTAGATAGAACTCTCCTGATGGAACAATCTTCAGTCATTGAGATGACTTTCTTAAAAGACTCCAATCCAGAATGGATGATATATTACAGATTTGTTATTCGGTAAAATCGTAAATCTAATCAGATTTGACTATAATTTTATGAGTATTTTGTCCTCTTAATAAAAAGCAGCAATTAAATTTTATAAAATTTGAACCAACATCGGTCAGGATTATTTGAAAGGATATGCATGAAAGCAAATGAAGAAATCTTAGAAAACATTCAAGAGTTAGAAGATCATTTAGCTAAACATATCGAAGGGGTCGATCTTAGTGTTCACCCTTACGAGATCGCTGATTTGCTTGTAGAGGTTAAAGAAGAGAGTGAAGAGGCTTATAAGGAATTTCTTCAAAAATTGCCTAAAGATCTTTTTGCAGAGGTTTTGGTTGAACTTCCAAAATCGCATCAAGAAGAGATCTACGAAAATTACGAAGCTAAAGAGCTTGCGGCTATAGCAGAAGTATTGGATACCGATGAAGCCGCCGACTTAATCCAGCATATTGAAGAGATGGACGAAGAGAAAGCGGATGAAGTGCTTTCCAATCTTTCTGCTGAAGACAGAGGGACGATTGAAGAGCTGATCTCTTATGATGAGGATGAAGCCGGTGCACATATGCAGACCGAGCTTTTTGATGCGCATCTTAGTGAAACGATCGGTGATTCTGTCAGGCGTCTTAAACGGTTGAAACAGGAAAATCTGATTGATAACGTCCATCATGTCTTTGTTGTGGATGATAAGAGAAAATTTATCGGGATGATTTCTCTGGAGGATCTGATACTACACGGTCCCAGAGAAGTTTATAAAGATGTGATTGAAGAGGGGATGATTACGGTTTCAGTGTCATCGCATGAAGAGATCAAAAATGTCGTTGAAGTCGTTAGTAACTATGACCTAAGCGTTGTTCCCGTAGTCAATGAAAAAGGAATGTTGCTTGGACGTATTACTTCTGATGATATTTATGATATCATTGAAGAAGAGGCAACAGAGCAGATCTATAATCTTGCAGGGGTCAATGACGAAGCCGAGCAGGAAGAGAGTATTTGGAAGATCGGAAAGGCAAGAGGTGTATGGCTTGGGATCAACCTGATGACTGCTATTGCTGCATCGTTAGTGATCGGTCTTTTTGATTCGACGATACAATCGTTGGTTGCGTTGGCTGTATTGATGCCTATCGTTGCTTCGATGGGAGGGAATGCCGGTACACAGACATTAACCGTAACGGTGAGACAGATGGCGCTTGGTGATATTGAAGCTGATGAAGCCAAAGAGACGATCATCAAAGAAGTAATGGTCTCTTTAATAAACGGGTTTATCTATGCTGGAGTGATGGGCATCATTGCCTATGTGTGGTTTAAGATGCCTATGCTGGGTGTGGTGATCGCCGCAGCTATGGTGATCAACCTTTTTTCAGCAGGGTTTTTTGGAGCCGTTATTCCGTTGGCACTCAAAAAATTCGGTATCGATCCTGCAATCGGATCTACCGTACTTTTAACGACTGTCACAGACGTAGTTGGCTTTTTTAGCTTTTTAGGATTGGCAAGCATTATTTTATTGTAATTGAAGGATTAAAAAGATAGATGGAAAACCATAATAATTGGAAATATTTTGTAGAAGATTATTGGGATATCGTTGTGGGGATTGTAACGATTCTAATTGCTTTTTTAATGCATAAGAACGGAAATGTCCTTATTGCTACGATATTGTCTGCAGTCGGAATCGCGGCACTTTCATTAACGGTTGCAGAGGTTGCAGAGATACTTTCAGAAAAACTTGTTGAACCGTATGCCAGTATGGTTCTTACCTTCAGTGCGGTAATTGTTGAGATTGTCCTATTGTATATTATTTTGCTTGAGGCGCAACATGTACCGGAGGTTATTGAAACCGTAAAAGGGGGTATTGTCTCAGCGGTAATTGTAGATATGAATGTACTGTTGGGGCTTGCCGTTTTTATCGGCGGATTGAAATTTACAGCACAAGAGCATAATAAAGAGACTTCAAGTACCTACACCACTATTCTGTTTGTTTCTGCATTGGCTCTTTTGGTTCCGAGTCTTTTAAGCCAGACGGAACATGGCGGTGCGGTAATCCAAAAAGCCAGTATCATTATTTCGGGTGTTTTGATGCTTTTTTATATCATTATCTTCATTTTTCAGACAAGAACACACACACATTTTTTCCAGGCTACTGCAAAAAGCAGACTTTTCAGGCTGAAAAGAAAGCTTAGGGAAGAAGGTCAGGAAATCGACGAAAGTGAGCATAGTGGTTATGTTTTCGAAAAGTTCAACAACTTTGGAAATTTCGTGGTTATTTTTCTTTTTATCGGCATTATCGCATTGGGTGCGGAAGTATTTGCCAGTGATGGTGTTGCTTTAGCCAGAGAGTATGGTATTTCAGCCGGTCTTTCAGGTTTGATCATTGCGATCGTTGCAGTTGCACCCGAAATCTTTACCGCGATCAAAGCAGCCAGAAATGACCAGATTCAAAGGGTTGTGAATATTGCAATGGGAGCTTCAACCGTGTCGATTCTTTTGACAGTTCCGATATTGCTGGCATTGGCTTATTCAAGCGGAATCAATTTGTTTTTGGATTTTAACCCTCTTCAGATAGGTGCCTTGATCATGACAGTTATATTGGCATGGAAGAGTACCGAAGAAGGGCAGACGAACTACTTTGAGGGGATGTCTCATCTGATGTTCTTTGTGTGTTACGCTATTATCGCAACATACTATTAGAAAAGGTGGTTATATGGCATTTTTACAACCATAGTACGCTTACTATCTAATTTAAGTTATAATAACGGACTTTATTTGGAAAGAGTTTGGATGTCATTTGCTACTTTAGGATTATCACGTGAAATTTTACAGGCCGTAGAAGACAAAGGGTATACCCAAACTACACAGATACAGCAAAGTCTCATTCCTGCTGTATTGGCAGGTCGCGATATTTTGGCCGGTGCACAGACGGGTACGGGTAAAACCGCGGCATTTGTGCTGCCGATACTCCAAAAACTCTCTTTAGAATTTCAAGAAGGCATTCATTATCCCAAAGCACTTATCATTGTTCCAACACGGGAGTTAGCAAAGCAGGTCAAATCCCAGGTATCGGCTTATGCTAAATATTTACCTCTTAAAAGTACCGTTCTCTATGGCGGGTCAAATATACGAACACAGGCTTTGAACCTTAAAGAAGGGACCGATGTCGTGATCTCTACAAGCGGGAGGCTGCTGGAACATTTGGGGCAGAAAAACCTCTCTTTGGAGAGTATAGATTATCTGGTTTTGGATGAAGCAGATACGATCCTGGATATGGGCTTTTTGCATGAGGTGACACAGATACTTTCACAACTTCCGATAAAACGGCAAAATATTCTGATCTCTGCTACGCTCTCCGGACCACTTAAACGGCTTGCTGATAAAATGTTGCATAGACCCAAATTGATCGAAGTAGACAGTATGGGCACAAGTGCTTCCACGGTTAAGCAGATCGTCTATCCCGTCCAAATGGAAAAAAAGACGGAACTGCTCTCTTATCTGATAGGTTCACGCAATTATCAGCGGGTTTTGGTTTTTGTGCGGAAAAAAGAGATGGCTGATATGATCGAGCAAGAGCTGAATCTTAGTGGGCTTAAAACTGTAGCGATACACGGTGATAGAAGTTCGGGTTCTAGAAGCAGGGCATTAAGTGATTTTATTGAAGGAAAAGCAAGGGTACTGGTTGCAACGGATATCGCGGCTAGAGGTCTGGATATTCCAAATTTGGAAATAGTGATCAATTATGATATCCCCCATGTCGTGCAGGATTATATCCACCGTATCGGACGCACCGGAAGGGCAGGCAAAAAAGGATTGGCGATCACACTTGTGAATGAAAAGGAAATGATCGCGCTCAAAGATGTTGAGCGGATGATGGGTAAGGCCATTACGCAAGAGAGGCTTGATGGATACGCGCCGGAAATTCTTAAAGAACAAAAAGGTGCACGAAAGAGCGAAGAAAAGAAGCAAAAGGTGGACGGTGCTTTCGGAAAAAAGAAAAAGAGTTCCACCGCTACGACAAAGAAGCGCAAAAGTACCAAGCGCGACGCATTTAAAGCCTGGGATCAGGTAAAAACCAAAAGCGATGAAGACAAAAGATCCAAAAAAGGCAGAAGAAAATAGTAAAAAACCCGATCTCTTGGGTTGTGACTAAATCATCGCAGAAAGATTTATCTCTCTTTTAGTGAGAACTTTCCTATCTCTTCCAGGAAAGTAGTGGCATAGGCTCCTTTGGGAAGGAAGAAATCTACCGTAAGTTTTTTGGTTTCTTTATCATACTGGATCGTAACATCTTTTGGCCATATCCATGCAAAGCGTCTATCCCCGGGAAGGCTCCCCATCTCTGTATCATCAAAAGATTCTTCCAGATAGTAGGCATCGCTTTTGGCTCTAAGCGTATTGGCACCGCACAACAGACCTGTCGGGGCAATGTTTCCTGATTTGAAAGCCTGCGAACTCTGTGTCATATCTTTGACAAAATCGGTTTTTCCGTGAGGATAATGCATCATAACATCGCCTAAAAAGAGTTTGAAGAACTGTGGCTGTTTTTGCAAGGCTTTGACCAGCTCCAATGGATATTTCAATTTTTTTGCCGCTTCCGTGGCATTGTGGGAGGAGATGACGGAAGAGAGTTTGACTCTCGAACTTAGCCATTCATTGAAGAGATGGCTTTGATAAGCAGAAACAAGCAGCTTTTCTTTGGAGCCTTTGAGTCGCTTTCCGCTATGGGCTATCTCTTTGCCTTGAAGATAACTCTTGCTGTCTTCTCCGAAGCGCTGATAGCCAAAATAGTTCGGTATCCCACTGGTTTGCATCTTTTGTGCAGCTTTTTCAAAAGCAAGCGCATTTTTTTCACTGACATGATGCAGCATGATCGAAAAGCGGTTACCCTTGAGATGTCCTATTTTGATAGGGGTTTTGTGATAGGTTTTTTCCACTATCTCTATCTTCAGTGTCGTTAGATTTTTGTAGAGTTCTTTTTCATATTGTTTGGGCAAAGAGATATACTGGATGGTTGTGGCATTCTTGTCTTTTAGTCCGGCGTAGCCGATATCACGTTCCTGAACACTGCAGGCTTTTGCCAGGACAGTGATCAGCTTCCAGGTGCTCATATCGGTTTTTTTGATCTTGAGTATCAGATAGTTTCCTGTACCTGAAAAAGCGTAGAGAGGAATCTCTTCTACAAAGAAGCGTTCAATGCTCTGTTGAAAGTCAAAGTCTATTTTAGGGTGGGTATATGCAAACTGTTTCATAGCCGAAGTATACCCAAAAGCTGAGAAAAGATGAGTATCTAAATCAGGATTATCCGCATTTGCCCGGAGCGCATTTCATAGTACCCCCGCATTTGCCTTCCAATTTGCTTTTGATGCTGCCTTGCTGCATTTCATCCATCATCTGCTGCATCTGCTTAGGGTTGGCTACGAACTTATATCCTTTGACCATCGTAAAGAGTCCGTATCCTACGACAAGAAGCGCTGCTAGTTTCATCATGGTACCACGCAGTGAGCCTTTTTGTAAAAATTTGGTAAGTGTGCCAAGGAAAAAGAGCGCCGGAATCGTCGCAAGGCCAAATGTTGCCATTACAAGAGCTCCCCACAGTGGTGAAGCCGTACTCGCTGCAAAGATCGCAAAAGAGTATACTAGACCACAGGGGATGATTCCATTTAGCATGCCGAGCAAAAAGAAACTGCTGTAGGTTTTGCTGCTTATCAGTGTCCTGAAGGCTTTTTGAAACCAGCTGTTTTTAGAAATGGACCATTCAGCAGAATTGAGGAACTTAAGATTGCCAAGGAGTGACAACCCGGCCAGTACCATCAGAAGACCGGTTAGAAGGAAAAGCATACCTTTGGTCGTGGGGGTAAAAGCGATCACTTTTCCTAAAAGACCAAAAAAGGCGCCAAGGATCGTATAGGTTGCGACTCGTCCGAAATTGTAGGCAAGATGGAAAGCAGTCTGTTGTATCCAGGAAGTTTTGGGATCGATCTTGCTGGAACTGTAGGCTACGACGATACCTCCGCACATACCGATGCAATGGCCTACACTTCCTAAAAAAGCAGTTGTTAAAATAATGATAAGATCAATGTTTTCCATAATGTCTCCGCCGTAATTTTGAATAACAAAACTATAGTATTATTTTGTTAAAATAGTGTTAAGAATTACCGAGTGAAGCGTGTAAAAAGGTACAGATGTGTTTACTATCTTAAAGCGAAATATTTTAAAAATGTTCAGGGAATTTTTGGTTTATCACCACGGGTCTATGGAATATAGGGCAAAAATCCTTACACTGATGGTCTCTTCAGACGGTGAGATCGATGAATGCGAGAAGCAGAAACTCAAAGAGATCGCTCATAAAATCTATGAAGATGACAAAGACAGGGCACAACTGTTGGTAGATACCGTTTTGGAATATCATACTAAGATAGTGACAAATAACGGGCTTGATTTTGAACATCTTGTTTGGCAGGTAGCCAAGGAAACAAAAGAGGTCAAACGGTTTTCCCAAAAGATAGATATAGAGCTTTTACGAGAACTTCAGACGTGTGCGGCAGATGAAGAGAATCGTCTTTTTCAGGAACGTATTTTGGAGTTTTTGGAAAATTTGAAGGAAGAGTATGGAAATCTATAGATTTATCGTGTTAGGACATGTGCAGGGTGTTTTTTATCGAAAATTCGTTTCGCAGGCAATGATGAAAAAACAGTTTCAAGGGTACGTCAGAAACCTTCATAACGGTACTGTTGAGGTGGTTGCAGAAGTTTTTGATGAGGATTTTGATACGGTACTTCAGATCCTTCACGAAGGATCTCCTGCAAGCAGCGTGGATGAGGTCAGATATGAGATCTTGGAAAATGCGGATTTTACCACGGACGGTTTTGAGATAAGGTACTAAGATGAGCAGCGGATGGGGATGTCAATATATGGGAAGATATGAGAGCTATGACAATTGGTGCATGAAGCTCTCTCATGTATGTAATCCTGGATGTAAAGGGTGTATCATCTACGGAAAAGTAGAATTTTCAAAACCGGACATCAGCCCGGAGCAAGAACAAAAAAGAAAAAACAGAAGCGATAATCCACTGGGTAAGAGATAAAGTCTGGAAACTTTATCTCAAAATAACCTATTTGATCTTATTTTTAAATTTCTCTTTTAGTTTTGCCAGTTTTGGCGGTATGACTGCCATACAGTATCCCTGCATCGGATTTTTTTGATAGTAATCCTGATGATAGGATTCTGCCGGATAAAATGTATCTAACGGTTCGATAACCGTTACGATAGGATCACTGTAATAGGCCTGAGCTTTTTGCATTGCTTTTAAAGCTTTTTGATGTGTTTCTTCATCGTTGTAAAGGATGGTCGAACGATACTGCGTTCCATGATCAGCGCCTTGGTAGTTCAGTGTGGTAGGATTGTGGATGACAAAAAAGATATCCAAGAGTTCATCGGTGCTGATGATAGAATCATCGTGAGTGATCTTGATCACTTCGGCGTGATTGGTATCTCCTGCGCAGATCTCTCTATACGTCGGGTTTTTCGTATAACCGTTGGCATAGCCGCTGGTTACGTCTTCGACACCTTGCAGTATCTCGAATGCCGCTTCGGTGCACCAGAAGCATCCTCCACCTACGACTAACTCTTTTTTCGCCATGATATCTCCTTCTTCTCCTTGTTACTTGATAACCTTGTAAAGCCTATTGAATTTAGGTCAGATTAACTCACCTATGAAACGCTAGTCGGAAGTTCTCTGTTTTTTGAACTTACCATTCTATAGAGTTAGGAGGCTGTGAGCAAACCTAAAAAACAAATAAAGGAATGAAAAATGTATTATATTGGAATAGATATTGCTAAGCGAACCCATGTGGCTGTTGTCATGAATGAAGACAACTCTTTGAAGATTAAACCTTTTTCTTTTAACAATGATGAGTCAGGCTTTAAAAAGCTTTTAATCCATCTTCAGACACTCTGCTGTGACCCCTCTGATATTGTGATCGGTATGGAAGCCACAGGGCTTCTTTTCGAGAATCTCTATCGTCATTTACAGAGTTTGGAATACAATGTGGTATTATTGAACCCATATCAAACAGCAAAGTTTAGAGAGATGGATACGATGAAGCGTGTAAAGAACGACAACATTGACTCTGTTATGATTGCAGCACTTTTAAAGAGTGGTCGTTTCTCTGAGGGGTATGTATCACAAGAACAGCTACAATCACTCAGAGAACTTTATCGTCACAGAGCTTCTATTGAAGATCAGATAAAATCTCTCAAGAGACAAACCTCCGCTATGCTTACTGTTGTCTTCCCGGAGCTTGAAACAGTTATCAGGGACCCGTTTAATATTACAGGATTAGCATTACTTGATAAGTATCCAACAGCTAAACACTATACGAATGCATCTGTAGATAGAATCCTTAAAACCTTTAGAGGTATCAAGGGAAACAATTTCAATAGAGATAAAGCACAAGCCTTACTGGATGCATCAAGAAGAACTATCTACTCCGGTGTTGCCAAGGATGCCCGTGCTTTTAACATTCGTACAAATATTGAACAGATTCGTCTTCTTCAGAAACAACTGGAACAAACCCTTGAAATGATGCAAGACCTTTTTACTTCCAAAGAACTCAAACAGGAAGATCAGGAGGTCATGGAAGGGCTTATTGATAACCTTCGCACCATCCCTGGTGTAGCGGATAAAACAATCTTGGCTCTTCTTGCAGAGTGTGGTAATCTTGACAGATTTTATGCACCCAAAGCACTTATTGGCTTTCTTGGACTTTATCCTACTCTTTCACAATCGGGTGACTCTACACGTAATGGACGTTTAGCCAAACGTGGTGCATCACTTGCCAAAAAGGCTATCTATTTAGCTTCTATTGCAGCTATTAGACATAATGATGAAATGAGAACCATCTATATGAATTATCGTTCCAAAGGCAGAGCTAAAAAAGAAGCTATTATTATAGTGGCCAGAAAGTTACTCACTATTATCTATACAATCTATATTCGCAACATACCGTATGACCCACAAAGAGTCTTTGTGGCTAAACCCAATCAATAATTCCTTTGAATTTTTAATGTCATTGACAATGAATTGTTAAAGAACTAACAACAATCTCTCATATTGGCACACAAACAAGCCAATACTTCTATTATTGTTTTAGATGATATATTTCATCTTCAAAGTACTCTCAAATTGAGTACTTCAAAAAGGAAACAGGATAATTCTGTCTTTTTCACTTTTCATTGCCGGATTCAGTTATCTTTTATAAAACGGCTTGTTAAATTTAGGTTGACTATCTGTGCTATAATAGCAAAGAAAGCTAAAGAGGAGGTTTCCCGATGAACGTTAATGTGGTCTGTCCGCACTGCCATATTGAAGAGGCGGCGCTCAGCATGTCCTTAAAGGCACAGTTTTTAAAGGTCAATACTGATGAAGAGCCGCAACTTGGCGGACGTTTCGGGATTCAGAGTATCCCGACATTGATCATCTTTAAAAACGGCAAAGAGATCGATAGATTAAGCGGTGCATTAAGTGCAGGAAGATTGCAAAACTGGGTAAGCCAGTATCTTTAAAAGCAGGCCGAATGGGAAAAATTTTATTACTGGAAGATGATCAAAATCTCAATGAGACCATTACAGAGTTTTTGGAAGATTTGGGACATGAGGTAGTGAGTGTAACGGATGGTTTTGAAGCGCAGGAAAAACTCTATGAAAGCAAATATGATCTTTTGCTTTTGGATGTCAATACTCCTGGGATCAATGGATTTGATCTGCTTAAAGAATCCAGAAAGAACGGTGTAACAGCACCTGCGATCTACATCACGTCAATGAATTCTGTCGAGGATCTGGAAAAAGGGTTTGAAAGCGGATGTGATGATTATATCCGTAAACCATTTGCGCTCAAAGAGCTTAAGATCCGTGTGGATACGCTCTTGAAAAGAAGTTTTTATCATGCATCTGAAGAACTGATTTCTATCTCTGGCAATATCAAGTATGATATCAAAAGTCATGATCTCCTCATTGACGGTAAGGTTGTCACATTGGGCAACAAAGAATCAAAACTGTTGAAACTTTTTTTGAAGCACGAAGGCGAGGTACTCGTGCATGAGCGTATCTATGAGCATTTGTGGGATTTTGATGAAGAACCCAGTGATACGGCATTGCGTACCTATATCAAGAATTTACGAAAAATCATAGGCAAGGATAGAATTGTTAGTATTAAAAAACAAGGCTACAAATTCGTTACTGACAAGTGAGAAAAAATCGGTTCTTCGATTTCTAGCCCTCTACACCGCTATGGTCATGCTGATGATTATACTGCTGTCGGTTTTTTATTATCAAAGTCAGGAAAAGTTGGTACTTGCACAGGAGCGTGCAAAACTTTCCAAATATGCCTATATCCAAACCAAACGCCTTAAAGTACTCCATCACTTTTTTGATGAACGCCGTACTTATCCAAGAGACCCTCGTTTTAGATCGGCTATCTACGATAATGAGTTTGAAAAGATATTTTCATTACTTGAAAATGAAAATGTAAGGTTCGATCAGGAGATTTATATCGCAGGCAATAAGATCCATTTTATTGAAACCCTGGACAACTATTATTTGGGAACACGTTACCTGGTGATAGAAGAGGATGATGACACGGGATGGAGGAAAGCGGTATGGAAAGAAATCCTCGGTTATGGTGTGATCATATTTTTCTTTTTTATGCTGTTTGGTTTTTTCTTCGCCAGGTTGTTTTTAAAGCCGATGCGCAATTCGATCATGCTTCTTGACCGGTTCATTAAAGATACGACCCACGAGCTCAATACGCCTCTTTCAGCGATACTGGCCAATATTGAAATGATCGATACGGATAGTTTGGATGAAAAGAACCGTAAAAAACTGACAAGGATCAATATCGCTGCAAAGACTGTATCGACCCTATATCAGGATCTTACCTATCTTACATTGGAGCATGAACGGCATAATGAGGATGAATGGATCGAACTAAAACATTTGATCAATGATCGGATCGAATATTTTAATGTTTTGATCCAATCCAAACAATTGGAAACGCATCTTGATCTTGAGGATGCAAGGATCAAAATGGACAGGAAAAAACTGGTCCGTGTAATCGACAATTTGATTTCAAATGCAATCAAATATAATAAAAAAGGCGGTATCTTGGGAATCATCCTTACTAAAAATTCTTTAGAGATATGGGATACGGGGATAGGAATCACAAAAGAGCAGATCCCTTTGATGTTTGACCGCTATATGCGTTTTGATACCAGCGAAGGCGGGTTTGGTATAGGCTTGAGCATCGTTAAAAAAATCTTGGACGAATACCGTATCACAGTCGAAGTAGATTCAAAAGTCGGAGTAGGTACAAGGATGGTGCTTAAATGGTAAAAAAGATCATTGTAATGGTAGGAATAATAAGCAGCTTTATGCATGCTGATGACATCTATGAACGTAACTGTGTTCCCTGCCATGAAGCATTGCCGACCTCTTTGCAGGGAATGTTCATGAACTATCTGTTGGTCTATGGCGGTGAACATAATTTTAAAGCAGCATTGAAGCACTATCTGAAATATCCCTCCAAAGAAATTTCGGTCATGCCGGATCTGTTTATCGACAGCTTTGGCATTAAGGCAGAAAGTGGCCTCAGTGATGAAGAGCTTGAAGAGGCGATCGATATCTATTGGGAAAAATTTAAGGTTTTTAATAAATTAAAATAGGTATGATTTGGCATAGGGGAAACAAATAAAAATACATTAAAAAAAGGAAATGAATGAAAAAGGTAGTTGTTTTTTTTGCTTTGGGTGTATCGCTTCTTGTGATGACACCTACCACCCTTCAAGCTGTATCCGGGGTTGATCAGGGGCAGAAGATTTTTAAAAAGCATCTTCGTAAAGCATGCGGGTTTTCAGGGGTCCGTTTTGCCAGACAGCATACCCAGGATGAGTGGGAAGAGATCTATGAGGAAGGGAAGTTCCCGGAAGAAGCAAAAAATATCTGTCCTCGTTTGGACCTAAAAAAGATTAAACCGAGCTGGTGGCAATATATTTATGAATTTACTTACGAATATGGAGTAGGCGGGGCACACATTCCAAAATGTTAAACTTCTTTAAATTGTAACTTCTTGAAGCAGTTTTTTTTACTGCTTCTTTTTTTACTGCTTCCTTCACAATCTTTTCACAATTCCATGCTAGTATACCTTTATCTTAAAAATGAAAGGATGTAAAGATGACTAAAATGATGAAATTGGCAGTAGCTGCACTATTGGGAGTTGCTGTACTTTCTACAACAGCATCAGCGGATGCAGAGAAAGGCAAAAAAATCTATATGAAAAAACTCAAAGGTGCATGTGGTTTCTCTGGTGCTAAATTTGCAGCAAAACATACACAAGACGAGTGGGAAGCGATCAATACTGCTGGTAAATTTGGTGAAGAGGTTACAAAAATCTGTCCAAAAGCAAAACTTGATTCCAAATTTGAAAAAGATGTATATGATTTTGCATATGA
Organism: Campylobacterales bacterium; assembly: GCA_014763895.1. Taxonomy (GTDB): domain Bacteria; phylum Campylobacterota; class Campylobacteria; order Campylobacterales; family Sulfurovaceae; genus Sulfurovum. The sequence goes on from JACXUM010000009.1 coordinate 66,821, forward strand.
GTATGCTTCAGATTCAGGAAACGTACCAAGCTGCTAAGCTTTAAATGATAAACTAAAGTTTTAGAAGTTATAATAATGGCTTCTGAAACTTACAGAAAAAAAGGTAAGATATATCTTACCTTTCCAATTATTATATAAAAAAGGAAATATCATGAAAAAAATCGCAATTACAATGCTATTTGCTGGTAGTACACTTTTGATGGCTGATGGTGCAGCAACGTTTGCAAAATGTGCTGGATGCCACGGAGCAAACGGTGAAAAAGCCGCTCTTGGTAAATCAGCTATCATTACTGGGCAAGATGCTGCTAAAACGGTAGAGCAACTTAACGGTTACAAAGCTGGTACACTTGATCAGCACGGTATGGGTGCAGTTATGAAAGGTCAAGTTGCAGCGTTGGATGATGCAGCGATCAAAGAAGTAGCTGACTATATCGCTACATTGAAGTAATCTTCTTTTTTCAAAAGCCTTCATGGCTTTTGAATCTTCCTCCTCATTTATTTACATATTACATTTTCCGCTTTCGCATTTCATTTCAACTTTATCTGATATCGTATGGTTACTTGCATTATAGGTTAGTAGGCTGCTAAGGGTTATGGCAATGATGAGAATCAACCATTGTATTTTGTCAATTTTTTGAATGGCTTCTTTGTGGCGTATTTCGCAGACATCTCCCGGACAATATCTTGGATTGTTATGGGATAGAAAAGTATAGAGTTTACAGCCTAAGCAGATACCAAAAACTGATTCGCTGAAAAGAAGTATCAAGCAGGTGATACAGATGACAATCTTGATCGGTGTCATGATCGAAAAAACGACAATCAGCAAAAACATGATAACGGCTAATGCCAACCCGATGCTCCAAGCCCATCTTTTTTGTGCAGCACCGATATATTCGGGTTTTTGTGCACTGACAAAAAAACGTCCTGCAATGATGCTCGGGGCATATTTGGGATTGATGAGGATACGTATGAAAAAATCGATCATAAAAAATGTTACAAAGATTTTGGTAAATCTAAAATCATGAAACAGGTAAGAGTACATAAAAGAGGGAAGTGCAAATAAAAAGAGCAATCCGGCTGCCGCTCTTGCCTCTCTTTCGTTGATCACAGGTATTTCATATCCCTTTACCTCCTCACCAAAATAAATATATTTACCCATTTAAAATCCTTTTATTTGTATTGCAAACGGAGTATAGCATAGCTTTGTGTAGCGAATATAAAATCAAATCTTTTATAAAATATATAAAATCAATAGATTTACTTGACAATATATTTTTTTTCTGTTAAGATGACATTATTAATTTAAGAAGGCACTTCTCAATACTCCAGTGGAAGATCGTGGACAAGGGTGTTATCTTGCTTGGAGATCCATTGTCTCCCTTATAAATTGATCCAAATAAGATAGCAAGATCGAATCTGGGGTATTGAGAGGTGCTATATGAAAGGAAAGATGATGTCTCAGTTTTGTCCGATCTCTTCACGCCGGGTAGATGCCAATATGGTTCGTGTTATCTCTTTTGAGGTGGCTCTTTTCAGTATTGCTTTTTTACTGACTCAGGAAACTCTTTTTGCATGGGTTCTACTGTTTGATTTTACAGCCAGACTGTTGAGGATCAACGATCTAAGCCTTTTTCAAATAATAGGAAAATTGATTCTGTCTGCATCGGGAAGTAATCCAAAACTCTGCGATGAATCTCCTAAACGTTTTGCCCTTTATCTTGGATTTTCTGCATCTTTATTGCTTGTATCGGTTTTTATGTCAGGTTTGGTACATTTTGCTTATTTGATAGCTATTTTACTTTTTATTGCTGCTCTTTTGGAGACTGTATTTGATTTTTGCATCGGTTGTAAGCTATACTATGCTATCGAATTATTAAAAGGCAAAATTTATCATGATAGGAATTTCTTCTAAAACCATTTATGCTGTAGCTGCGCTTCACCAGCTTGGCATGCTTCAGGAAAATGAAGTACTGAAAATCAAAGAGATCGCTGCAAATGCATCGATTCCGCAAAATTTTTTAGAACAGATTCTTTTAGAGCTTAGAAAGCAAGGTGTTTTGATCAGTATCAAAGGGGCACATGGAGGCTACAAACTTGCCAAACCGTTAAAAGATGTCTCTCTCAAAGATGTTGTAGTGATTCTTGAAACGGATGCTCTCTCTGATATCTGTAGAACGGATAATGAGACCCTTAAACTCTTCTGGTCTGATATCAAAGAGGGGATATGGAATGTCTTTGATATCCCCCTGTCCGAACTTAGAAGCTATCAACAAAAAGCAAACAGCACTCTAAATTATTCCATATAGGAAATTGCAATATTATGAAAGATTTCAATTATTTTAATACGCTTTTAGTCCAAAATGTCGGTTCCAAAACGGGTGCCATCTCACCTGCCATCATTCCATCGGCAGCTTACGGATATGAAGATTCACAGGAAGCTGAAGGTATATTTTCCGGAGATGTGAACAAGCCGCTTTATGCAAGGGTCGGGAATCCTACCAATACAAAATTGGAATCTGTTGTTGCTAAGATGGAAGGTGGAATCGGTGCACTTGCCACTGCATCGGGAATGGGCGCACTTGCAATGATTTGTACGGCTTTTTTAAGGGCCGGGGATGAAATCTTGTGTATCGGTGGATTTTTCGGAGGGACCTATACGCTGGTCAATGAAACATTGAAACGTTTTGGTATATCCAACACTTTTTGCGGGGTAGACGATTTTGAACATATTGAAACAAAACTAAGGACCGGTGTCAAATTGGTAATGATGGAAAGTGTGGGCAATCCAAGCCTTAGGCTGCCGGATATGAAACGTATAACCGATCTGTGCAATCGATACGAAACGATTTTAGTGGTTGATAACACAGCTACTCCTTTGCTTGTACAACCGCTTGAGATCGGTGCGGATATCGTTGTGCACTCTTCTACCAAAAATATGAGCGGCCACAGTGGCGCACTCGGAGGTATAGCGGTTTTTAGGGCAGTCAAAGAGGAGAATGACAAACTACTAACCCCCAAATATGAAGATATTCATAAATTTGTCCATAAAATGGGAGAAAAAGCATTCGTTCCGATCTGTAAAAAACGTGCCATAAGAGATATGGGAATGACAGCCAATGCGTTTGGATCGTATCTAACGCTTTTAGGGCTTGAGACGCTTTCATTGAGAGTGGAGCGTGTTAACAAGTCCGTTGCCAAAGTTGCAAAAATATTGGATGAAAAATTGCCAAGTACGATTACAGTGAACCATCCGTCACTGCCAAAAAGCGAGGATTATGCGCGATATCAGTTGGATTATGCAGAAGGATGCGGCCCGCTTTTGACATTGGACTGCGGTACGAAAGAGAGAGCATTTGCCTTGTTGGATAGACTGAAACTGGTTATATTGACGGCAAATATCGGGGACAATAGAACGCTTGCCTTGCATATGGGCAGCACGATCTATCGTGATTTCGATGAAGAGACGCGTCTCTTTCTGGGAGTTACACAGGGGCTTATCCGAGTTTCAGTGGGACTTGAGGACCCGCAAGTGATCGCAGAGGATTTCTTGCAGGCTGCACGAGAGCTATAGGTTGTTTTCTTGATACGTTCTCTTATCCATAGTATTCTTATATGGATTGTAACTTTAGGAGTTGCAGGGGCTGATGATGCATCAAAAGCCTTGCAGTATCTTAATACCTTGCGTTTTAAAAGCGGTCTTGTAAAGTTTGAACCCAGTCAAGCATTACAAAAAGCTGCAAGAGCCCATGCCCGTTATCTGATCAAACATCAAGACGGTGGGCACTATGAAAGCGTAGGAAAGTCCGGTTTTACAGGAACTACACCCTCAGAGAGGGTTTTGGCTGCCGGTTATTTTTCTAAAGCGGTTATGGAAAATGTCTCAGTCAATACCGATACGCCCGAGGAATCCATCGATACACTCATGGCTGCTATTTATCATAGATTGATTTTTTTGAATTTCGAAAAAGATGAAATCGGCATTGCCCAGGCCTCCAAAAAAGAGAAAAAAGGTTTTTTCTCTGCATCTGTCTATGATCTTGGTTCAAAAAAAGCCAATGCATTGTGTAAAGAGCATCATATGATGCAAAGCGGGGTGTATTATCTGCAGAATATTTGTAAGGATTCTCAAAAGTGTATTCCCCAGTATCTTTATCTGGATCAGGAAGCACAAGTTCGTAAAAAAAACAATCCGGTTGTCCACTACCCTTATGAGGGACAGCAGAATGTTCAGCCGGCATTTTTTGAAGAGTCTCCTGATCCCTTGCCCGGGTACAAAGTAAGTGGATTTCCGATAAGTATCCAATTCAATCCTGCCTACTATCATCAGGTTGATCTTAAACGTTTTGAATTATTTGATAGTAACAGCCATCAATCAAAAAAGATCATCATCAATGAGAAAAATGATATCCATCATCGTTTTTCCTCTTTACAATTTGCATTGATGCCGTTACAAAGATTGGAGTATGGCATGGATTACAGGGTGATATTTGAAGCGGTTGTAGATGGAAAACCGTTTAAAAAAGTATGGAGTTTTTCGACACTGAAGCCGAAAGGAAAACTTTATAAGATCACCCAAAATAAAAGCCGTATCGAAGTGAAAAAAGGTGAGAAGGTTGTACTCTATTTCGAGCCTAAACACAAAAAAGATGTTCTTGACTGTGTTACGCATACGAGGGGAATGAAGATCGAGTGTATCGATCAAAATACGCTTGCAATTACGTTACCCGAAGATTTTGAAGACAGAACCGACACGCTTATTACCGGCAACAGAAGCGTAATGCTTCTGATCGATTAAAGAGAGGATTTCAAACCGTAGAAAAAATTCTGAATTTTTAAAATGCTTTGATTTTCAAGTTTATCCATGAACGATTCGAGTTTATCTTTCTGTTTCCATACCGGTACAGGGACATGTGCCATGGAAGCCAACTGTGATTTTGCGGTACTGATCGTACCGATCTCATCGATGAGGCCGGCATTTTTAGCCCTTGCTGCTGAAAAGATATGGGCATCTGCGTACTCTGCCGAACGGTTGATATCAAGACCTCTTGCATTTGCTACATCTTCTACAAACATTTTGTAAGTATCTTTTGTCAATGTTTCAAGTTCCTGGCGTTCCTGTACGGTCCATTCTCTGGTCGGAGTACCTGCTTCTTTATAGGTCCCTTGTTTCACAACCTGAGGTTTGATACCGATTTTATCCATCAGTTCTTCGATATTGGCACTCTCCATGATGACACCGATAGAACCGATGATGGAACCCGGGTTGGCAATGATCTTGTTGGCATAGATCGAACCGTAATAGCTTCCACTTGCCATGATACCGCTTGCATAGGCTATGACAGGTTTTTGTGTTTTGAGTTCTTTAATAGCATAGGAGATCTCAATGGAGGGGGGTACTGCACCGCCGGGTGAATTGACATTGAGAAGGACTCCTTTGATACGGGGATTATTTTTTGCTTCTTCGATCTCTTTAATGATATCTTTAACATCGATGATAGGGCCAAAGAGTTCGATCTCCTGAAGATTGGCAGGATTGAGCGGCGCATTTTTAGGCATGAAGACGACCAGTGCGATCAGTAAAAAAAGCATTCCCAAAAAATGCTGCCCGATCCATTTGATGATATTGCTTAACGTTTTAAACATATTGTTCTCCTTGAATATAGACTTGTGAAGCTTCTTTGGTATGAAGTATGGTCCAAAGCGGTATTTCTTCAAGATTTTTAGGTGTGTCAGGTAGGGTTATGACTGTAAAGTCAGCCAGTTTGTTCGGTACGATTTGACCACATTCCAACTTCAGAATATCAGCGGCATCCGAAGTGACAGAACGGATCAGTTTAGAAGCAAGTTGCTGTAGAGGCCCTTGATGATGAAGCATCAAAGCTGCCCTTAGTTCATCGAGGATGGATAGGGTATTGTTGGAACTGAGTCCATCTGTGGCAACTGAAAACGGAACTTTCAGGTTTTCTATCGCCAGTCTGCCGCATCCAAGATAACGGTTTGATCTCGGACAGTGGGCGATGGTATGTCCCTGCCGATAGAGGTGTTCCAATTCCTCTTTGGTTGCCTGTACGCAGTGTGTAAAATGGGTCGGATATCCGTCAAAGGCTTCGATAAATTCTTTGGCCGTAGTCAAAGGAGCACTTTGATTAAAATTGGTTTCAAAAAAAGCTTGGAATTCTCCGTCAGAGGTATCCAGCCACGATCGTTCCGCCTGGCTTTCAAGCAGGTGGGCACAGAGCACATATTCATTCTCTTTTGCCAAGGTAATGGCATGTCTGAGTGCAATAGGATGGACAGAATAGGGTGCATGAATCGCGATGGCAGGAATGATACGGTTTTCCGCATGCATGGATGAAGCTTTGATCCGCTCTTTGAAATCGGCATAGATGACATCGATCGTCTGAGGGTTGCTGCCGATGAGCTCATTGAAAAAAACGACTCTCTGAGGGGCTTTGATACAGGCTTCAAGTTCCAAACCAAAACTTGATATCGCGCCAAACGAAGTGACTCCTGAACGCAGCAACTCATTGCAGGCATTCAGCATGGTCTGGGGTTCGCATTTTTTGACCAGTTCGTTTCTATCCTCGATAACCGAGTTAAGCCATGGAATGAATGAACCGTAAGTCAGTGTTGTTCTATTGGAAGAGAACTCTAAATGGACGTGGGTATTGATAAACCCCGGGTAAAGTACTGAATCTTTATGGGTTTCTATCAGTTGGGCATCTGGATATTTCTGTTGTAGCGTTTTTACTGGGGCAATTTCTTTGATCGTTTCGGCAAATGCAACGCCGTGACCGGTCAAAAACCCTTTGGGCGTGTAGATATAGTCCGCCGCGATTATCTTCATAAATGCCATCCTTTAATACTATTTGGATAAAATAATACCCAAAATACATAAAGAAGGTAAATCCATGAAAATAGTCGTAATACAAGGTCCAAATCTTAATATGCTCGGTGTAAGAGAACAGAATATTTACGGTCCAATGAAATTGGAGGATATTCATGCACAAATGAAAGCATATGCAGATCAAAATAAACTTGAGATCGAATTTTTTCAGAGTAACCTTGAAGGAGAGATCGTAGACCGTATCCAGGAGTGTTTGGGAGATGCGGACGGTATCATCATTAACCCGGCGGCTTATACGCATACCTCTATCGCTATTCGTGATGCGCTCTCAGCAGTTCATATCCCTGCGATCGAGGTCCATCTTTCCAATATCCATCAAAGAGAAGAGTTCAGACATGTCTCTCTGACAGCACCGGTATGTGCCGGGCAGATCGTTGGTATGGGACCGTTCGGTTACCATCTGGCAATGGTGGGAATGACACAAATACTCAATGAAGTGGCTGCCTTGAGAGCAAGAGCACAACAGGCAAAAGCATAAGCAAACCAATAAAGTAACTTTTTTAACGAAGTCTATCAAAAAAGGTCACCCATGAACAACTATATGCTCAAAGATGAGAATGCGATCTATTATGAATGCGGTTATAGTTGTGACAATGCCCTCTATTTGCGTTTGGGCAGTGAAGCATTCTTTATCACCGACAGCCGTTATACGATCGATGCCGCAGAAGGAGTAAAAAATGCGCAGGTCATCATCGATGGTGACCTTTATGGTGCAGCAGCCAAGCTTTTGAAAGAACATCGCATCAAGAAGATGACCTTTGATCCCAAAGAGTGGACACTCATGGGGTATGAAAAGATCAGCAAAGACTCAGATATCCGGTTTGATGCGGTTCAAGACTTTTCTCACAAGAAGCGTATCATTAAAACGGATAAAGAGTTGAAAATCCTTGCCAAAGCTGCCAAACTGGGAAGAAAAGCATTTGGGGATTTGGCAAATAACTTCAGGATGGATGGAAAAGGCAAAGATGAATTCGCGCTTACCTATCTGGCAAAATCCATTTTAAGTGATTTTGGCAAATATGAACTCAGTTTTGATCCTATTGTTGCCATCGGGCCAAATGCTGCAAAACCTCATGCAAGGCCCACTAACAGAAAGCTTTTTAAAGGTGATTTGCTATTGGTCGATGCCGGGTTAAAGTATAAACGGTATTGTTCAGACCGGACACGCACGGTAGAGTTTGGGAAAGATTTTACTTTTGATACCCATCAGAAGTTTAAGCGAAAAAAGATCCAAAAAGCCTATGATACGGTTCTTAAAGCGCATGATCATGCGATTAAGAAAGCACGTTGTGGAATGAAAGCCAAAGAGGTGGATGCTTTGACCCGCGACATTATCACCAGAGCAGGATTTGGCGGGTATTTTGTCCATTCAACAGGTCATGGTGTAGGGTTGGATATTCATGAGATGCCGTATATCTCTGCCAAATCTGATACCGTGATCGAGGATGGAATGGTCTTTACAATCGAACCTGGTATTTATATGCCGGGAGAATTCGGTATCCGTATCGAAGATATGGTTGCTATGGTTGATGGCAAGGCAAAAGTCCTTTAGGCAAGATGATGATCCGACGGAATCTTGGGAAAGAGTATGTGTTGATATTTAAACCGGATTTTCCAAGCAGACAGTTTTCAAAAGGCGGTCATCGGGTTTTATTGGGGATAGGCGGTAACGTAGGCGATGTCATTCGGCGTTTTGAACGGTTGTTATGGTATTTCAAGCGTTCTTCAATGGTGCATACCATCCAGACGGCACCGATTTTAAAAAATCCGCCTTTTGGGTATCTTGAGCAACCTGATTTTTACAATTCTGTTATGCTCATTGAGACCTTTTTAACTCCAAAAAAACTGATGAGATATCTCTTGCATACAGAAAAGCTATTTGGGAGAAAGCGCTTATTTAAAGACGGTCCCAGGACATTGGATATCGATATGATCTGCTACGAAAAAAGGCATATGGTGACCAAATCGTTGACATTACCCCATCCTGGATGGAGTCAGAGGGATTCGGTATTGATACCGATGGGTTATATAACGCAGAAAAGTTGTTTGTCGCGTGAAAGGCGGCGTATAAACAAACAAAAAAGAGGTGCTTTTGCATCTTCTCCCTATTCCAAACGATCTTAGCAAAAAGGTATTTTATGATCAATGAAACATTCGTAGCTTCAACACCGACAGTAGCATATGAAGAGGCTATTCAAAAATACGGTAACCGTGTTACGCTGGTTTCTGCCAGACAGATAAGATATGAAGATGGTAAATTGCGCAGCGAAATAGTGATCTCTGTGCCCAAAGAACTTTTCATGCAAAAATCTTTTGCCAATTGTGCTGTCGAACCGGTAAGCGAAGAAGCACTGCTTTTGGGTGAGATCGAAGCTTTAAAAATACAGATTCAACACATGAAAGAGGATCTTGATACCAGTTTGTCTCTTTCGTATATGGTTAAAGATGAGGTCAAAGAGCTTTTTATGAAAAAAGGTATTGCTTCAGTTTGGCTTGATGCAATGTTTGAAACACTGGATGATACAGAGCTTTTGGAAGATAAACCTTTGTTGGTATCCTATTTGCTTGGAGGGATCGATGAAGCACTCAAGGTGAAAAAAGAAAACCTTTCTTCCCCTAAGGTGATGATGCTGGTTGGGCCGACAGGTTCTGGGAAAACGACCACGATTGCAAAGCTGGCGGCCCGTTATGCTTATTTGATGGACAGGCCTTATAGGGTGGCTTTAGTCAATCTTGATACCTATAAGGTTGGTGCATTCGAACAGCTGGAGCACTATGCGGATATCATGCAGATTGAACATGTTCGTGTCGGTACTACGGATGAATTTAAAGAAAGTTTAGAGCGTTTTGCGGATGATTATGATATTATTTTGGTCGATACGGCAGGAATGTCTCCTTATGATACGAAAAAGTTTATTAAAACGATCGAATTTGTGACAGCAGATACAACACAAAAGATGGAAGTTGATCTGGTTTTGCCCGCTACCGTTAAGTATGAAGATATGGAAGATATCTATAAAAATTTTTCATTTCTCAATCCCGAAAGCGTGATCATCACAAAGTTTGATGAGACAAAGCATTTTGGAACCTTACTGAACTTCATGTTGTTGTATAAACTGCCGATGAGTTATTTTTCTATTGGGCAGGAAGTACCGGATGATCTCATTGTTGCTGATAAAGAGTTTCTTTTGGAACAGTTCATCGGGGATATGGATGAAGAGTGAGACCCAGGCAAGCAAGCTTGCCAGGTTAATGCAGGATAGATCGAAATATCCGGAATATGAACTTGCTTTGCCTTTGTTTGGGGTGAGAAAAAGTGCGTTAAAAAAACTTGCTTTGAATGATGTGCTGCTTTTGGGGCTTGGAACATTGGAACTGGTTTTGATAGAAAATGAACGGATCAAAGCTGCTGCAAGAGTAGAAAAAGGTCAGCCAAACACTCTGAAGATCATCTACTTAAGCAAGGATACGCTCCAACAGGTGCCGGATCAAAAATACAAGATCGTAAAATGTTCGTTTGGCAAGCTTCCCTGTAAAAAGCTTGAGATCGGGCATACATGCAATATTGCAATGCTGAATCTGCAGGAAGTGGAACTTTTTGTAGAAGGGAATAAATTAGCAGCGGGCTCTTTGGTCAATGTGGATGAAGAGATCGCGATACAGATATCAAAAGTGAAGAAAAAATGAAAAAAAAAGTATTGGTTGGAATGAGCGGGGGGGTAGATTCTACCGTCACAAGCATCCTGCTTCAAAAAGAAGGCTATGAGGTAGAGGGGGTTTATATGAAACTCCATCATAAAGAAGGCTACCATGAACAGAATTTTGCCAAAGCACAGCGTGTCGGCGAATATTTGGGGATAAAGGTGCACTTTTTAGACCTCTCTAAAGCGTTTAAAGAAGAGGTCTATGATTATTTTGTAGAGAGTTATAAACAGGGATTGACACCCAACCCCTGCGTGATGTGCAACCGAACGATCAAGTTTGGAAAGATGGTGGAGTTTGCAGACGGCATCGGTGCAGATTTGATCGCAACAGGACACTATATCAAATGTGACGGAGAGTTCATCTATGCAGCTGATGATCCAAATAAGGATCAAAGCTATTTTCTAAGCGAAGTGAAGAAAGAAGTGCTTCCGCGTCTTATCTTTCCATTGGGAACCTGGGTCAAAGAGGATGTTAAAGCGTACGCAGCCAACATCGAAGTATTGAAAGATTTTGCAACGCAGAGGGAGAGTTCAGAAATCTGTTTTGTCGAAAATACCTATGAAGAGGTTCTGGCACGCCATATGAATATCGACATACCGGGTGAAACAGTTGATGTAGAGGGTAATGTCGTTGGAACGCATAAAGGGTATATGCACTATACGATCGGAAAAAGAAGAGGATTTTTTGTGAATGGTGCGCATGACCCGCACTTTGTTATAGCCATTAAACCTGAAAAGAACCAGATCGTGGTAGGTACTAAGGATGAACTCAATGTCAGTGAATTTGAAGTGAAGCAGATCAATCTGTTTGAAGAGAAAAATGAGTTTGATTGTCTGGTAAAGGTGCGCTACAGAACCCAAGCGGTACCTTGTCATGTGATGATCAAAGAAGGAAGAGCCAAAGTAACGCTTGATGAGCCTGTTTTTGGTTTGGCTAAAGGGCAGATCGCAGCATTTTACGATGGTCAAAAACTCATTGGCGGAGGCGTGATCTGTTAAAAGGGATCCTGGCGATCTCTTTTGCGTAGACAAACGAAAAGAACCCCATCGCTACAAGGCTTCCCAGGCTGTCGCTGAAGATATCTTTTTGTGCATCCCATACATCCCCTTGCGAACCAAGCACTGCAATACCTGCGGAAGCATCTGCATATACGGCATATTGCCATTCAAAAAGTTCATAGAGCGCGGCAATTGACAAGATTGCAAGAAGAGGGTAGCTGAAAAGTACAAATTTTGAATTGACCCACTCTTTTTTGAGCAAAACTTCAGCGATAGCAAATGCATAAAAACCGACACTGAAGTGTGCCAGCCGGTCATAATGGTTCCGTTCAAATCCAAAAAAATTCGTGATAAGATCAAAAGGTACACGTTCAAAAGTATAATGTCCGCCGATTGTATGCAGGACGATCAGTACAGACATCATGAGATAACTGATATTGGAAAATCGAAAAAAAGGATAGGTTGATGCAAGCAGAAAAACGATCATAAGGATAGGCATGTTTTCAGCCCACCATACCGTCCGTTCATAGGGTTCTATCCCCAAGAGAGTAAAAAGGAACAGATAGAGTCCAAGCAGGGCGATCGGTAATTTTGAGAACATTGATACTCCTTGCAAACCAAAGAATCCTAGTTTTCTTCGTTTTTTGTATTGCGTTCCTCTGTTTTGGAACGTTTTTCATTATGAACTGATTTGATCCAAAGCCAGTTGATCAGAAAGTAGATCAGGGATGAAACAACGATGGAGTAGAAAGCGGTTCCCACATAAAGAGGAATGAGAATATCCGAAAAATGTTCACTGAACCACTCCATGGTCAGTTCCACATTTCCGATCCCCTCGCGGCCAAGGATCAGATTGCCGGTGAGGTACTCCATGTAGTACATCGGGGGCATCGTAAAAGGATTGCTGAGCCATACCATTGAAATGGCGATCGGGACATTAAACCGGATAAACGGGGTAGTGGCCATCACTGCAAGCATTTGCATCGGCATAGGGATGAACCCCCAGAAAAGTCCTATAAGTATACCTTTGCTTATGCTTTTTCTATTGATTGCAAGATAGGTTCTTGGAAGGTTGTATTTGTCTAAAAAAGCATCGATTCTATTTTTGTTGGATGATTTTTTTTTAAAGACTTTTCGTATCATCAAGACCCCGTCAAGTAATTTGCGATAGTGTATTATCCGCGAGCTTTAAATCACCTTTTTATCAACTTTGATGTAAAATACATCCTAACAAATAGATACAAAAGGTACACATATGAGTGGATATATGATTTTCTCGGGCACTTCCAATCCGGAACTCTCTGCACAGATAGCCGACTATCTTGACATGCCTCTTTCCAAGGCAACAATTAACCGTTTTTCTGACGGTGAGATCAATGTACAGATCGCTGAGAGCGTTCGTGGTAAAGATGTATTTATCATCCAGCCGACATCTGCGCCAGCCAATGCCAATCTTATGGAGCTTTTGATTATGACGGATGCTTTGAAGCGTTCATCCGCGAAGTCCATTACGGCAGTCGTTCCGTACTATGGATATGCGAGACAGGATAGAAAAGCCGCTCCAAGAGTACCGATCTCTGCAAAACTCGTGGCGAACCTCATGGAAACAGCCGGGATTACCCGTATGGTAACGGTTGATCTCCATGCATCCCAGATACAGGGATTTTTTGATATACCGGTAGATAACCTTTATGGAGCGATCCTGTTCATTGACTATATCAAATCAAAAAATCTTCCAAATCCGATCATCGCGTCTCCGGACATCGGAGGAGTTTCAAGGGCTAGATATTTTGCTGAGAAACTTGGCCTTGAAATGGTGATCGTTGATAAGAGGCGGGAAAAGGCAAACGTGTCTGAGGTGATGAACGTCATTGGGGATGTTAAAGGCAAAGATGTTATCTTGATCGATGATATGGTCGATACAGCCGGGACCATGGTAAAAGCTGCCCAGGCACTTAAAAAGCTCGGTGCAACATCGGTAATGGCGTGCTGTACGCATCCTGTTCTTTCCGGTCCTGCCTATGAGCGTATCGAAGAGGGAGAGCTTGACGAATTGGTCGTCGCTAATACCATCCCGATGCAAAAACACTCTGAAAAGATCAAACTGCTTTCAACGGCTCCAATGCTGGGGGAAGTGATCAGGAGAGTCCATAACAATGAGAGCGTGAACTCTCTCTTTGAAACAAAATAACACTATCTAAACAGTGTTTGTCCGTGCAAGGGGCAAGCGAATGATTTTAATCATATCATTATATGGCACCGGACAGATATCCGGTGTTTATCCAAGGAATTAAATGGCACAAAAAGTACCAATGTCGCATATTCGAAATTTTTCAATCATTGCACACATCGACCACGGTAAGTCAACATTGGCCGATCGTATTATCCAGGAATGTGGGGCGATAACAGAAAGACAGATGTCTGCGCAGGTTATGGATACAATGGATATCGAAAAAGAACGCGGTATCACCATTAAAGCCCAGAGCGTAAGGCTGGACTATATGAAGGATGGTGAGCATTATGTTCTAAACCTTATCGACACTCCGGGCCACGTGGATTTTTCCTATGAAGTCAGCCGTTCTTTGGCTTCCAGTGACGGTGCATTATTGATAGTAGATGCGGCACAAGGGGTTGAAGCACAGACGATCGCGAACGTCTATATCGCTATTGAGAACGATCTTGAGCTTTTACCGGTAGTCAACAAGATCGATCTTCCTGCAGCTGACCCTGACCGTGTTTTGGCTGAACTTGAAGAGGCCATTGGTATCGATGCGACCGAACATAATCTTGTATCAGCCAAAACAGGTCTTGGCGTGAAAGATCTGATCGATTCGATCGTGGACCGTATCCCGCCTCCAAAAGGTGATGAGAATGCCCCAACCAAAGCATTGATCTATGACAGCTGGTTTGATAACTATCTGGGTGCGCTTGCATTGGTGCGTGTATTTGACGGCAGTATCAAAAAAGGACAGATGGTCAAAGTGATGGGGACAGAAGATGAACATCAGGTGCTTAATTTGATGTATCCGCATCCACTCGCACCGGTAAAAACGGACGAGATCAACACAGGAGAGATCGGTATCGTGGTCATGGGTCTTAAAACTGTTGATGCCTTGCAGGTGGGAGATACGATTACCGATGCAAAAAAACCTACGGCTGAACCGATTGCAGGGTTTGAACCGGCAAAACCGTTCGTTTTTGCGGGGATTTACCCGATAGAAACTGATAAGTTCGAAGATCTGCGTGATGCTTTGAACAAACTCAAGCTCAATGACTCTTCACTCAGCTTTGAGCCGGAAAGTTCGATGGCATTGGGAAGCGGATTTAGAACAGGTTTCCTTGGTATGCTGCATATGGAAGTGGTCAAAGAGCGTTTGGAGCGGGAGTTTGACCTTGAACTTATAGCGACAGCACCTACGGTTGTGTATGAAGTTCTAAAGACGGATGGAACCAAAGTTATGATCCAAAATCCAAGCGAATTGCCTGAGACACAAAAGATCGATACGATTTACGAGCCCTATGTCAAAGCGACGATCCTTACACCTCAGGAGTATGTTGGAAACCTTATCAAACTGCTTAATGATCGCCGCGGTATCCAGATCAAGATGGATTACCTTAATGAAACGCGTGTATTGTTGGAGTATGATATCCCGATGAACGAGATCGTGATGGATTTCTATGACAAGCTCAAAAGTACGACTAAAGGATATGCAAGTTTTGATTATGAGCCGATAGGATTTAGACCCGGCAAACTGGTCAAGCTTGATATCAGGGTAGCTGGAGAGATAGTCGATGCGCTCTCCATCATTGTTCCTGAAGAGAAAGCCAGAACACGCGGCCTTACCTTTGTTAATCAGCTCAAAGAACTCATTCCAAGACAGCTCTTTGAAGTTGCGATCCAGGCGAGTATCGGGAACAATGTCATTGCCAGAAGCAACGTCAAATCAATGGGCAAGAACGTTACGGCGAAGTGTTACGGTGGGGATATTACCCGTAAGCGAAAACTTCTTGAAAAACAAAAAGAAGGTAAAAAGCGTATGAAGTCCATCGGTAAAGTCGAAGTACCTCAAGAAGCATTTATGGCTGTTTTGAAAATGGAAAGCTGATGACACTGATTCCTATAGAGACAGATCGACGAACTATCGCCGACAGATTCAGAAAAGCACCGATGTTTGCTTTTCTGGATGAAGGCCAAATCATCGTACAGGAAAATCCTCACAAAACTTCCAAGTTTCCAGAGTTTTTCGAATACTTTGATACTCTTGGCGTAGATACGATATACGTTAAAGAATTGGGTCTAAAGACTTTTAAAAAATTGCAGGGAAAAGGTATCGCCGTCTATTTTGTAGAGGGAGCAGATACCTATAATCGGATCACCCCGTCAAGTTTGCTTTTACTTGATGAGACCAATGCCTCGTCATTATGTACTTTGGGTCATGACGATAAAGGTGATGCATAGTGGGGTGGGCGATACACCTGCATCTTGTCGCCGCGATCGCATGGATCGGGGGATCGATCTTCATGTTCGTGCTGGGACTTTCTCTTTTTGATAAACAAAAACAGCAAGAGGTTTATCCGCACATAGGACCCATTTTCGGCTACTTTGAACTGGTCTCTTTGATTTTGTTGCTTGCGACAGGGATCTATATGATCATCGATAACGGTCTGATCCATTATCTCTTCACTGATATCGACTCTGAGGTGCTCAATGCGCTTCGCAAAAAACTCTGGATCGTTGCCGTACTGCTGGTTTTAACCGTGATACATTTTACCATCGCACTTAGAACCAACAGCAAAGAGCGTACCCAGATACAGAACTTCCTTTCAAGAGGTTCTTCGTTACTGATATTTTTGCTCAATCTTTGGGTGTTGCATTATGCCATTATGGTACGGCATGCACTTTAGTTTTGAATTTGTATTCCGACTGCACAAAAAGTGCGAAAGAGCAAGTTTGAAATTTTAGACTATCGAATTATGCCACTGTACCAGGGTAAGGCGGTAGCCTGATAAGACGGGTTTGACCTCATGGCTGAAGTAGGGGTTGGATGGGAAAACGACCATATCTCCTGCTTTTGGTTTGATCGTGATCTGTTCGCCTTTTGCATTATAAAGATAGTTAAAGATCAGTTCCCCTCCGTCAAATTGATCCTGGGCATTTGGATGTGAAATATGGGAAGATGCAAAAAGGACTGATGTGAGTTTGCGTTGCGGCGCTACGCAGGTGAAGCCGACGGTAGTGCCTTCTTTGTCAACGATCTCGCTCGAATCATCGGAATGTTTGATATAAAAATCCCCTTTTTGATATTCCAGTACCTGAAGCGGTGTTGCCGTGGTCAGCGGCATGGAAAAATACTCTTCGATCCTGCTTTGATGCATTAAAAAACTTTTTTGATAGATCTCTTCCAGGATATCGGAAAGTTGATAGATAGATGTTCTTCGTATCTCTTCATCCACACTGGGTGTTACTACGCTGTTAAGTATCATAGATTTGACTTCTGCTTTGTGTGCACATGAAGCACGTTGTATCTCGCTTACGATATCATGGCAATGATCGGTACTTAAAAAGTCTTCAATGATCAAAAAAGGGGTTTCAAGATAAGGGTTGGGAAGATAGGCATTTTCCATAAAGCATTCTTGCAAAAACGGGTCACAAAAGACCTGCTCACTGATCTGGATCAAAAGGATTCTCCTATCATTTAAATCTGGCATTATATACTATTTTCCCATCAAATAGATAGGCGTTTCCAGCACAAAATTTCAGAGACTATTTCTACTATTTTCTATCGTTTTAATCAACTTTATATTACTTTGCAAATGCATTATTTTTCTATCATTTTTTTGAGAAGTTTGATAGAATGATATTATGATTTAGTGATCCAGAAGGAGGATAGAATGTTGAAAGAGGGTGTAAAGAGTGTCCTGGTTGGTTGTTTAGTGGGAGCAAGTCTTTGTGTATATGCATTGGCAGATGATGTGACCGATACGGTCGAAGAGGCGATGGAAGCCTATAAAAAAGGCGAATACAAAAAGGCAAGTGAAGATCTTTCCTATGCATTGGAGATCATCAACCAGAAAAAAGGCAAAAATCTCAGAGTGTACCTTCCTGAGCCGCTTTCTGGGTGGACGGCTGATGATGCCCAATCCCAAACTGCAGCTACTGCAATGTTCGGCGGCGGAACAATGCTCAACAGAAGCTATCATAAAGGGGATGCTTCTGTGACAATAGAGATGATCATGGACTCCCCGATGTTGCAAGGGGTAGCCATGATGTTTTCTAACCCGATGATAGCAACTTCTGACGGTGGGGAACTGGTAAGGATTAAAAGAGAAAAAGCGATAGTCAAATATAAAGCAAAAGACGAATCAGGCGAAATCACGATGGTCGTAGCCAACCGTATCATGATCACTGTTAAAGGATATAGTGTTTCCAAAGATGACTTGATGGCGTATGCTGAAGCGATTGATATCAATAAACTCAAAGAGTTGCAATAAAGCAGATTCTTTACCTGATCTGCTTTCTAAAAATTACGAGATGTTGCTGCGCCAAATCCTTTAGAGTGTCTGCTGTAAGCAGACACTTGAATATAGAGGAAGATAGCTATGTTTAAAGTTAGTTCCCAAAAACGATAGTTTGAGGGATCTCATATCGTTTATTGTCTACTTCTCTGGATGATTAGTTCTTCAGTTTTAGCTTCTGCAAATAATTCATTTCTGGAAATAACTCTTTATCTTTGAGGTGAATAAATTTCTGAAGCTTTTTTTGATCTTCGGTTATATGAACCGAAGTAGACCATTTCTCTTTTACGATATTGCCTTTAAGAGAGCCGTTTTGTATGGCTTTCTCGACAACTTCGCTATCCATCAATGAGATGCCAAGCGAGTCTGAACTTGCTATATATTTCACACATAAATATCCCTTGGTATCGGGCTGCAAGGGGTGTACCCACTTAAGGTTGAGGTAGTTATTTCCTTCCAATGACGTGGTATGTCCGGAAAACTTAGAAGCCTCTAGCTCTTTATCTTTGTCAAAATCCACCATGATCAGTTTGAGCAGCTTGGATTTTTCATCCAGTCCGATATGGATATACCCGGTTTCATTTCCATCCGCCCAGAACCATGTTCCCAAGATCGAGGGGTCTATCGGTTCTTTGTTGGGGTCTGTTAAAGGGTTGTCCGAATCAGGAACACAACCTGCCAGTATCAGTATAGTCAATAGTGTCATCAAAAAATAGCGTATCATCTTTTCTTCCCCTTTTATCTCATAGTATCAGTATATAGGAAATGTCCAGCCATAACAAGAAATAGGCTAACAAGTATCATCTGCTGGAAGTACAGCAAAACTGTTCTGCGCAGCCCTCATTTCCGCTATACTTTTCCCAGTCTATTTGGGGGGGCAGGGCTGCAACCCGTTTTTCGTACTCTTCTTTGCTGATCTCCTCGTATGGCATCTGTACGTAATTCCCGTTTTTGTTATAGGGCATCATGGAGACCGATTTGATGAGCGGGGCGAACTGTGCGAGCATATGCTCGATCTGATCCCCCTCGCGCTGCGTATCAAAGGAGATCGTACAGCTGACCATATTGTCGCTCCATTCGCGCTGTAGCATCGCCAGCAAAGCAAACTGCTCCCATGCGGATACTTCCGTGACTTTGCGGGTCTTGCCCTGGTTGATAGGAAATTCGAAGATTGTTGTGTTGGCGCTGTAGCGGTCTGCTTCGTTGGGGATACCGGCTGATTTGAGAACCTTGCAAATGGAGGATTGACTACCGACCCGCATACGCCGTATCGCGTACTGGAAGTTTGGGAAGTGCATCCCGGAACTCACCCCGACGAGTTGGCTGATCGTACCGGATGGTTTGACTGTCGTCACCCGAATGGAAGCCGGAATCCCCGCTTCGCAGGCCAGTTCACGGTTGAGCGAATAGACCAGCTTGTATCCCTTCCGAAGTCTGCGGGTCAGTTCAGCCGTCCCCAACTCATCGAGCATATCCGCGATCCCCGAAAGGCTTACACCGATGCGGCGGTTTTTTAAGATGATCTCATTGGTTTCGTTTCGATGTGTTGGCAGCAGGGCTACGGTGGAAGCGTAGAAGGTAGCAAACTCCAGTGCTTTATAGAATGCTGCTTCATCTTCACAGCGGGCATGAAAGACTTCGGCGAGGTTGCAGAGCTCGAAGCTTTCCAGGGCGATCTCGGAACAGGGATTTGCCAGCCATGCCTTATCTTCCGCCTTTTCACCGTAGCGGGCATACTTTTGAACATTGATGAGGTTCATGATGCCCGGTTCGCCGTTATCTTTGATATGTTTGGCGATCAGGGGCAGTTTTTGGAAATCCTCGTTTTTCTCCAGTACCACCGTGTTGTTGGACATCCAGCCTATTTGGGCACGTTCGGGGTGTTTGGTGTAGTCTTTGAGTTCCAAAAAGGTTTGATCATCTACCGATCCAAGGGCGATCTGGGCACTGCGTCGCACATTGCCAGCCACCACGCACGCGCCGATAGCATTCATGATGTCCGCGACACAGCGGGTCGGGTCGGAACCTCCCAAAACATAAGTATCGAGGTAGCTTTCGATGCGTTGATGGAGCTGTTCCAACGGTTCCGGCCCTGACGCCGTACCGCCGAATCCTTTGATGGGTGAACCTTCGGGACGGATGGCGGAGTAGTCAAACGTATGCCACGTCCCGTTCCTGGTATAGCTCTCGGATAGCGCTTGCCAACAAACTGTTGGGACGAACCTACGAGATAGAAGGGGAAGTGATCCGTGGTCAGGGGCTTGGAAGGAAATCTTTCGTACCGACACTGAACCTTTTTATAGACCATTATCAATTGCCGATGGAAGGGGTGTATGCTACACAGACAAAGGTTGATGGCCAGTGGCATGACTCGGTCAGTTTCTTAGGACACCGAGTGACGACCGATGGCCATTTTGCAGTAGAGACCCATATCTTGGATGAGCAGGTGGATGACGTACACAGTTTTGTATCGCTGCGTTTTATAGAACTGATACGGGTCAATAAAAAGTTTGAAAACTTCGAATCATTGAAAAGTCAGATCGATGAGGATATGGTAAGAGCGAAAGAGGTATTGAATGAAAGACAAAGTATTTGAAAAACCCATAGAGAAGAAGTTTGAGTTTGATGAGGCGGTGGCTTCTGTGTTTGACGATATGCTGAGTCGTTCGGTGCCTTTTTATAATGAGGTGCGCAAACTGATGATCGCAGTGATCGTCGCAGAGCAGGCAGATGGCAAAAGTGTACTTGACCTAGGCGCTTCTACGGCGAAGTTTTTACTTGATCTTGATGCAAAACTTGAGACAAAGATGCATCTTAAGGGGATAGACAATTCTCAGGCGATGCTTGATCGTGCCAGACAAAAATGTGTGGTATTTGGCGCAGATATTGCGCTGGAGTTTGCCGATATGCTGGAGTATCGCTATGAAGGGCTTGACTTTATTACCGCCAATTATACGCTTCAGTTCATACGTCCGATGCAGCGTGTGGAGTTGGTGGGGCAGATATATGAGGGGCTTAATGAAGGGGGGATGTTTCTCTTTTCCGAAAAGGTTGTTTTTGATGACAAACGGCTTGATAAGCAGCTGATAGATATCTACTACGACTACAAAAAAGAGCAGGGCTATAGCGCCTATGAGATCGCACAAAAACGCGAGGCGCTTGAAAATATCCTGATCCCTTTTACCATAGAGGAAAATATCGCTATGTGTCAAAAGGCAGGGTTTAAACAGATCACGACACTCTTTCAGTGGGCCAACTTTGTGACCTTTGTCGCCAAAAAATAAGCGTCAAAACTTCATTTAAACTTGACTCATGGATCCCCGATCAAGTCGGGAATGACGGAATCTACAAATCCATCAAAACCACCAAACCGTAGGGGTAACCCTCATGGTTACCCCTCCACCGTCATTGCGGGCTTGACCCGCAATCTGAATGACGCACCAACCAAAGGCGACAACAAGGGATCGCCCCTACAGATCATTGTCACCATCTTGCACAACCCACCAAACCAACGTTATATTAACGTTACATTTCATGTTTTAAGCAAAAACTGTTAAAGGGGGGGTATAATATTTGCAACAGTGTGGGTGGAGAATCGCTTCGTGATTTACTACTTCAATTTCTGCAAAACTCAATAACAAAAGGAGACTCAATGAAACAGTGGTTTAGAGGATTTTTGGTCAGTACGTTTGTCGTACTTTTGACAGCGTGTGGCGGTGGGGGTGGTGGCACAACAGCTTCAGGACTCAAAAAAACAGGGCAAACCACAAGCTACTATCCAGGCGATGACGGTGATCTCCAAAAAGGGGTCGATCACAACTACAGCAGAGACGATGCCAAAGAGGTGGTGACGGACCATGTCACGGGGTTGATGTGGCAGGACGACGCTACAGCAGCATCGACACAGCTCACTTGGCAAGCAGCGATAGACCACTGTGATGCTCTTGATACCACCGCAAACGGCGGGTATAGCGACTGGAGACTGCCGACGGTAGGGGAGTTGGAGAATATCGTAGATTATGGCAGAAGCAATCCGGCTATCAGCCCACTCTTTCAAAATACTAACCCCGACAACTATTGGTCTTCTACTACCTATGCAGGCGATAGTGACGTTGCGTGGTATGTGAACTTCCGCCTTGGCTATGTCAACGCCTACTATAAGGACAGTAGCTATTATGTCCGTTGTGTCAGAGCAGGAGAGTGAGTTGATTTTTGTGGTTAGGGGCGTTAGCCCCTCGAAATTTTTTGGATGTGAAAGCGATACTGTAGCTTCACAAAACAGGTGAGGCTAAAACCTCCCTTCCTGTAGCAGGAGCGATGACGAATAGCCACGAACTACCCATATTTCGTTCAGCCTTGGAGTTGGCGGTCTATATGGAGACGATAGTCAAAGGGTTTGACAAGTATCACAAATACACGATCGGTGAAGAGATGAGGCGATTTTCCAAAGAGATGCTCTTCATCATCAATAGAGTGGGTTTGGCTAACGATCGACACGGAGCATTGATAGAGTTGCGAGATAGGTGTGAGGATATGAAGATGCTGCTGCTTATCTCCAAAGAGCTGCAAGCATTCAAGAGTTTCAAGCAGTTTGAGCATAGCTCCAAACTTACTATTGATATCGCCAAACAAGCTGCGGGATGGCTCAAAAGCACGGCGAGAGTCTCAAAGTCTTGATTTTGAGAGAGTGCCATTTTGCTCTGCGGTATCTCTGCCGATGTGTATAAAAAGGACTTTTGTGACATTTTTGCAAAAGAGGATGAAATGAGATACTGATATAGCCCCAACAACTATTGGTCTTCTACTACCAATGCAGACAATAGTGACAATGCGTGGAATGTGAACTTCAACAATGGCAATGTCAACAACAACAATAAGGACAATAGCAATTATGTCCGTTGTGTGCGAAGATGTAGGACTAATGAAAAATGAAAAATGAAAAATGAAAAATTGTGTCTGTTTTTTATATACTTCATAAAAAGGATTTTTTTGTGAAAGAGAATATTTTAAAGACAAAAAGTTATGCTTTTGCTCTACGCGTGGTGAAACTTTATAAGTATTTGTGCATACATAAAGAATATGTGCTTAGTAAACAAGTTTTGCGTTCGGGTACGGCTGTGGGTGCTTTGGTGTCAGAAGCTGTCAAAGGCAGATTTTATCTCCAAGCTAAGCATAGCACTTAAAGAAGCCAATGAAACATTGTATTGGCTCTCTTTGTTGAAAGATTCGGAGTATATAGATGAGAAAATGTTAAAAAGTATAGAGCCTGACGCTAAAGAACTTATAAAGTTTTTGGTGTCAAGTATAAATACTGCAAAGAAAAATAATGCACAATAATCTATTTTTCATTTTTCACTATACAATTTTCATTAATATGGGCTACATCATCCGCCCCAACTATACTCTCGTACGCCGTCGTGTGGTCAATAACTACAAATATAAAAAAGCTAAATATTTGGAAGTGTACGAAAACCAAAAAGGCACAATGAGCCTCGTAGAGATAAAGCAGTTTTTATCTGTGCGAGCTTCATTTGTGAGTCATATCAAACACGCAAATAGCTTCAATCTATACAACAAAGCAGGGAGGATCAATGAGACAAATCCGTTTGCCTACCCGTAGGCTTGGCAGCGCCAAACCTACAGCACAAAGACATGGATTGCTTCGTCACTTTGTTCCTCGCAACGACAAAGAACCGTCATTGCGAACGAAGTAAAGCAATCTAAAACACAGTGGTCAAAACCACACAAAAGGAGAAAAAAATGAAAAAAACACTACTCACACTGATGGCGATAGCCACACTAGCAAGCGCAGACTTCACAAAGAGCGGCGATATCGTCACCGATAGCACCACAGGGCTACAGTGGCAGGACGACGCTACAGCAGCATCGACACAGCTCACTTGGCAAGCAGCGATAGACCACTGCGAAGCGCTCACACTAGGAGGACATAGCGACTGGAGACTTCCTAATATCAATGAACTTAAATCCATCATTGATAGAACCAAAATCAATCCTGCTATTGTAAGTGGATTTGCCAATACTAGCTCCGACTTCTATTGGTCTTCTACTACCCTTGCAGACAATAGTGACAATGCGTGGCATGTGTACTTCAACTTTGGCTATGTCAGCTACCACTACAATAAGGGCACTAGCCTTTATGTCCGTTGTGTCAGAGCAGGAGAGTGATTTGGTTTTTGTGGTTAGGGGCGTAAGCCCCTCGAAATTTTTTTGACATTGTGAGTGGCAAGGCGGTCTTAACCGTGGATTGCTTCACCCTAAAGGGTTCGCAATGACCGTCATTGCGGGCTTAACCACTTCCGATTTTGCGGGCTTTCTCGTCCCACCTCTCCGAAGGTGGGATGCATAGGCAATCGTATATGCTTCCCAATGATAACATTACAATATGAGACAAAAACACTTCTTCTTCTCTATGTCAACTATACTAAACCAAAAAGAGTAAAAATGGGAAGAAGCAGATATAAGATCTATGAACCGACTCATCCTCACTTCGTGACCTGTACGATACTGCACTGGTTGCCGATATTTACAAGAAAAGAGAGTGTGGCTATCATATTGGATTCTCTCAAACATCTACAAAGACAAGACAATCTAAAGCTATACGCCTATGTCATACTTGAAAACCATCTGCATATGATCGTACAGAGTGATGACCTTCAAAAAAGTATGGAGTCATTCAAGAAATATACAGCAGTGGAGATACTTAAACTTCTACATCAAGAGAATGTCACTACTCTACTAGACCAACTGGCATTTTATAAAAAGGCACACAGAAAGGAGAAGACATTTCAAGTATGGGAAGAAGGATACCAACCCAAACTGCCCAAATCCGTAAATAGAAAAATCCAATAAAAGGGAAAACAGCGTAAAATAAGGGAAAAGAAAGACAAAAGCGACACTAAACACTTTCACCCATTTGGTGAAGCTTTTGCCAAGGAGTAAAAGTATGCCACAAGGTGTGTTAAATTTTTCTGTGGAGGGAACAAGCGAGTCGCTGACTTCCAATGCAGGCACGATATTATTTTTTCTCGTCCCACCTCTCCGAAGGTGGGATGCATAGGCAATCGTATATGCTTCCCTGACTTAACATCGGTAAATAATATTACACTATGAGATAAAAACTTTCTCGTTACCACGCTATCCGCGTGGCAATGCATACAAAAGCTCAATAAACAAAAGAGTTATCAACCGCTTAATCTAACATCTATGCCCCCAAAACACTCTCTTTTGAGTTCACTGCGCAATTGCAAACATCACTGCTTTGTGATATAATATTTTCATATTATGAACTGGAGATAGAAAATGAGTATTAACGATATTTTGCAACAAGCACTCCAACTCAAAGCCAATGAACGCTCCAAGCTCGTTGATGAACTTTTAAAAAGTCTTGATAAGCCTGATGAAGAGATAGAGAAAATTTGGGCAGACGAGGCTCAAAAAAGACTCAAAGCCTACAGGGAAGGAAAGCTCAAAACAGTCCCTATGCAAGAAGTATTTGCCTAATGCCCATAGAGTTTTTGGAACTTGCAGTTCAAGAGCTCAATGAGGCGTATAGCTACTATGAAGAACAACAGGCAAATTTAGGCAATCGTTTCAAGCAAGAGATTTACAACTCTTTGCATCGTATAGCACAATCTCCTAAAATCTATCAAAAAATTCAATACGATGTACGACGATGCATCGTACATAAGTTTCCCTTCAATATTCTCTTTTCGATTGAAACGGATCATCTTTTAGTCATTGCCATAGCTCATCACCATCGAGAACCAGACTATTGGATTGATAGAGTATAACTTTTCTCGTCCCGCCTCTCCGAAGGTGGGACGAGAAGAGATGAGACCTTAGACTTTCTATGCATTCCACCTACGGAGAGGTGGAACGAGAGAGAATACGGGTTGCATTATTTAATATGAGTTATTCACAGCTTATTCACAGATGTATAATGTCCCTGTTTGTCAAGACAGTTTTTTGAGAACTTCTTATTCCACCTATCATTATGCAGCCTGATCCATTTTCTTCATATAGACACTTAACGG
>JACXUM010000032.1 GCA_014763895.1 Campylobacterales bacterium
TTAATTTATTAAGGAGTAGAAAATGAAGAGATTTACACTTTCTTTGGCAGCCGTTTTGGCAATGGGTACATTTGCGGTAGCAGGTGGTGATATAGCGCCTGTAGAGCCTATGGTAGAAGTAGAAGCTCCTGCACCTGCAAGTGACAGCGGTTTTTATATCGGTGGTGCTTACAGCAGAATCAGTTCTTCGACTGATGCACATGGTGCATATGGGGATTATGATGGTGATGGGTCATATTGGGATGAAACAGCCGACGGAGATAACGATGGCTACATGCTACAAGCCGGATACCAGTTCAACAAATATCTTGCAGTCGAAGGAAGATACTGGGGGGCAACCGCAAAAATGAGCTGGACCTGGTCATATGAGGATGGACCTACCGATTCATGGAGTGATGATTGTGGTGATATAAGTGCATGGGGTATTTATGTCAAACCAATGTACCCTGTTACAAATGAATTAAGCGTTTATGGATTGCTTGGTTACGGTAATACAAGCATTGGTGATGATGTATACGGGGATGCAAAACTTGTTGATGAAAGCGGCTTCCAGTGGGGTCTTGGTCTTTCCTATGCATACGACGAGCATATCTCTTTCTTTGTTGACTATGTGCAATTGGCGAATGATGCAGAGGGATCTTATGACTGGGTTGCAAATGGTGAAACTTATTGGGATTATGATTATATCGATTGGAAAACTTCAGTTGATACGATCAATGTCGGTGTAACATACAAGTTCTAATCTAAGAGAGTCACCAGCCTTTTTAAGGCCAAAGGTGACTCTCAAATGCTTTTATCTTCGCTTGTTTCTTTTTCTCTTATCTATTTAAAAAGTTTTTTTCAATAAACAATTTATTGATTTCTAAAACTGAACCTTTAACTCTTTCAATCCACGGAAAAATGAGTTTTTTCTCCAACCTGGCATAGTCTCTTGCAGCTCTAAATCAGGCAGATGTTCGAGGATTTTTTGAAATGCGATCTGCGCTTCCACTCTTGCAAGGGTTTTTCCCAAACAATTGTGTATGCCTATACCAAAAGCAAGATGCCGGTTTGGTTTTCTTTGGATATCAAATACTTCTGCATTTTGGAATTCTTTTTCATCATGATTCGCAGAACCGATAATGACACCGACCTGGTCTCCCGGATTCATTTTAGTACCGTTGATCTCGATAGGCTCCAATACCATTCGGAAAGATGTCCTCTGTTCGGGGCTTTCATAGCGTAGAACCTCTTCAACAGCCTGCGGCAACAGACTCATGTCATCTCGCAGAAGTTGCCACTGCTTTGGATGCGAGAGAAGTAGCCACAGCCCGTTGCCTATCAGATTAATCGTTGTTTCGTGCCCTGCAAACAGCAAAAATGCAACCATGGAGATTAATTCCTCATACGTAATTTCTCCATTTTTATGTGCATTGATCAGGAGACCAAGTAATTTTTCATCTGAAATTTCTTTTTGATCTTTGACTATTCGCTGTACATACCCTAATAATTCTCCCAAGGCCGTTTTTTGCTTTTGAAGGATATCCTCTGTTATCAATAATGAGTCAAACGCTTTCCCGATAGCCAGACCCCATTGGCGTATCTGTGGCATATCTTCTTTTGGCACACCCATCAATTCGGCAATGACAATCAACGGTAATGCTTCTGCATAATCACGCATCAAATCAACTTCATTTTTCTTTTTCAAACTATCAATCAACTCTTCAGCTGCCAATGAAATAACATCTTTTACCTGATCGATATATTCAATGGAAAAAAAGTCTGCAATTAATGAACGCAGACGCATATGGTCCAGTCCGTCTCTGTGCAGTAAATGAAAATCAAACGTAGTCGTTGCCCCTTCAGGCCTATAAAATCGTATCTCTTTTGAAATCTTCGATGTTTCTTTAAAGATAGCTATTGCATCTTCATAGCGGCTGAAAAGCCATACACCACTACTTGTGCTTTCTTGAGAATGAGGCACCCAATACGGTTGTCCTGATTCACGAAGTTTCGCATAATAGGGGTATGGATCATGGAAGAAAGCAGGATCATTTAAAGAGAGCGTCATTCGTAACTCCTGTTAGAATTTTAAAAATCGATATTGTTTTTTTCAATAGAGCAAAAAACCTACGTTAAAAAACCTTTTAGACGAACTTTCATCAGCCCACCTTGAGCATCTGTGATCTGATACGAGGCTATACAGTAAAGATTTGGGCCTCTTTCTTTGATCTTTTCGACCGTCATTGCAACTAAGATATTATCCGGATCACGGATGACACGAAGACTTTGCATACTGCTCTCGATCATCCACCCCTCTCCGACCTTTTCTTTACGACCTGCCCAAACATGGGCATAAATGATCATTAATTGTGATAAAAATTCCAAAGCGGAAAAAATAGTCAAGTGGAATTCATTGTTGTCTGTTGAAGACAAATATGTCGATCGCATAGATACATGTGCATCCAAGATCGTATCCTCTATCATGATATGATCGATCTGCCATGATTCCTGTTTTCGTCCTTCATTTAGATAATAGGACGAAAGCTTCCGGATGTCTTCCCTATTTAATTCAGTCTTTTCGATTGGTTCCATCAACTACCACCTTGCTTCCAATAATTCTATCAAATCCAAACTTCAAAGTACATATCCAAAACGACTAAACAATTCACGATTACTTACTCCTTGTGTCATTTCTCTTCCATGCATATAACGCAGATTATTAAAGATCAAAATATCATTGACTTTCCATTGATGCTTATATTTAAGTTTATCCTGAATAGTGACTAACTGATTGACAATTTCTTTTGGCAATAATTCTCCGCTTTCCCAATACACCTTGTTGCTTTCTTTGCAATATACCTTTTTGTTTTTATAATCAGGATGATCAAGAGAAGGCAGGTGTGCCAAAATTGCATTTGAAAAAGCATAGGAGCCATCCGCCATTCTTGTAAGAGCTGAAGTTGTATAGAACATATGCAATAAACCATTATTCAAACTAAATTTAATGGTATTAAGCGTATTTAACAGCGCAAAAAGTTCTTCCTCGGATGAAACTCTAAATTGGGCTTTCCAACGATCCGGTTCCCATAAAAATTCATAAATGATCTTTTCATTTTTAAAACGTTTTCGAAGTTCATGAGCCATTTCATTTAAAAATTCCACACCATCCACCAAGGTGGTTTCTCCGCCAGGTACGATGGGGGCTTCTTTACACATCAAAAAACCTATATCAGGCGTTTTTGGGTAAGGGGCATAAGCGGCTTCCGAATGAGAAAATAAAAAAAAGTTTTCTCTAGGTGTATGGGTAGTCAAGCCATCTCCCTCTCTTTTACGCAAAGATTCCCGACTGCTGATCCTGCAAAAGTCATCACAAAAAATTCGCGTTAAAGCTTCAAATCGATTTTCATCAAGATCCAATCCCCTTATAAGAATCACATCTTCCTGCTCAAAACATTCTTTAATTTTGCCAGAGGGTTCTGTATCATTAAAAAATGAGATATCTAAAACTTTCACATCCATTTTGTTCAAACCTTATTTACCTATCCTGCTATCTATCATTCTTATCACTGCTTTTCGGATATCATCAACATTCTTGCTAAAAATATCACCTTTTGCCTGTAAAAAAACTCCCATACTTGGGTTAATTTCAAAGACCAAGAGATTCATCTTCTCATCAATATAACAATCAATTCCGAAATAATCCAATTGTAACCGGTTATAGATTTCATTGACTACTTTCTGAATAGCTTCTTTGTTATCTATAAAAAGTTCAGCACTTATTTTTTGCAGTTTTTCAGGATTGTCAATTTGACTTTTATGATGCACCATCCATCCTGCACCTATCTTGACATGCCTTAAGTACACTTTGCCATTTACGATGACCAATCTGTATTTTTTATACAATCCATCTTCGGCATACTCCACAAACTGCGTCAGATAATAATCTCTGCCGTCCAAAGCAAACATATAGAACTGTTCCGTATCATCATCTATCCTGATAGTGCTGATACCCCCATGTTCTCCTGCCTGTCTGAATATAACAGGAAATTTAAACCCCTCTTGTTTGATCGCTTCATAGATATCACCCGGTGATTTTGGCTGGATCTTCACTGTCTTTGGAACATGCAGTTTATCGATTCCTTGAAGTAACCTATAGATATTATCTCGCGTCGTTTTCATGATATGGGAAGGAATATTAAAAAAAGGAACATGGGCCGAAACGGCTTTATAGAAATCCTGTACTTTTTGAAGAGTGATCTGATTGCTGTCAGCATCAGATATCTGGTTAAATACCCCATGGATCATCTGTCCTGGCAACTCTTGATCCATTCTGGTATCAAAAACAATATTCATACAAAAAAACAGGTTATTTTCAAGATAATTACTTATGTTGGCACTTCCTCTTGTTTTCCATTTTATAGTACCGTTTTTTTCAATTTTACTAACTTTTACTTTATGATTATCTGCAATCCCATTAATAAACAAAACATTTTTTTTCAACATTAAATACCCACCATCTTTCTAGCTTCCTCTCCTGTTGCTATTTCTCTTTGAAGTTCTTTGGCAATACGTACGATACGCTTTACCAAATCACTATTTGTTGCCAATGTTGTTTGCTTATAATCATAATAAATAGCATCCTCCAATCCTACCCGCACATGTCCACCTGCAGTTATGGATGCCGTATTCATAGGCAATTGGAATCCCCCAAGACCTGTTGCCGCCCATACAGAATCTGAAGGCAGTGCATTCACAAGATGGGCAAGGTCTCCTATCGTAGCAGGAGCCGTATTGATATTTCCAAGGAGAAGATTGAAATATTTTTTTCCATTGATCAAACCATGTCGCTCAAGATACTTGGCTACATTGATCATACCTGCATCAAAAACTTCCAGTTCAGGCTTTATTCCCTGTTCTTTCATTATCATAGCCAATTCCTGAATCGTATCAAGCGAATTGATACTGGGTCCTGTGGAAAAGTTCAGTGATCCTAATGTCAGACTTGCCATATCAGGCTTTGCTCTGCCTGAGAGGTAAAGTACTTCCGCACGCTGCTTAATCTCCTTAAAATTTCTTCCTGAAGTCGAAACACAACAGATCATTTCAGGTCTTTCGCGTCGTATGGCTGTGATCATCTCTTCATAATATCTTGCTTCATAGGTCGGGTTTCCTTCTTTATCCCTCGCATGCAGATGAACGATCCTTGCTCCTGCATCATAGACATTTATGGCATCCTCAACGATTTCATCCACGCTGACGGGAATATATCTTGTACTGGTTTTTGTCGGTATCATCCCTGTAAGACAGGCATTGATGATCAAAGGAGTGTAAGGTGAGAGAGGAGCTGGATCATTCATAAGAATATATTGTTGTTTTTGCTCTTCGAGAGTCTTTTTTTGAGTCATATATCTTTCAAGATCCATTTCAAGTGTTGTCCAATATTCAACATTATCCAAACCATGAGAAGAAACTTTATTTAATTTACCTATTTCATAATACCCATAATGTTTTTTATACCATAAAATGATATCCGGACGGTCTGCATTTGTAACCACCGTTTTCACACCAGCACTATACATTGCTTCAAGTCTAATATCTTGTAATGCTTTACCTATGCCAGACCCTTTTAATTCTGGATACACTGCCAAAAGACGTGTTTTTCCTTTATTTTCAGATAATATTTTATAGCCACATACGCCAACGATTTTATTATCTACTTTTGCGACAAAAAAACATGAAATGTCAATCTCTTCAGCTTCAGGGGAAGGGATATGATGCATATTCCAAGGCGTTAAAACCTTTATCATTTCCGGATAATCTTCTTGCTTGGCTTTCTCTATGATAAACTTCATGACAAAGATCTCCTCTCTATCATATTGATAAGTGCTGTTTTAATCATATCAACTTTTTTGACAAAAACATCATTATTTTTACCATATTTATTGGTTAAAATGTTCATATTGGCGTTAATCTCGAATACCAATAGATTCATATTCTTATCAATACTGCAATCCATACCAAAATAATCTAATTCCAAGCGTTTATTAATAGCATCAATCATTAC
The DNA here is from genome assembly GCA_014763895.1 of Campylobacterales bacterium. GTDB lineage: Bacteria > Campylobacterota > Campylobacteria > Campylobacterales > Sulfurovaceae > Sulfurovum. The sequence continues at coordinate 6,047 of JACXUM010000032.1, forward strand.
TTGTATTTCAGGTTTTATCGCACTATTAAACGACTTCAAAATTTTTCTTTCTTCTCGTTCATATTCATTATTCATTTGCATATATTTTCTACTTTTGCTATGAATATTCCAATCATCACTAAAGATCACATGACGAATAAAAACTTCACCATCCACAACAGCCAAACGGTATTTTGCATAGATACCATCCTGGGCATTTTCCACAAACTGAGTTAGATAATAATCCCTTCCATCCAGTGCAAACGCATAGAACTGTTCAGTCTCATCCTCAACCCTAATCGTACTAATTCCCCCATGATCCCCAGCCTGTCTAAAGATAACCGGAAACTCAAATCCCTCTTTTTTGATAGTATCATAGATATCACCTGGTGATTTTGGCTGAATCTTCACTGTTTTTGGTACA
>JACXUM010000025.1 GCA_014763895.1 Campylobacterales bacterium
ACCTGAGTCGGGTTTCCTTACTCCTTGTCCAATAATTGTAATCTTCCCTTGTTTTACACCCGACTCCCCTCCCTTCAATCCCCGCCTTTCGCTTACGAAACCTCCCATTTACTTATACTTATAATAATATATAAATATAATGTTGACAAAATCAATAAATATTAATAAATTTAAGTCTAAGTTTAGGGTTTATATTTTAGACTATGGGTACATGTTTTGGACAAACATTGAATACAAGGAGTAATAACATGAAAAAAATCGTTTCTTTGTCACTTGTGGCAGCAACGACAATGGCATTTGGTTCAACTTCAAGTGATCTTGCTGCAATGAAAGCAGAGATCGCAGCGCTTAAGTCAGAAGTTGCAAATTTGAAAAAAAGCGGTAGTGCAGCTGAAGTTAAAAAATTGAACAAGAAGATCAATGAAGTGAAAGCGCATGATGCCGGTGATAACATCAAATGGGGCGCTGATGTAAGAACAGCAATTGATAGTATCAACTATGATATGGCAGATGGTTCTGAAAGAAGTAAAAACGACCTCATGTCACTCAGGCTATGGTTGAATATGGAGTATGCACCGGATAATCAAAATATTTTCAAGGGTCAACTTTCTATGAACAAAGCATTTGGTGCTGATTTCGCAGGAAACTCAGGTTACTATCCTAGAGGATGGGGAATGGATTCATTTGACTGGGTTACTAATGAGGCATTGGCTGGTGATGATCTAAAAGTAAGACAGGCATATTGGCTTTATCTTGGTGAAAAAGCATTTGGTTTAGATATGCCTTGGACTTTCTCTGTGGGGAGAAGACCTTCAACAAACGGGTTCTTGGCTAACCTTAGGGATGATGATCCAGAGCAATCGCCACTTGGCCATATCATCAATGTAGAATTTGACGGACTAAGCTCAAAACTTGATCTTTCAAATGTAACAGGTGTGACCGGTATGAGCTTCAAGCTTTGTATGGGACAAGGTTCTACAAATGCAGCGCCTATGTTCAGCAGACTTGATAGTACACAGTACAGCAATGAAGATGACGTTCTTAATGACATCAAGTTGGCAGGATTTATCTTTGAACCATACAATGATGGTCAGTACATCGTAAAAACAACAGCATTCAGAGCATATGATCTTCCTGGGTATGATCCAATGGCTATGGGAGCTGCAATGGACGGTGATCCTACTACTAATCCATCTATGAGACAAGTAGGGGATATGGCAGGTGCTGCACTTTCTGTTCTTGTAGACGGTTTGGGAGATGAGGGTATCTTGGCTGAAACAAAAGTATTCGGTTCTTTTGCATGGAGTAAGACATTGCCAAATGCGGGTGAGTATATGCTCGGAATGCCATTGATGGACATGACAGATCCGATGAATCCAGTGTATCTTGGAGATGAAGGGGCACATGCAGGCGAATCTAAAACGGGAACATCTTATTGGATTGGGACACAAATTCCTGTAATTTCGGATGGAGTACTTGGCCTGGAGTATAATCATGGAAGCAGATATTGGAGACCGTTTGACTATGCTGAAGATACGATGATCGGTTCTAAACTTGCCGCGCGTGGTGATGCATTTGAGGCATACTTCACGTATCAGTTAACTGAAGCATTAAGTGCACAGCTAAGATATACTTATATTGATTATGATTACACAGGAAGCAATAACTTCTTTGCCGCAGATGGTACACCGATTAAGATTGCTGATATCAAAGCTGGTTATTGGGGAGAAGATATGGCTGCCATGACAGTTGATAAAGCACAGGATGCAAGATTCTACATCAGATATAGATTCTAATCTACATTTAGACAAAGGGAGTTATTCCCTTTGTTGTGATTCTCTCTTTTCATTCCTACACAGTTTTTTCATTTTTTTTACAAACTCTTTCAAATCAACAATCTACTTGTATTAATTTTAATTAATTTCAGATATAATGACTCTTGTTTAGATCAATAGAAATGATAATAGAATCTCTATTATCAGTGAAAGGAAAAAAATGAAATTAATGGCAAAAGGTTTGATTTTGTCTTTGTTGGTAGCAACAGGACTAATGGCAGCTGAAAGCGCAGCACCTGCAGCAGCTGCAACTGAAGCGAATCATGTAAGAGTATTTACTTCAGACAATGCTGATGGAAAGATCACGCCAAAAACGATCCAGGAAGCATTTGAAAAAGCAGGGTTCATGGTGGAAGCGAACAATGATATGCTTGCTCCGTTCAAGCGTGATTTCAACACAACGTATCATGATGTGTATAACCTGATGGTTCTATGGAAAAAAGATACGGTATTGGCACTTGCTGAGAAGTACCCGGATATCGGTCTATTCTCCCCGATGAGTATGTCAATCTATACAAAAAAAGGCGAGAAAACGATCTCTGTTTCTTCATTGACAGCAGCAGCAATGGGAAAAATGATGGATATCCCTGCTGATAATGAAGCGCTTGTAGCATTGGAAAAAAGTATCGAGGATGCCTTGAAGGCAGCGATGCCAAACGGTAAATTTGAAGTAATGCCTTACACGATGAAAGCACCGGCCGGTCCATTGGTAACGCGTAAAACATTTGAGTTGAGCGATGATGACTGGGAAAGCGCAAAAGATGACCTTGAAATGGCATTTGACGGGGAGTTGGCTCCAAACGGTTTTGTAAGTCCGGCGTTTGTGGATCTTAACTATGATCTTGATGAGCATGAAAAAGAGTGGTACACATTCTATGATGTTTACTCAATCTGTAAAATCAAAGTAATCTATACGGTGTCTCAAAAACATCCGGAAGCCGGTGCATTTGCTCCATGCTCAATGTATCTTTACATGAAGCCGGGGGAAAAGACTGTGCACATGGCTTTCCCAAGCGTTCACAAATGGATCAGTGCATTGAATATCGAAGATCAAGAATCGATCGATGCTCTGATGGATGCAGAAAGCAAATTTGAAGCGATCTTGGCAAAAATCACTAAAAAATAATTTTCCTACGCAGGCATAGGGATTGTCCTATGCCCGCATCTTCGCTTTTCTTATACGGATTCTTTTATCTTTCCTGTGTTCCGCTCTCTTTAAAAACCTATCCTCATGTGTATCTGTTCGTTTATTGGTTATTGGTTTGATCCGAAAACCGTCATGCTGAAATGAATTCAGGATGACAGAAAGTTTATAAGAGAAGGCAAATCCAAAATTTAGTTCAAAAGTTGGACCGGGTCTCCAACATGAATATCCCCGTTTTGAATCACTTTAACAAAAATCCCGCGATCATCTCTTAATAGTTTGGGAACTTTTTTATCTATTTTGGAAAGATGGTTGCACATTGTACAGTTTTGGCTTACTTCAAGAATAGCTTCCCCTATCTTTAATTTCTGTCCGCTGTTTAGATGGTAGGGATTGTAATCAAGAAGAATATTCTCTCCTAAGGCACCAAACTCCATAGAGATATTTTCGTTATGTACCACAGCATAGCTGTATTCAGAAGTTACCAGGATCGATCGGTCGATATCTTTATCATAGAATTTGTCTCCGATAATACCTTTGGTATCCAAAGAGAGTGTTTGCTGTGGAATTCTCTCGGAGTTGCCGGGTTGAGAGATAAACAGTTGCAAGACTTTACCCATGTCGGAATACACCATCAAAATCCTTTATATTTCAGAAAGTTAAAGTTGAATTTTATCATAATCTTGTTAATCTTTCGCGGCTTTACATAGACTCTTTTATAAAGAGGAAAGTCCAGAATTTTAAAAGAACATAATAGTAATTGATAAATATTTTTGATATATAATATCAAAGATTTATAATAAATAAGAGTAAATTAGTTACATATATAAGAGAAAATGTGTCTTAAAACTTTTATTGTAAACTTTTTATGGTCTTCTAATGAGTTTTAAATATAATTATGCAAATGACTTTTGTCATTCCTAACTATCAATTAAGGAGGAAAAATGAATAAGACAAGTAACATGTCTAATGAAACTCTTAGTAATGTTCAAGAGACGACAGAGCAGTCAAGCAGAAGAGATTTCTTTAGGAAAACAGCAGCTTATTCAGTGAGTGCATTGGCCGCGGCAAGTGTGATGGCGCCTGTAAAAGTAAATGCAGGAGATGACCCGGCAATTATGAAAGAACAGCCATGGGCAACAAGCCTTGGCGATCCGGTAACCAAAAATCAATACGGTGTACCGTCAGCTTACGAGCATAACAATATCAGAAGAACTTCAGAGCTCCTTTCATCAGGAAACTGGGAAGCGTCTATTTCAATGTGCCCAATTCATGAATCAGAGGGTATTATTACGCCAAACGGTTTGTTCTTTAACCGTGTGCATGGCGGTGTTGCACAGATCAATCCAAATCAACATCGTTTGATGATCCATGGGTTGGTTGAAAAACCGATCGTGCTTACAATGGATCAATTGAAGAGATACCCAAGTGTAACAAGAATCCACTTCATCGAGTGTCCTGCAAACGGCGGACCGGAGTGGAGAGGCCCTCAGTTTAATTCTATCCAGTTCGCAAAAGGGATGATGAGTTCCGCTCAGTGGACAGGTGTCTACATCAAGACTATCTTGAAAGACCTTGGTTTGAAGCCTGAAGCACAATGGATGTTGGCAGAGGGTGGAGACAGTTCGCATATGGGTAGAACCGTACCGATCGATAAAGTACTCGATGATGCAATGATCGTATGGGCTCAAAATGGTGAAGCATTAAGACCGGAGCAAGGGTATCCGATTAGATTGTTGTTGCCGGGGTGGGAAGGTAACCTGTGTGTTAAATGGTTGGCAAGACTTCAATTTGCAAAAGAGCCATTCTATGCAAAAGAAGAGACAGCCAAATATACTGCGCTTAAACCAGACGGGAAAGCGATCCAGCACTTCTATGCATTGGAAGTTAACTCTATCATCACTAAACCATGCCCTGAAAAACCATGGACAGATTTGAAAAAAGGTGATCTAGTAGAGATCGAAGGTCTTGCGTGGAGCGGTATGGGTACGATCGAAGGTGTAGACATCTCATTTGACGGCGGTAAAAACTGGGTTGAAGCAAGTCTTAAAGGATTGGTATTGCCAAAATCCTGGACAAGATTCAGCTATATGTACAAATACGAAGGTAAGCCGTTAATTCTAGCAAGTCGCGCCAGAGATGATGCAGGGCATATTCAGCCAAGCGTTAAACAGGAAAGAGCGGTTATGGGTGTAGAGTCTGTTTATCACAGAAATGCAATACACACATGGGAAGTAACAGAGAAAGGAGAGGTGAACAATGTTCAAGTCTTGTCATAAAATATTATTATCATCAGTTGTTGTTGCTGCAACTTCAACTGTTGCATTTGCAGCAGATAAAACCGTTTCAAATACTTACTCAAATGGTAAAAAAGTGATTGACGGCGGCGCAACTTATCCGATCGTAAACGGTAAAACCTCTGCATACCATATCAACGAGAATACTCTCCAGGGCGGCTACAGCTATGCCAGACCTGCAACGCCAAATGAGATGAAGGCCTGGGATATTGATGTAATGCCTGACGGGACTGGACTTCCGGAAGGAAAAGGTACGGTTGAAGAGGGTGATGAACTTTATGAAGCAAAATGTACTTCATGTCACGGAGACTTCGGTTCAGGCAGTGGCAGCTTCCCTGCGCTTGCAAAGGGTAATGCCTATGAGGGTGTTAAAACACTGACAAATCAACGGACAAATCCGGATAAAGATGGTCCAATTCGTGTATTTGGTACGTATTGGCCTTACGCAAGTACGCTATGGTGGTATATCAAGACCGGTATGCCTCATAATGCACCGCTTAGCCTGAGCAATGATGATGTGTATGCCTTGAGCGCCTATATCCTTTCGATCAATGAAGTGACAGTCGATGGCGAAGAGTTGGATGATGAGTTTGAACTCAACAAAGAAAACTTCATGAAGATCGAGATGCCAAATAAAGACGGTTTTGTTCCGAACATTGATGGCCCAAAAGGAACAGATAATGTTCGTGCATACTTTGCCGATACGAAGAATTATGGTAACGGTACAAGATGTATGAAGAACTGTTTTGACGGAAAACCTGAAATTCAAAGAATTCAGACTGAAATCGGAGGTTTCAACCCGCCATTGTCTACTGCAAGAGATCTTCCAAAACAAGAAGAATCTGCAGGAGCAGTTTCAGAAGGTCAAAAGATCTATGAAAAAACGTGTGCTGTTTGTCATGGAAATGAAGCAATGGGTGCACCAGTGTTGGGTGACAAACAGGCATGGTCAGCTGTTTTGAAAAAAGGTATCGATGCCGTATATAAAAATGCACTTAATGGTGTGAATGCTATGCCTCCAAAAGGTGGTAACATGAGCTTGAGCGATGAACAGGTTAAAGCAACGGTTGATTATATGGTGAACAAAGCAAAATAGTGAAATATCTTCACTATCACTTCACAATTAATTGATTTAATGCGTAAAAGATTGCATCATAAATGGCAATCTTTTACATGATATACTCATGAAAATGAAAGGAAAACATATGGAAAGAAGAAAATTTTTAGGATTGAGCGTTGCTGCTGTGGCTGCATTGCCGGCATTCCTTAGTGCGACTGATTTTAGAGCGACAAAACCGGATGCATGGACAGCAAAGACGGTTGATGATGCTATCAAAGCGCTTTATGGTACAACCGAAATGATCGAAAAAGATGTGAAGGTAAAAGTGCCAAAAGTAGCAAGTAACGGTGGTGCGGTTCCTGTAACAGTACAATCTAATATCCCAGCTAAAACAGTATCTATTTTCCAGGATTCAAACCCTGAAGCTGCTGTTATGACAATTGAAGCGAATGAGTATAGTATTATTGATTATTCAATCAAAATGAAACTTAAAACAAAAGCAGATAACTCTAACTCTGTAGTTACAGTAGTGGTGGAAGGTACAGACGGTAAATTATATGTTGGAAAAGCAAGTCTGCAAGTTGCACTTGGCGGATGTGAAGGTTAATCTTCCCCAATATAGATAAGAATACGAAAAAATAAAAGGAATACAAACATGGCAATGAAAATTAAAGCGAAACTAAAAGGTGATGCGGTTCAAGTAAAGATCATGGCTAAGCATGACATGTTGACATATGACCAAGCAAAGAAAAAAGGTACTGAGGCTAACTTCATCACGCATATTACTGCAAAAGTTGGTGATAAAGTAGTATTTGATGCATCAACAAGCCAGTTCTTGTCGAAAGATCCACTTTTCCAATTCAAGTTTAAAGCAATCAACGGCATTAAAGCCGGGGACAAACTTGAAGTAACTTGGACTGATCTTAAAGGTAATACTGAGACAGCTAGCAAGCCGATCAAGTAATCTACTTCTCTATCGTCTCTTCTGAATGAAGAGACGGTGAGGAAAGACAAATGGATGAAAAGAATCATTCCAATACTTTTGCTCCTCTTGGCTTTTTCCCCTTTGAATGTATCTGCTGATACCTCCCCTCAAGTTATCGACCTTAATCATTTGTCTCAAACCATGAAAGAACAACAGAAACATCTCTTTCTTTTTTTTCATAAAGAAGGATGCAGTTATTGTGAAGATATGATCGTAAAAAGCATCAAGACCCCTCAAATACAATCAAAGCTCAAACAGCATTTTATTTTTATTGATATTAATATCGATATGCCTGGCATGGTCTATTATCGTCAGTTTAAGGGCAGTCATCATGCATTTGCAAAATCTTTGGGCATAGGGCTTTACCCCACCGCCGTTTTTGTAGACGGAAATAATGAGATAATCCATGGAATTGTAGGGTATCGGAATGCCAGACAATTATCGTTAGCTATCGATTATGTTCAGGGTGAATACTATAAAAAAATGGATTTTGAAGCGTATCAAAATGAAGTAGAGTTTTTGGAAGATTAAAGCGTATTGCTTACTTCAAACCAATGGATGAGGGGAAGAGTGATTGTTGCTTCCTTCCTTCTATTAAAATGAGCTGTTATATCAAAATCTTCTTTACCAAATCCTTGTTTGTATTCTTCTATGAATTGGTTATAAAGAGATTCTTTTATAGCGGTCACGCTGTAAGTTACTTTATGAAAAACAGTTCCATTTTGTTTTGTCTCTTCTCGTGCTATTTCTGAAAGGTTAATGCTGCCAAAACGCTCATCAGCCTTGATGGTCATATTCATCTCAAGATAGCATCTCATGGAAGCAAGCGTAAATTCGAGCTGTTCTAGAGGGATACCGTTGGTTTTTTCGATAACGGTTGCTTCCTTGAGTAAATATCCCCAGCCACCGCTTACGGAAAGTTCCATATCAAAAGCGGAGCTGATCACATCTTTGAGATTTTCTTGGCCTGATATCGGTTCAAATTGCATGAGATATAACCTTATAAATCATTGATAAACAAGAAGAAAAGGACTTAAAGTCCTGCCTCTTGTATCGCTTCTGCTTGTGCATGGGTAATCAGCGGATCGACAACAAGGTTGAGATTACCGTTATTCATGATATCTTCCAGCGAATAGAGGGTAAGTCCTATGCGGTGGTCTGTCAATCTATTCTGGGGATAGTTGTAGGTACGAATCTTTTCTGATCGGTCGCCCGAACCTACTTGCAGTTTTCGTTGATTTGATGTTTCCTCAAGCTGTTTTTGCATTTGTGCTTCATAGACCCTCGCCTTGAGTACTTTCATCGCTTTATCGCGGTTTTTGTGCTGGGATTTTTCATCTTGGATGGCTACAACGATACCCGTTGGGATGTGCGTCAGACGTACCGCAGAATCAGTGGTATTGACTGACTGTCCTCCACATCCGCTTGAACGGTATACATCCATTTTGATCTCATTAGGTTTGATATCGACTTCAACATCTTCAACTTCGGGTATCACAGCGACGGTTATGGCAGAAGTGTGTACCCTTCCTTGCGTTTCAGTGTCAGGAACTCTTTGCACTCGGTGAGTACCGGCTTCATATTTGAGTTTGGAGTAAACGCCTTGACCTTTGATCTGTGCGATGAGTTCTTTATAACCGCCTGCTGTTCCCTCGCTGCTGCTGACGATTTCAACTTTCCATCCCATTTGTTCGGCGTAGCGTGTATACATTTTAAAGACATCGGCGACAAAAAGTGCACTTTCATCTCCACCGGCACCTGCCCTGAGTTCAAGGAAAATGTTCTTTTCATCATTTTTATCTTTAGGGATCATCAGGATTTTGATCTCATCTTCCAATGCAGGAACCATAGGCTCGAGTTGTCCTAATTCCTCTTTAGCCAAATCTCCAAGTTCGGGATCACCCAAAAGCTCTTTATTTTCTTCGATCGATTCGATGGTTTGAATATAGAGCTTTGCTTTTTCGACAAGTTCGCTAAGTCCTGATTGTTCTTTGCTCAGTTCAGTCATTTTTGCAATATCGCTTGCAATGTCCGGTGCGCTTAGAAGTTTGGTAATTTCATTATATCGGTTGATAAAAGGTTGAAGTTTGTCTTTGAACATAGGGTTCTTTATTTGTAAGTGATTTTTAGGGAGTCCGAAGCTGCTTAAGCAGCTTCGATAGTGTTTACCATTTGATTAAGACGGCTTACTTTTCTTGATGCAGTTTGTTTTTTAAGGAAGCCTTTGCTTGCCATTGAGTGGATCTGTCTGTTTGCAATTTTAAATGCTTCTGCCGCTGCTGTTTTATCTGCCGCCGCTACCGCTTCGTGTACCGCTTTAGTGATGTTTTTGAGTCTTGTTCTGTAATATCTGTTTCTTTCAGTTTTTACAGCAGTTTGCAAAATGCGTTTTTTTGCTGACTTGTGATGTGCCATAATATGTTCCTTTAAAAAAATATCTCAAATTCGGAACCAAACGGTTGTGCTTGGTCATATGAGTGAAATTAGTGCGCGAATGATACCAAATTTAATATTAAATATTTATTAAGAAAGTATTCTTCAGTGTCGATAAATCTTTATAACGTTAATCAAATTTTGGATAAAATATGAGAATTTTTAATTGTAAGGATCTAAAAGTGACGCTTTTTGGAACGGATGGTGTACGTGGTAAGGCAGGGAAAAAGATCAGTGCGGTAAGCGCTATGCGATTGGCGATGGCAACGGGGGTCTATTTCAAAAAGTTTGCAAAGACCAACAAAATATTGGTTGGTAAAGATACCAGACGAAGCGGGTATATGATCGAGAATGCGATCGTATCGGGGTTGACCGCTGTCGGATTTGATGTGATCCAGATAGGTCCGATGCCTACCCCGGCAATTGCTTTTTTAACAGAAAGTATGCGCTGTGATGCGGGGATCATGATCTCGGCAAGCCATAATCCTTATTATGACAACGGGATAAAATTTTTTGATGAGCATGGGAACAAACTCAACCGTGAAAAAGAGGCTCAGATAGAAGCGATCTTTGATGATGAGGAAGCGATCTTGCAGGCACAGGCTACGGGCAAAGAGATCGGCAAATCCAAAAGGATCGATGATGTGATCGGGCGTTATATCGTTCATATAAAAAATTCTTTTCCTACCTCATTGACTTTGGCTGCAAAGCGTGTGGTAATAGATTGCGCCAACGGTGCAGGCTATATCGTCGGTCCGACTATTTTACAGGAGCTTGGAGCGGATGTAATCGTGCTTGGAGACAAACCCAACGGATTTAACATCAATGAAGGGTGCGGGGCAATGCATCCTGAATCTTTGGCTAAAGCTGTGGTAGAGTACCGTGCAGATATCGGTATAGCTCTGGATGGTGATGCAGACAGGCTTGTACTGGTTGATGAACAAGGGGAGATTATCGACGGAGACAAGTTGATGGCGGTACTGGCCATGCATCTAAAATCTGAAGGCAAGCTACGGGGTGACGGTATGGTTGCAACCGTGATGAGCAATCAGGGATTGGATGAATATCTGTCATCCCGAGGTCTCAAGCTATACAGAAGCGCTGTGGGCGATAAACATGTGGTTGAAATGATGCAGTCGCACGGGATGAATTTTGGCGGAGAACAGAGCGGGCATATTATTTTCTCAGATTATGCCAAAACAGGCGATGGCCTGCTCAGCGCTCTGCAAGCCCTGGCCTATTTGGTTAAAACGGGCAAAAAGGCGAGTGAAGCATTCAGACCGTATGAATCCTATCCGCAGCAGCTTGTCAATCTGCTGGTGGATGAGAAAAGACCATTTGGGACGATCAAAGGCTTGGATGAGCTGGAAAAAAAAGTTGAAACAGCCGGGATGCGTCATCTGTTTAGATATTCGGGCACAGAAAACAAGATCCGTATTTTGCTTGAGGGGAAAGACGAGGTTAAGCTGGATGAAATGATGCAGGAGTGTGTAAAGTTTTTCAAAGGTGCATTAGCCTGATGAAAAAACCATTCGCTGTTTTTCTGTTGGTCGCGATCGGGACCTTTATCGTAGATCAGAATATCAAGTCAATATTTTTGGATGGATACAGCTATGCAGGAAAGTGTATCGATCTGGAACTTCATTTCAATTCTGGTGTTGCGTTTTCGATGTTCGCATTTCTGGGTTCGTATCTTAAATGGATCCAGTTTGTTTTGATCGCAGGCATTTTGTATGTTGTGCTTAAAGAGGGGTATCTTAAGGCTCACGCATTTCCGATAGGATTACTTATAGGAGGAGCAATAGGAAATCTTTATGATCGTTTTGTGCATGGTGGCGTGGTTGATTATGTGGCATGGCATTGCGGCTTTAAATTTGCTGTTTTCAACTATGCAGATGTCATGATTGATATCGCGGTAGCATTGATCCTGATACAGTATTACTTCTTTTCTGATCGAACACACTCCCAGGGTCAATGAAAAAACATTTTTCTTATCTATTATTGATATCCAGTCTCTTGGATGCAGGTATATTCCCCGTCAATATCACACCCAGCCCGACAACGCAGTTTGAACATATCCGAATCCTGGATCAAAAAGAACTTGTATTTGACAAGATTGGAGGGATCAAATTTGCAGAGATTTCCGATCTTGCTTATCAAAGCAAGAATGAACAGCTTTATCTGCTCAGTGACCAGGGTAAACTATTTGTATTTAAAGCGGTTTTTTCAAACCGTATTGATCGTTTGGAGCCTTTGTCCGGTATAAACCTGACCCAAAAGAATGGTAGGGAGTTTAAACATTGGCAGCGTGACAGCGAGGGGTTGGCTATCGGCAAAAAAGACCGACTGTTGATCTCTTTTGAAGGAGAGCCGAAGATAAGCACTTTTGATGCAAAAGGCCGAATGATCTATGATGCTAAACTGCTTCAAGCATTAAAAAAACAAAATGCTTATCGAAGCCCGAACAAAGCTCTTGAAGCCGTGGCGTGGCATCCATTATATGGTATATTGACTGCGTCCGAATGGCCTGTTAAAAAAGATGATAAAAAATTGCAGAGTATTTACAGCTTGAGAGGTAAAACCTGGCATTTAAAAGCAGAACCGGAAGCCAAAAGCGGAATCACGGCAATAGAAGTGATGGATGACGGCAATATTTTGGTATTGGAACGGTCTTATATAGGGTTATTCGATCCTTTTGTCGTTACTTTGAAAAAAGTCTATCTAAACCAATGCAGACAAGGGATCTGCAGCAGCAAAGTACTGCTTAAAATGAACAGCCACAAAGGGTGGAGCATCGATAATTTTGAAGGTTTGGCCAAGGTGGGAGATCATCGTTATGTGGTGATCAGCGATAATCAGGAGAATTTTTTTCAAAAGACCCTGCTGATCTATTTTGAGGCGCTCGATTAGATCTTTGCGAGGTGTGCTAAAAGCTGTTGGTGAATAGCACCGTTTGTCGCTACAATGCTTTTGCTCCCAAAGCGGTAGGATCCGCCATTTAGATCAGTCACCTTGCCTCCGGCTTCCAGTACCACAAGAATTCCTGCTGCCACATCCCAGGGCTTGAGATCTACTTCGTAGAACCCTTCTGTTTTACCCTGTGCCAGATAACAAAGATCAATAGCCGCAGCCCCTAAACGACGGATATCCTGAATGTGAGGCAGCAGACGGCTCATGGAATCAATGACCCAATGGTATTCGATGCCCGCATTGACTTTGGCATAAGGAAACCCCGTGGCGATAAGGGACTGCTGCAATATGTTTTGGGTACTCACGTGTAATTTTACCCCATTGCAGTAAGCCCCTTCCCCTTTGAGCGCCCAGAACATCTCATCCAGAATGGGATTGTAAACGATGCCCATTATAGGCTCATTTTCTTCCCATGCCCCCAAGGAAATTGCAAGATGGGGGATACCGTGAATAAAGTTGGTTGTGCCGTCAATAGGATCAATATAGATCGCTTTTTGATACTCAAATCCTCCATGATGGCTTTCCTCCCCGACCAAATGGTATTCCGGGAAATGAGCTTTGAGCGCTTTGAGCAGAAAATTCTCGGTCTCTACATCATACTGTGTGACAAGGTCAACTACACCCTTATGCAATATCTCTTTGTTCGCATGGTACCCTTTTTTGACAATTGTACCGGCTTCTTTGACTATCTGTTTAAGTATCTCGATTTTCTTCATATCAAAGTATAGTATAATCCTTGTTATGAAAAAGCAGATACTTTACAGCATTTTTGGATTTTTGGTTGGGATGATGCTTTATTGGAGTATATCGGCCCATCAAAAGGCTTTGGCATACGAAAAGAACACAAGAGCATTCATAGAGCAGATGGGAGTCAAAGAACAGGCTCAGTTCCAATTAAAAGAACTGGCAGAGTCTTTCTCGTTGGGGTTGTATCAAAATGAAGAAAAAGAGCAGATGGAAAAGATCCGTTCAAGGCAGAAAGAGTTAAAAGAAACAAGTGTTCAAAATGCAATGTATGCCATTCTGCTGGGGATAGGGATATTGGTTTTTTCTTTCTTTGTATCACTGCGAACTTTCAGTGTCATGGGAAGTCTTGTTGGACTGGTAAGTTTATGGATCGGATTGAGTACGCCTATTATGATGATGACCATTCATAAAGAGGTAGAGTATCTGGGGGATGTGGTGCTTGCATTTGAATCAAAAGGAGTATGGGGTTCTATTATCAAGCTTTTTGAAAGCGGTGAAACGGTTGTTGCTTTGACTATTTTACTTTTTTCGGTGCTGATACCCGGCGTTAAGACGATTACTTTGTTGTTTGTTTCTATTTTTATGGAAAGTCCTTTTGCTCATGAAATCGTGAGATTTTTCAAAATGATCGGAAAATGGTCAATGGTTGATGTTTTTGTCGTCGCAACGTTTTTAGTTTATCTTGCGGGCAATGGCGGCGAAGTCAGCCGTGCTGAAGTTGAGGTTGGGCTTTACTTTTTTCTTTTTTATGTGATTGTTTCCATGCTTGTCAGTCTGAGTACCGACAAGCTATTACACTCTTTGAAAGGGAGAGCAGATTAGATAACCATATCCACATCTTTATGGTCTTGGAAGTATTTGAAGATGCGGTCTCTCTCTTCTTTGCTTTCGACTTCACAGCTGGCATTATAGCTTTGGAACTTTCCGGTTTTTGAAGCATTGCCCACTGAACAAAGGTGTTCTTTGTTCCCCATAACCTCTTTGATACACTTTAAAAGAGCCTCTTTATCTCTCCCGATTAGCTTGAATCCCCATCTTGTAGGGTATTCTATCTGAGGTTTTTCTGTACTTTTATCGTCTAAAATCACCGCTTTTCCCTCCTGATTTTTCTTCTAGCTGGATATTTTTGATGACCATTCCTTTATCAATAGCCTTGAGCATATCATAAATTGTCAGTAGACCAACGCTTACCCCCGTCAATGCTTCCATCTCAACTCCCGTCTGCCCGGTCAGTTTAGCCGCTACGGTAAGCTTAAATCCAGGCAGCTGCGGCAGTTCCTCGATATCGGTTTTAACCGATGAGAGCATCAGCGGATGGCACATCGGGATCAGTGTGCTGGTTTGCTTTGCCCCCTGGATCGCTGCTATGACAGCGGTTTGAAGGACAGGACCTTTTTTCGCAGTATTGCTGATAACGGCATCGTATGCTGCCCGAGAAACTTCGATAATACCGCTTGCTATTGCGATACGGGTAGTATTTTCTTTCTCTGACACATCGACCATTTTGGGTTTGTTTTGTTCATCCAAATGAGTAAGATTCACTACATATCCTTACTTTTTTTGATATTTTAACATAATTTTACTATGCTGATTGACGAAAATATGTATAGTATGACGTAAAAAGTATATTTTTGACGAAAATATAGTTAAAACTATTGACTTTAATCATCAAATAAGTTAATATTATCTAAATGATAAAGGAGTAGTATGACATATGCCTATTTAAGACAGATCCCACAACATAGCAATTTGTCGCAACAACAGCATAGTATTCTCTCTTTTGCATTGACACAAGGACTGAATATCGAGAAAGAGGTTGTCGAACATTCAAGTAAGAATCGTCCTGTAGAGGAACGTCAGCAGTTCGAGGCTTTTTTGCATTCGCTTCAGGAAGGTGATTGTATCATTATTGATTCATTGCCTATTCTGACAGATTATGTAGAAGAGCTTGTCAAACTGATCAACTGTATGTTGAGTCGTGGGATTCGCTTGTATGTTGCCGCTTCGAAAACGATGATCACTAAAAAGACCCCTTTGGTAGAGGTATTTCCTTTGCTAAACGATCTAAGAGAAGCACAAAAAGCCAAAACAGGCCAGATCGGACGTCCTAAAGGTAGCCGTTCTGTATCAAAATTTGATAAACTTCAGTCTCAGATCATTGCTTCTTTGAAAGAAGGGATGAGCGTGAGTGCGATCGCAAGGGAATTGGATGTGAGTCGCAGCTCTTTAAAGGACTACATTGAGTCAAGGGGCATTAGAGAATTGATAGAAGGTGCATGGGTAGAAATTGATCAAACCCAAAAGACAACGGTGGAGGACAATCAATTATTGATCTGTCCTTTTGAAAAAACTCAAACAGAAAAACAATTCAAAGAGAGGGTATAACATGGAAGCAGTAGCTGACAATACACAAACACCAAAGAAAAATCAGGCGAAAGAGTATCTGAAAGGATGGGTACCGTATCGGATCAAACGGTATTGGGCCTATGTTGCCGCAACAATCGTTGCTGTAGGAATGCCTTGGATCACGATTAACGGGAATCATCTTTTCTTGTTAAGTTTTGACCAGAAGAAGTTGCACTTGGCAGGCGTGGCATTTGATATGCAGGAGCTTTATTTGATGCCGTTCTTGCTGATGCTTCTCTTCTTGGGTATTTTTGCAGTGACCGCAGTCGGCGGAAGAGCTTGGTGCGGCTGGGCCTGTCCGCAAACGATCTTTAGAGTAATCTATAGAGACGGGATTGAGACAAAGCTTTTGGGGCTTCGCAAACGTATCAAAAACAAACAGCAAGAACCGGATATGAGCAAGGCTGAGAACAAAATCAAAAAAGTGATCGCGATTTTGCTCTGGTCGCTATTGGCATTGTTGGCCGCAGCTGACTTTATGTGGTTTTTTGTGCCGCCTGAAGACTTTTTCCAATATTTGCAAAATCCTATGGAGCATACAGTGTTGCTAGGGTTTTTGCTGGGTGTGGCGGGGTTCTTGATCGTTGATGTTGTGCTTATCAAAGAGGATTTTTGTATATACATCTGCCCATACAGCCGTGTTCAATCTGTTTTGTACGATGATGATACGATCATGGCAGTTTATGATCCTATCCGTGGTGGTGAGATTTATAAGGGGCATGGGCAAGAGCGTCATAAAGAGTTTACGAAGCAAAAAGAGCTTCTGTCGGTAACCCCGACGGCAGAGTGTACAACCTGTGAGAGCTGTGTGACCGTTTGTCCGACACATATTGATATCCGCAAGGGGCTTCAGCTTGAGTGTATCAACTGCTTGGAGTGCGTGGATGCGTGTACAACGGTGATGGGTGCACTGGGAAGACCGAGCCTTGTTCAGTGGTCAAGCGAAAAAGAGACCCTTAGACATGAAGGCAAGACCAATTATTTTAGACCAAAAGTGATCGCATATTTTACGGTGCTTACATTAGTATTGGTCGCACTATTTGCAATGGGAAGCAAAAAAGAGCATATGCTATTGAATGTCAACAAGACAACAAGACTTTATAAGATACTTGATGACGGAATGGTGGAGAATGACTATCTATTCTTGTTTGCTAACACGGACAGTAAAAAGCATATGTATTATTTTGAGATCGTAGGCAACGACAAGATCCAGATCGAAAGACCGACGGAACCGTTTGAGGTAGGAGCCGGACAAAAGAGAAAAAAAGTCGTTGTGCTTAGAACGTCTGAAATGTTGGCAAACGATATGAGAAAAGACGTTCCGATACCGGTAACGATCAGAGCGTATGCTACGGATGATAAAGAAAATATTGTGGTAGACAGACAGACAGTATTTGTCTATCCGCGTGCAGACTTGATCAAAAAATAAGGAATGTTAAATGAAAATGGTTGAACCGTCATTGGAAACGATCGAAGATTATGAAGGCAAAGAGAGCATTGAGAAAAGATTGAGCGTTTGGATCGTGATCCTCTCAGGCCTTTTGATCGGCGCAGTCTATGGAATCATCCATACACATGGTACTTATGCAGATCAGGATGGTCAGCAGGTTCACACGGGAATCATTAAATACTAAGGGGGCATAAATGGCTAAAGTATTGGTGCTGGGCGGGGGATTTGCCGGAGTTGAAGCGGCGATCTACTTAAGAAAAAACGATATGGATGTTACTTTGGTAAGCGACAGGGATTATTTTTATATCTATCCCACTTCCATTTGGATACCGACAGGTGAAGCGACGATGGAAGATGTCAGTGTGCCGCTGGACAAGCTGGCGATGGCGCACGGCTTTTCACTGATCATAGATCCTGTAGCCAAGATCGAAGCTGCCCAGAAAAAAATCACGTTGCAAAGCGGAAGGGTCTTGGATGGGTACGATTACATCGTTGTCGCGATCGGGCAATCAAAAATTCCATACGAGGGGATCGAGCATACCCTTTCCATCTGTGGAAAACCAGAAGAAGCCGTTTTGCTGCATGAGAAGCTTGAAGCCTTGATCCAAAAGGGATCGGGAAAGATTGCGATGGGATTCGGCGGCAATCCCAAAGACAAATCCGCCGTGCGTGGCGGGCCGGCCTTTGAAGTGCTGTTCAATGTAGATACCTATTTGAAGAGAAAAGGGATTAGGGACCGGTTTGAACTGACCTTTTTTGCACCGATGGCAAAACCCGGCGAGAAAATGGGAGAGAAAGCCCTTGTCATGATGGACAAGATGTTCAAGATGACCAATATCCATAAACAGGTGGGTGTTAAGATCTCCCGTTTTGAAGCAGACGGTATCGCTTTTGAGGACGGCAGCAAGATAGCCTCAGACCTTACCATGTTCATATCTGCAGGAACCGGCCATCCGATCATTGAGGCGTCTGATCTGCCGTTAAGCGAAACCGGATTTGTGGTTACGAATGAGTACAACGAGGTAGAAGGTTTTGACGGCATTTATGCGATAGGCGATAGTACGGCACTGATGGGGCCGGACTGGAAAGCCAAACAGGGACATGTGGCTGAAGTGATGGCTAGAAATACCGCTTACAATATCTTTCAACACAGCCAGCACATTGATTCTCGTGAGAGCTACAAAGGACATTTGAATATCCTTTGTGTGATGGATACGGGTAATGGTGCGGCTTTTGTTTACCGAGATGACAATGGCGGCAAGATGATCCCGATGCCGATCGTAGGCCATTGGATGAAAAAAGGATGGGGTTGGTACTGCCGTAACTCCAAACTTGGTAAAATTCCAAGAATCCCCGGAATGTAATCACCGTTCCTCTGCTTCCAAAAGCACGGAGATATTAGAGTCTGAGGAGGGGCACCCCTTCTCTGTAAAAAACCTGCCTGATTCCTTCTGCATCTTGTTAGCCATTTGGCTATTAAATGAATTAGCAAGCCGGTATGGCCTATTTGCAACCAAACCGAGCTATAATTTTGCTGATAAAAACGCAAAGGGAAACAATGATCAAAAAAACAATTTCACAAATAGAACCCATCGACCAAAAAGCCGGAGCAGGCGTATCCATGAAGATGCTGATCGCGCCTGGGGAGGCAGAGCATTTTGCCATGCGTCAGTTTTGCATCAAAGCGGGAGGCTATATGCCGCTTCATACCAATCCGTCGAGCATGAACAGTTTGTCTTAAAGGGCATGGCAAAGGTGACGGTAGGCGATCATGTGTTTGAGGCAAAAGAGGGAGATATTCTTTATATCTCCGCAGGCGTTCCTCATATGTACGAAACGATCGGCGATGTGGATTATGAATTTTTGTGCCTTGTGCCAAAACAGGAGGACAAGATCGATATTCTGTCTTGTTAAGGAATTTTTTGCCTATGTAGAATGGGTGTGAATGGCCAGTAGAACAGACAAAATGTTATAGTAATTTTTACTTTCTTATAAAAATTATAAGTTAAAAATATGCATATCGTTGATACAATATGTCAAAAATAGAAAATACAAAGGCAGATAAATGAAACAAATTACTGTTATGGAAAAATATCCTGTTTTTACTTTTGAAGTGAAAAAATCGGAAACAAGCTATCAAAATGTTGATGAGATCTTGGCATATTTAAAATCACAGATCGAGGTACATCCTATCGCAACCTATATCGGGGAATTTGATCATTACAGCCATACCAAAAGCCTGCCGGAAGGACAGATCGCACCCCAGATCAAAGATGCTAAAAATATCATTTGTTGTTTTGGGAAAGCGTTGCCGAAGGCCGAAGTCCTTGCGGTAAGACCACGATCGATCGGTGTGGCAGAGATGGAAGAGAGCTTTGTGATCAGTTTTCTGGAAGCCCCGAACCCTGATGCAAACAGTGCGATGGAAAAGTGGGTCAAAGGCATCGCCAACCGATAAGATCAAAGCTGACCCTTTCTCTTTCTTTGCAGCAGTTCTTTTTTTGGGCTGTAAAGAAGATTTTTCTGTACTATGACTCTTTTTGTGAAGGAAATGCCTTCTTGGTGCTCTCTTGTCTTCATGTCTTCGTCCATGATTCGGATGACAAAAAGAAAATCTCCGAATATCTTGATATCAAAGGCAATCCGGAAGGCGAATACCGTTTGGAATCGATAAAATACCATGTAAACAACTGCAATAATCCTGTTTTTTAAAAGTTTTTACGTGATGTTGATAAATATATCCATATCGAGACCAAAAATTTTTTAAGTGTTACTATTAGATACAAAGTAACTATCAAAATAAGGTAAATGCGGTATATTAGAAGGTGCCTGACCCAAGCAAAAAAAGTTAAAATTGAAAAATAAAGCAGAGATCGATCTTAATTAAGACTAATTTTATCCTATTTAAGTCATAATGCTTTTACCAAAACATTTAACAAAGGAAAATAAATGGCAACAGTAACTTTTAAAAACGATATCGTATGTAACCTAGCAGGAACAGAAATCAATGTGGGTGATAAAGCGCCGGTAGTAACAGTAGTAAACTGCAACCCAATGCTTCAAAATGAGACAATCGGCGGTGAAGGCAAAGTACAATTGGTCGTAGCGGTACCATCACTTGATACAGGTGTATGTGATGCTGAAACAAGAAGATTCAACCAAGAAGCAGCAAGCCTAGAAGGTGTAGAAGTGATCACGGTATCTATGGACCTTCCATTTGCAGCAGCTAGATGGTGTGGTGCAGCAGGAATCGAAAATATCAAAGTATGTTCAGACTTCAGAAACAAAGATTTTGCAAATGCTTATGGCGTACTTTTGGCAGATGGGCCTTTGGCTGGAATCATGGCAAGAGTGATCTTTGTGATCGGAAAAGACGGTAACGTAGCATACAAGCAAGTAGTTCCTGAAATTACAACTGAGCCAAACTACGAAGAAGCACTTAACGCAGCTAAAGCAGCAGTAGCTAAGTAATCCCCTCCTTTTTTATCTTCCCCTTAGAGGGAAGATATCTCTCTTTTCATTAAGGATTACAATTCCTTTATTTCTTTTTTC
>JACXUM010000040.1 GCA_014763895.1 Campylobacterales bacterium
AGACCGGAAGATATCTGCTTCCCGGTCTTTTCTCCTTTTCACTTTTGGGTTAAAATTTTATCTACTCTCATCCATATCTGCTATAATACTTTTATGAAAAATCTGAAAAATGCACTCTTACTCAAACAGCTTTATCAACTCAAACAGTTAGGATATATCTATACAGACAGCATGATTTTTAAAGAAGATGATGTCGACCTAACATTGCCAAATACGCTTGAAGCTTTGCAAAAACAGGCAATGAACTGTCATTTGTGTGATCTAAGCAAAACACGACAAAAAGTTGTCTTTGGCGAAGGAAATCCCCATGCCCAGGTCATGTTCGTAGGCGAAGGTCCTGGTGCTACCGAAGATAGTATAGGTAGACCATTTGTGGGAAGATCTGGTGAACTTCTGACCAAGATGATAGAAAACGTCCTGCTCATCCAAAGACAGGATGTCTATATTGCCAATATTGTTAAATGTCGTCCTCCCTCAAACCGTGAACCCACACCAAACGAAGCCTATACCTGCAAACCCTATCTGCTCAAACAGATCGAATTGATCAAACCTAAGATCATCGTGACATTGGGAAGTACCGCATATATGTATCTGACAGGCGATGAGATCCCTATTAGCAAGATAAGAGGTTCTGTGATCAAACAGGAAAACTATATTGTTATTCCTACTTATCATCCAAGCTATCTGTTGAGAAACCCTTCAGCGAAAAAAGAGGCGTTTGAAGATTTGAAGAAAATCAAAAGTCTGATGGAGTAGTATAAAAAGATTTTTATACTACCAAGAATGGTTTATTGTCACTTAGGCTCTTTTAGAAAGGCAAGTGTCAGTGTATCTTTACCGCCGATAACCTTTTTACCTACCGTAAGCAAGACACTGTGGAACAAAAATAGTTCCCCAGAGTAATTGATCCCCAAGATAAAGGTATAGTCTCCGAATGCAAAACGTTTCAGCCCCTTAGCTTCCGGTTGTCGTGTCGGATTGTCGATGTAAAAACAAACTTCATTTGGGAAATCACTGATGCGTTTATCATCCTGGTTCAGATAAACTTCTCCTAGATCTGAAAATACTTATACCGAGAGTTTATTATCAAGTTCATGCGTTTTTATCTTATAATCACCAGATATAACTTCCATAATCGTTCCTTTTAAAATATGCGATATTATAACTTGAATTTCAAAATCAGGAACAATTTGATAGTGCCCTTAAAAGTTCGCAATTTCAAAACACCTTTTATGTATCAGGCTGCATCCTGCAGCAACTCTTCACGCTTAATCATTACCAGTTCGAG
>JACXUM010000026.1 GCA_014763895.1 Campylobacterales bacterium
TTTGTGGACGCGTATTATAGCACCAACCACCACACTTGTCAAGTGTTTCCTGGCTTTTTTTTAATATTTTTCTCTTTTTTTGTCTATGCTTACATTAATTATAATATTAAATTAATATGTGCTTCAGCAAATCTCTATGATATTTGTTTTTTTAATGCTTCCATAAAACTTTTTATACTATGCTTTACTGATATTTAAAATATCCTTGAAGGGAAACAATGATAAGAGTTCTTCTATACTTATGTTCTTTGTTGTTAGCAGGATGTGGTTTTACCCCTGAACCAGAGAGTCAAAAAGAAGTAGCACTCACTCAAACCATACAAACCAATATCTCTGATGCACAAAAAGCTCAAGAAGAGTATCAAACCTTACAATATAAAAGAAACAAGACGCAAGGATTAACCTTAGATTAATCTAGCTTTATTATACTAGCAAAAATTTACTATTTAAAGGAATCTATAATGGCTTTATATGATAGAAACTATACACATTCTACTACTGAATCAAGTTATGTGGAAGAGGGAGCATCGGTAGGTTTTATCAAACAAACCTATCAGCTTTTGGCAGCCAGCATGATCGCTGCTGCTGCAGGTGCCTATGCCACAATGCCCTATGCTGAGGCTATTGTCCAGTATAAGTGGTTCATTTTCGGCTTTGAGCTTTTTATGCTCTTCTTTGGACTTGGTATGACACGCAATAAACCAGGACTAAATCTGGCTGCTCTTTTCATCTTTACTTTTACAACAGGCGTATCGCTTGTACCTTTACTTGCATTTTTGATAGGTTCAGGCAATGGTGCTGTCATTGGTAATGCATTTTTAATGACTTCGGTACTTTTTGGAGCACTAAGCCTTTTTGCGATTAACAGCAAAAAAGATTATGCAAGCTGGGGCAAACCGCTTTTTATTACACTGATTGTTGTCATCATTGCATCACTGATCAACATGTTCATCCTCAACAGCCCGATCATGCATCTTGTCATTACTGCAGGCGTATTGCTTCTTTTTGGTCTTTTTACCATCTATGATACGCAAAATATCGCCAATGGGGCCTATGATTCACCGGTAGACGCAGCGGTTTCACTTTATCTTGACTTTCTAAATATGTTCACTTCACTGCTCCAATTGCTTGGAATCTTTGGTAATGACGACTAATAATGAGATGCACGCGGCCAAGATTGAGCGTCTGATCGATGCCAATCTTAACCGTTTGAAAGAGGGAATGCGCGTCATTGAAGATATCAATCGGTATATCTATGACAATGCTTCCTTCGCATCTTCTTTGAAGCAACTTCGGCACAAACTGCAAGGTGCCTATGATCAAAACCGCTTGCAGTACAGGGATATCGAAAATGATGTGCAAAAAGAGAGTATCCCAAGCGAACTTGAAAGACAAAATCTTCACGATCTTCTTATCGCCAATTTTTCCAGGGCACAGGAGTCTGCAAGGGTTCTTGAAGAGACATTTAAGCTCAAAGATGCTGGTTTTGCAGAACTTTTCAAAGAGATCCGTTATGCCCTTTATGGACTAGAAAAAGATTTTTTTATGCAAAACTGCAAGAACGTGCCGTGACAAACAGCACTTCAAATTCCAAATAATCCAAAGGATATGCTGCTATCAGCTCTTTAACCTGCTTATAGGTCAATTTTTTCTCTCCACCGCTTACTCCGCTTTTTTTGATATAGTTGAGCATGTCGTACGTAGAATCAAAATAAAGTTTGTACGAATAGGTTTCATACTCTGCCTGATAGTACCGATCAATCGTGTTTTTTAGTACCGCTTCTGTGTAGATAGGCGATCGGATATCTGCAATTTGGTGGAGCGTTTTAAATGTTGAAGCAGTGAAAATCGCAAAATAGGCTTGTTTTGCCTTTTTTGACAAATGAGAAAAGGTAAAGTCAAGATCATGGCTCCATTGCAATGCCGAGGAGGATATCAGGATCGACTTTTCATCGGTAGAAAATGTTTCAAATGCCTCTTGGGTATTAAAATCGGCACATATCTTTTCAACTTTTAAATCTACCGGATGAATATCCAGCATTTTTTGCGAAGAATCCAAGGCAGTAAAGTGATCGAAAGAAAATCCTTTTTGTCGAATATTTTTATAGACCTCACCACTGCCGCATCCCAGATCAACGATACAAGGATAATGGTCCACAGGGATATTTGAAACCAATGCCTCTGCTGCCTGTGACTGAATGATATTATAGCGGTCATAATCATGTGCAAAGCGCGAAAATTCTTTCAGGCTTCCTGATCTGGCGTGCTGTTTTGTATCCACTCTTCTTATCACTTTCACGAAACTTCATCACTGTTTCAAACTTTTTTAGGTATAATCGCCCGTATTATACCCAAATTTGATTTGGGCATTGAAAATCAAACACTATAGCCAAAAAGAGGAATCAATGACATCAACACTATTAATTGTGCAGATTATATTGGCGATTACAATCACCATCACCGTTTTGTTGCAAAAAAGTTCAAGTATCGGATTGGGCGCTTACAGCGGAAGCAACGAATCTGTATTTGGCGCAAAAGGACCTACAGGGTTCCTTGCAAAGCTCACATTTACATTGGCTTTTGCTTTTATCATTAATACCCTGGCGCTTGGATATCTATATACCAGTTCAAACACCAGTTCCGTTGTAGACACAATGACTCCTGCAGCACCTGCTTCTTCTGCTCCGAGTGCTCCTACAGCTCCAGCAGACAAATAGCATCTTCGTACCGTTATCCAATGGTACGTCACCCTTTCTGCAATCTCAGTACTCATCTTATATGAAGTAGAGAAAGGGTAAAATTCTCTCTACAGTGATCTTATCATCCATTCGTTGATCGGCTCGAATATCTTGCCTATGAAAATGATAATAGAAGATATCTCATCTTAATGTGTCACATATTTGAATTTATTACATCAGGAGACAAGCATGCTAAATGACATTTACAATCACACAAAAGAGCATATGGAGAAAAGTATCGATGCGCTTAAAAGAGATTTTAGTACTCTTAGAACAGGAAAAGTAACAACTTCTATCGTAGACCATATCAAAGTGGATTATTACGGAACTCCTACCGCACTCAACCAGGTAGGCAACGTAATCGCCAGCGATGCTACGACGATCACTATCACCCCTTGGGAAAAGCCGCTATTAAACAAAATTGAAAAAGCGATTCAAGAAGCGAATATCGGCGTAAACCCGAATAATGACGGTGATGTTGTCAAGCTCTTTTTCCCTCCTATGACCGTTGAACAAAGACAAGCCATCGTCAAGCAGGCCAAAGTAATGAGCGAAAAGGCAAAAGTTGCCGTTAGAAATATCAGAAAAGACAGCAACGATCAGGTCAAAAAGCTTGAAAAAGATAAAGCCATCAGCGAAGATGAGAGTAAAAAAGGTCAGGATGAGATCCAAAAGATCACTGATAGTTTCGTTACGAAGATCGATGATGCACTGAAAGTAAAAGAAGCTGATATCCTAAAAGTATAATGAGGGCATGATGAATATTGAACAAATTTACAAAGATGCAGGTGCTCTTTTGGAAGGACACTTTGTCCTTTCAAGCGGGAACCATTCGAACCGCTATCTTCAAAGTGCCAAGGTTTTGGAAGATCCAAAACGCGCTGCAATATTGGCTGAAGCATTAGCAGAAGAGATCAAAAAGTCCGGTATCGAAGTTGAAACCGTATGTGCTCCTGCTCTTGGCGGTGTACTTGCAGGATATGAGCTTGCTCGTGCTCTAGAAGTAAGAAGCATCTTTGTTGAGAGAAAAGATGGACAAATGGAACTTCGTCGCGGTTTTGAGGTCAAAAAGGGAGAGAAAGTCCTTGTCTGCGAAGACATCATCACTACCGGTGGTTCTGCAATGGAAGCTGCGAAGATCATCGAATCTCTTGGTGCGGAAGTGGTAGCATTTGCAGCATTGGCAAACCGTGGTTTCTGTAGAAGAGAAGGAACGGATATTACAGCCAGGCCTGAATGTAAACTTCCTTCAAATGTACCATTTTTTGCTTTGGCAGATTTTGAATTTGCCATGTATACGCCTGAAGAGTGTCCTTTATGTAAAGAAGGAAGTCAGGCTATCAAACCGGGAAGCCGAAACTAAACTTCTTGTGGCTGTCGCTCTTAGGCGACGCTCCTCCATACTATCGCACAAATTTCTATATCGATATCGCTTTTACGCGGTTTAATGGTGACTGTTTCAATCCTGTATTGATCGATACTGTATTGCTCATTTAGCCGATCGATCTTCTCTTCCAACTCGTATTCGAGGGCTTCTATTGATTCTTCAACTGTTGATGCTCTTTTTTGTGCAGCACTCATATCATTGCGCTCTTTAAGTATCTTGCTTCCTTTGCTGACTGCACGGCCTATACTTGCAGGGCTTGATCTCCCAAACAATGCCCCCAATACCGCGATACCTGCTTCTATCACCGAACCGGTTGTGTCAGAAGACTCTTTTTGGATACGTTCATTGGCTCTATCAAGACGATCCTGTAACGTTTTTTCCTTTGCCGCATAACTGCTCTTCAATTTTTCAATCTGCGCTTCTTTTTCTTCCTGCAGCCTATCTTGTACCCGAACGATAAAATCTGCTTTGGATTCCCCTACCCGCGATTCCATTTTTAAAGCGTCACATTGGAAAAGCTCCAATGCCTCTTCCCGATAAAGCATCTCTTCGAGTTCATTTTGTGCCTGCTTCAATCCTCTATCCTGCAAAACAACATCGGGCAACACACCAAACTTTGCCTCAAGGGGTCGGATATGGGGGAATTTGTCAAAATGGTCTTCTTCCCTAGCCTCATCCCATGAAACCAGTTGCTGAGAAGCAGATAGCGGCATCAATAGATGATGTTTTCTCTCTTCATCAATATTTTTTGACTGCTGATAGAAATGAATTTTCACCACCGCACCGAGGTAAGGGAGATACTTTTTCTTTCCAAAAAGATCAGGTTCGTAGAGCTGCACAATCGACTCATCGATATTTTGATAGCTTCCGAACTGACCATCCTCCATAACCGATGTAGAGGTTACGCTCTCTGGTATCTTGCTTGATTGTTTTTGATCCTGCATCAATGTACTGATCTCTTCCCTGCTAAGCGGCCCTTTGAGATAACTCATAACCCAGCGTGTTTCAAAAAGACGGATATCATCCAAGTGTGCACTTTTGAGGAAAAAGGTGCGTTTTTTGAGATTTGCCAGTAGCTGCATGATCTCATTCTTGTCAAAGCTTGAACCGACCTTCCCTCCCAGCCCGTCGATCACTTTGGCGATATCCTGTGTGGTTTGCAAACGTCCGATAAACCATGTTCCGATGTTTGAAAGTCCTTTATAGTCCAGATCCACAGGATTTTGGGTACTAAGTATTACACCGATACCAAAGGCTCTTGCCTGTTTGAGCAGCAAGAGCATAGGCTCTTTGCTTGGAGGATTTTTAGTCGGAGGAAAAAATCCGAAGATCTCATCCATATAGAGTATGGTTTTAAGAGCAGACGTACCGCTTTGCCGACGCATCCATGCGATATATTTATTCAAAAGGAGCGTCACAAAGAACATGCGTTCCTCATCATTGAGATGCGATATCGAAAAGATCGCTATCTTTGCTTTCCCGTTTTCATCATAAAGCAGTTTTTGAATATCCAGGGTTTCACCCCGTAGCCAAAGAGCAAAACTCGGTGATGCCAGCAAAGCATTGAACTTCGTCGCCAATACAAAACGTTCGTTCTGCGGATAAAAATCATCCAATGAAAGCACGCCTATTTTTTTAAAGGGAGGGTTGATGATCTTGCCTATCATCCCTTCTATCGTAAGATTTTCGCCGGTCATCCATACCTGTGATATGAGCTGTGCGATCAGGATATATTCTTTGGAATCCATCGGATCGGCATCAATCCCCACAAGTGAAAGCAAACTGGTTGCCGTACTCTTCAGATAAGAAGCAAAGATATCGCTCTCTTCCATGATCTGGGGAGGAGGGGCATCCAAGGAACTCATCACATTGATCGGCAGGCCGGATGAACTCCCCGGAGTATAAATGGTTTTCTTCACACCCTGGAAACGCTCTACGCGCTCGGAAGGCTGTCCCCAACTCTCCAATCCCTCTTTCCATGTCTTTGCCGCATCTTGCGCATACGAAACGACGTCAGTCTCTTTGGCTTTGGCTTCCTCGGCAACCCATTCTTCAAACCGTTTTGGAGAAAAATCAGGATCTGTAAGGCACAAATCACCCATATCTCCTTTCGGGTCGATCACGATGGAAGGAACATTGTCCATCGCCGCTTCTTCGATCAGTCCTATACCCAAGCCTGTTTTCCCGGAACCGGTCATCCCGATGATGGCGGCATGCGTCGTAAAATCTTTGTTTTTAAGCAGCGTTAAGGCTTCGGTTGTCTCCAGTGTCGTTTTGTCAACATCCTTGCCTATATAAAATAGCCCTAGTTTTTCATAAATCTCTTGCATTTTCACCTCCTGCTATCATCAATTATTGTATCACAATATCAAAAGAAGGCTTATAGTTCTTAGGGATTTGGAGCCTGTGTTGACGGCGGAGTAGTCTGCTGAGAGGTTGGGATCGTAGAAGATGATGAAGGGCCAGGGCTTGCAGCCGGAGTACCTGATTTTGGCGGAGTGACCTTTTTCTTTACTTCAGGCTTGCTTACTCCCTGCACCATGAACTGCACGGGTTCTTTCCCTTTTTCTTGCAGAATCACCAAAACCTTGTCCGCTTCTTTATCGCTGCTTCGATAAACATCGAAAAGCTCAACCTGATCCAAAACCTTGTCCACCTCTACATTCTCTTCCGATTTAAGCGGAAGATGATAGTCGTTCCCTTCTACTCTTAAGAGGTGATTCGATTTTTTGGTCACCACCCAGCACACTTTTGCGACAGAGAGCCCATAAAGAGAGTTGCGCGTATCCTCTATACAGAGTCTTGCAAATTCATCTTTTGTGATCGTCAGATTTCCGTCCGAACGGAGGATGTCCATATAAAGCACTTCACTCATGCGAGTCACTTTTTTGGCTTTTTGCAATGCCTCAAAAAGATGATGGTTCGACTCTCTAAGCATTTCAACCCCGCTGTAAAGTGCCGGTATCATAATCCCGAGCAATACGATGGCGATCAACACTTCAAGCAGTGTAAACGCTTTTCTCCGCTTCACGCTTAGCCGTCCATCAACCCGACGCGTATCGCTTCTTCATAACTTGTTTCGCCGGAAACCAACATCTCTTTAAGCTTATCCGAAATCGTTTTCATTCCTCTTTTCTTCATCGCCTCTCTGATCTGATGATCATTAAACCCGTCTTTCATCATTGCTCTGACCTGGTCATCGATGATAAAAAGTTCTCCGATCGCCTGTCTTCCCTTATAACCTGTAAAATCACAGGCTTTGCAGCCTACCGCATGAAAATACATCTTATCTTCGGGGATATTGATCTCTTTGGCTACATGAAGCGGCAGGAGCCTCTCTTCTTTGCAATGGACACATAACTTTCTTGTCAAACGCTGTGCAAGCACTCCCAAAAGGGTCGATGAGATCAAAAAATTCTCGATCCCCATATCCATCAGACGGCTTAGTGAAGAGGTAGAATCATTAGTATGAAGCGTCGAAAGAAGCAAATGCCCCGTCAACGCCGAACGAAGTGCGATGTCAGCGGTCTCACTGTCCCTGATCTCCCCGACCATGATGATGTCGGGATCCTGCCTAAGGATGGAACGCAGCCCTGCCGCAAAGGTCAATCCCACTTTGGTATTGACCTGAATCTGGTTGATGTTTTCCGCATTGTACTCTACCGGGTCTTCTACGGTGATGATATTCTTATCCGGTGTTGCAATATGCTGTAAAGCAGCATGAAGGGTCGTCGATTTACCACTTCCAGTAGGGCCTGTTACCAAGATCATGCCATGGGCATGGTTGAGCAGTCTGTAAAGGGCCTGAGTGATATCATCGGCGAATCCGAGATCTTTGAGTGTCGGGATATGTTCGCTCTGGCTCAGTATCCTCATAACCACGCGTTCACCGTAATAGGTTGGCAAAATGGAAACCCTTACGTCAATGCTCTTGCCTGAAATGCTCAGCTGAGTACGGCCATCCTGAGGGATACGTTTTTCGGAGATATCCAAACTGGAAATGACCTTGATACGGTTAATCACAAGGTTGACGATCTGTTTTTCAAGGTCTAAATGTTTTTTAAGCGCGCCGTCGATACGCAAACGCACCTCTCCCTTGCGATCCTCGCTTTCGATATGGATATCACTCGCCCCTTTTTGGAGGGCTTGAAAGAAAAGCGAATTGACCAGCTTGATGATCGGCGCAGACTCTTCGCTGGAGAGAAGGTCCTGCGAGTTTCGGATGAACTCCAAAAGGTCGTCTTCGATCTCTATGAGCTCTTCTGATGTCGTGCCCATTGATTCAAAATCAGAACCGGTCTGGATCTCTAAAAATTTATTTTTCAGCCGATCAAAACTCTCTTTATCAACCTGCGTTACGGGATATTCAAGATCAAGCTGCGAGAGATAATTGAGCGCTTCTGAAAGGGTGGCTTCTTCCACGATACAACGCTTCTCTCCCCCGATCTCGCTAAAGAGCAGGGCATGCTTGAGTGCCAGCTTATGGTTGATCTCCTCTTCCCACAGCGGTTCGAGGTTGACATCCTGCAAATGGGGAAAACGCATCGCTAGTTTCCTTCAAGTACGCTAAGATTGCTTTTTGCAGGCTGTTTTATCCTGCGGCTTGCCGGGACTGACGGGTCAGACGGACCGCTGTCAAACCATGAATGTTCTTTTTCCTCAAGCCCCTTGCGCACATAGGCATTATACTTGTCCTGTATTTCTTCGAGTTCGCTCAACATCTCTCTTAAACGCTGAAGGTCACCGCTTTTGCGTACGATATACGGAGTCAGGTAGATCACGACATTGGTTTGTGTTTTTGCCTCGCCCCTGGTACTGAAAAGCTGGCCAAGAAGAGGGATGTCTCCGAGGATAGGGACCTTCGAAATACTGTCCCCGCCTCCGCTTTTCATCAATCCCCCCAGAATGATCGTCTCGCCGTTGCTGACGATCGCATTGGTCGTGACTTTACGTTTGGTCGTTGTCGGCCGGTCCGCAGAAGCGCCTGATCCCGGGAGGATATCTTCCACTTCAGCTTCGACCTCCAATGTCACCTGGTTGTTGCTTGAGAGCCTTGGCTTGACCTTGAGCGTGATACCGATATCTTCTCTTGAGTAATTGTTGATGATATTACCCTGGGACTGGGTGCTCTGCTGGGCCTGTGTCAGGATGGACTGTGTCTGCCCCACTTCGATGGAAGCCTCCTTGTTGTTCGTACAGAGTACGGAAGGTTCGCTGAGGATGTGGGCTGCCCCGTTCTGCTTCAAAAGATCCAGGTGCGCCCCGAGCGCAAAGAGCTTGGAAATGTTCTGGTCAAACGAAAAAGGCCTGTCATAGGTCGTATAAGCATTACCGTTGTTATCAAATTGGGTAGTTTGATTGTTCAAAAAACCAAAAAGTTCCTGGGAAATCGCCAAAGAAGGGGCTCCGGTATTGGCCGCGGCAGAATAGAGCCCCATCGAGGTGATCTGACCGCCTTCAAAGCCATACCTGACCCCAATCTGTTCAGCCAGGTTGTTGTTGATCTCCACGATGCGGGCTTTGACATATACCTGTCCCTGCGGGATATCGATCTTTTGTACCGTACTGCGAATATTTTTGATCTGCTCAGCGGTAGCAAGCAGGATCAATGCGTTACGCTCCACATCGGAGACGACCATCGCTTTTTGGGCAGGCTGTGCTCCTTTTGCAGGATCTTTGACGGCTTCATTGTTCATCTGGGCAACCAGTTTGCTGAGTATCTTTTCCATCTCTTCAACGCTGGAATTCTTCAGCGGGACCACATACATCTGCTGGGTTGTGCTTTCCCCTTTGATATCAAGCTGTTTGATGTATTTGATCATTCTGCTGTTATTGTCCGGCTTGCCTACAAGAATGACGGAGTTGGTTGCATCATCCTTGAAAATATCAACCTGTTCCTCTTCGATCGTCTGAGGGAAAAGCTTCTTGGACATGTTCTGCGCATTAGGGAAGACATCTTTGACACTGGAATTTTGAAGCTTCACCACGACCGATCTTTTTTCTCCCTGTTGTTCGACGGCATTGATCACTTTGCTGACAGAACGTAGGATTCGCGGGGTTTCAGTGATAGCCAAGACATTGTTCTCCTTAAACGCGATCACTTTCGCACTTTTGCTCAAAAGCGGCTGGATCTTGGCCCGGATCACGGCTGAGTTGGAGTTTTTGAGCGGGAACATCACCGTTCGCAGGGTATCGCCTTCGATCTTACTGCTGACAGGAACCCCCTGCCCGGCTGCATCATTGCTTTTAACCACTTTATAGAACTCTCCCTGATCGACAAGCGTCACCCCCTTGCCTTCGAGGATCGAATTGGCCAAAGCGAACAAAGAACTTTTTTTGATCGGAGTGGTGGAGACAAAATTGATCGTTCCCTTGGGTTCCTCTTCGATCAAGATATTTTTATGCGTGATCTTGGAAACCATCTCAATAAAATCTTTGGCACTTAGATTTCGGAAGTTGACATCTACCGTCTCTTCGTCTTGCGCACAATATCCCAATGATGTTATCAGCAGTATTCCTAAGATGATTTTAGTTAATTTCATATTCCAACTCCATTTCTTGATCTCCTCTTTGAATAATTAGCGTAAGATTATCGGTATCAGGCATATTTTTATACATATTCATCGCCGCGTTATAGCTGTTAAGCTCTTCACCGTTGATAGATTTGAGCACATCTCCTCGCTGTAAACCGAGCTTTTCAAACATGCTGCCTCTTCTGATAAACGTCACCTTAAACCCATCAAGGGCATTACCCTTCTTTATTTCTTCAATACCGATATTTTTGTAAATATCGTCCATATTTTTGGTATAGTGGTCTATCAACGAACGATCCACGATCTTATGATCGCCGGTATCTACGATGTCGCCTTGAGCCTGCGTATTTGAAGACGGACTTACGACAGAGGGGCTTACGGTTCCGGTTCCGCCGCCGGAAACCTTTGTTTTGATCAAAGGTACGCGATAACTTTGATCATCTCTGATAAATGTGGCAAAATCGTTTCCGCCGCCTTCCAAAATAAACCCATTGATCTCATCTCCTCCGGAGAGTACTTTGCTCTTGTTTTGATAGACTACTGTTACGACCGTTATATCGGAAGCGTGATAGACAGCCAAGAGCTGTATATCTTTGATAGCCCCCTGTGGTTTGGATACAACGGGTGTTGCACTCACCGGACCGCTTGCTTCCTTGGGCGTGAGCTTGACCCTGTAATAGAGTGCTTTGGGGAGCTCGCTTTGGGTTCTTTCGACTCCAGCTACAGGCAGCAAAATGAGTTCTATGACCACCCAAACCAGCTTTACGCCCAACAACAGTGCCAGTACGACGATCACTTCTTTAAATCGCTTGGGTTTAAAAAGATGCTTCATAATACCACCCTTTTTCATCTTTTAACAGCCGGGATCTGATCGCTGCGATCTCTTTTTCTTCTACCAAATCAAGACGCACTTTACGGTTTTTAAGATCAATAACACCTTCCATCGTACCAAAATCACCAGTAGCCCATACTGAAACCCCAAAAGGCGACAAAATCGTATAGGAAGCTTTAATCATTCCGATATGTTCAGGGGCCATCGATCTCAATGAAGAGTCTATTGCTGTATCCTGTACTTTCAGCGTCGTATAAAAAAGCAAGGAAAAGAGGTCGATCTGATCAACGGTAGCTACTTTCACACCTTTGATATAAAGCGAGGGGTGTTTAACCGAAAAAGAGAAAATCCCCTCATCAAGTGTTTCGCCGCTCATCTCAAATCCTTGCGTCTGCAGAACCTGCTCCAAACGATAGTAAAAGGCCTGCTTGGGCATAAAAGCAAAGAGCGCCACCCAAACGATGGCCATATAAAGTATACTTTTTTTTACCATTTGCATGCACACTCCACATGATAGACTGTACCAGAATGGCTGATTTGCAGCTTTTCGATCTCTACGGCTAAATTCATCAGTTTATTTACCAGACTGTTCATCTCGCCTGCTGTAAGATTGTCAAAAACCGCAGTGAGTTTTTTGCCGGATTTGCTCCATTTGACCTTGGATGCGGGAACCGTGGTTTGCAATTTGTCCACTCTCTTGGCGATATCTTTATTGCCCCAGATCTTTTGCAATGCAACGATCTCCCTGAATGCATTAATGGATTTGGAGAAGGTGGCCGCATCCTCTTTTTGTGATGAGAGCTGATAGTGTTTATATCCCCATCCCAAAAGGAGAAACAGTATGCCAAAAACTAAGATCAGTTCGTTGTGGTAACGTTTTAAGCTCATAGCATCCCCTCCACTATCACGGTATGGCTGCCGGATGGACCCGCCGATGCCTTAAAGTGCTCTTTTTGGGCCCTGATGCTTAACGCTTTTACCGTTTTGTCGTCTTTGCAGCCAAACTCCGCTTTGAACTGTTTTGCATCCATCTGCAACCCGTTCAACACTGTATCCTTGGCAACCATACCCGAGAGCGTTTTGATCGTCTCGCGTTTTTTCCTCTCTTGGGTATCCAGCGTTTTGTATTTTTGGAATACGTTCTCTCTGGCATAGGAGCTCTGCAGGGAAGGATTTGCCGCAAGCAATTCTTCCATCTGTTCCTGCTCTCCCCCCGAGGCAGACGCGATCCGTATCCCCTCACCGATCCAAAGGAGAGCAAAAAGAGAAAGAAGCGAAGAGAGAATGAGAGCCTGCTTCAGACTCAGTAAGGATCCGTAGGCATTGTAGAGACTCACTCCGCTTCTGGGAACAGCAACTTGCGCAAAAGAGACGGGAATACAGCCCTGTTCCAGGGCATACGCGGGTACTAATGTCACGGTATCGTCGATAAGCACAAGCGCCTCTTTTTTGCCCAATGCAACCGGATTTTCAAAAGTATGCGCTAACTGTTCGGCGAAAAATATCTTGCTTACCTGTTCGCTCCTGATCCCTTTCTCTTTTAAAAAAGCGGAGATGCTTTCCAGATCATAAGCGACAAATACCCAATCTTCGCCTTTTTTGAAAACAAAATAGTCATAATGCGTATTTCGGTTTAAAAAACCCTCAAATAAAGAAGGGGCAAGTTTTTTTGCCTGATAATGATATTTGACTGGTATCTGTTCTTTTTTGAGTGTATAAAATTGGGGCGACAGGACAACATATAGCGACTCGCCCATTTCAATCTGCTGCATCCGTTTATGCACCAGGACCGATGCTTTCTTACTGCCTCTCAAATTCAAAACCGTTTACCTTTCCAGAGTTTTGTGTGAATGCCAACGAAAATTTGCCATGATCATACCCAAATTCTACTTCACATTGTGAACTATCCACAAATTCCTTAGGAAAAAGGGACTTATACGCCTCATAATCGCCCCCGTTGTTTTCTACAAAAGATTTAAGCGTCTGCGTCTTGTTAGGATCGGACGGGTTCCATTGATCTTTAACCAATTCCAGATCAATATCAAAAAGCATCGCTATCAGCTCTGCATTCAGATAATTGGCGTCTAACTCGATATGCTCATCTTTAGAAAAGACAAAAAACTTCTCCCACGGTACGCTCTGAATATTTTGGTCATCTGTTTCCAACATATATTGCTGCATAACAGAGGCAAACTGGGCAGCTGAAAGGATACCGCTTTTTTGTGCCAATCTGCTTGTCTCCTTGTTTACCCAAGGCTTATCCCCTCCTATCTCTTGAAGAATCAACTCTTCCAAACGGGCTGGGTCACCGAGCCCATAGGTTTGCACGATATTGTCGAATACTACCCTGGCGGCACGATAAGGTGTTGCGGTCGTTACGTTGTTCTCCAGACCCAGCCAATTGATATTGATCCCGTTTTTGGCCGGTATGCATCGGATCGTCATGGAGAAATTCGCATTTGACTCATTATACAGAGGCAACGCAAACTGATAGAGATTCTCTATCGCTGTTTTTCTTTGCTCCCCTAAGGAAGCAAATATTTTTTGCATATCCATATAATATAGATCGGCCTGTATCAGTGCCTTAGTCTGAGCAGCGTCTTTCCTGACCTCATCCAGGTAACTCAACAAAACCGCTGTCAAGGCGATCATCACAGACAATACTGACAACGTCACGATCAGCGCAAAACCCTTGCGCATTCCCACTGGTTTGATTTTATCCATCTAAAAGCTCTATTGAAGTAGAATTTGATGATTATTATACCCAAGCTAACTAAGGATCATTATATGAAAAAGACAAAAAGGCTTAGAAACGGTTTTACCCTTATCGAACTTCTCATTGTTATCGTTATCCTCGGAGGGCTTGCGGCAGTTGTAGCGCCTGGTCTTATGGATGCTGCCGATAAGGCGAAAAGAGATACCGTCTGTTTGAAGATGAACGATCTTAAAAAACGGTTTGAGATGTTTAAGTTAGATAATGGTGTCTACCCAGATACCGAAGAAGGTTTCGAAGCGCTTCTTGGCAATCCGGATGCTGAAAAATACCCCAACTACCGTCCTCAGCCTTATCTTAGGGAGATGCCTAAAGATGCATGGAAAACACCTTTTATCTACATCAAAAAAGGTGACGATATCGAGCTCATCAGTTTTGGAGCAGACCGTAAAGAAGGCGGCGAAGACAATAACAAAGATATCCTTCTAAGCGAATGCAACAAATAAATACCTCTTTGAGACCTTTCCTTACAAGATCGCGCAGGGGCTTCACCCTTGTCGAACTTCTGCTGGTCATCTTCATAATCTCGCTTGTCTACTATTTTGGTTTTAGCCAGATAGAATATACCAAACCAAAACCTCAAGCGCTCACTCCGCTCAACCTCAAATCCGTACTGACGGCTTCCAATTCAGGCAACATGACCCTGATCTGCACGGATGAATGTAAAAAATGCTATCTTAAAAAAGAGCTTTACAGTAAATTTGAACCCTATGAGAACGGTATAGATCTAACCGGAACAAAAGCCTATACGATCAACCGCTCCAACGACCTTGAAGAGCTTGAATATGGGCGCTATGATGATGAGAAGATCTGTCTGGCTATCGATTTCTATGCCAACGGCAGCAGCACTCCGATTATCCTCGAACAGAAAGAAAAGGCTTATTTCCTCCCTTCGTATTTTGGAGAACCTCTAGAAGTTGATTCTGTCGAAAAAGCACAGGATATCTGGCTTGAAAACAGCAAACTGGTCTCAAACAGCGGAGATTTCTATTGAAAACGTTACGTCAAGGCTTTACCCTTATCGAAGTACTCATCTCGGTTGTGATCATCTCCGTTTCGATCATCTTTGTCATGAAACTGCATAATGACAATTATAACGAAGCTATCTATATCTCCGAACGCAACAAACTGGCATTGGAGGATTCACTCTTTTTGACCCCTTCTGTAGCCCGCTACCATAAAGACACCAAAGATGCCTATACCCTCTTGCATGACAACTTTAAAATTGAAGAAGACAAAAGCCGTCAGCTACTCAAAAAGAAAGAGCGGGACATCAATATCCCCGAGCCTATCGAGATTATTCTTCCTCCGGCGGCTGGAGGGTATACTGTCACTGTCGACCGAGTCCTCCTCAGAGGAAACCACTCCTCGGAATATTTCAGAATCAAGTTTTAGAAGTTTCATTCTCGCATAACAATTGAATTTTTCTTCTATCTCACTATTGATCCAAGAATGAAAGTCCGTTATATCCTCTTTCTCGTTTTGATAAAACCGACAAACAGACTAAGCCCCACTATCATCAGCAGAATATTTCCCAAAAGGTCATGGGCCCAGTAGAAGTTATCCCTACCTCCTGAGAATGAAACGGCATAGGTCACAAACAACAGCCTTGCAACATTTGCAACTGCAAACGCAAGATAGCCGACGACCATCCAAACGATCTTGTGCAAAATGCCTGAGGGGTAGGCGAGGATCGAAGCAAAAAGAAAAAGGATCGGGATCATTCCGTTGCACGCTTGGGTGATGATAATCTTATATTCTGGACTGATGATGATATCGATCCCATGAAGCTGATCCTCAGGCAAAAACCGCTCCAACAGCTTAAGTGTCAGATCTGTTTGAAAAGCATTAATCGCTACGGCCCCTTCCCATACCGGCGCATAAAAGAACATAAACAATATCCCAAGCCATAAAAAATAAAGCGCAACAAACCGTTTCATGACCTACACTATACCGTCCTTCGTTTAAAGTGATTTTCATCGCAGCGCATTGAGCACCCGCTTGTCTTTGATATGCAAATCAAGCTGAGGGTACGGCATCGCTATACCGTTGGCACTCAGCGTTTCATAGATGAGGACAAGAAGGTTTGATTTGGTAGAAGGCCTGATCCCTTCCACCCACACCAACAGCTCCAGCCCAATGTAGCTCTCGCCCATATCTGCCATCCACACCGTCGGCTTTTTCCCTCGGACATCTCTGAGCAACTTGATCTCGGTTGCCGCCATCACTGCCTCCACAACCAGAGTTCTGACTTTTTTTACGTCACTGCCGTAAGGCACTTTGAAAGGCACATATATCCGCCGTATCCTGTCTTCGAAAGTGAGGTTGATCACCTGCCCGTCGATCAGGTCGCTGTTGGGGACAATGATGTCGATATTGTCAATCGTACGAAGCACGGTTGCACGAAACCCTATGTCGATCACCTTCCCCGTTAGTTTGTCATCGATACGGATATAATCGCCGATCTTGATATAGTTCTCCCCCAGCAGCACCATTCCCGATATCATACTCGAAACGATACTTCTCAACGCAAACCCGGCACCGATTGAGAGTGCACCGGCAAGAACTGCCAGGTTTGCGATACTCAATCCGATACTGCTTAATGCGACCACAAAAGCCACGAACAAGATCAAAGTCGAACCGATATTGGCCACGATCTTGATGGAGACCGCTTTCATATCTTTGCGCTTTTTGTGCAATTTTGTAAAAAGGATAAAATAGATCTTGGCAACAAAAAAGCCTACAAACAATATACCCAGGACCTTCAGAATGCTCAAGAAACTGATCGGAGACTCATCGAGTACGACAAATGGCTTGCGGATATAGGTTGCAAGATTTTCATAGGTCGTCAAAAGATTTTCTTTAATCTTCCAAACATTATAGTTGATCGTATCTCCGCTCCCTTTTGTCAAAATCTCAAGCTCTGTCAATTTGGCAGTGTACAAAGCATCTTCTATGGAGAGTTGTTTAAGAAGGTTGCGTATTTCCTTATCCTGACTCAAGACCGCCTGAATATTTTTCTGCTGAAAATGATACAACCCAGCCAACAATCTTTTCTCGATCGTCATCCTCACCATTTCATCGTGTTCATGCTGCACGCTATCGAGTCTTTTTGCAAGTTTTGCAGAGATCGTCTCTTGGGAAAGGAGCTCTCTTTCCTGAGAGAGTTTTGCCGCAATCAGTTTTTTGTTGAGCTGTTCAAGCATATTTTGATACTTCTCAATCGCTACTTCATATGCCTTCACGTCAAATCTCACCCGTCCGATCAGCATAGAAAGTATTTTCTGCCCCTCTGTGATATATTGCTCATAGTTTTGGATGGATATACCATCTGAATGTTGTTTAAGCTTATAATAGGCAAACTGGAGTTGATAAAGCTGAAGGTTCTCATTTTGGGGATCAGCGATCTCCTCTACGTGTTTTTTGAGATAAGCAAGCTTTTCCTGAATAAACATCCGGTTTGCTTCCAATTTGCTTTTTTGATCAAGCGCTGAAGCGATTAGATCGAACAGCTTCATATATTCTGTATCTTTTATCTGCTCCTGTTCAATCAATGCCGTGTTGAAAGGCTGTATCGACGGTTCCTTTGTCACCAAGCTTCGAAGCTGCTGTAAAAGGGTCTTTTCGCTTTGCAGACGTTCTTTTCCCTCATCATCCACAGCGATCTCATTGGCAAGTTTCTGCGACAACTGTTCATAGTATGCAAGCGTGTTCTCGCCTTCATACAGCTTGGTATCTATCGGTACTCCCCATATTACCGTCATCCACACTATCATCGCTATGAAATGCTTCATTCCCCTACCTTTCTTCTATAAAATCTATACTGCTGCGTTTAAAAAACAATTATAACACGATCTGGACTCTTTTAAAGCACTTCGGCTATGGAGCTGTATCCTCTCATGACTTTTTAAACAAAAGCAAAAAAAGTTATAATATGACCAATCAAAAAAAGGACAAGGTGCGTATGCTTTTTAAATACAAAGGGTTTGAGAAAACAGGCAAAAGAGCCAAAGGGACTGTCACCGCAAACACCGTCGAAGAAGCAGCGCAAAAACTGCGCAATCAAAACATTTATTATGAATCCTTAAGCCCAGCCAAAGAGTTTTCTTTTGAACTCTTTACCAAGCGCCAGATGGTAGGCGAACAGCTCAGCACCTTTTCCAAAGAGCTCTCCTCATACCTCAACTCCGGAATGACCGTGCTTACTGCGATCAAGCTAATGGAAAACCAGCACGAAGGAGAGAAAAAATACCTCTCATTTCTCAATTCAATCAGAACGATGATCGAAGAGGGGAAATCGCTCTATCATGCGCTCAATTCCCAAAATATCTATGCTATGCCTGAATTTTATCTTCAAAGCCTCAATGTTGCCGGACAAAGCGGGAAGATGGTCGAGGTTTTGGTCAACATGGGCAACTTCTTCTCCGCCCAGAACAAAGTAAAAAAACAGGTCAAAGGGGCGATGGTCTATCCTACGATCATTTTTGTCGTTGCTATTGCCATGACGGCTTTTTTGATCGCCTTCGTGGTACCCAAGATCACAAGCATCTTTGAAGACACCGGGCAGGCTCTTCCCCCGATCACACAGTTCGTTCTGAATATCAGCCATTTCTTGACCTCCTATTATATGGAACTGATCGTTGGGCTTATAGTCATCATGGTCCTCTATAAACTTGCCTATGCCAAGATCGATACTTTTCACCGACTCATCGACAAGCTTTGGCTCAAAGTCCCTGTGGTCGGTGGCCTGATCCAGAATCATGAACTGGGGCGATTCTCCTATATCCTTTCTTTGATGCTCAGTTCAGGGGTTGCCTATGCCCAGGCTGTCAAGCTTGCCGTTGCGACATTCGGCAATACCGCACTGGGAGAACTATTTGAAAAAGCGTCTATCAAAGTGATGGAAGGGAACAAGCTTTCAAATTCGCTACAGTCGATCAAAGGATTGAAGCCCAAAAGAAATTTTATCCAATCGCTTGCCCTGGGAGAAGAGTCCAGTGAGGTGGCGAATATTCTTTCAAACCTCTCTAAGCTCTATACCGAAGAGAATGAAGACAAACTCAAAATCTTATTGGCCTTGCTTGAACCTGTCATGATGCTTTTCATCGGTGCAGTAGTGGGGGTTATCGTCTCAGCGATGCTCCTTCCGATCTTTACGATGACACAAGGGCTTTCACATTAGTCCGCGAGTCACGAAAAAAGGAAAAGAAATATGAAAATCAAATCCTATCTTTTAATAGCCCTGATCGGTATCAACACTCTCTATGCCGATACCATAGGCGGGGAGATCGCCCTGGGATTCTTCAACCATTACCCGGAGGGTGTCGCATCGTATACTCTTTCTGGAAATGTAGCAAACGAATCTGTGGACCTGGAGAAGAGTTTTGGCTGGGAAAATGAGAATGATATGTTCTTCAAAGCCTATTTGGAACATCCTTTTGCATTTTTCCCTAATATCAAGATAGGATACACCGCTCTTTCTCATAGCGGGGATAGTACGGTTATGGATTTTTCCTGGGGAGATATCTTCTCATTTGATGGAACGGTACAAACCAACGGCAATTTTAAAGTTTATGACATCACCCCTTACTATGAGATCCTGGATAATTATGCCGAACTGGACCTTGGATTGACATTCCGATACATCGACGGGGATATCGGTGTCAATACTTTGTTTGCGGACGAATCAACCGATTTTGAGGAATTCATCCCGATGCTCTATGCCAAAGCCAAAGTCACGATCCCCTCTACCGGGATTGGCCTGAAGGCCGAAGCCAATGCTATCGGAAGCGATGCAACCACTTTTTACGACTATGAGATCAGCGCGCGCTATACCTTTATAGGCGGATTAGGGATTGAAGGTGGGTATAAAGCGTTTCATCTCGACTCGACTGAACTGGCTGACGGTCTGATGGTCGATACGGATTTCAAAGGCCCTTACGGTGCCATCACCTGGGATTTCTAATGGCAAAACAACGATTTAGACATATCAAACAGGGTCAAAAAAAGGCTCAAATACACTCCCACAAGCCATCGACGTATCCTCATCGATGTCGCCACCGGCGAAAAACCGGCTCTTTTCATGATCCTTTTTAGAAACCTATGTGCTCTCTTATCGTTTTTTACAATTTTTGGATGGATGATGATGTTCATCAGAAAAGACCATAAAACACTGCATGACCTTTTAAGCAATACTGCGGTCATACAACTCAAATGAAACCGTCAAACACATTTTTTGCCCCTCTTTTGGGAGGGTACTATCTCTTTTATTTTGCGCTGGTCGGCGTCTATGTCATCTTTATGCCCAAAGTACTTCTCTCTTTGGGTTATACGCCCGTTGAAGTAGGTATTATCTATGCTGCTGCTCCCTTTATGCGTTTTTTGCTTCCCTTTGTCTTCCGGCATTATCTCGCGCTTACCTCTAAGGTCTACGGCCTCTCTCTGCTATTCACCTTTGTAGGTACACTGCTTTTCCTGGCAACGGTTCAAAACTTTTGGATCTATCTGACAGCCAACCTCTTTTTTGGTGCGGCAATGGGTATCTCTTTACCGTATGTCGAAACGATCGCACTGGCCCTACTCTCCAAAAACCGTTACGGAAGGGTCCGTCTTTGGGGGTCTTTGGGCTTCATGGGGATCGCGCTTTGGCTGGGCAAGATGTTAACGGCACCTTTAGATGCGCTCTACTACCTCAGCGCCATGGCCTTTGCCACGCTCCTGTTTGGCATAGCCCTGATCAAGTACGATACTCTTTCCCGTACAAGCCCTCAGGAAGACAAGCACTTTTCTCTCTCAAAATATTGGGCCTTCTGGGTCTCTGTTTTTTTGATGCAGGTC
Organism: Campylobacterales bacterium; assembly: GCA_014763895.1. Classification (GTDB taxonomy): domain Bacteria; phylum Campylobacterota; class Campylobacteria; order Campylobacterales; family Sulfurovaceae; genus Sulfurovum. Next base: position 21,101 of record JACXUM010000026.1, read on the forward strand.
GGATTTGGAGGGTTTTATAACTTTTTTACGATCTATGAAACCGCGCATGGCGTTTCACTCGAGATGACCAGCTGGATGTGGAGCTTTGGGGTGATCTGTGAGATCGTCATGCTCTATTTCCAGGCACCCCTGCTTCAGCGCAATCTGCTCTATATCCTGCAGTTTGCGACACTCCTAACGGCCTTGAGATGGTTGATGCTCTATCTCTTCGCAGATTCTGTGATCCTGACATTCGCATCGCAGTCTTTGCACGCGGTAAGCTTCGCACTCTACCACACGGCCTCGATCACCTATGTCTTCTCGCTGTATACGCAAAAGAAACTTGCCCAGCAGTTCTATCTGGGCATCGCGTTTGGCCTTGGAGGATCTGTAGGGGCGATATTGTCGGGAAAACTCTATGGGGAACATCTTTTCTTGATCGAAGCAGGAATCACCCTGATTGCATTTTTGGTACTGTGGCTACACGAAAAACGTAAAATGGAGTTGGAATGAGACAAAAATCCGTTGCCGTCGTCTTCGCAGGGGGGAAGAGTTCGCGCATGAAACGGGACAAGGCCCTACTCTCTTTTGGCGGATATGAAACACTGAGCGAATTCCAGTACCGAAAACTTGCTGCATGGTTTGATGAAGTCTATCTCGCATCCAAAGAGGCAAAATTCGATTTTACGGACAATCTGATCCTTGATTGCTATGACGTATACTCCCCGCTGAGTGCTATTGTCTCCGTATTTGAAACCCTTCCTGTGGAAGAGGTCTTCATTCTAAGTGTCGACACCCCGCTTATAGATGAATCCATTGTCAAAACGTTACAAAAGAATTTGACATCAGATCTCGATGCGGTCATAGCACAAACCCCAGAAGGCCTCCACCCCCTTTGCGGTTTTTATAAAAGGAGTATTCTTCCTCTCGCATCAGAGCATCTTCAAAAAAACGAACATCGCCTCCAAACCCTTTTGGACAGAGCACACACAGGCTATGTAACATTTGAAAGCGATGCAGCCTTTATAAACCTCAATACCCCGGAAGAGTATACAGAGGCAGTTAAACTTATTTCATCTGTTTAAGACGTATATGATGCTCGACATTAAGCATCTGGGTCATCAGCTTTTTGGAGAAGTAAACGAATTTTTCAAAAAGCGTACTATGATACTTGTCCTTGTGGTAGATCATCAAGAACTCTCTTTTACAGTCAAAGTTTTTCACATCCACCCTGTGAAGCTTTCCTTCGGAGAGTTCTTGTTCTACCGCAATCTTTGAAATACAGGTTAAACAGTCACGGTTGATAAGAATACTCTTGATCGACTCGGTATGCCCAAGTTCTAAAAAGATGTTCAAATCATCGATCTTTTCCTTGATATAGCTTAAGAAAACCTCTCTAGTCCCTGAGCCCTCTTCCCTAAGTATCCACCGCTCTTTTGCCAGCTCATCGATATAATAGCTTTTGCCTTTGAACTTGTCGCTTGCAGTGACCACGACCAGTTCATCGACACCGATCTTCTCTTTGACGATATCCGAACCGGATACGAAGCCTTCCACAAAGCCGATGTCGATCGTTCCTTCCTGGATCATCTGCGTGATCTCCTGGGTATTTCCCTCTTTAAGGGTGATCTTGACGTCCGGGTAAGAACTCATGTAGCTGCAGATGATTGTCGGCATCAGGTAGTCTACGATCGTCGTACTTGCTCCTACGCGGATCATCCCTTTGTTCTCGGAGTTCTTAAACTCGTACTCGATATCGGAAAGCTTTTTAAAAAGCGGATCGATCTCTTTGTAAAATGCGCGGCCCACTTCATTGAGCACAAGCTTTTTGTTGATCCGGTCAAAAACCGGTCTGCCTAAAATATTCTCAAGTTCCTTGATCGACATCGAGATCGCCGATTGGCTCAGTTTCATGTCTCTGGCTACATTGGTCAAATGGCCTGAAGCAACTACATTGAGAAAAATTTCCATTTGTCTGAGGGTTAGTTTCATCTTGCCTGCTCTTTGGTTGTTAAAATAATTTATGATTACTTTTCATTAAATTGATATGCGGATTATATCAGAAATATAGTATAATTCCAAGAATTTTATCAAAAATATTGAAGGATTTTACATGCCATTTTCACCTGAAAAACGTGCAGGTACCCTTAGCGGTATCCTTTTTGTCGCTATTTTTGCAGCCGCTGCCACCTATATCGCGGGATTGGCTCCCGTCAAAGCACTGGGGCTTTCTCCGCTTGTTATCGGTATCGTCATCGGTATCTTCTATGCCAATACCCTGCATAACAAATTCCCGGCAGAGTGGGAGAGCGGTATCGTCTTTTCTGCAAAAAAGATCTTGCGTTTTGCGATCGTCTTTTACGGGTTTAGAATCACGTTTCAAGCGATCGCCGCTGTCGGCCTGGAGGGCTTCCTTGTTTCACTGATCATGCTTTCTACTACGTTTATTCTAGGAACATGGCTTGGGCATAAAATATTCGGTATGGATAAAGACACCTCTATGCTCAATGCTTCGGGTGCATCTGTATGCGGTGCTGCTGCTGTTCTTGCAACCGAGCCCGTCCTCAAATCAGAAGAATACAAAGCAGCGATTGCCGTTTCGATGGTCGTGCTTTTTGGAACGATCTCAATGTTCCTCTATCCGGTACTTTACAGCGCGATCATTGAAAATGCCAGCGGATTTTTGCATATGACCGCCAGAGAATTCGGTATCTATGTCGGCGGAACGATCCATGAGGTCGCACAAGTAGTCGCCGTACCATTCTCGATCCCGGGAGCCCCTGAAGAGATGGCAAACAATGCAGTCATCGTTAAAATGACCAGAGTGATCATGATCGCACCGATGCTGATCGTTTTGGGGATTTACCTCAGCTACAGTGCAAAAAAAGAGGGCGGAGAAGCAGGAGGGGCCGTAAAACTGGTTATACCATGGTTCGCGGTCTACTTCATCGGTGTGGCAGGATTTAACTCTCTGCATCTGATCCCAGAGAACATCGTTGGTATCATCAACGAGATCGATACCTTCCTGCTTACCATGGCGATGACAGCACTGGGTATGGGAACACGCTTTGCGAAATTCAAAGGGCTCGGCCTTGCCCCTATCTACACTTCAGGGCTCATGTTCGCATGGTTGGTTGTCGGCGGATTTGTTGTCACAAAAGCGGTTTGTACCGCATTCTAATCTCACAGGTTATGCCACGAAATGGCATAACTTTCCTATTGATTCTCTCATTATAGATGAAAATGATAGAGTATCCATTCACTTCAAAATATTCCACTTAAAATAGATTTTTACCTCAAAAAAAATTTTGTATTTATAAAGATAATCAAATCAATTATCCATTAATTTTTCTTTTGGTTATTGTCTACTATAATTAATATGTTTAGTTACTGTTAAAAGCTACACTTGTCGTGAGGCAAGGCCGGAAAGTCATGGATCTTGGGTACTAGTATAACTCTATCGTAGATGAAGAGATCGCCAGACTGCACAATCACAAACAATATATTATTGGAGGGAAAGAATGAGAAGAAGTATTTTGTCTCTTGCGTCGATGATGGCACTGAATGGATTGTGTTATGCCGGCGGGGATATTGCTCCTGTAGAACCGGAGGTGACGGTACCAGAAGTTGCAGCAGCCAGTGGCAGCGGTTTTTATGTAGGTCTTGGGGTATCTGCTATGAGCCTGAGAGATGATGACAGCGACGAGGAGTTTAGCGCAACGGGGCTTGCATTGCAAGCGGGGTACCAGTTCAACCAGTATTTTGCGCTTGAAGGACGCTATACATTCAATGTCAGTGATGTAGAGTATGATCATGGCACGACTTCAAATCCGGACTACGATGACTATCCGACGGATTTTAGTAATGCAGGTATCTACCTCAAGCCGATGTATCCAATCGACAACTTCAAGCTCTATGCATTGCTTGGATACGGTGAGGTAAAATTGACGGATGTACCGGTAGCGGGTGTGGACAGTGCAGAAAACGGATTCCAGTGGGGTCTTGGTGCAAGCTACAGCTTCAACGAAAATATTTCGGCATTCGTAGATTATGTGCGTGCGTATGATGACACAGGATTTGGCTGCTGTGCAAGAGAGGCTAATGTGATTGCGGACCTGTGGACACTCGGTGTTTCTTATAAATTCTAGGATAAAGGATAGATCATGAAAACAAGTTACATAACATCTCTACTTTTGCTGGCAGGTACTGTGACACTTTTTACACTGAGCGGATGCGGCAGCAGCTGTAACGGAACCTCTTCGGATACGCTTATAGACGACGGAAACGACACCTTGCCGCCTTCCAATACAGGAAAAGTGTTCCACACATCCTTTATACAAAATTATGGACCGGATAAGTTAGCATTCTATATTGCCAGTGCGGAAGACACCGATGTCAATATCACACTCTCTGATGATAACAGTACCATTACGGAGCATATCACGGCAAACCAGTCAGAAGAGGTGGTTATCCCAACCAGGATGATGCAACAAGGAACCGCTACTGAAAATAAGATGATCGAGATCGCTGCCGAAAAGAACATTGTCGTCATCGGGCTAAATCAAACAACATATACAACGGATGCCTCGTTGATCTTGCCGGACCAGGTACTCTCAAACGAATACTATACGGCAGGCTATTATGGTGCAACCTATGATGAGTTCTCGGCAGTGGCGCTTGAAGACGGCACCCATGTGCATGTTCAGCTGCCTGATACGACCGAATTTGACGTGGCACTCAACAAAGGTCAAACCTACCAGTACCAGGCATCTATGGAACTCACGGGCACCCATATCACCAGCGATAAAAATATCGCCGTACTGAGCGGCAACGAATGTACCAATATTCCGGTTGGATACAGTGCCTGCGACCATATCGAAGAGCAGATGCTCCCGGTCAATACCTGGGAGAAAAGCTTCATCACAGTACCGCTGGCAACCAGACAAAAAGGGGATACCTTCAGGTTTGTCGCTTCGGTTGACGGAACACAGATCCAAAAAGACGGTACTGTCATAGCAACACTGAACGCAGGGCAGTACCATGAGACGGTCATAGAGGGTTCAAGCTATATCGAAGCAAATCAGCCGATCATGGCGTTGCAGTATTCCAATGGCAGCAGCTGGGATGGTGTGACTTCCGATCCGTTCATGACATTGGTCCCTGCGATCGCCCAGTTTGATACCAAGCACATCATCAATACACCTAACGGATTTACAAACTATGTCAATATCGTCGTTCCGACGGCAAATACCGGGGATATCATGATGGACGGCGCACCGATAGACAGTGCAGAATTCACGGCAGTTGCAGGAAATCCGGCTTACTCCACAGCGCAGCTGTCGATTGCCGAAGGGTCTCATGAACTTTCAAGCACGATTGCCTTTGGTCTAGTGGGATACGGGTTTGCATCATATGACTCTTACGGTTATCCTTCAAGCTTGAGGCTGACAAAACACTAAAAAGTGAAGAGAAGTTAATCTCTTCATCATTTCACTTCCAAGTAGGCACTCGGCTTACTTGGAACCATATATATGGGCACTCTCCTTTAGTCGATCATCATAAATCAGCTATACAAAAAACATCATGCTTTTAACATTTTCATCACTTCTTTCTTATATAATCTATTTTAATGATAAAAGGAGAAACACTTATGAAAAATATTATCTCAGGTATGACAAAATACACGCTTGCAGGATTTACCGGCATACTGATCTTCAGCGGATGTACCGCAACCTCTGCACCGGAACCGACAAATATGAAAGCACAAAGTAAAGAATTTAAAATAGACGCAAATGATGTCTTAACGGTATCGGTCAATTCAAATCCCGATGTGACGATAACCGAGGATTCAAAACATCGTATTGAACAAAAAATAGTATCAGAGATAAATACCCACAAATTGCAAAATACCAATGTTGATAAAGTAAAAAAATATCATCTTGCAGTGCAACTTACAAAATATGACAAAGGCAATGCTTTTGCACGTATGATGCTGGCCGGCTTGGGACAGATACATATTGACTCCAACACCAACGTTCTTGTCTTGCCTCAAAAAACAAAAGTTGCTGAATTCACTCTTGATAAAACCTTTGCCTGGGGAGGTCTCTATGGTGCAGGTACAACCATCGAAACCGTAGAAGATGGTTTTGCAAAAGGTATTGCTGAAGCGGTAACCCTAACAAAAGAAAAAAAATAATATTCTCTCCAATCCTAAAAATTTAGG
>JACXUM010000041.1 GCA_014763895.1 Campylobacterales bacterium
GAAGATGGTGGAGAATAGCGGGATCGAACCGCTGACCTCCTGCGTGCAAAGCAGGCGCTCTCCCAGCTGAGCTAATTCCCCATCTATAAATGGAAAATTGATAATGGAAAATTGATATATTCCATTATTCACTTTTCATCGATATTTTTGGGTTAGTTGTGCAAAGGTAAAAACGAAGTGTACCCAATCAGTGTACACGAGTTTTTTGCTTTGTGCAAATAACGTAAAAATGGTGGGACTATCAGGATTTGAACCTGAGACCTCACCCTTATCAGGGGTGCACTCTAACCAACTGAGCTATAGTCCCATCTCTAGTCAAATCAATAGAATTAAGAACTAATAGTTAAGAGTTAGATGCTATTATAGTTATTCACACTTGACTACTCTCTCTCACTCCTAAAAAGGGAGCTTTTTACCAAACCTTTGAGAACCAAGCGTCGTATCTCTTTTTTTGTCTTCTTTTATTTGGACAAGTCCAAATAAAATTCATCTTACTAAAGCTTTCACCTTGTGAAGACTAAAGACGTCTTTTATCTTGTAAAAGACTTGTATCGATGAGTGTGAGCTCCATCGATATCGTACTCTAGAAAGGAGGTGATCCAACCGCAGGTTCTCCTACGGTTACCTTGTTACGACTTCACCCCAGTCGCTAATCCCATTGTGGAAGGTAGCTACTTTAGCATCCCCGCTTCGAATGAAATCAACTCCCATGGTGTGACGGGCGGTGAGTACAAGACCCGGGAACGTATTCACCGTAGCAATGCTGATCTACGATTACTAGTGATTCCGGCTTCATGTTCTCGAGTTGCAGAGAACAATCCGAACTGAGAATAGGTTTATAGATTTGCTCCACCTCGCGGTATTGCGTCTCATTGTCCTATCCATTGTAGCACGTGTGTAGCCCTGGCCGTAAGGGCCATGATGACTTGACGTCGTCCTCACCTTCCTCCTCCTTACGAAGGCAGTCTCCTTAGAGTGCTCGGCCGAACCGCTAGCAACTAAGGACGAGGGTTGCGCTCGTTGCGGGACTTAACCCAACATCTCACGACACGAGCTGACGACAGCCGTGCAGCACCTGTGTGTAGGTTCTTGCAAGCAAGCACCGATCCATCTCTGGAAAGTTCCTACCATGTCAAGGCCAGGTAAGGTTTTTCGCGTATCTTCGAATTAAACCACATGCTCCACCACTTGTGCGGGTCCCCGTCTATTCCTTTGAGTTTTAATCTTGCGACCGTACTCCCCAGGCGG
>JACXUM010000027.1 GCA_014763895.1 Campylobacterales bacterium
CAAAACTACAGGCTTTCGTAGGAACATTGAACAGAACAACAGGACCATCTTTGTGGTCAGGTGTACAAAGAAACTATCCCGCATTAGCCGGATCTGTAGTAGCAGTATCAGAATACAAATACAATAATCTTTTTGATAATGAAACAACAGGTGGTACCCCAAGTGAAGCAAATCTTGAGGCTATCCCATCAGAATTGACAGTAAATGCAGATGGTGTAACAGGTACAGGAATCCATGACATTCCGTTAGCAGGTTGTGCAGCTTCGACAGTTGTTTTGGATGATGCAGCAGCAGCAGCGCGTACAGGAAGAATCGCATCATCTACAATAGCCGGTACAACATACGATATATTGTGTGTTGATAGTAGTTTAAGTGTTTCTCCAACATTTGCCTTGGGTGATGGTACAAGAATCGTAACTAAATAATTAACTACTTTAAATTTCCACTCTTCTAAAGAGTGGAAATATCTTCAATTTCTAAATTTGCTTTCATAAATCGCCAATTCTTAAGTTAGCTTTATTAACTAATTATTAAAAATAATTTTTCTTTTTTGGTCTTGTGCTATAATTAAACAAAAAACATTGTTTTTGGAAGGAGATCATTATTTTGGAAAATGAACGTAGTGCTTTTACGATGATCGAAGTGGTATTTGTGATCGTAATTATCGGTATATTGGCAGCCGTTGCCATTCCCAGATATTTATTGACATCCGAAGATGCCCATGTATCCAAACTGCAGAGTTTTGTCGGCACGCTGAACAAAACGGTCGGTCCTTCTCTTTGGTCCGGGGTTCAGAGAAATGAACCGGGAGTGAACGGGTCATTGAAAAACGCCGTATTAGCCAAATACAATACCCTCACCGATACAGGTGCAGATGCGCAGCTTGAAACGATACCTTCGGAGCTTCAGACGCATACGCTTGACCTGACACAGTGTGCAAATGCGGGAACGCCCCTCAATGTGAACGTTGGAACGATCGCAAGTGCTACGATCGGGAGCATTGCTGTCACGTATAAGATAGGCTGCATCGACAGCGATCTTAGTATCTCGCCGCATTTTTTTCTTGAAGACGGGGTCAATATCCTGACGCGATAGATGAAGCGCGCCTTTTTTCAAATGTAGTTTACTTTATTCCTTTTTTTCTGTTATAATAGATCACAATGGTGATAGAAGGAATGCTGATGCAAATTTCCCATAAAAAAGCCTTTACGTTGATAGAGTTGGTCTTCGTGATCCTCATAGCGGGGATCATAGCGGCAACGGCGCTGCCCCGGTTTATCAGTATCTCCGATGATGCGCATGTTACCAAACTCTTTTCTTTTACCGGCACGCTCAACCGAAGCGTACTGCCCTCCATGTGGTCAAGCCTTCAAAGAAGTGAACCTGATCAAAATGGAGCATTGCGCAACAGTCTAAACTATTCGACCATTACAGAAGGTGAAGAAGTTGAGACCATTCCATCCGAGTTTGTGGGACTTGGTGCACCGGCACAGATCTCGTTGGCAAACTGTCTTCCCTCGACGGCCATCATTCCTCAGATCGGCGAGCCTGTGGGCGCACTGAGTGCGGGCAAGGTCGCACAAACTGCCCTTATAGGGGGCAAGATCTATGCACTGGGGTGCAGGGACGGGAGCCTTGCCTTCCCTCCCCGATTTTATCTTTATGACGAAACAGACGGTGTGATCGTCTATTAGACGGGATCACACCGTTTAAATTTTAATGATTTGGACATATTTGTGTTATAATCATCAAATAAAGAAACAAAAGGATATAGATATGCAAAAGCAATTGCGTGATGCTTATACGACGATAGAATTGATTTTTGTTGTGATAGTAATCGGTATACTTGCTGCTGTAGCTCTTCCAAGATTTGGAGATACGGCAGATCAGGCATATGAAACAAAAGGTGGGACAACGCTTGCAGCAGTAAGAACTTCTATATCGACTGAAAGGCAAAAACGTATTCTCAGAGGTGACACGACCGGAATCACGGATTTGGGAAACGGTACCAATGCATTTGAAACATTTTCTGCAGATCAGGATGGTAACGCCGCGGATGTATTACAGTATCCAGTTCCAAACTGTGCGACAGGGGAAAGAGGATGCTGGATCAGAACGGATGCAACACATTACAGCTTTAGATTTGTAAAAAGTACAGATGGCCAAGCCAATTTTGAATTAACCGGGAATAAGCTGATATGTGCTGATACGGATGATACGAATTGTAAAAAATTAGAGTAGCCGGTGTTTTTTTACCAGGTTGCATTGCTTCGTTCCAGTGCGCCGTCACTGACATACCATTCTCACATAGAACTGCAAAAAGGTATGCTTGTTATTGTACCTTTTCAAAAGAGTGCAAAAGAAGCTGTCATCATAGAGAAGGTCGAAAAACCCTCTTTTGAAACGGTTGAAGTAAGCACGGTTTCAGAAAGATACTACAATCCTACCCAGATGGAACTGGCAAGGTTCATCGCTGAGTATTACTTTTCCTCTTTTGGGGAGGCGATCAGTCTCTTTCTTCCTTTCAGGAAGCAAAGAGAAGTGAGGAATGAGGAAATCTACCATCAAGAAAAAGAGATAGAAGCATTGCAAAGCAATGCAAACCATCACTCATCACTCATCACTCATCACTCATCACTAAAAAGACCTGCTTTATCCAATCTGCAGCAGCAGGCCTATGCCGCGCTGCTGCACAAAGCGCGTGCACTCCTCTTTGGGGTGACCGGGGCGGGTAAAACAGAGATCTTTATCTCTTTGATGGCCAAGATGTTAAGCGAGGGTAAAAGCTCCATTTTTCTGATGCCTGAGATCTCGCTGACCCCCCAGATGGAAAAGCGTCTGAAGGCATATTTCGGTGAACAGGTAGCGATGTGGCACTCAAAACTGACCAAGAAGAAAAAAGAGAGTATCCTTGAAGGCATTTACAGCGGGAAGGTGCGGATCGTTGCGGGTGCACGTTCGGCTTTGTTTGTGCCCTTGCAAGATCTTGGGCTTATCGTGGTCGATGAAGAGCATGACGACAGCTACAAGGCGATGACGCGTCCAAGGTATCATGCCAGGGACGTGGCGGTTTTGATGGGGCAGAGATCGGGGGCTCAAGTCATTTTGGCATCTGCCACACCTTCAGCAGGGAGCTATCATAAATACGATGTGGTCAAATTGGACAAACCCTATGTAGAGACAAAAAAAACCTATCATTTTATCTCCGGGGACCGCATCAATCCTCCCATTTTGAAGGCAATAGGGCAAAATCTGAAAGCACACGGCCAGTCTTTGCTTTTTCTGCCTACAAGGGGAAATTTCAAGTATCTTTACTGCCAGCATTGCGGCAGAACCCATCTGTGCCCTTACTGTTCTGTGGGAATGGCACTGCACAGAAACAAAAGGCATCTTAAATGCCACTACTGCAACTTCACTGAACCCATACGGGATACCTGTATCTACTGCGGGCATCAGCCGCTTACGAGTGAGCGGATGGGAACGGCCGAAGCGATAGAGGTGATCGAAGGGGCAGTTGAAGATATCAAGATAGAGCAGTTCGACAAAGACAGCATCACTACGGCCAAAAAGCTCAAAGAGGCGCTGGAGCGTTTCGAAAGCGGAGAGAGCAACCTGCTGCTGGGTACGCAGATGCTTTCCAAAGGGCATGACTATGCCAATATCACATTAAGCGTGATCATGGGGCTTGATTATATCTTGGGACTGGCAGATTACCGCTCAAGGGAAAGGGCCATGAGCCTTTTCTTGCAGATCGCAGGGCGAAGCGGCCGTGCCAGGGAAGCCGAGGTGATCGTGCAGACGGGGGATGCGGCATTTTTTGAACAGTATCTGGATGATTATGAGCAGTTCATCAAGGATGAACTGGTGTTTTTGAAAATGGCACATTATCCGCCGTTTGTTTCACTGGCACGCATACTCATCGGCCATAAGGATCCAAACAAAGCTTCCAAGGTTACTGAAGAGACGGTTGCCAAGCTCAAAGCTTACAAAGAGGTTGAGATCGTAGGTCACGGCAAAGCGCCGATCGAAAAGATCGCCGGCAAATACCGTTTTACGATCCTGCTTCGAAGCAAGACGCGAACGGCATTGCTCAAAGCGCTTCACAGCGTACAAGGCAGAGAGCTTGAGATCGATATGGACCCGGTCGAATTTTCGTAAAAGCAAAAGCTTTTAAATGAGGAATTAGGAACTAGGAGTGAGGAGTGTTAGTATGCTTTTCAGCGAAAAGCTTTTATTGAACAGTGAGGAATTGTTAAGGATTTTTGATAAAATACGATATGAGTATTTTAGAGAAAAAAAGTTATGATTTCGCGATACGGATCGTCAAGTGCAGTGGATATCTGCAAACTGAGAAGAAAGAGTATGTTCTGAGCAAACAGTTGCTTCGTTCCGGTACAGCGATCGGTGCTTTGATAGCCGAAAGCAAATATGCACAGTCAAAGTCAGACTTTATCAATAAATTATATGTTGCATTGAAAGAAGCAAACGAAACGAAATATTGGTTGAGATTGTTAAAAGATTGTGACTATCTGGAACTAAAAATAGCCGACAGCCTCTTAGGTGATACAGAAGAGTTAATTAAAATATTGTCATCCAGCACAAAAACAGCAAAAGAGAATAACAATGAAAAATAAAACACAAACGAAGTTTGTTTTCCAAAACTCCTCACTCCTCACTCCTCACTCCTCACTATCTTGTTTGGAGGAAACTCTATGAAGGAGAGATTTCCTACTAAGAAGATCTATGTCGGCAATGTAGCAGTAGGTGGAGATGCTCCTATCTCTGTGCAGTCCATGACCTACAGTGATACCCATCATGTTGCCGCAACCGTAGAGCAGATCAACAGGCTGCATTTTGCGGGAGCAGATATGGTGCGTGTGGCTGTGCCCAAAATGGAAGATGCCCTTGCGCTTAAAGCGATCAAAGAGCAGATCTCGCTTCCTCTGATCGCCGATATCCATTTTGATTATAAACTCGCACTCGAAGCGGCAAAATGGGTTGACTGTATCCGGTTTAACCCCGGCAATATCGGCGAGAAAAACCGGATCAAAGAGATCGTCAAAGCATGCCAGGAGCGTAATCTTCCCATTCGGGTAGGTGTGAATGCCGGAAGTTTGGAAAAAGAGTTCGAACAGCGTTATGGAGCGACGGCTGAGGGGATGGTGGCGAGTGCAGAGTACAACATCAAGTTCCTCGAAGATCTTGGATTTACGGATATCAAGGTGTCGCTCAAAGCCAGTGATGTGGACAGGACTGTTGAGGCATACAGGATGCTGCGTCCAAGAAATAACTATCCCTTCCATCTTGGTGTGACCGAAGCGGGGACCATATTCCATGCGACGGTCAAATCGGCTATAGGGCTTGGCGCATTGCTGCTGGATGGCATAGGTGATACCCTGCGTGTGTCGATCACCGGAGAGCTTGAAGAGGAGATCAAGGTCGGCAAAGCGATCCTCAAAGATTCCGGACGCCTCAAAGAAGGGCTCAATATCATCTCCTGTCCTACCTGCGGACGAATAGAAGCCGATCTGGTCAGTGCGGTTGCCGAGGTGGAAAGACGGACATCGCATATCAAAACGCCGATGGATATCTCGGTTATGGGCTGTGTGGTCAATGCGATCGGTGAAGCAAAGCATGCCGATGTGGCGATAGCCTACGGAAAAGGTTCAGGATTGATAATGGTTAAAGGAGACGTGGTCGCAAGACTGCCTGAGGCAGAATTGGTTGAGCGCTTTGTCGAAGAGGTGGAAAAATTTGCCAAAGAGGCTGGTAAGGAATAATGATGGAGAATATGTACAATCTCAATATCGAAAGGGCGGTGCTCTCTTCGATCATTTTTGATCCGAAGACCTATGAAGAGATCGCTTCAAAACTAACACCACATGATTTTTACCTTCCGTTCCATCAGCATCTTTTTGCGGCGATGGAAGAGCTTAGCCGTGAAGAGAAGCCGATCGATGAAGAGTTTTTGCGCTCAAAACTGCTTTCCAAAGGGAAATTTGATGAAGTAGCCATGCTCGATCTGCTTTCGGCAAATCCTATCTCCAATACGGCTGCCTACATCGCAGAGATCAAGGCAAAATCGAGCAAAAGGGCACTGGCTACTTTGGCTACCGAGATCAAAAAGGTAACAATAGAAGATGACCTCCCTGCCGATGAGGTGATGAACCTGGTAGAGAAGAAGCTTTATGAGATCACACAGAACAGTTCCAACGAGGATTTCAGGGAATCCAAAGAGATCACTTTTGCGATGATGGAAGAGATCGAGCGTCTTAAGTCGCTTGGTAACTCCAGGCTGATCGGTACGGACACGGGATTTAAAAACCTCAATGAAAAAACGTCCGGATTTGGCAAAGGGGATCTTGTGATCATCGCTGCAAGGCCTGCGATGGGGAAATGTCTTGGAAAAGGTACGAAAGTCCTGATGTTTGACGGCACGCTCAAGCAGGTTGAAGATGTTGAAGTGGGCGATTTGCTGATGGGGGATGATTCGACACCCAGAAAAGTACTTTCTCTTGCCAGAGGAAGAGAAGAGATGTATTGGGTGAGACAAAATAAAGGGATTGACTATCGTGTGAATAAGTCTCATATTCTTTCATTAAAAAGATCTCGGAACGAAGGCAAGCATCATCACGGTGATATACTTAATATCGAAGTATCTGAATATATCCCAAAAAGCAATAAGTTTAAATCAAACTATAAAGGCTACAAAGTGGCCGTAGAGTTTGCCCGCAAAGAGGTGGCTGTAGAACCTTATTTTCTTGGTTTATGGTTGGGTGATGGAAGAAGGAGTGATGTACGTATCGCGACGCAAGACCATGAGATAGTCTCCTACCTTGAAGGGTATGCTAAAAGACTCGGCAAGAAATTAAAATGCTATGAAGAGAAAGAAAAATGTCCAATATATGCGATTACCAATCATCATGAGGATGGCAAAAAGGAATCTCTTCAAGCAAAATTAAGAGCAATGGATCTGATAGACAATAAACATATACCACACGATTATTTGACAAACAGCAAAGAAAAGCGTTTGGAATTGCTCGCCGGTCTTATAGACAGTGGTGGGTATTATGATGACAAGTTTCATGTGATGGAAATTGTACAAAATAGTGAAGAGTTGGCTAATGAGATCAAGTTTTTGGCTGATTCATTGGGCTTTAAAGTATCACTGAAAAAGAAAAAGGCAAGTATCAAAGCAAGAAGTTATGAAAAAGAGGTGTGCAGGGTTCGTATCGTCGGAAATCTGGAAATCATACCGACCCGCATAGAAAGAAAAAAAGCCAGAGAGCTGATATCAAAAAGAGATCATCGCCATACGGGCATCAAAGTCGAGTATGACAAAGTGGATGATTATTATGGATTTGTACTGGATGGCAATCATCTTTTTTTGCTGGAAGACATGACGGTTACACACAACACCGCCTTTGTACTGAACATGGCGCTTAAAGCCATTGAGCGGGATGAGGGAGTGGCATTTTTCTCTCTGGAGATGCCCGCTGAACAGCTGATGCTGCGTATGCTTGCAGCCAAGACCTCTATCCCGTTGCAGTCGCTTCGTGTGGGGGATCTGGTGGATGAACAGTGGAGCCAGCTTTCCGCAGCGGTGGATGACCTTTCTCGCAAGAAACTTTTTGTGGATGACGGCGGGTATGCGACGATCCATCAGGTCAGAAGCAAACTAAGAAAGCTCAAGGCCAGACATCCGGAGATCTCAATGGCGATCATTGATTATCTTCAGTTGATGAGCGGTGAAGGAAGGGAAGGAAGGCAGCAGGAGGTTTCCGAGATATCAAGAGGGCTTAAACAGCTTGCAAGGGAACTGCAGATCCCGATCATTGCGCTTTCACAGCTGAACCGTTCTCTTGAAGCAAGGGAAAACAAGCGTCCGATGCTCTCAGACCTTAGGGAATCCGGGGCGATCGAACAGGATGCCGATATCATCCTGTTTGTTTATCGTGACGATGTTTATCGTGAGGCCAAAGAGAAAGAAAAAGAGATGAAGGCCAAAGCCGAAGGCAAAGAGTATACCAGTGAGTTTAGGAAAAAACCGGAAGAGGAAGCGGAGATCATCATCGGGAAACAAAGAAACGGCCCTACTGGCACGGTCGATCTGGTCTTCCAGAAGAAGTATACCCGTTTTGTCGATGCCTCGCATTCACCTGCTTTTGAAGTGGTCTATGAGGATGGAAATGTCGATATGAGGGAAGGGCATATCGATATTCCTCAGATATAATTTTGGCTATGCAGCTTGAAAAACCAAAACTTTTTGGTGATTCCAAAAGCCTCATCGGTGTCATGGCCGTTTTGGCGATAGCACTGATGATCCATCTTGCATTTCTTTATCAGGATTACCGCTCTTTTATCCATAAACCTTTCTATTTTACGACGGCTAAGGTACTTTCACAATCAACAAAAAACAAACACGGCAGAAGCTATGAAGTCTTAAAACTGCACAGCAAAGAGGGATGGACCTTTTATACGGTGACTTATCAAAAAAAATCTTTTCAAAATTCACAGGTTCGGCTTGAAATCTTTCCAAATGTGACAATTACTTTCTGGGGTTATCTGGGGACATTTTTTGTCAAAAGCCGTATCGGACAGATCATGCCGGTTTCTCAGGGCTTTAAAGAGTATTTGCTGCAAGAGGTAGCATCACAGCATGAAAACAAGGCGTTGGCATCCTTTTACAATGCGATTTTTTTTGCAACGCCTTTGGATGCAAGTCTCAGGCAGAAGGTCAGCATGCTGGGTATCAGCCATCTTGTGGCGTTAAGCGGGTTTCACCTGGGGATCCTGTGGGGGATGATCTACGGGATAGGGTTTTGGTTTTACAGGTTTTTTCAACAGCGCTACTTCCCTTATCGTTATGCTCTTTTGGATGTAGGCGTTGTCAGTATGGCTTTCTTGGCAGCCTATCTTTGGTTTGTTGATTTCCCGCCGTCACTGGTGCGTTCTTTTGCGATGGTCTTGACCGGGTGGTTCATGCTGCTATTGGGTATGGAACTGCTTAGTTTCACTTTTTTGTTGACAGTTGTGGCAGTGTTGATGGCATTGTTCCCTTCTTTGATGGTTTCGTTATCATTCTGGCTCTCCGTGGCAGGAGTGTTTTACATCTTTTTGGTGTTGCAGTATGCCAAAAGTTTGCATAAGATGGTGATTACGCTGATTGTTATTCCATTGGGTATCTTTGTCTTGATGCTTCCGATCGTGCATGCGGTATTTGGCATAACGACTGCTTATCAATTGCTCTCGCCGCTACTCTCTCTTGCGTTTATTCCGTTCTATCCTGCGGTGATCTTTTTGCATCTTGTCGGGATGGGTGGTTTGTTGGATTCAGGATTGGCATGGCTGTTTGATTTTCCTCATGGCGGCACAGAGTATTTGCTTCCGTTTTGGGCATTGGGTCTCTATGTTGCGATGTCAATAGGTGCCATATGGAACCGATGGCTGTTTGGGGCTACTTTGGGTACGGCGATGCTGTATGCTCTGTATCTCTTTATCATCTAAAGGATTGGCAGCTACACGATATGGTCTATCTCTTCGTCTTTGTTAAGCAGGGCACAAAATTTCAAACCGTGTATGAAGATGGCCCAGGAGATATAGATCCATAAAAAGAAAAAGAGCATCGTGCTGATACTGCCGTAGATACTGGTATAGGTCCTGTTGTAGAGAACATAGAAGACAAAGGCATTTTTGGAGAGATACCAAACCAGCGAAGCGATGAATGAACTGATGCTTGCAGCGGTAAACGTTACAGAAGTATTGGGCGATATCTGGTAGGCAATGTAAAACATCATCCATACGATGAGATAGGGCAGAAAATAATATAGGTGTATGGTCTGGGTAATGCTTTGCTGTAGAAAAGACGAAACATAGAACGATCCGCCCATAAGCAGCGGTATAAGCAGAATGAGCAGGAAGTAGGTTTTCAATCCTTTATAGAGCCCTCTTGTAGGTTCTTCAAAAATATCATTGACAATAAAGTCATAGTTCTTAAAGAACATGAAAGCCGCAAAGAGTACGTAACCTGCCCCCATGACACCGAGTTTATCCGAATTGGCAACGAAGGTATTGAGATAGTTCATGACCTCTTTGGAATTGGTCGGTATGAGATTGGAAAAGATCAACTCTTCGATCTTCGCATAAACCGTATTGAAAAGCGGTAAGTTGGTAAAGACGGAGATAAAGATCACAAGAAGCGGAATGAGGGTAAAAAGCGTACTCCAGCTCAGACTGGAAGCATAATGCCCCAGTTTATCATCAAAAAGGTCTGTAACAAAATCACGGATAAAAACATAGTAGTTTTTTAAGAGCGCTTTGGTTTTCATTCACTGCTCCATAAAACTTACTCATACTTTAAGCACAATTGCTTAAAGTATGATGTTTATTTCCTGATTCAACGATACTGGTTAAATCAACAAGTCTAGCTTCTTGATTTAGAGCCGTTGTCTCCACAGGCGTTACTTCGGGAAGAACTTTCCCTAGCTGGTTATGCAAATTAATAAAACCTCCATTACTTAACACTGCCAAATGATTGATACCTAAGTCTATCCCTACGCTTGCTTGATTTTTACAAGTCTCGTGATAGCTCATAGCTGGTTTAATCGCAAATGAAATAAACCACTTATCAGCTATCCTTGATACTGTTGCATTAGATATTTTCCCCTCAAATCTAATATTTTCTTTTAGTCTTACCAATCCTAAATTTGGGATCTTTACTTTTTTGCCGATAACTTTTATTTGGTCTCCGCCGATATAAAAGCTATCTCGTGATTTACCTTTTTTCTTACACTTAGGCTTACCGCCTAGTTTTTTGAAAAATCTATTATAAGCCTCTTGAAGTTGAATAAAAGGTTGTTGTGAAGCGTATTTTGTGACTTCGTAGGTAAATGGGAGCTCTTTTGTTTTAAGAGCATTAAACTCTTTTTTAAGAGCCATTCTTGACAGTTTTAAGCCATCTTTATATTGTTTTTCCCAATTAAAAAGTCCCCAATTCCAAGCAAGTCTTGATATTCCACAAGCTTTCTTAAAATAGGTAATTTGTTTATTATTAGGTTTTAATTCAATCTTGTGAGCTAACATCTTCTGCCCTTTGCATCTCTTCAATTAATTTTTTATTTTTCTTGCTTCTTGCACCATATAATCTTGCGCTAAAAACCCTCTTTTCGTTCCTTGAAGGGAACAGTTCTTTTTAGGCAGGTAAGCCCATTTTCCCCGGATTGAGTATATTGTTTGGATCGAAAGCTTTTTTAATATCTTTAAATAACGCGATCTCCTCTTCGTTGAATGCGATATTCATAAACGGAGCCTTGCTGGTTCCGATACCGTGTTCGCCGCTGAGCGTTCCACCCATATCAACGACCAGTTGGAAGATCTCTTCGATCGCATGGTGCGCTTCTTCAAGTTGTTTCTCATCCGGATTTTGGAGCATGATGTTGACATGGATGTTGCCATCGCCGGCATGTCCGAAACAAGGTACTTTAAAACCATACCGCTCACCGATGGCATAGATACGTTTGAGTGCTTCGGGAAGCATACTTCTTGGTACGGAGATATCTTCATTGAGCTTTTTATTGCCAAAGTAAGTGATAGACGGGGAAGCATTGCGTCTGGCATACCATAGCTTCTCTCTGGTTTGAGCATCATGGGCGATGACAAACTCCTGTGCACCGTTTGCTTTGAAAGATTTCTCCAGGATTTCCAGCTGGAAAGCAACTTCTTCTTCGACGTTACCGTCTACATCTCCAATCAGCAATGCGCCTGCACTTTCTGGAAGATCGACATTCAGTTTCTCTTTGAGCGCATGAACCACAAGGCTGTCTAGGAATTCCATTGCCACGGGATTTGCACCTGCCGCAAGCGATTTGAATACCGCATTCATTGCATCCTCAACAGAAGGGAAGATCCCCATATAGCCCTTAGTGAATTTAGGTTTCGGGATCAGTTTGACTGTGATTTCGGTAATGACAGCGAGGGTTCCTTCGCTGGCGATAAGGATGCCTGCGATGTTGTACCCGGCTACATCTTTGATCGTTCTTTTCCCTGCACGGATGATGTCGCCATTGGGACGAACCGCACGAAGCGCCATGACGTAGTCTTTCGTGATCCCGTATTTGGCTGCACGCATGCCGCCCGCATTTTCACTGACATTACCGCCCAAAGAGGAGTACTGTTCGCTTGCCGGATCAGGCGGGTAAAAAAGCCCGATTTCTTCTACCGCCTTTTGCAGATCCATGTTGATCACGCCGGGCTGTACGACTGCAACCATATTTTCCATATCGATCTCAAGGATCTTGTTCATGTGTTTTTCCATACCCAGCGTAATACCGCCCTGCGTAGGGAGGGCTCCACCGGTAAATCCGCTTCCGGCCCCTCTTGGCGTGATGACGATATGGTGCTCATTGCAGTATTTTAAGATCTCGCTGACATCTTTTTCATCCCGGGGAAATACGACTGCATCGGGTTGGAAACGTGTACGCGTCGCATCATAGCTGTATGCGATAAGATGCGCTTTGTCACTGTAGACATTCTCTTTGCCTACGATCCTTTCAAACGCTTGGATATGTTTGGTATCTAACATTTAGATCGACTCCATTATTTGATAATAATTTCCTTTTTCTTCACTGTCAAACCATCCTGATTTGATCTCTTCAAAGTGCATAAAGAAGGGGAATTGCCCCTGTGCAGGGGTTTGGCCTAAAGTCTGCTGTCCTACGATCTTTCCTGAAATGGGATCTAAAAGGATAGCAGTCTCTTTTCGAACGATACAGACGAGTCCCACTTGATACATATCGGCAAATTTTGCAAGGTTCTCTTTTGTCGGAACACTGTCGCCTTCTTTTGTGAGGAACAGGGCATAAAGGTCAGGATGGATCCATGTTTTTTCATATTGGGATGTGATCTTTGAATAAGTTTGTGCATCAGGAGCCAGCACCAGAACATTGTCGTAAAGGTATCCGCCGACTACTTTGTCGCCCACAAGAGCCTCGGTTTTAATGTTTGGTAGGCTTTCATGGTGGATGATATCGGTTTCTATCAATTTGGCTTTACCCTCAGTAGAGGTTTGCGCAATGCGGTGTGTCATTGTCGGAAGCGAATCGTTATAGGTATGAACGATAACACCGCTCATCCCGTTGATAGGAAACGGTTTGGTCAGTGTAATCTGTTTTCCGCTTACACTGGAGACGGCACTTTGTACTGTTGGAGGGAAAAATCCTCCAAAAAGAGGGAAGGCAGCCAGAAACAGGGTGGCTATTTTATGCATAGCAGTTCCTTTCTAAGTTAGAATAGATTAGATTATACAGGTAAAACGTTAAAATTTGATTGAGATTAGAGCACCTTTTGTATGAGTGGTCTCCTTTAGCTATTTGCGTTATAATATGCGCCTATAAAAGGAGAGCAATGAGATATCTAATTGTATGGGCCCTAATATTACACATTTCATTTGCTGCGAAAGTATCGTATGTGAAATGGGAAAAAGGGATGAGTTTTTCAGAATATCTCCAATCACGTAATATTTCAACATCTTTATTGGATTCGATATCTGAAGAAGATCAACAGTTTCTATCCGATATCCATAGTAATCACGAGTATTATGAAGCAAAAGAAGATGACGGTACAGTGCTTCAGGCATTGATCCCGATCAGTGAAGAGATGCAGATACACCTTTATAAAAAGCGAGAGGATGATAGTTACGTTTTTGATATTATTCCTATTGAGTACAAAGAAAAAAGTTATTACGGCAAGGTTGAGATCGAAGAGAATCCTTATAACGATACCTTGAAAAGCGTCAATCAGAAAAATGTTGCCAAAAGAGTTTCCCAGGCGATGAAAGGGGTTGTCAATACAAGAAAATTCCATAAAGGCGACAGGATCGATTTTATCTATAAACAGAGAACGCGACTTGGAAAAGTTTATACCATGCCTGATATCAAGGTCGTTAAAGTACAGATGAAAGACAAGGAACAGTTTGTCTATGTCGATGAAGATGGGGACGGTTATGACGCAGCACAAAAAGAAGTCGCTTACCAGGTAACGGGAAAGAAAAAAGTGATCTATAGCAGAAGGGTACCTGTTTCACAAAGGGGGCAGGTATTTGGTATGCCAATAAGAAATGCACGTATTACATCGAGTTTTTCTTACCGCAGATGGCATCCGATTCTACATCGTTACCGGCCGCATGAAGGAACGGATTTTGGTGCAAGAAAAGGTACCCCCCTGCTGGCAGTCAATAACGGAAAAATTATATATGCCGGGTGGATGGCAGGGTATGGCAATACGATCAAGATACGCCACAGCGGAGGCTATGTCTCTTTATATGCACATCAAAGTAAAATCCGAGCAAAAAACGGGCAATCTGTCAAAAAAGGCCAAGTGATCGGCTATTCTGGCAACAGTGGTCGAAGTACGGGACCGCATTTGCATTTTGGCATGATGAAAAACGGCAGATGGATCGACCCGATGAAGGTATTGCGCAGAGATTCAGCTGTTGAAACGGTATTGAAGAAATTTACCAAATATGAAGATGTTACCACAACCAAATATAAAAAAGTGGAGATTAAAGGAACCAAAAAGCATACACGTGAGCTTTTGGCATATATCGATCAAAATGAAACCTCTTATAAATGGGGAATGACCCAATTGCAGAGTGTGAATTTAAAAGAGAGAGAGAAGTTCAGTGAAGCGGCCGCACAGCAAAATTGAAAACTTCTCTCTTCGGCCATTGGAAGATGCCCGGTATGTCAAGACGGCATTGGCAACCTATCATCAAGACGGTATTCCCAAGCAGTGGGAGGTCGTCCAGGCCCATGACAGTGTAGCCGTACTTATCTACCATGAAGAAAGAGATGCCTTTATCCTGGTCAAGCAGTTTCGGCCCGCAGTCTTTATCAACAATAATCACGGTGTCAGTATAGAGCTTTGTGCCGGGATCGTTGATAAAGCTATGAGCCTTGAGCAGATCGCCAAGGAAGAGATCGAGGAGGAGTGCGGGTTTGCTGTGCCCTTGGAAAAGATAGAGAGGGTTACCTCTTTTTATACATCGGTCGGTTTTGCAGGAAGCAAACAGACCCTTTATGTTGCAAGGGTCAATGAAGTGATGCGTGTAAGTGCAGGAGGAGGGGTTGAAGGTGAACTCATCGAAGTAATCGAACTGCCCCTTAAGGAGGCAGAAGAGATGATGTATGATGAAACGATCACCAAAACACCCGGACTCTTATTTGCTTTTATGTGGTGGTTTGCACAAAATCAAACGTAAAGATTATTTATCTTCAAGTGCCTGAGTGTAGGCTGCATAATAGACGCTTCCGTCTGAAAAGGTATTGACGGTCAGTTTGGAAAAATTTTCCAAATAGGACCAGAAATCGTCTTTTAGCTTCTGAGGAATATCAGTTTCTCTCAATACAGTTTCCATGCATCCAAGCCATTCATATCGTGACTTTTCATAGATCGAAAATTCATCATGAAGCCTGATCATGTATTCGTTCAGATTCATTCCTTTGGCCTCATTTTCATAAACTTTCGGACCGCCGCAAAGCTGGATGAAAAAAAGTGCATTCTTTTCTTTGACCTTGTTGAACTCCTCTTCATCCTGCGGAAAAAAGTTTGCGATAGCGCTTTCATAGATCTCATCATAAAAACGGTACATGAGATCTTTCATCCCTTCATATCCCAAGGCTTCATAGAAAGCCGGGTCAGGCATTTTGAAATGGACCTGTTCGCCCTTTTTGACTTTTGTTACTTCGTAACCCATACGTACTCCTAAATTCTGATGGAGTGATTTTACCAAATTATAATAAAGATAACTTGGCGTATTTAATCACAATATCGCTTCAGGATATGCTCATAGGCATCGATCCTTCTGTCACGTAAGAACGGCCAAATATCACGTACTTCTTTGGTTCGGCTATGTTCGATATCGGCATAAAGGATCGTTTCATTTTCATCATCTGCATGAACAAGCATCTCTCCCTGTGCGCCGCAGACAAAGGAGTTCCCCCAGAAACGGATACCGGCCATCACTCCGCTGCTGTCTGCTTCAAAACCTACACGGTTGCAGCTAATGACCGGTACTCCATTGGCAACGGCATGAGAACGTTGTATTGTGATCCATGCTTCAAGCTGTCTTTGTTTTTCTTCCTTGCTATCGGTTTCGAACCAGCCTATTGCCGTAGGGTAGATAAGAAGTTCTGCTCCTTTGAGTGTCATCAAACGTGCAGCTTCAGGGTACCATTGGTCCCAACAGACCAGGACCCCCAATTTTCCTACCGAAGTTTGGATCGGCTCAAATCCGAGATCTCCCGGGGTAAAGTAGAATTTTTCATAAAATCCGGGATCATCAGGAATATGCATTTTGCGGTATTTGCCGGCAACTGACCCGTCTTTTTCGAATACGACAGCGGTATTGTGATAGAGTCCTGGTGCACGTTTTTCAAACAAAGAAGTGACCAGCACAATATTGTTTTCTTTTGCCACCTTGCCCCAAAAAGCCACATCTGCTTCAAAATCGGCTGCATAGTCAAAAAATTTTGTATCTTCTGACTGGCAGAAATATTCATTTTGATGAAGTTCCTGAAGAACGACCAGTTCTGCCCCATTTGATGCTGCTTCTTGTATCTTGTTCACGGTTGCTTCAACCGTTTTGCTTTTATCGCCGTAGAATTTTTGTTGTATAAGCGCACTCTGCATCATTTTGCCTTTTTATGATTTTTTCCGTATTTTAACATAAGGCGGTAACAATATCAAAAAATGTAAATTAATAAAAATTTAAATTTGCTTAGGATATTATGTAATTCATAGTATTGAAAAATGCCAAACCTGTTGTGAAGCAGGGACGGAAAGCCATGGGTCTTTGTATGAAGATCGCCAGGTTGCCAGTAAAAGTAGACTGTTATCTCCCTCTTCACATAATGCCAAAATAAAGGAAAAAAGATGTGGAGAGTAGGATATATCGCAGTATTTATTCTTTTTGTGCATACAAGTTTGCTTGCCGATAGTTTTGAAGAAAGCCAATCCATACGCGATGGAAGCTCTTACCTGTATGATTCGGATCAAACAGTTAATCAATCTTATCTTGATGCGATCAATATGATAAGAAGCAAGCCAAGAAGCTGTGGGCAGTATGGTAAATTTAAAGCGGCCAAGCCTCTTAGATGGAGTGATAAACTCTATAAAGCCTCTTTGGAACATGCCGTCGATATGGCCACACATGGTAAATGTGATCATTGCGGTTCAGGTAAGCCCACAGATATAACCGGATGTTGCAGCGGATGGAGAAAACACCAAAGTAAACCCTCGGAACGTGGTAAATTCCATGGCTATACGTATAAAAAAGCATTTGCTTTTGCAGAAAATATAGGGGCAGGCCAGAAGACTCTTCCAGATATTGTTGAAGCCTGGTTGGAAAGCCCGGCACATTGTGCCAATATTATGAACCCGGCTTTTATGGAGATGGCTTTGGCTAAAAAGGACAATCCAAAAAGCAGATTCAAAACCTACTGGACACTTAATCTGGGATACAGACGTTAGTAGGCTACCTGCATCGTTGAACAGTGCAGGCTTCCTCCCTGTTCGATCAGTCTGAGACAATTAACAGGGATAACCTCTCTGTCTGGAAATGTATTTTTGAAAATTTGATGGGCTTCTTTATCTTGCGGGGTCTCATAGGTCGGATAGATCAGGGCATGATTGGTGATCAGGAAATTGGCATACGTTGCAGGCAGACGCTTGCCATCTTCATCGAACTTTGCTTCGCACATCGGCAAGGCGACAAGGTTGTAAGGCTTGCCCTCGTTGGTTGTGAATGTCTGAAGCTGCGCTTCCATCGCTTTTAGCGCTTCATAATGTTCGTCATTTTCGTCTTCGCATTTGACATACATGATCGTGTCTTTATTGACAAGCCTTGCGAGGGTGTCAACATGGCTGTCTGTGTCATCTCCTGCAAGATAGCCGTGATCCAACCAGAGGAAACGTTCTGCACCAAGATACTGTTTGAGTCTTTCTTCAACTTCTACCTTGGTCAGGCCTCCGTTTCGATTGGGATTGCAGAGGCATTCGGAAGTTGTGAGTATCGTACCTTCCCCGTCACTTTCGATCGAACCGCCCTCTAGCACAAAATCGATCGTTTCAAGCGGTGTGGTACCCAGATAGCCCTTTTGATGCAAGATCTTGTTGACAACGTTGTCAAGTGAGGCATCGAATTTTCCGCCCCATCCGTCAAAAGTAAAATCAAGCAGCTTTACTTCACCATTTTCTTCGATACTGATATAGCCGTAATCCCTGATCCAGGTATCATTGGTTGGGATTTCGATAAAGGTCATGTTCTGAGTTGAGCAGAACATATCGGCTATCTTGGTTTTGTCTTGACAGATGATGTAAACTGCTTCTGCGTACGCGATCGCCTGAGCGATACGGATAAAAGGGCTTAACGCACTTTCAAGGTTGTCAGCCCAGTCTGTATTTTCATGCGGGAAAGAGAGCAGTATTGCTCTTTGTTTTTCCCATTCAGCTATCATTCTTTTCATTTACTTCCTTTAGTCCAGATCGCATTTTCCGCTTTGTTTCCCGTTGTTGCTCTCTTTGATGCTTTTTCTCAGCTCTTTGATGATCAAAAAAAGAAACCAGAACGTTCCTGCTGCACCGATGATCTCTACGATATGTAACCATTCCATCTTCATCCCTTTTTTATGCACACATGAGTATAATCTTTTATGGCATTTATAACATTAAACAGAAAACATTTTTACCATAATCTTAACCAAATTGCCCTAAAAACTGGCTCAGTCGAGAAGATCGCCATTGTGCTTAAAGACAATGCATACGGTCACGGGATAGAAGAGATGGCAGGACTTGCCAAGGAGTTTGGCATCAAGCATGCGGTGGTGAAAAACAATAAAGAGGCTGACAGGATCAAATCGCTTTTTGAGTCGGTGCTCATTTTGGGCGGAACTTTCAAGGCGGATGAGGTCTGTTCATTTGCTGTCAATGCATTGGATCAGATAGGCAGGATACCTCAAAACGTCAAAGTTGAACTGAAAGTCGATACGGGAATGCATAGAAACGGTATCATGATGCATGAGCTGGACCTTGCATTGGAACTGATCACCCAAAAAAGGCTGCAGCTGATAGGCGTAATGACCCATTACCGCAGTGCCGATGTACTCAGTTCGGAACTTTTTTGGCAGCAAAAAAACTTTGAAATAGTCAAAGGGAAGGTTAGAGGGGCCGGTTTTGAAAATGTACGTTTCCATTCGCACAACTCCGCTACGATTCTAAGGATGCATCATTTTGATGAGGATATGGTACGGGTCGGTATCGGCGCATACGGTTATAATGAACTTCCCAAAACGTATGATGAGATAGAACTCAAACCGGTACTTTCCCTTTATGCGAGTAAAGTTGCTTCCAGAATGCTTGGAAGAGGAGAGAGGGTAGGATATGCCGGAGATTTTGAAGCTCCGCAGAAGATGATCGTTTCAACCTATGATCTTGGATATGGAGATGGATGGTGCAGGGGTGACAGCAGCGATCCCTATGTTACAGCAGAGGGGTTACCTATACTTGGCCGTGTTTCGATGGATCTTATCTCTTTGGCTTCAGACAAAGAGGAAGTTTGCATCATGGATGACGCACAAAAAGCAGCCAGACATTTTAAAACGATCTCTTATGAGATGAC